>JAHDID010000113.1:0-10864 GCA_020630975.1 Verrucomicrobiota bacterium
TTTCTCGGCGCAATAATGATGATTTGAAGGGTCGTGCCAAATTTGATATCCTCGATCTGCGATCAAATTCAGCGCAGTATTGTGCACATTGCTGTAGTAACTAAGAGCGGGCATTTTTTCAAGCGGAACATCTTATTGTGCTGGCCCGTAGATAGCAAGCCAGATATCTTGACTCAAGGATAGTTGGGAGCGCTATTGCTTTCCTTCTTAATAATGTTAATTATGCGAATTACGGTTCTTGATTTAAGCTGTAATTAAGGCGAGTACGCGATGCTGTGGGCTCGAAGGTTGGCTTGGGTAGGTCGTCGATGATCCGCTTTCACGTGGCGGAGAATCTGAGCTATTGCGGGGTGAGGAGTCCGCTGGATAGTTTGCCTGAGCAGGCGCTGATTCAGAATGATGATCGAGTGTACACACCGATCGTGGTGGGTAATGCGGGCGTGCAGGCTGGGTATGGAGACGGTGACGATGGGCAGGTGTATCGGATACCTCCGCCGAGTGATTTGCCTAGTGAGGAGAATGATTGGGATGATTGAGTTTTGTTCTTTGTTCTTTGTTCTTTGTTGGTTGTGGCTCGAAGGTTGGCTGGGGTAGCTGGGCGACGAGACGTCGCCCCTCCTTGAGTGGGATGCTTTGCTGGGGATGGTTGCTCTAGCCGTAATGATTTGGCTGAAGTTGAATGTGCTTGGCTTTGGATATTGGCGCGAAGGTTGGCTGGGGTTGTCCGGCGGTTGCACACCGCCGCTACGGGTGCGGGATGCTTTGGCTGTTGGTTGTGTTATTGATTCACAGATTTATTGGGGATTGGACACAGATTACACAGATTTTTTTGCTTGGTTGTGCAGATATTTTTGGTGGGGCGATGGGTACGGCAAATCTGTGTAATCTGTGATCCATCTGAGCTAATCTGTGAATAAGTGCGGAGCTCAAGGTGGGGTTGCTTGATTTGGGCTCGAAGGTTGGCTGGGGTTGTCCGGCGGTTGCAAACCGCCGCTCCCAGTACGGGATGCTTTGGTGGTTGTGCTCGAAGGTGTGGGCTGGGGTAGCTGGGCGACTAGACGGCGCCCCTCCTTTGAGGGGGATGCTTTTTGTGTGGGCGGTGGCTGGGGGATGAATTCGTCTGAAGTCGAATGAACGGGGTGGTTTGTGGCGGGTGTGGTTTGGGAGTGGGTTTTTATTGGGTGGTATACTAGTACCTACTCACCCGGTATGGCATCGGATATGAGTTTGTCCCATAGTACCAATGGACACAGATCGAAGCCGAGTTTGCTTTCGATCTGTTGATTGGCGAATTCGTCGATGGTGTAGCCGCCACCGTGGAGGCGCTCTTTGGTCCACTTGCTGTGGTCGAAGGCGATATTGTAGAGGTATCTGGTATTGCTAATGTATAGGTAGCAGATGTCGAACCACTCGGTGGGGCGATCGGGGTGTGAGCCGCCTAGTCGACTGTAAAATCGGATATCGGTGGCGTCGTGACAGAAATAGATCTCCCGAAACAATAGGTTCTTTCGTCGTGTGTAAAATTCGATCTCCTGCTCGCCGCTGAAGACTCCACTCGTCTCGCCAAACGATACAGAAAAGTTGTTATGCTTTAGCAGGGAATTCTTGTAGCCGCGTTTCGGGGCTTCGAATTCAAACTTACCGAGGTATCGGCGATGCGATGTGCGGATGATCTTGCCTTCGGTCTGCTTGCTGCGACGCCTTTCATCCTTGGTTATGGCTGCCAGAGGATAAGGGCTATCGCTAGTCATTAGTCAGTCTGCCAGAGGGACGCCTCTTTGCCTACTTCTATTTGTTTACTCCACACCACTCAGGTCGATGAGGATTTCGCGTGGCTTGGCGCCGTCTCCGGGGCCGATGATGCCACGGGTTTCGAGCACATCGATCATGCGGGCCGCGCGTGTGTAGCCGAGGCGTAGCTTGCGCTGCAGGAGAGAGGTCGAGGCTTTCTTCTCGGTGAAGATCACTTCCATGCACTTGCCGAGCATCTCTTCGTCGGCATCGGAGATCTGGACCTGTGTCTCTTCCTCCTCCATGTAGGGATCGGTGAAGTTGGTATCGAAAGCTGGAGCGCCTTGCTGAGCGCAGGCTTGCACTAGAGCCTGTGCCTCTTCATCGGTGATCAGTGCCCCCTGAGCGCGGATATGCTGAGCGCTGCCCGGAGGTAGGTAGAGCATGTCGCCTTTGCCGATTAGGTTCTCGGCGCCATTCTCGTCTAGGATGATGCGGCTGTCGGTCTTTGAGGAAACTTGGAAGGCGATGCGCGATGGGATGTTGGCCTTGATCACACCGGTGATGACATCGGCACGCGGAGTCTGAGTGGCGACGATCAGGTGGATACCTGCTGCACGAGCTTTCTGCGCGAGGCGGGCAATGCCGGTCTCGACATCGGCCGGAGCGGTCTGCATGAGGTCGGCTAGCTCGTCGATGATGACTACGATGTAGGGTAGGCGCTCTGGCATAGCGCCAGACTCGGCGCTGGTCGCTGCTAGGGCGGCGGCTCTCTCATCGTCGTCTAGGAAGTCGGTGCCAGTCTCGGTGTTGACCAGATTGGGTTGGGTGAGCTGCTCCTCCGCACGTACCTCGCGGCCGCGCAGGTCATTGTAGCCCTCGAAGTTGCGCACGCCTTTTTTGGCAAACATCACGTAGCGATCCTCCATCTCTTTGATGACCCAGCGCAGTGCCATCAGGACTTTCTTGGGCTCGGTCACTACCGGGAAAGCCATGTGTGGCAGGCTATTGTAGACCTGCATCTCGACCACCTTCGGATCGATCATGACAAACTTCAGCTCATCGGGAGAAAAGCGGAATAGCAGGCTGGCGATGATGGAGTTGATGCACACGCTCTTACCGCTGCCTGTGGCACCGGCTACGAGTAGGTGAGGCATGTTGGCGAGATCGCCGACGATGGTATTGCCATAGACATCTTTACCCAGTGCGAGAGGCAGCTGAGCCGTGCTCTGGCGAAAGGCATCGCTCTCGAATAGCTCGCGTAGCACGACTTTTTGTTTGTCGTTGTTGGCGATCTCGATACCGACAGTGGCTTTGCCTGGGATGGGGGCGAGGATATTGATGCGCTCGGCTCGGGTGGCGCGGGCGAGGTCGTCTTTCAGTGCGGTGATCTTATTCACCCGTAGGCCCATGGAGGGATAAAACTCGTAGCGCGTGATGGTGGGGCCCTGGGTGATGCCGCCTGGCTCGACCTCGACATTGAAACACTTCAGTGTCTCCACGATGTGGTCCTGGATCTTGCGTAGCATCACATCATCGCTGCCATCGTGCTCGACTAGGTCGGGAGCGGCCAGTAGCTCGATGGACGGTGGCTGATAGCCCTCATACTGGTAGGTCTCGAGGCCTGGCTTGGGCACGTAGATGGCGCCGGCATCATCGTTCTTGGCATTGGCTGCCTGGTGGTGTTTTTGCGTGGCATCGACGATCTGGCGGACTTTTTGCGGGTCGGGTGCCGCGGGTTTGACTGGAGCGGGCACAGGTGCAGCGGGAGTCGTCTGCCTCGCTGGTGTACTCTTGATGTCGACGGCGGGCTCGGCGGCGAGGGCTGCCATCACCTGTGGATCGGCCGCCTGTGGCGGTGTGCTAGAGTCGGCCATCAGCTCGGACATATCGATAGGCTCGACTGTGGGTTCGGGTGTGCCGGACCAGAGGCGCCATTTCTTCTCCCAGTTGGTGCGATTGAGCAGGCTTTTGCAGCCCTGATAGATGCGGCCGCAGATGCGAAAAGGGTGGATACCGGTCACGATGGTCGCGGTGACGAGGGCCACACCAGCCATCAGGATAAAGCTGCCTCCGGGACCGAAGAGTCTCTCGATCCCGCGCTCGCTCACCCAGAAGCTGATGAAACCGCCTAAGCTCTGCGGCAGGCCAAAGCGAGTGATGCCATTCTGGAAAACGAAAGTCTGACAGGCTACCATGCAGGCACCGGCTGCGGCCATGATGATCAGGGCTATGCCATTGCGATAGGTCAGGCGGCGCTTGGTAGCGATGATCTGGAGCCCCCAGCAGACCAGGCTGATCGGCAGTAGCCAGGCAGCCATGCCAAAGGCGAAGTACAAACCTCTAGCGATGTAGGAGCCCGTGGGTCCGATCAAATTGGCGCTGTGATCGGCTGGCTGATGAGAGCCGAGAGAGAGAAAGAGCATAGCCGCAGCGCCTAACCAGAGGCAGCCGATCAGCTCATGGCGACGGTAGGTCTCGACCCACCAGGACTCTTTCTGCTCTTTTTCTTGTGTTTGTTCCATCTCCATGCGCGTCTTCTAACCTCTGAGCTAAATTAAAATTCTGACTTTTATCAGAAAGTATAAAATATTTAGCTCTGTAGGCCTTAGAATCAACAGAATATTTAATATTCCTTAAATATCAAAGGCAATCATTAACCTCTTCTTTTTCGATACTGGAGTGGCGTCATCTCGCGGGCGGTTTTGAAATGGCGTGTCAGGTGGCTCTGATCGTAAAATCCGCAGTCGATAGCGATCTCGCCGACGGACTTGGTGGTGTGGACCAGCATCTCAGAGGCGGCCTGCAGGCGGACCTGCATCACGTATTGCATGGGGGAGATGTGGAAAAGTTCGCTAAACTTTCTCTCCAGTGTGCTGACGGACATATGAGCCGTACTGGCTAGATCGCCGACTTCGATTTTGTCGGCATAGTGCTCCTGCACATAGCTCAGCACTTCGGAAAACTGGCGGTAGGGATCGAGCACGGTGCCGGATACGGATAGATCGCGCATGACACCGGCTATGCCGATCACCTGGCCATCTGTGGAGTAGAGGGGCATCTTGCTGCTCAGGTACCAGTTTAGCCGGCCCTGCATATTGGGGACTAGCCAGGCTTTGTTATCCACTGGGGTGCCGGTTTCCATCACTTGGCGATCCTCCTGCAGGTACTTTTCGGCAAGCTCAGGCTCGAAGAAGTCGAAATCTGTCTTGCCGATGATGTCGTCGATACTGCCGACGCCAAATGCCTCGGCCTCGGCCTGATTGGCGAAGATAAATCGGCCCTCTCGGTCTTTGCAGAAGAAATACACATCTGGCAGAAATCGGAATAACTCGATAAACCGGCTGCGGTCGTCCAGTTGCTCGCAAAACTGCTTTTGTCGCTCATCTAACGTAATCATTGGCCCGTGATCGCGGTGTGCCGCTGCCGATAATATACAAAAAATTGCGGTCTTCATCCAAGCACGCAATCGTGACTGCTAGGACGGTGGGGGTAGTTATGAAGGAATTCGTACGCTATAGCTCACTCGCGATCGTGCTGTCGGTGTGTGTCGCCAGCAGGGCTGCCGACCTATCATTCGACCGCGATATCCGGCCTATCCTCTCGGACAAGTGCTTTCACTGCCACGGGCCGGATGATAACAAGCGCGATGCTGATCTGCGCCTCGATACCTACGAGGGGGCTACAGCAGATCTAGGGGGCTACTCGGCTATCGTCCCCGGCGATACCGAGGATAGTGAGTTGATCTATCGGATCTTTTCCGACGATCCGGATGAGATCATGCCCACGCCCAAGTCGCACCTGACGCTGACGGATCGAGAGAAGGAGCTGCTCAAGCAGTGGGTCGAGTCGGGGGCGGAGTATGAGGGGCACTGGGCATTCAGCCCGGTCACAGAGCCTAGTCCTCCAGTGGAGAGTCATCCTGTCGATCACTTTATCCAGGCGCGTCAGCAGGTGGCAGGTCTAGCAGCGAATCCTCCGGCCACGGCACAGGCGCTGGGTAGGCGGATGGCTCTGGACCTGACTGGGCTACCGCTACCGGCAGAGAGGGCTGCGGTATTTGAGCAGGCGCATGCGGCAGATCCGCAGGGCGCAGTGGCTGCTCTGCTAGATGATTTGCTAGCCAGTCCGCACTATGGCGAGCGAATGGCCTGGGACTGGCTAGATGTGAGTCGCTATGCGGATAGCAATGGCTACCAGGGCGATCGCGAGCGCACCATGTACCCGTGGCGCGACTGGGTGATCGAGGCGTTTCAGAAAAATCTGTCGTGGGATCAGTTTACCATCTGGCAGCTGGCGGGCGATCTACTGGAAGAGCCGACGCAGGAGCAGGTGCTGGCCACGGGCTTTAGCCGAAATCATCCCATCAATGGTGAGGGCGGGCGCATCGCTGAGGAAAATCGAGTCGATTACGTCTACGACATGACTGAGACCATGGGCACGACCTGGCTGGGTCTGACACTGGAGTGCAGCCGCTGTCATGACCACAAGTTCGACCCTATCTCGCAGCGCGACTACTTCGCCCTGAATGCGTTTTTCAATCAGACGCCAGTCACGGGTGGTGGTGGTGATCCGCAGCAGAGGCCACATCTCAAGCTGCCGACGGACCATCAGCTGGAGAGGCAGCAGGCGCTGCAGCAGCAGAAAAAAGAGGCCACCCAGCGCTTGGCCGAGTTGAAAAAATCCAAAGGTAGCGAGACACAGGCGGAGCACAGCTGGAGCCTGCTCGAGCCAGTCGCTGCGGAGGCGGATCATCAGCAGCTAGCGATCGAGTCGGATCTATCGATCGTCGCTTCGAGCGAGAAAAATCCGGCCAAAGACACCTACCGCGTGACCTATCGGGTGCCGGAGGGTGTGGCCAAGCTCGGCTCGCTGAAGCTCGACGCCCTGCAGCATGCCTCGCACACGCCGTCTCCCCAGGGGCTGGCTCGATCCGATAGCGGCAACTTCGTGCTGACTGAGATCGAGATCGCCGTGAATGGTAAGCCGCTGAAGATAACAGGGGCCTCGGCTTCGCACGAGCAGAATGGATTCCCCGTGGAGAGGGCATTTGATGGTAAATCAGACACTGGCTGGGCAGTGCACCGGGGTAAGCCCGTGGTCAATCCCGAGCACGCGATCTTTTCGCCTCGTGCGACTGTGCCGCTGCAGGCTGGTGATACGATAGAGGTGGTGCTGAGGCACGACTCGCGGCACCCGCATCACAATATGGGGCGCTGGCAGCTCTCCGCCTCGCCTAGGCTGAATCGCTCGGAGATCGAGCTGACGGAGGCTCGTATCAAAAGTATAGATGACACGCTGAAGCGGCTCGATAGCCAGGTGGTGAAAGTGATGGTGATGGAGGACATGGCCAAGCCACGAGATACCTTCATCTTAGAGGGGGGATTCTACAATCAGCCGGGCGAGAAGGTATCGGCTGCGATACCGGCGGTATTTGGTAGCCTAGCAGAGGAGGAAAAGCCCAACCGCCTATCGCTAGCCCAGTGGCTAGTGGATGGCGAGAATCCGCTGACGGCTCGAGTCACGGTGAACCGGCTGTGGCAGATGTTTTTCGGCACCGGCTTGGTCAAGACTAGCGAGGACTTTGGCGTGCAGGGCGAGCGGCCGAGTCACCCACAGCTGTTGGATTGGCTTTCGAATGAGTTTGTCAGCAGTGGCTGGGATGTGCAGCATGTGATCCGACTCATCGTCACCAGTCAGACCTATCAGCAGTCGGCGGTGATCCGCGAGGAGCACACTGAGCTCGATCCCGACAATCGTCTGCTGGCACGTAGTCCGCGTCACCGGCTGCCATCGTGGATGCTGCGCGATCAGGCGCTGGCAGCGTCTGGTCTGCTAGTGCCGACAGTAGGTGGCAAGCCGGTAAATGCCTACCAGCCAGAAGGGATTTGGGAAGAACTCAGCTTTGGCAAAAAGAAATATGTGCGTGGCAATGGTGATGATCTGTATCGACGGACTATTTATACCTTTTGGCGGCGTATCTCGGCACCGACTATGCTTTTCGACTCGGCCGATCGCATGGTGTGCGATGTGCTGCCCTCGCGTACGAACACTCCGCTGCAGGCGCTCACGCTGATGAATGATACCACCTATGTGGAGGCTGCTCGTGTCGCCGCGCAGCAGCAGGGCGATGTGGATGCGCTATTTCGAGCCATCGCCAATCGTCTGCCTAGCGATAGGGAAAAGAATCTACTGCAGCAGCGAATAGGTGCGCTCACCGAGCACTACCGAGCGCATCCTGCAGACGCCAAAGCTCTTTTAGATGTAGGTGAGTATCCGCTGCCAGATGGTGCGGATCTGCCTAGTCTGGCAGCGCGCACAGCTGTCGCCAATGTCATTTACAACCTAGACGAAATCATCTGCCGACCATGAATACTTCGATACTCGACTACCATCGCAGTCACACTCGCCGCGAGCTATTCGCGGGGGCAGGCTCGACTCTGGGGGCTGCGGCTCTCAGTCAGCTACTCGGTGGCACGGCTGCCGCCGCAGGTCCCGCGCCATCTTTCGCCAAGGCCAAACGTGTGATCTACCTATTTCAGAATGGTGGGCCATCGCATATCGAGCTTTTCGACCCCAAGCCCAAGCTCACTGAGATGCATGGTCAGCCGCTGCCAGAGAGTCTCATCGAGGGGCTGCGTTTCTCTACGATGACCCAGACCAAGGCCAAGCTATGTCTCGGCCAGGTCACCGAGTCGGCTCCTGCCGGGCAGTGCGGTATGGAGCTGTCCTCCAGCCACCTGCCCTATACTAGTGAGATCGCGGATAAGATCACGCTGATCCGATCGATGTATACCGAGCAGGTCAATCATGCTCCGGCGATCACGTTTTTTCTCACCGGTGGCGAGCGACCGGGGCGTCCATCAATGGGGGCCTGGCTCAGCTACGGGATAGGTAGTGAGTCCGAGGACCTACCAGCCTTTGTCTGTATGACATCTATCTCCAAAGGCACTAGCTGTGGGCAGATCTTTTACGATCACTACTGGGGCTCGGGCTTTTTGCCATCGGTGCATCAGGGGGTGAAGTTTCGTGGTAGTGGCAATCCGGTGCTATATCTAGAGAATCCTAATGGTATCGACAAAGGAGTCCGCCGCGGGCTGCTCGACGATCTGGCCAAGCTCAACCACCAGCAATATGAGGCGGTGGGCGATCCCGAAATCCAGACCCGTATCTCGCAATACGAGATGGCCTACCGGATGCAGACCTCGGTGCCGGAGTTGACCGATTTCTCTAAAGAGTCGAAAGCGACGCTGGATATGTATGGTCCCGGAGTGCATCAGAAAGGCCACTTTGCCTACAACTGTCTGATGGCTCGGCGTCTGGTCGAGCGGGGGACTCGCTTTGTGCAGCTGATGCATGCGGGCTGGGATCAGCACAACTCGCTGACTACCGAGTTTAATAATCAGACCCGCGATACCGATCAGCCAGCCGCTGCGCTGATAAAAGATCTCGAGCAGCGCGGTATGCTGGATGATACGCTGGTCATTTTTGGTGGTGAGTTTGGCCGTACCCCGTTTCTACAAAACGATATCAATAATCGTGCGCGCTGGGGTAGGGATCATCACCCCTATGGATTTTCCATGTGGATGGCTGGCGGTGGTATCAAGCAGGGCCACGTGCACGGTGCGACCGATGAGTTTGGCTTTCACGCGGTGAAGAACAAAATGCACGTCCACGATCTGCAGGCGACGATCCTGCACCAGCTAGGGATCAACCACGAGAAGCTGACCTACAAATTTCAGGGTAGGCGCTTCCGGCTGACGGATGTGCATGGCCATGTGGTGAAAGATATTTTGGCCTAGAGAGTGGGGGAGTTGGCTACAAAAAATGCCAAGCTGCGTCGCCGCTAGCTTGGCATTTCTAAAGTTTGGATCCGGTCGTAAAATAGGTCGTATAGGACCTATTGCGATTCCTTTGAGATCTTTAGCCCTCCTGCTTATCGGAGCTCATCTCGATTTTGGCTGAGTCGCGTAGACCTGCGATGAAAGTATCGACAGCTTTGCCTTTGGCCTGAGCTTCGAGACGCTCGGCGAGCTGGTCTTTGATCTCGTCGAAGTTCGGGGCTTTGGCCTCGGTCTTGTTAGTCACTTTGATCAGGTGGTAGCCAAACTGAGTCTTCACAGGATCACTGACTTCGCCGACTTTCTGAGTGAAAGCTGCGGCATCAAACTCAGGTACCATCTGACCACGGGTGAATGGGCCCAGATCGCCTCCAGACTTTCCACTCGGGCAAGCAGAGTGCTCCTTGGCCAACTCTTCGAAGCTCTTGCCTTCGCCACCGTCGATCTCTTTCTTCAGGCCCTCGATCATCTCTTTTTTCTTGGCCACTTCAGCCTCGTCGGAGATGCCTTTGGTCGAGATCAGGATGTGAGAAGCTTGGACGGACTCGCCTTGCTTGAATTGATCTTCGTTCTCGTCGAAGAAGCTTTTCACTTCTTCATCACTCGGCTTAGCGACGCTATCGGTGACTTCGTCGAGTAGTTTGCCGACTTTGACGTCTTCTTTGATCTGGCTGGTGATCTTTTCGACAGTCATGCCTGCGGACTTCACATAATCTTCTAGTGCGACACCGGGAGGTAATCTCTTCTTTAGGTCTTCCAGTCTCTCGGTGACCTCCTCGTCGCTGGCGGTGATTTTCTTCTCAGCAGCAGCGTTCATCAGCAGGGTGCGTGAGATCATGTCGCCGAGCACCATCTGTTGGGCTTGTTGCATCATCATGGCGCGCTGCTCTTCGGGCATGGCCTGCAGCTGCATGCCAAAGCGAGTGCGCGCCATTTCCTGGACTTCGCTGAGCATGATTTTGGTCCCATCGACAGTCGCGACCACCTCATCTTCAGGCTTAGCGTCCTGAGCGCTGCTGAAGGCACAGCACCCGAGCAGGGCGGTAGCGAGGAGCAGCGAGAGGCGTTTTTGTGTTGTTTTCATCATGTTTGTAGTTTCGAGCTTCACCCGTCGTGCCTGTAGGTTCTAACACAACAAGATTTTCCACCAGATCTCCGGCGGCGATTTTGGCCTAAGGCTAGTGGATGTGGCGGCGCTGGTGAGTGGCTGTGGACCTATTCGCCAATGCACCGGCATGATGAAACAGCCACTCGCTAGGCGCTCGCCGCCACTAGCCAGAGCGGACTGACTT
>JAHDID010000113.1:10964-11066 GCA_020630975.1 Verrucomicrobiota bacterium
GAACGCCAGTGAGTGGCTACAGAGCCTATCCGCCAATGCGCCAGCACGATGAAACAGCCACTCGCTAGGCGCTCGCCGCCACTAGCCAGAGCGGACTGACTT
>JAHDID010000043.1 GCA_020630975.1 Verrucomicrobiota bacterium
TTTTAGAGGGGTATGGGTTACCGGGAGTAGCGGCTTCGAGAAAGGGTAAGAAGTAGAGGTGTGGGGGGACGCATAGACTCCCGTCAAGGAGCGGCTGTCTTTAGCTGCCGGGCAGGTTGAGCCGTTGTGTTTGGGTAGGGGGCTTGGGTTGCCGGGCGGCTAAAGGCGCCCCCCTCCTTGAGCTCTAAGGTGGGGTTGTATACGGAGACTCCCGTCAAGGAGCGGCGACGTCTCTTCGCCGGGCAGGCTGAGCAGTCGTGCATGGGTAGTGTTCTCGGGTTGCCGGGCGACGAGACGTGCGCCCCTCCTTGCGCTCGAAGGTTGGTTTGTGAGCAGAGACTCCCGTCAAGGAGCGTCGACGTCTCGTCGCCGGGCAGGCTGAGCCATCGTGCATGGGTAGTGTTCTCGGGTTGCCGGGCGACGAGACGCGCGCCTCTCCTTGTGCTCGAAGGGCGCCAATCTAATAGCTCCGGTTTGCACCGAAAACGGCCCTTGCCTTCTCTTGTGAGAAGCCGTTCTCTTTCTGGCGATGACCATTCGTCTTCTCCTCAGTCTATTCCTTGTCAGTACATTCCACGCACCACTTGTCAGTGCTGCAGCGGATAGCTTTGGCCGTGTGCAGGAGGGAGAAGGTGGCGAGGTAGTGGTCGTAGAGGGGCGCGTTGTTCGTGAGGTGGAGGTCGATGGCGGGCCTCTACCGCTACTAGCCGTCGGCTCCAGCGATGGCAGGCACTACCTGTACGAACCCAATCACTTCGCTATGCAGGGGGTGTGGTTTGGCACTTTTGGTCGACTGGATGACCAGGGTGTATTCACCATAGATCGGTCTAAGCTGAAGCCGTTTCACCTCAAGCGCACTCCGCCGTGGACCTTTGGTGAGAAGCCTCGACGGAATCTGAAACACGAGTGGCTGGGCCATGTGTTTCGCGATGGCGATGTGTTGCTACGCTACCGCCTGTCCGATGAGAAAAGCGGGTTGAGCTGGCAGGTCGAGGAGCGCCTGCAGTTCGACTCGGAGCTGCAGCAGCGATTGATCTTTTCGATAGAGCCAAGTGGCGAGACCGACTTGTATCTGAACTATTGGCTCGAGCAGGTGCACTTCAAACGAGTATTAGCCGATGGGCAGCAAAACCAGCGTAATCTGCTGAAAAACCTACTGCCCAACCAGAAGGACTTCTCGATCACCTTCGTCCGGCGTGGTCAGGACCCGATCGTCCCGCATGGCTACACGATAGAGACGATAGCTATACCGGCTCCAGAGCCACCTTTTTTGTTTGAGCCGACTGACATCAGTTTTTCTGCAGATGGAGTGGCGTATGCCTGCACTCGCCTAGGTGAGGTGTGGCGGAGATCGATAGATGGGCAGTGGCAGCTATTTGCCGAAGGGCTGCACGAGGCCAATGGAGTGCTGGCGGATTCCAACGATGGCTCGGTGTATGTGATGCAAAAGCCCGAGCTGACACGACTGGTCGATACCGATGGCGATCACATCGCAGATCTATACGAAACGGTCGAAGATCGATTCCGGTTTTCGGGGCATTACCATGAGTTTGCCTATGGCCCGCGGCGCAATGCCAGAGGCGAGCTTTTCTTTTCGACGGGGCTGGCCTCCAGTGGCTACCATAGTGCGACCGGTAGTCTTCAGAATCAGATGACCTCAGCTCTCGGCTACCGAGGGTGGGTGATGCGTCGGGATCCCGATGGGACGATTACGCCCTTCGCCTCGGGGCTGCGCTCGCCAGCTGGTATCGGTATGAATGCTGCGGATGAGCTATTCATTACTGATAATCAGGGCGACTGGGTGCCATCTTCTTATCTGGGGCATGTGGAGCAGGGCGACTTTCTCGGGCATCCCGCATCGCTTTGGGATCTACCAGAGCATGGCGTGACCCCTCGCGAGCTCGATTACCGCACGGTAGCCGTCATCCCCGACGAGGTGCCACCGCTCGACCTGGCGCAGGCAGGCGAGATTCGCAAGCGCCCTGCGGTGTGGTTGGCACATGGTGATCTGACTAATTCACCCGGGCATCCAGCATTTGCTCCAGAGGAGGGATTCGGCCCCTTTGGTGGCCAAGCCTTTATCGCCGACATTGCGCATCGCAATGTGGTGCGTGTGGCGTTGGAGAAAGTAGATGGGCTGTATCAGGGGGCAGTGTTTCCCTTTATCCGACCGCTAGCCAGTGCGGCTTACTCGGCTGTGTTTGATCCTAGTGGCAATCTTTGGATCGGAGCGGTAGGCAGGGGCTGGGTCGCAGGCGATCCGTCGATCGAGATGATCAAGTACCAAGATGGAGCGACGCCATTTGAGATTCAGCAGATCGCACTGACGAGAGAGGGCTTCGACATCGTCTTCACGGAGCCACTGGGTAGTGCTGAGATAGAGGCCGCAGACATATCAGTGAGCGAATACCAATGGCCATGGACTTCGGCCTATGGCGCAGAGGTGACCAATTTGAGAAAGCTAGCCGTGACCGAGGTAAGTATTTCTAAAGACCGATCGGTGGTATCGATTCAGCTACCGCGTCAGGTAGAGCATATTTACGAGATTCAGCTACCTGCGGTGATGTCTCGGTCTGGCCTAGAGCTAAAGAATAACTACGGTGTCTACACCCTAAACCGACTACTGCCATGAAGAGATTTGCTATCGTCGTTTCTATAGTAGCATTTGCCGTGCAAGTGCGTGCAGAGAGAGGGCTGCTCGATATACCAGTCGATGGAGATCGCGTGCGGGTACAGCGTTGTGTGCTACCGAGCAGCCCATCGAAGCGAATGGTAGCGGTGGGACTGCCGGGAGGGATCAATTACGCTTTCGATGCGACGCACTGTGCACCCGTGTATTTTTGGCGAGGCGAGTTTCTCGATCTGTCTGGCGAGATACTCGGTCGTGGTGGCAAAGCTGGTAAGATATTAGGCACTAAGCAGTCTCTGGGTATTGGGCAGGTACCGTTGAGAATCGGGGCGGCCGATGTGGAGCCAGAGAGTATTCGCTTTCGCGGTTACCGTAGGGCGGCGGATAGTGGTGCGCCGACCTTTCTGTTTGAGGTAGATGGGGTAGTAGTCGAGCAGCAGGTGGCGATGAATCAGGTAGGCGAGTTGGTTGCGACTTTGCGCTTCGGTGGTGGAGACAGGGAGGTCGATTGCTATTATCATATCGATCCGCAGGCTCATCAGACGGTGGTTTTGTCTGAGAGTGTCAGTTGGCTACGCCCTGGGGTTATTCGGATACCTGCTTCTGTTGAGGAGTTGACTGTGACCATGCAGCTCAGGCCGAGTCCCAAGCCTTTTGTCCGAAAGAAGCAGACCCTGAGTGGCGAGCAGATCTACAAGGCCTATTGCAGTGCCTGTCACTCGCTAGATGGCTCGAAGCTGATCGGGCCGAGTTTTAAAGACTGTCTGGGGAGTGAGAGGGAAGTGGTGATTCGCGATGGGCAGGCAGCTACTATCACTATCGACGAGGGCTATATTCGTGAATCGATTACTGATCCGCAGGCAGCGGTGGTGAAAGGCTATGAACTAGTACCGATGGCAGATTTTACGGCTGCTCTGTCGGACGCGGATATTGATCGGTTGGTGGAGTATATCAAAGGGCTTTAGGGGCGGGGTAGGCGGGGCTTGGGTTGTGTGCTTGGGTTGCCGGGCGGCTGAAGGCACGCCCCTCCTTGCGCTCGAAGGTTGGGTTGTATGCAGAGACTCCCGTCAAGGAGCGGCGACGTCTCGTCGCTGGGCAGGCTGAGCCGTCGTGCTCAGCTAGTGTGCTCGGGTTGCTGGGCGACGAGACGTGCGCCCCTCCTTGCGCTCGAAGGTTGGTTTGTATGCGGAGACTCCCGCCAAGGACCGGCTGCCTTCAGCTGCCGGGCTGGCTGAGCCGTCGTGCTTGGGTAGTGTTCTCGGGTTGCCGTGCGACGGGACGTGCGCACCTCCTTGAACTCGAAGGTTGGGGTGTGAGCGGAGACTCTCGCCAAGGAGCGGCGACGTCTCGTCGCTGGGCAACCTGAGCCAGTGGCCTTGAGTAAAGAATCATGATACTAGCCAATGCCTCTCCACCTCTACCGGCCACTCACTCACATCTTACACAGCTTCACACTGTGGAATGTGACCATGCCTTGATATGCCGCTAGGGCTAAGGCTCGCTTCTCCGGCAGTTTGAAATTCCGGTTGGCTTCGAGATCGGATGGGTCCCCTTGCCATTCGACAACCAGTTGGCCATTCAATCTAGCGGTGACAGTTGCCTTCGAGCCTTCTCCCGAAGCCGAGACCTCGATCTGCAAGCGGTACTCCTTGTTATTCTCGATAGGACCGGGACGAGTAGCTGTGGGGTTGTTTGGGTCTTTTGCGGTCATCCCTTTGACTCTAGACATGCCGTGGGCGATACCCTTCCATGAGCCGATCTCGATAGAGGGAGACGCGTCGCCGACTGGGATCACCATTGCGATCGCATCATCACCAGAGTTTCGTGTGAAAGTGATGTCGACTGAGTAGTCGAGGGGCATTTTTTTGGCTACGATACATCGCGATGCTCGCCCGCGCTGGATGTCGATACCCGTCGCGATCTTCGACCACTCACCTTTTACGACTTGGTGATCCTCTTCATAGCGGTCAATTAGTTCGATAAAGTCCTCGCTCCCTGCGGCCAGCGCACAGCACATCGCTAGGTTTATTGCTAAAGTGGAGAATCGAAGGCGAACCATGCCAGACTATGACCTGATTTAGACGCTGTATCTATAAAACTTTTCCGAGCTCTTGACAGCGCTGCTGAATTTTGATTCGATCGAGGCGCCAAGCCGTTTCCCCTACACACCTACACACACGAAGCAAAAATGAAAACTTGGATATTACCCCTGTTGGCCATTGGTATATGGTTGAGTACTGCCGATTCAGCACAAGCATACACATGGATAAAAGTCGATCTCAGTAGTCAACGCGCCTATGTATATAAGAATGGCAAAATAGTTGTCTCGTCGCCGATTTCTTCTGGCAAAAAGAGCAAGCCGACTAGGACAGGGACCTTCTCGGTGACTCAAAAAGACAAGTGGCATCGGTCGAGTTTTTACGGGTCATTTGTCAGTACCTCATCTGGGAAAGTGGTTCGCAGCGGCGTGGACTCCCGCAAATCGTCGCCGCCACGGGGGACCAAGTTTCTCGGCACCAAGATGTATTACTTTCTCCGCTTCAATGGGCCAGTCGGATTGCATGCGGGGCATTTGCCCGGTTATCCGGCGTCTTCAGGCTGTGTCAGATTACCTTACGACAAGGCCGCAACCTTCTACAACTACGCCAGTGTAGGAACGAAGGTAGTGGTCCAGTGGTGATCGATTGCTGGCAGCAGTTGTGTCGGTGGCAAATGTGATTGCTGAGTTAGCCAGACTGGGGCATGGGTACGGCCTATGCCTAAATATGCGATAGAGCTTGCCTATGATGGCACTGATTACTGCGGTTGGCAGCAGCAACTTGGGGTGGGCAAACATGCAAACCCCAAAGCAAGTATCGAGGAACACCTCGTACAGGCGCTAAGGGATTATTCTGGCGAGGAGGTGTCGTCAGTGGTCTCCAGCGGACGTACCGATGCTGGAGTGCATGCGAGTGGGCAGGTGGTTCACTTTTCGTTAAAGAATCCGCCACGAGAGAACAGCCAATTGTTGCAAGGTATCAATCATAGATTGCCGAGTAATATTCAAGTAACCAAAGCGGGTTTGGTGCCGGATCGTTTTCGAGCGAATTCGAGTTGTCGGAAACAGTACAGTTACTACTTCCTGCAGGGTGCGACACACTTGGCTCATTTGAAAAATCAAACGATGAGGAATCGCTACCCATTAGATGGTGAGCCTATGAAAGAAGCTCTCTGCGATCTGGAGGGCGAGCATGATTTTAAATCATTTGGTAGTGCGAATACAACTGTCGTAAGCACTGTGCGTACGATTCACAAAGCAGAGCTCAGCCGTTTTGATATACCTCTGCCGGGCTTTTACGATTCGGAGGAATACTTTATGTGGAGAGTTACTCTTGTGGGATCTGGCTTTCTGAAACACATGGTGCGGAGCATCGCTGGAACGCTAAAACAAATCGGCGAAAACCGGCGACCTGCAGAGGATATGCTTCGCCTGCTCTCTACCGATGCTCGGGACGATGTAGGGTCGACGGCCCCAGCTAGTGGGTTATGGTTGGATCGAGTTTGGTACCCAAGGCAGGAGGGGATTGATTTCTTACACCAGTGGAGCGACCTGGGTTAGAACGCTGTGTACCGGGGAGTGGTCGGTGTGATACGATAAAGTATCGTTGCATTGCGTGATCCTGCCGATTTTGGGGTTGGTCAAGACTGGCCTGTTGCAACTAAAGTTCGACATGATTTCGAAGAGTAACTGGTTGGTTCTTTGGTTCTCGATTGGCATGGTCTGCCATGCTGCCGACAGACCGAATGTGATCCTAGTGATGACCGATGATCAGGGCTATGGAGATCTCAGTTGTCATGGTAACCCGGTGCTGAAGACGCCGCACCTCGACCAGATGCATGCCGAGTCGGTGCGGTTCACTGATTTCCATGTCAGTTCATTCTGCACGCCCACGCGGGCTGCTTTGATGTCTGGCAATCATCCGGCTAAGACGGGGGCTTACCGGACCAGCTCTGGACGGACTATGATGCACCCCGAGGAAAAGACGGTGGCGCATCTGTTCGCAGAACATGGCTACGCGACAGGGATGGTCGGCAAATGGCATCTCGGCGATAATGCACCGCACCGCCCGCAGGATCGAGGTTTTCAGGATGTGGTCTGGCACCGGTGTGGAGGTATTGGCCAGGCGTCTGATTACTGGGGTAATACCTATTTCGATGATACCTACGAGCGAAATGGTGTGTTCGAGAAGTTCGAAGGCTATTGCACGGATGTGTGGTTTCGCGAGGGGATGCGGTTTGTTTCGGACAATGCGGAGAAGCCCTTCTTTCTTTATCTCGCTTTGAATGCGCCACACGGCCCCTATCGCGTGCCTCCAGAGTGGGCGGAGCCTTATCAGGGGAAGGCGGAGCAGGTCGCCAATGCCAACTTCCTCGGTATGGTCGCCAATATCGATCATAATATGGGCCTACTGAGGGCTCATCTGGAGAAGCTGGGAATCGCAGATAATACGATCCTGATCTTCATGACTGACAACGGTACGTCGGCAGGCTGTAAGTTCGATGGTCTAGAGGGAGAGCCAGTGATCGGCTACAATGCTGGCCTGAGAGGAAAGAAATCCTCAGTGTACGAAGGTGGTCACCGCGTGCCGTTCTTTATCCACTGGCCCCAAGGGGGGCTGACTGGTGGTAGAGATATCGATACACTGGCGGCTCACATCGATGTTTTGCCTACTTTGGCGGATCTGTGCGGTCTATCGG
The DNA here is from genome assembly GCA_020630975.1 of Verrucomicrobiota bacterium. Taxonomy (GTDB): domain Bacteria; phylum Verrucomicrobiota; class Verrucomicrobiia; order Verrucomicrobiales; family DEV007; genus Arctic95D-9. The sequence goes on from JAHDID010000043.1 coordinate 7,367, forward strand.
CTCCCGATGCTAGTTATGATAGCGATGGTTTATCGTTGGTGCCTTTGCTGAAGGAAGGCGGGGAGCAGGATTGGACGCGCAAACACCATGTCCTGCAATACCACTGCGGTCCTCACAATAAGCTGCCGATAGGCCCGTGGCACTACTCCTGTGTGCTTACGGAGAAATGGCGTTTAGTCCATGCCTCTGCAGATGAGTTCGAGCTCTACGATATCGAGGCTGATCGAGCTCAAAAGAACGATGTCGCGGCAGATAATCCAGAGGTGGTCGCCGAGCTGATGAAGCTGTATGAGCCTTTTTGGTTAGAGGTATCGCTAGGTATGACACCTGTGTCGATCGATCTCGGCAGTCCGGCGGAGCCTGCTACCGTGCTGTGTTCTCAGGATTGGTTTGTGATGGGTGCCAATCCCCCTTGGAATTTTAGTTCCATCCGCAAGTTACCCAGAGTCACTCTACCTTGGAAGGTGGATGTGAAGACTGCGGGGCGCTACCGGTTCACATTGCGTCAATGGCCAAAGGAGGCCGATAAACCCGTAGTCGCCACTCGTGCCAAGCTGGAAGTCGCTGGTCAGACGGCAGAGGCCGATGTGGAGGAGGGGACTAGAGGGGTGGTGTTTGAGCTGGAGCTACCAGTGGGCAAGACCGAAGTGAATACTTGGCTGTATAATGATAAAGGTCAGGCTGGTGGAGCCTACTTCACCGATGTGGAGGCTCTGTAGTAGATAGCAATCCTAGTATAAGGATATGATATTGCTTGCTCTAGATGGTTTAATTTTTGTTCTGCCCGTTTTATTAATTCTCTTACTTGTTATCGTTGGGATTGCATCGCTGATCGCTCATCTTATGACAAAGCGATTGAGGGCTCTTTCCAAAGATAGTGACATCTACGCTGACGTTTGGCGTAGGCATTATCTGCGATCCGTTTGGACGCTTGCTATTAGTGTTAGTTTGTTGATTTCTCACTTCTTCTTTCACTTCCCTTTTCCGTTCTTTGGCACAATGCTTTTTTTCATAGCTTGTATTTCGGGAGCATACGGACTCAACATTCAAGGATCAAAATTCAATCCGAATTATAAAAAGTGAACAACACCACCGAAGTAGCCAAGGCGCGCTCTTTCGTAGTCAGTTAAGCTCGACGGTCTTGTTCTGTATTCAGGTGTTTCCTCCTGCGTAATGAAAACCAAAAGTATATCTGTCTCTCCGACACTCCGTCGCTTTTTGATTCACTGCGAGCAATATTGCATTGCAGATTGCTGCTACTCTAGTGCCTTCGCTCTCGATTCGGAAACGGTTTCAAGATGGCTTTGTGATGAAAGAATCGATCGGACGGAAGCTCTGATTGCAGAGGCTCGTGGTATTGCTGGATCGCTCGCGCCTTATGAGAAAATAGACTTCGATATCAGGAACCTTGAGTCCACATGGGATTTGCTTGAGGCTATGACGTTTTTCTTAGACTGTGCGGATGCAATAGAAAGCGGCAAAGACAGGGGCGTATAGGGAGAGCCACGCTTCTGTCGACCCTGCTGGGTCTTGCTGTATTAGCCGTGAGGCCCGGTGGTTTCGCTACGCTTCACCACCGGCTATCTTCTGTCGTGCCTACCGGCACTGTTCGAGTTTAAGTTCTGTGCCTCTAGTCAGTCAGCACGTCCTCGCCCTCGGACTTAGCTATCACCACAGCACCACAGGAGTCAGAGAAAACATTTACCGCTGTGCGCAGCATGTCGAGTGGGCGGTCGACTGCTAGGAGCAGTCCGATGACTGCCTCAGCATTCGGGATCTTGAGATTGTTCACGATGATGACGATCGCCACGAGGCTAGCGGAGGGCACCCCTGCTACACCGATACTGGTGAGCAGCGATAGCATGACGACGGTCAGCTGTTGGCCGAGCGTCATATCGCCTCCGGTGACGACTTGGGAGATGAAGATGACGGCGATACACTCGTAGAGCGCGGTACCATCCATATTCACCGTAGCACCGAGAGGTAGGACAAAGCTGGAGACTCGATTCGACACGCCAGCGTTCTCCTGCAGGGCGCGCATGGTGACCGGGAGCGTCGCTGAACTGGATGAGGTAGAGAATGCGGTGAGCAGCGCATTGCGCATCGCATAGAAATGGCGGAAAGGGTTCACTCGGCCGAGCAAAGTCAGGATGAGCGGCATCACCACAAAGAGGTGCAGCAGTAGGGCTCCGGCGACTACGCAGAAGTATTTGCCGAGGATCAGCACGATCGGGAGTCCAGCCTGGGCAGTCGTCTCGGCCACTAGGGCAAAAACACCGATCGGTGCCAGCAGCATGATCCAGTTGGTGATGAGTAGCGACAGCTCGTTTACCCCTTCGAAAAAGCCGAGCAGAGAGCCACGGCCTTTTTCGCTGATGAAGATCAGGCCGATACCTACGACTAGGCTGAGAAAGATGAGTGACAGCATTTTCCCATTCGAGCCAAATGCCTCGAAGATATTCTGCGGGATCATGCGGAGAAAGATATCGTAGACTGCATCCAGATCTTGGCCACCGTCGCCGACCTTTTTGGCGATGGTATCGGCGTAGGCATCTTTGTTCGACTCGATCTGCGCGGCGATAGCTTCATTGGGCTTGCCGTCTTTCAGACCGGGCTTGAAGATATTGACCATTGATAGACCGATGATGATGGCTATGAAGCTAGTCAGCACATAGTAGCCGAGCGTCTTGGCGCCCATGCGGGCAAATCCATCGGTGCCACCTAGCTTGGCGATGCCCACCACCACGGAGCTGAAGACCAGTGGCACGATGATCATCTTCAGCAGTGCCATGAACATATTGCCGATGTAGTCGAAAATCTCGACCAGCAGAGCTCCAGTCTTGGTAAACTCGGTCACAGGATTGCGCTCGGTCACCATGTTGGCATTGATCAGGCTGCCGACGATGACGGCGGCGATCATAGCGAGGAGGATTAGTTGCCAGGGTCTTAATTTCATCGCGGGGAAACTAACTAAGAAAACTTAGCCGTCCAACTGATTTATAGAGCTGAGAAAAGTCGCTCAGTCCTAGACGAGGACCCCCTGAAAGACCGCCACCACATGGCAGGTGCTGCCCGCCATTACGAACAGGTGCCAGACCAGATGGGCGTAGGGCACTCGCTTCATCAGGAAAAATGCCACTCCTAGGATGTAAAGAGCGCCACCGGCTATGAGCCACGCGATACCGCTGGGCGGAGTGTGCTCGATGATCTGCTGGATCGGCACGAGGATCAGTAGCCCCATGGCGATGTAGAAAAAGGCACCAGCCGTCTCGTAGCGTGGCAGAAACAAAGCTTTGAAGACGATACCCGCCACAGCGATCGCGATGATGATGCCAAACATCGACCATCCCCATGGCCCGCGGATATTCACCAGTAGCCAGGGCATGTAGCTGCCGGCGATCAGCACGAAGATGAAGGAGTGATCCAAGATCTGAAACACCAGCTGCGGGCGCACGGCGCTAAAGCTGTGGTACAGGCACGAGGTGGTATAAAGTGCCACGAGACTCGCACCAAATAGCGAGACTCCCACCACATGCCAAGCCGATAGCGGGCTGGCCACCACGATCATCCATACCAATGCCCAGATACTGAGCAGCGCACCGGCACCATGGCTGATCGAGTTGGCGATTTCTTCGCCGAGAGTCGCGCTTTCCGGGGCTGGTCTGGGGCTCAGTGGCATAGCAGAAACGGTGAGGATCACTCCTTTGGGCTCAATTGCAAATCATGGGGTTAGTGTGGAGCAGCTATCGTGCGTCAGATTGAAAATTTACATAAATATCATATTTTGGGGAATGAATAATGAACTCTCGGTGTGCCTGATGGCAGCTGCGATCTGGGCGATGGGGAGCTCTGCTGTGGCAGAGGGCGCTCCGCTGGGCTTACTCGATGGTGCGACAGTCACGGCTACTTCACCACAGGAGGTGAAGGTCATCAGGATGACGGGGCATTTGCGAGCCGACATCGTCCAGGCTGAGGGCGGTGAGTACCCTGGGATAGTGCTAGCCCCCAAGGCTCCTAGACAGGTGTGGGATCTCAGTGAGGCGACCGGTATCACGGCTAGGGTCAAGAATCCCAGCACCACGCCAGTTACGCTGACGCTGCGGGTCGACAATCCGGGAAATTGGGAGGACAACCCATGGAATGCAGAGAGTATCGAGATAGCTCCAGGCGAGGAGGCAGATCTCGCCGTCGCATTTGGCAAAAGTTATGGCGGGCAGCCGGGCTATCCAGTGGATCCGAGTCAGATCTCGCAGATCATGTTCTTTACCGACAATGCTGAGACTGCGTGGCATGCCTTTCAGGTGATGCAGATCTCGCCGGTAGGTGGTCAGGCAGGGGCACGATTTTATGGATCGACCGATGGGAGGAAAGAGGTGGAGCTACTGAGTGAGTCCTGGACTGTCGATCTACCAGCAGACCGGCCAGAGAGCGAGGCACGTACCTTTGCCTGCGACTGGGATCTGCGCCAGTTCACTCATGTGCGTGTGGTATTGGCCAATACGGGAAAAGTATCGATCACGCCTGCGGTGCGACTCCACTCCGCCCATGGCTCATCGGACAGGATAGTCGCGACCAAGTCGATCGGCCCGGGCCGGACGGCTTTTGTCTATGTGCCGTTTGCTGTGGGGCAGACTCATGTGTGGCAGACCACGCTGCAGCCCGACATAGGATTCGATAGTCGGCGGATATCTGCCGTGGCTATCGATGCAGCGGCCACGTTATCAGCTCCAGGGCAGCTACAGGTGCAGGGTGTCCAGGCACTCGCGAGTCTACTACCGGTAGAGCCGGCCTCTGCTATGCCGCCGGTGCCGGGTGACTGGCAGCTCACGCTGGAGGAAAATTTCGATGGCGATGCGCCCAACTATGATGTGTGGAGTACTCACACCGACAACTACTGGGATGCACGGACTACCTTCTCCGATCGCAATGTGATCGTAGAAAATGGCTATGCTCGACTCAGGATAGAGGCGGCACCCGGGCACGATGGGAAGTTTATGTCGGGCTTTCTCGATACCTACGGCAAGTGGACACAGCGCTATGGGTATTTCGAGGCGCGTATGCAGCTGCCCAAGGCAGCAGGGCTATGGCCAGCGTTTTGGATGATGCCTGATCGAGGTCGTGGAGCGGGGGATCGGGGCGCCAGAGAGGACACGCTAGATGGAGGTATGGAGTTCGACATAGTCGAGCATCTCACTGGCTGGGGGCCATTTCGCTACAATGTCGCCTACCACTGGGATGGCTATGCCGATACGCATAAGTCACTCAGTCACTCAGAGATCTATGCTCAGCTGGATGAGGCGGGCTTCATCACGGCTGGTCTGCTCTGGCTACCTGGCGAGGCTACCTACTACTGCAATGGCCTACCCGTCGCGAGCTTCAAACACCCGCGAGTCTGCGATGTGCCATCGTTGATTCGGTTTACCAATATCACTGGTGGCTGGGATAATACGAAAGCCAATCCGATCGATCTGCCCGCCGACTTTGTGATCGATTATGTCCGCTGTTGGCAGCGAAAAGACCTGATTCAATAGGGTACAATTTTTATTCAATAGGGTACAATCCGCCGGAGGGGCATAAGGATGTATCCGAACCCCTATGGTTTCTCGCTCGTCTCGACAGCTACCGCATGCAGGGGGTGTTTTTTCTCCTCAGAGGATAGTAGGACTTTATCACCTTTGGGGTAGAAACAGATCCCTTCGCCCTGGACTTGGAAGGGGAGCATTCTCGTATTTGGGATACCTTTTGCGATCGCCTCAGTCCATGTTTCATCTGGAGTGCGTTTGATAAAAGCGCCCAACCCATAGGCCCGCATCGCGAGTTGGGTGCCATCGCGCGATATATCCATAGCAGTGAGGTCTTTTATCTTGATCTCGCATAGTTGCTCAGCCTGTAGGGTATCGGATTGCTCCGGGATCTCTAGGGAGAAAACGCCAGCCGGGCCAGTCTCGTCTGGGTAGATCTTTTGCATCAGGATGAAGCAGTCATCTATGCAATCGTAGCCGATGGATTCGGTATTGCGGGATTCACCATCGTCGAAGGTAAATTGGAGATCGATCCAATCGGAGATAGGGACAATCTCTGTATCGGTGGCACTGTGATCTACGGGGAAGTCGAGATCGGGTTCGGGTAAGATACAGATTTGGTAGTCGCTACGCCTTTTGTGGTTGTCGCCAAAATCACCGATAGCGATGTAGTTGGTATCGGCGCGCCGATAGCAGACGATATCCTCCCAGTCACGGTTAGTAGCTTCTTCGATCTTGAGCGTCGCTAGAGTATGGCCGGTGCGGACTGAAACGAGGTAGAGGTGTGGTTTACTCCCCGAGTCATTATGTGTCCATATGCAGTCAGGATAGCGGCGCGAGAAGGCGATACCACTATTCTCATCGATCCGCTGGTCTTGCACGATAGCGATGGCTCCCTCAGAGTCGATACTCGGGGGTGTGCGATCAGGCTTGAGAGCCAGAACGACAAATACTGGAACGCTGATATACAGGAGCAGGCGCAGGGCAAGAAACAGCGAGCCTTTTTTCTGACTCGCTATTTTCTTCCTCATACGGCGCGATCAGCTATTTCCTGAGCGATCATTTCGACCACTTCGTCGACTGGCTTGGCGCCTTCGTCACCACGGTTGCGGTGGCGCACGGATACCTCGCCTGCCTCCATCTCGTTGGCGCCGGCGATCAGCATGTAGGGCACTTTGGCCAGCTGGGCGAGACGGATCTTGGCACCGACTTTCTCAGCAGTGGTGTCAGTCTTCACACGTACGCCTTTGGCCTTGAGCTTGGCTTCGATCTCCTGGGCATAGTCGGCATATTTGTCCGAGATCGGTAGCACGCGCACCTGCTCGGGAGCCAGCCAGGTCGGGAAGTGACCCGCGAAATGCTCGATCAGCACACCGACGAATCTCTCCATAGAGCCAAATGGCGCACGGTGGATCATGATCGGGCGGTGTTTCTCATTGTCAGCGCCGACGTAGTGCAGGTCGAAGCGCTCAGGTAGATTGTAGTCCACCTGCACGGTGCCGAGCTGCCATTCACGGCCGATACAGTCTTTCACGACGAAGTCGATCTTTGGCCCGTAGAAGGCAGCCTCGCCCTCCTCCTCGGTGAAAGGTTTGCCCAGACCTTCGGCGGCTTTGCGCAGCGCGGCCTCGGCTTTGTCCCAGTTCTCCGGATCGCCGACGTATTTGTCGGAGTTCGGGTCGCGCAGGCTCACGCGCACGCGGTAGTCATCCATCTTCAGGGTGCCGAGCACGATTTTTACCAGCTCTAGGCAGCCCTGGATCTCTTCGTCGAGCTGCTCGGGTGTCACGAATAGGTGAGCATCGTCCTGGGTGAAACAGCGCACCCGTGTCATGCCGCCTAGCTCGCCGGACTGCTCCCAGCGATACACGGTGCCAAACTCGGCCAATCTCACGGGTAGATCGCGGTAGGAGTGTGGGGTGGAATCGTAGATGCGGATGTGGTGCGGGCAGTTCATCGGCTTCAGTAGAAAGCCCTCTGCCTCGCCATCTTTCAGCGCATTGTTCAGGTCGGCACAGCTGCAGCCCTCGTCGGCCAGCTTGGTCAGTGCCTCGCGCTCGACCACTGGGACGAACTGCGAATCCTCGTAGTAAGGGAAGTGCCCGGAGGTGCGATACAGATCGAGCTTGCCGATGTGCGGGGTAAAGACCTGGGAGTAACCCTGGCGCTCCAGCTCCTCGCCGATGAAGTTTTGCAATTCCTGGCGGATGATCGCGCCATTTGGCAGCCATAGGATGAGACCCTGGCCGACTTGATCGTCGATTTTGAAAAGCTCCAGCTCCTTGCCCAGCTTGCGGTGATCGCGCTGCTTTGCCTCCTCGACTCGCTCGAGATGCTCGGTCAGGAGTGTTTTGTTTTTGAAAGCAGTGCCATACAGGCGCTGTAGCTGCTGGTTGTTGGAGTCGCCTTTATAGAAAGCACTGGCCACGCTCTGGATCTTGTAGGCCTTGCAGTTGCCTGTCCGCCCGACGTGGGGACCGGCGCATAGATCCCAGAAATCGCCATTCTTGTAGATCGAGATCTCCTCGTCCTCAGGGATGTCCTCGAGTAGGTCGATTTTGAAGACGCTCTCGCCATCGCGCTCGCTCAGGCCACCTAGACGACCGCTCTTGGCTAGTGCTAGTGCCTCATCGCGAGAGACTTCCATCTTTTCGAAAGGCTGGTTCTCTTTGACGATCTTCTTCATCTCAGCCTCGATTTTCGGAAAATCATCGGGTGTGATCCGGTGCTCCAGATCCACATCGTAGTAAAAGCCGTAGACCTCGTGATCGACCGGAGGGCCGTAGGCAAACTGGGCATCTGGCCAGATTTTGAGGATAGCCGTAGCCATCACGTGCGCAGTGGAGTGGCGTAGCCGCTCCAAATCAGACATTTGCTCACGTTCTTCTAGAGTTTTCCGTTCTTGAGACATCGCGGGGATTTTAACTTTGTTCGATCAATATTCAACTGAAGTCGCTCATGACTAAAGGTGTTCATGTTTGCTGTTTTGCTTAACTATGGTCTTCGACTACCGTTTCCTGCCAAGGTGAGAGCCTGAAACTTGAAGGTCTTTTGCTGTGAACCAATTTCGTGATATCTTAACTTCATGCCTCTTCTTGACCATTTTCATCCGCCGCTCAGTACTCGGAGGCATTGGCACTCTTTTCACAATGCTTGGGCGACTTATCTTTCAGCCGATCTCAATAAAAGACTACCTCAGGGGTACTTTGCTGAGGCCAATGTTCAGTTCGGGCTAGAGGTGGATGTAGCCATGTTCCAAGACGAGGCCGAGCAACCTAATACTCTGGAAGCGGTAGGGGAGCCAACCTTTAAGATGCCTTTCAGCCCTCCTGAAGACCTGGTCGAGATCCGAGTGTTTGGAAATGAGGAAGGTCCGATCTTAGCAGGGGCTATCGAGCTAGTTAGCCCAGCCAATAAGGATCGATCTGAGCACCGCAAAGCGTTTGCTGATAAGTGTGTTTACCTGCTATCGAGTGGCGCTGGCGTGTTGATAGTCGATTTAGTGACCAGTAGAAAAGCGAACCTCTTAGCAGAGATTCAAAAGCGATTGGGTAACGAATCTCCGGAATCTCATTCTCAACTCTACACTTCATCTCTACGCCCTGTGATAGCGTCGTCAGATTCGCATATCGAGGTCTGGGAAAGCCCTTTGACTGTTGGCAGCCTCTTGCCAGAGGCGACCTTGTGGCTGTCTGGTCATTGGCCGATACAGATCGATCTTGAAGGTACCTACCAACGCACGATAGAAGAGCAGCGCCTGCCACTCGTGTCTTAGCTTCTAAGCATCAAAATAAAGTGCTCCCACCAACCGGTTGGCACTCGATCGCGCTGTGGTCGCGGGCTGTCGGCTGGCGCATGGTTGCCCGATGAAATGGCTGTTTGGTTTTCTAGTTTTGCTGTTCGGGGCACAGGCATACTCCCAGGTGGCGCCGACTCGGCAGGCTTTTGCGGATGCAGCTGGAGATCCAGAGGGCGTGCCTGTGGAGGCGTTTGAGCTGTCGCGGGATGATCTGCAGATCGAGGTGTGGGCCGAGTCGCCGATGATCTTTTCGCCGGTGGCGATGGATGTTGACGCGCGGGGGCGGATCTGGGCGACGGAGGGGATCGACTACAAGCAAAAGGCCCGTGTGGCGGCCGGGCAATCGATCATCGTGCTGGAGGATACCGATGGCGATGGCCGGGCAGACAGTTCACACGTGTTTGTCACCGAGCCGAAGATGCGGCCTGCGCCGATGGGCATCGCGGTTTTCGACAATCGGATCGTGCTGTCTGCGACGCCAGAGATCATCGTGTACACCGATGTCGACCGAGACGCGGTGTTCGACCCTGGCGTGGACCGGCGCGAGGTGTTTTTGGAGGGCTTTCGCAATAAAACTCACGATCACACCGTGCACGCGGTGGTAGGTGCGCCGAGTGGCCAGTGGCATTTCTCGTTTGGCAACTGTGGGGCGCAGATCGAGACGGTGGATGGCCGTAGCTACAGTGCCAACTGTTACTACGGGCACCCTGATGGCATCGGCACGGTCAGCTCCGATGGTCATACCTATGTGGGTGGGGCGACGATGCGGATCAATCCCGATGGCACGGGGCTGGAGGTGACCGCTCACAATATGCGCAACCCGCACGACATGGCGATCAGCGCCTATGGCGATATCTACCAGAGCGATAATGATGACCCCGCCCACTGCCGCACCTCGTGGGTGATGGAGTATGGCAATATGGGCTACGCCGATCTGCGCGATGGCAGTCGCTCGTGGGAGGAAGTGGCCAAAAGCTGGGAAGAGCCCGCGGGCTGGAGCCGTGGGCGGCGCTACTCCAGCTCTCACTGGCGCGAAAACTACCCCGGTGCCTGCCCACCAGGCACCGTCTATGGAGCTGGCTCGCCTACTGGAAATGCGCTGATCGAGGATGGTGTGCTGGGATTGGACGGGACCTTCGTGCACTGCTGTATGGTGAGAAAAGAGCTGATGCACAGCCGCCCAGTGCTGACTGGATCGCACTACCAGATGCAGGAGCTGGAGCCACTGGTGAAGCTAAAGGATAGTGAAAAAGGCCAGCACTTTCTGCCGACCGATGTGGTGGTGGGACTGGATGGCAGTTTGTATCTGAGTGATTTCTACAACGACACCAGCCGTCGCACCAATCAAGTGAGTGGCACAATCTATCGAATCTCAAAGAAGGCTCAAACCTCATCGCCCACCAAGTCGCAAGTGGCAGAGATCGACTACACGACACTGGCTGGCCAGGTGGCCGCGCTGAGTAGTCCGGTAGGAAATGTGCGCAGCCATGCGGCGAGTCTATTGGTCGCTCAGGGCGAGGCGGCTGTGGCAGTGGTGCAGCCGCTGCTGCTATCGAATCGCCCAGAGCTATGCGCACGCGCCATATGGGTACTAGCCCAGTTGGGTGACGAGGGGCGAGGGCTGGTCGAGCCTTATTTGCAAAATGGCGAGGCGGTGGCCATAGCAGCCTACCGTGCATTGCGCCTAGCCGATCCTGACGGTCTGCTGGAGCGCGCTGCGGAGCTGGCCAGCCACGACTCGGCTGCGCTGCGCCGCGAGGTAGCGGTATCGCTGCGGGATTGGGGCTTTGCTGAGAGTGAGGGGGTATTAGCGGCATTGGCGAGTCGCTATCAGGCGGGCGATCGCTACTACCTCGAGGCGCTGGGCATTGCTTTCACTGGGAAAGAAGAGGCTGTCTATCGGCAGATCATCCGTCCGCAGATCGGTGCGCCTGCGCAGTGGGACCGTGTGGCAGTCGATCTGGCCTGGCGTCTGCATACCCAAGAGGCGATCGCGGATCTAGAGGTCTACCTGCGTGAGCAGCGTCCAGATCTGGAGACGTTTCGGCATGTGGCGATGGCTTTTGCCAGTTTTCGCAGCCCGGAGCAGCGGGCAGAAAACCTAGCTCGACTGGAGTCGATCGCCAGTCTCGACTGGGCTGCTGGCGAGGACTACCAGACGACGATCCGCGAGATCATCGCCAAGGATCTGAATGAGCTGAAGGGGCAGAAAGTCGATTTCACTAGCGAGGTGCCTCGCCAGTTTGGCACGCCGACTGTGGTATCCGAGCCTGCGGCGATCGCGGCCCTAGTGGGCGATGCCAAAGCAGGGGCTGTGCAGACCGCTCGCTGCTACATGTGCCACAAGGTCGCGGGACAGGGCGTGGCCTTTGGCCCGGACCTGACCCATTGGGGCAGCGAGCGTACCATCGAGCAGATCGTGCGCGAGATCGTAGAGCCCGATGCCCATCTCGCCCATGGCTACGACACGCCAGTGCGGGTGACCACCGGAGCCCATACGCTAGAGGGGCTGCAGTCGAACTACAGTCACCATGCTGGATCGCTGAAGATCAAGCTAATGGGTGGCGTGACGAAAAAGATTCTGTTTCGCCGATCGGGCGCTCGTGTCGAGCCGCTAAAAGAGTCGCTCATGCCGAGCGCTGTAGAGATGGGTATGACCGATCAAAACATCCGCGATGTGGCCGAATACCTCAAAACGCTGAACCGTGCCGAAGAGCCCGCGCCGACGTCAGCCCAGCTAGTCGATAGCAGTGGCCCAGAGTGGATCGCTCTAGGTGAGGAGGACTTTCTGAATGTGAATACCTACACCGACACATGGCGCTGGGATGGCGGACATGTCTACTGCACAGGACGCCCGACGGGTGTGATCCGCTATCGCGAGCCGCTGACGGACTTTGAGTTCACCTGTGAGTGGATGCACAAACGCAAAGGTGGCAACTCGGGGATCTTTCTGTGGGGCAGCTCGGAGTCGATCATCGAGCGTACGACTGGTGTGGGGCGCTTTCCCCATGGGGTGGAGGTGCAGGTACTCGATCTGGGCTACGAGGAGGTGTATGAAAAGCAGTTTGGCAAGGTGGGCGATTGGTTCACCTGCCATGGCGATGTGTTCACCGTAGGGCCGGTGCAGATGCGGCCTTTCCCCCCAGTCGGGCCCAGGGGCAAACGCAGCTTTCCGACAGCTGAGACGACTCGAGGGATCTATGAGTGGAATCACTATCACATCCGAGCGGTCGGTGGCGAGGTACGGCTGACGGTGAATGGCGTAGAGGTGTCTGGTGGCGACCAGATCAGCCCCGCCTCTGGCTACCTGTGTCTGGAGTCCGAGGGGGCCCCTGTAGAGTTTCGTAATATGAAGCTGCGCAAGCTATCGCCGCTGTCACCCGACTTCGAGGTGGTGGATATACCTGTGCCCGTGTGGGAGGGGCCTCCGTCCAAAGGGGCAACTCAGTCTGAAACGGATCTAAAGGATCACGCCATTCTCGGCACTTGGGACTATCTGGATGGCTACAGCCGCGAGTTTCGCCCAGATGGCATGTGTATCCTACGCAATGGCTCCGATATCGTCTGGCAGCGTCCGACGATCAAGAAATCTAAGGATACCGTGACTTTGAGGGGCAACCTTTACCACGAGCTGAAAGCAGACGGAAAACTGCACATTGAGGGCAATTATATCGCTGTGCAGCGCTAACAGGATGTGCTGTAGCTCACCTTTCACAGAGAGTCGGAAATTTTAAAGTAATCGCTGTTTTTTTGGGGAGATCTTGATCGTGACAGGGGTGGTTTGAGCGGTTTTGCGGGGTTTATGAGGTGTAGGTTGCTTGTTCTAAGGGAGTTGGGGTTTATTTGGGGCTTCACGTGGGAACTGGAACTTTCTTAGAGTTGTCACAAAACTTTGTTTGAACTAACCTGCCAACTCGCTTGAATGATGATGTCGAGCGTGCCATTTGGGGCGCGAGATTTCTGGGTGTGGCACATGTCGCACTCAACAGTAGAGATTCTCACCTTTGGTTTGATCGAGATGAGGGCTCAGACACAAAACATAAAGACTAGATGATAAAAGTTACCGACCTTAAGCGTCTCTTCGTCGCAACTGGTGCTGCCGTTATTGCCGGTGGTGCTATGGCTGGCGAAGTCGTTATCAACGACAAAGCTCCTATCGAGCTATGTAAGGAAGATCCCGCATTCTGCGACATTTTTAACAAAGGCACTCTCTACAAGAACGAGAATGCTGGTCTGATCCAGAAGGTACAGCTCGTAGGCCGCTACCACGGTCAGTACCACGACTCTTCTCTGGATTTCAGCGGCGGAGCTCCAGGTAATGTGTCTGTTGGCAATCGCTACTGGGAGCACAGAAGAGCTCGTTTGGGTGCAAAGGTGAAATTCGCAAACGGTTGGGAGTTTTACAACGAGTGGAATGTAGGCGGTATTGCCTCTTCTGGTGAGCAGCTGGGGAGCGGAGATTTCTTCAACTCTCTCGATGTGATGGGCTTTAAAGGTAAGCTTGGTGGCCTTTCTCTAAACATCGGTAAGCAGAAGGCAAAAATCACTCGCGAGTGGTCGACGTCTTCCAAGCAGATTTTGACTTTCGAGCGCTCTCACATCGTTAATGAGGTGATCGCTTCTACAGGTAAGCCTTGGGGTATTACTGGCAGCTTCGAAACTGGTGGTATCAAGCACACTCTAGGTGCTTGGCTGGCTGAGTCTGACAGGTCGCCAGATGGTGGTGGTCGTTTTCCTGATATGGAGACTCGCGGTGCATGGAGCTATCAGGCAGAGACTGCACTTAGTAACAATACCGACCTGCACTTTGATTACATGGGAGTGGCAAACACTAGCGGAGCTTTCACTGCCGACGAGCGTCTTGAGGCATCGCCGTACAATCATGTTTTTGCTTTGGGAACTGAGAGTTCTTGGGATCTTGGGCACTGTGACCGTGAGTTTGGTCTAGTGACTGATCTGATTTATGGTGTGGACCGTCAGGGGCGCGGTGGAAATGACGACTTCGGGCGAGGGCTTAATGACATGCCTACTGGGGAAGATACCTTTGGAGTCGTGATTATGCCTCATTACGACCTGACGGAGCGCCTGCAGCTGGTGGCAAAGTATAGTTACGCTTCCAACTCTCGCCTGCATCGTCCACAGCGTCGTGCATTTGATCGTGGTCCTGGAAATTTCACAGATGGCGCACGTCCCAACCTGTCAGACGTTCACACTGCTTATATCGGCCTGAACTACCGCATCTGTGGTGATAACCTCAAGTTGATGGCCGGTTACGAGTACCTCACAGCAGACGTTTACGAGGCTGCTGGAGCGACTAATGGCACAGTTACAGGTGACACTTGGATGCTTGGTATCCGCACCTACTTCTAGGCTAAACTACTTTAACTCTTAATTATCTTATATACCCCGGGGCGGAGTCGAAAGACTCCGCCTTTTTTTGTGGTGGCCCGGGAGCGCCGACGTCCTCGTCGGCTTCTAGAGTTTCAGACCTCAACATAAACCCCTTATTGCGCAACATAACGCTCGCAGGAATCTATGCTGAATTTTGAAGCCGTTCAGACCGTTGACTGATTTTTATTCCGAGCGTCTGTAAAGCCCATGGTGAAAGGGGCTGCAGCACATAACTACGCAAAAAACAGAAAGGAGTACAAGGGGGAGGAATATGGTTGAATCGAGCCTGAAAATCCTCACAACCGATGTGTCGTTTTTGAGCAGCTCACCGGAGCGGAAGGGAAGTGGTAGTGGTAATGTTGGTGGAACGTTTCTACCACCCTTCCAGGGTGGGGTAATGCTTAAAGATATTCGACCCGGGGTTTTACCCCGGGCTAATAGCTGTTAGCCCCTCCGGGGCTCGGGATTTTACTAGTCCCGGAGGGACTCAAAGATGATAGCCGGTGGCAAGCCTAGCGCAGCCACCGGGTGTGGAGCATAACTGTAGCTGCACCCCGGCGGGGTGCTAGAAATTGTTGTTAACCTATGGCGTACCAGTGTCCGACCAGCCGAAACCAGAAACGACATTATAATCTGCGAGTTACCAAAGCTGCTGAAGGGGCTATGTTGAGTTCTTAGTTTAGCCGACACTCGTCTCTGGCTGAGTCCAGCCGAGTTTTTTCTCGATCGCTTTGATCATCAGGCTGGCGATATCTTTACCAGTCGCCGTCTCGATGCCCTCCAGACCAGGCGAAGAGTTCACTTCTAGCAGTAGTGGGCCTTTCTTCGAGCGGATGATGTCGACCCCTGCGACCTTGAGATCGAAGACTTTCGCGGCCTTGATGGCTAGACGCTTCTCCTCGGCAGTAATTTTTACGATACTGGCAGTGCCACCTTGGTGGATATTGGCGCGAAACTCGCCAGCGGCAGCTGTGCGTTCGATGGAGGCAACCACACGGCCGTCGATGACGAAACAGCGCAGGTCCTTGCCCTGAGCTTCGCGCACAAACTCCTGCACCAGTAGGTTGGCCTTGAGCGATTTGAAAGCATTGATCACCGAGTCGGCCGCTTTAGTGGTCTCTGCCAGCACCACACCGCGCCCCTGCGTGCCCTGTAGCAGCTTCACGATGAGTGGCGCTCCGCCGACCATATCGATGAGATCGGCGGTATCGACAGGCGAGTTGGCAAAGCCACTGGTCGGGATATCTAGCCCTTCTTTGAGCATGAGCTGCATGGAGTAGAGTTTGTCGCGCGATTGGGTGATCGCTTCGGCGGAGTTGAGCGCAAATTTGCCGAGTCCTTCGAAGTGGCGTGTCAGAGCGCAGCCGTAGAAGGTCATCGATGGGCGGATGCGAGGAATCACAGCATCGAGGTGATTGAGACTGGAGCCACCGCGGTAGAGGGCCTCAGGGGACTCAGGATCCATCTTCATGTAGCAGTGCTGGATGTTGAGAAAGGATATGGTGTGCCCGCGCTGTTCGCCAGCCTCGAGGATGCGCTGGTTGCTGTAGAGGTCGGGATTGCTGGCCAGCAGGCCGATACGTAGCCCAGAGTGTTCTTTCTCCATGACACGGTAGAGAGATCTGATATCGTCGTCGCTGCGATCGCCTAGGCACAGTTCCTCTGAGGGATCGACGAGCATGCGGCCGGCCATGGCCTCTCGGCCGAGGAGCATGCGAAAGCCCATGCTATCGCGATTGGTCAGGGTGATCTCGGGGAAGAACTGCTGGCCACCGATCTCCATGAGAGTACGGATCACGTAGCGTTTCTCCCGCTCGCCATTGGAGCTTTTGATGATACGGCGATCGACCACTGGGGCTTCGCAGCGGATGTTGATCTTGCGATTTTTCTGGATCGGATGGACGTCGAAGCTGACCCACTTTTCGCTGGCTCGTGTGAAGGGCTGAATGTTGAAGGCGTGTAGCGACGATGTCTTGGCTCCAGAGTCGACCCGTACCTTGATCGCCGGAATTTTCAACTCATGTAGTGCCACCCATTCTGCACTACCTACGATGATCTTTTCGTCAGAAAAATCCATGTGTGGTTTTGTTAAGAAAACCTAACAAAACCGCGTACTAGGCGAAGTGCAAGACACAAAAACGGCAGGCTAAGGTGCCTGCCGAGTGTTGCTAATTTGGCTGTGTTACCCGTTTGAACTTAATGCTTTGCAGGTTTCAGCGAGAACAGCAGGCTCAGGAAGCCAACGATGACAAAGGCGACGGCGAACACACCTTTGACTACGGCTAGGACAGTGGCGCCAGCCATTGCTGTGCTGACTGCCATGTAAAGCAGTAGAAACGAAAGCGCTACGGCGAAGATACCACCCCAGACTTCTACCGCTTTGGCAGAGATCCTCAGGCACCCAAGGACAGAAAACATCAAAACGAAGAGAAGTCCAAATACGATTAGTGGGAACCAATTTCCATTGGATGCGATCACACAGGTCTCTGAGAGAGCCCAAGAAAGACCGACGACGTAGAAAAAGCCTAGAGTGAGTGAGTTCATTGCTGCGGGAATAATCCGTCTGATCTGCGTAAGCGCAAACGGAAACCTTACCAACCAGAGGTACGAGCAAAAAGTGGCGGTGGATGCCCCCAGCGTCTCAATCGCTTTGCTAGCTAGCTCTGGGTTTATTCAGCTGGCACTAGGGCGCTATTATCGATGGTCGCTTGTCGATTGTCGTATAAACGGATCAGACTGCGGTCGGTCCCAGTCTTTAGGACTTTGACCATGGTGCCCTCGCCTAGCTTCACCTGTTCGCCATCGACGGTGGCGTAAACTTCCTGGCCGCGAATCTTTGACATACTATCCGCAGATTGAGCCGAGGACATGGGGCGAAAGATGTTTTGAGGCGCTGCAGGCTCGGTGCGCGGAGTGCGAAATCTGCCAATCAAGTTATTGGGAGATGCGGTAGGCGTTGGGGCAGTGGTAGCAGCGACCTCTGCAGGCTCGGGAGTGACCACCTCTGGAGTGGTGATGACGGGCTGTTGTTTCTTTTTGAAACCAGAAAACCAGCCTCCGTTATTAGCTCTGGGCTGAGGCGTCGGCTCGGGCATGGCGTCAGCGGCGGCAGGTGATGGCGCGCCTGTCGATGCGGGCGTGGCTTCGGCCACATAAGCTGCTTCGGAGAAATCGAAGGTGGGGGTGGCGGCCGAGTCTGAAGTCGAGGATGGGCTTTGTTTGCGAAATCTTGCGAACAAAGGCTTTTTCTCCCGAGGCTGAGGCATGCTGCTACTGGCCTCGGGGATGCTGACTTGGGGAGCGACCGTATCCGCAGTCTCCGTATCTGGAGTGACGCCAGCGAAAGTGGGCACTTCCTCAGCTGTAGCAGTAGCTGGCATCTCATCGGCTACAGTGGGGTAAGTCGAGGCACCTGGGATGACAGGTGTGTCTGGCGCTGGTGGTGTCGGTTTTTTGAAGTTGGACAATTTCAGGCGAGTGTTGCCATTCTTGCCTCGCATATCGATGATGACGGCATCTGGCGCAGGGCCATGTGGCGCTGTAGGTGCGCTGGCGTCGCCACCACGGTAGACCGGCATATTTGTGGGTGGCTGCGGTGTGGTGGAAGTGAGAGCTGGTGGATTGGGGTGTGGAGGGTTTTGTTTGAGATAGACCTCTGCGGAGCCAGCATCCGCTGGTAGGCGATAGTGGCGCACCGAGGTGGCTTGCTCCATGAGCGCTTTTTTGCGGCGAGCTTTGCTCAAGGCTGCAGCCTGATCATCGGCTGCGCGGGCGTAGTTGACGCTGGGACTGCCAGTGGTGCCGTAGGCGCGGAAATATTGGTCAGCCGTCAGGCGCTGTCCAGGGGCATATGGACGCTGCTGTGGTGGAGTGGGGGTAGCATTGACGGAGGTAGTCGGTAGAGTCGGGATAGGAATTGGCTTGGTCTGCATCGGGTCCATAGCCTCTATGCCGCCAGTCGGAGCAGGCACGATAGGCTGGATATCGCCCGACGGGTTCGTCGGTAGGCCACTGCCTTGGGAAAATCCGAGTTGAGAGCTGATCGTGACTAGCAGGACAGAGAGCCCTAAAGCCAAAAATCGATTGGGAGTGCTTGTGTTCGCTTTGATGACCTGAGTGTGCCGGAAAATTAAAATTTTTCCAGACGAAAGTTCCGGCCTGGAACTCAGGGGAGCGCTGAAAACTTATGGCTTTGGATGGATGTCGGCATTTTGGGAAATGCCGCTACGCGAATCCCTTTGACCGTTTTAGGTGCCTAAGGTTTCCGGAGATTCCCATCAGAGCAATTCTCTACGGTAGTTGGATAGAGCTTCCCTGATCTGCTCCGCTGCGTGAGTGTAGGTCTTGGCGAATGGCGGTACGAACCACGGGTAGGCACCGACGACGTCGTGCCAGACGCGGATCTGGGCACTGCAGTTGCGGCCAGATCCGATACCGATGGTAGGGATCGATAGGGCATCGGTGATGGGATCGGCGCTATCTGCCAGCACACTTTCTAGGACGATCATCAGCACGCCGGCCTCTGCTAGAGCGACAGCGGCCTCTAGTAGAGCTGTTGCTTCGGTTTGCGTTTTGCCTTTTTTCTTGTAGCCACCCTCTTCTCGTACTCGCTGGGGCAGCATGCCGAGATGCCCGACCACTGGAATGTCTGCCGCCACCATGGCTGCGACTTTATCGATCTGACCTAGGCCACCTTCCAGCTTTACCGCATCGGCACCGGCAGCCATCAGGCGATGGCCATTCTCTACTGACATCTCTGGCGTGTCGTAGGAGTGGATGGGCAGATCGGCTACGACGATGGCGTGGTTCACACCTCGGCATACGATCTCGGTGTGGTAGCACATCTGCTCCATGGTGACACCGGTGGTGTCCTCCATACCAGCTACGACCATGCCGACGGAGTCACCCACCAGAATCACCTCGATGCCCGCTTCGTCTGCGAGGCGAGCCGATGGATAATCGTAGGCAGTGATAGCCGCGAAAGGCTGTGGCAGCGCCTGGATACGAGCACTGAGCTGCGAGGTCTTTTCGGATGTGTTGGGAGCTGGCATTTGCAAGAAGGTCTCGATCTAGCCAAACCGCTAAACTGCCAAGCTAAAAGGCTCAGAAGAGAACTTTTTTAAAAAAACTCTTTATATTTTCTATAAATGTTATAAATTATTAAAACAACGATAATGAAGCTCTTTGGAGCTTCGCCCCAACACACGACACATGACTTTTCCCAGCCAGAGCACCACATACCTGTCTACAGGTCCGAATTTCGGACCGATTCGGTGCGATGACTCCAAGTTCGGGATCTCTGCTCACAAACGATATGATGAGAAGAGAAAACCTAGTAAGCCAGCGCCTAGCGATGGCCGGACGACACCCACCTATTTTCCCAGCTCCGAAGGAGATCGGAATGTTGTAAACCATATAACCAAATAAAATTACGATATCTTTTAGAAACTGAGAAATAAACCGCATCTGATCTGAACCGACCCTCAAGGCAAGACATCAAACACCATTAAAACAGTGTTCTGAATGCCTAAGAGAACTAGGACCGCCTGAAATATGGCGCGAGTCGGTGTCAAAGGACACTACCGAACACACACAAACAGATTTGTCCCAGGTGGACAATGGTGAAGATGGATGCAACAAGGGCGGGGCCGTAAGGCTCCGCCCTTACTTTTTGGGGTTTTGGTGAGCATTTTTGTTGTAGTCTGTGTCAATCTCGATACTGATTGCCCACAGGTACTGCAAGCGTCTCGCCATGAACACATATAAAAGGCAACAGCTACTCGACTCAGAAAGAGCAAAGATTTTGGGATTCGCGCGTTCCCATCTTCGCCGACCGGAATTAGCTTTGGAGCTGATCTCCGAGGTGGAGAAAGAGGTGCAGAAGACCAAGCGCTCCTTCGACACGGATCGAGCTTTCACCACGTGGGCGTGGTCGGTAGTGCGTGAGCACTGTGATGATGACCAGAGGAAGCAGAGCTTTCAGTTCCGCAGTTTTGACGATGGCACGATCGAGACACTGGATCAAAGGCTGCGCAAATGTCCGGGGCTGGATCTTAAGGAGGTTCTAGCCACTGCCAAGGAGTTAATTGATCAACTGCCAGCCACTGCTGTGGAGGTATTGCGGATGCAATACATCGAGGGGTGGGGGTGCGAGAAGATTTCCCAATTGCTCAATCTATCTGTGGAAGAGGTCTACGAGACTTGGCGGCACAGTCTGATGTTTCTGCGTGACATGACGCCTGTCGGAGATTTTGCCTCTGAAAGCACGGATCTAGAGGATGAAGAGTTTTGGACGCATGCACTGCGCTACATCGATGGAGCTGCTAGTGAGCGGTATGTGGCAGATCTGAATAGCCAAATCCATGAGAGCCGTTCGCGAACTCGAGAGTTTAATGACCTGCGTCAGTTAGATGGCCTCTTGATTGAGTATGGGCACAGTGGTGAATGGCCAGCGGTCAATGATCTAGGTGCGAAGAAGAAGCCAGTTCAGACAGAGGCTGCGGAGCCTGTCCAAGAAGAGGTCAAGCAAAGCCAGGATAACGAGCGCGAAGCCGAGACTGTTGAACCGACTGCGGCTAAGGAAAGAGACGCTGAAACCAGTGAGAAGCCTAGCAGCCCCAAAGAAAAACAGGAATTTCAGCCGGTGTTGGCCAATGAGAATCGGGAGCCCGGCCGGAGGAATGGGGTACATTTCGACAACTCTAGCCCGATCAAACGGGTCAAGGTAGACCCTCGATTGGCCAAGCGAGCAGGGCTGATCGCAGCCATCTGCCTAGGCGTGTGTCTGCTTATCTTTTTGGGCTCGCTGTTCAGTAGGCAGTCGAAGAGCTTTGGCTCGCAGGTGCGCGTGCAGCGTGCGGTGGATCTTCTGTTTGCCGGGGATTCGAGTTTTCCTGAGCGAGGTGAGCTGGAGCCTGGGGACTACATCGTAAAGCGTGGCACTGCAAAGCTGGAGACTGCTACGGGAGTAGAGATTTTGCTCGAAGGCCCTGCTGATTTTTCGATGGAGCGCGTCGGAGAGCTGACTCTACGCAGTGGGCGTGTGGTCGCCTCTGTGCCGAGTGGAGCGGCGGGCAGTGGTTTCACCATTCACACCAAAAGATTTTCCCTAGAGTCGGCGGAAGGCGAGATGGGGGTAAGAGTCGGCGATGAATCGGCCGATGCACTGATGTTTTCAGGGGAGGGCGGCATCTCAGGATCTGAGCTGTATCTCGGCGCAGGCGATGGGCTGCGCTATCTGGACAAAGGCATACCCAAAACCATCACTGCGGAGGAAGAGGTACATCGCTATCCACACCAAATCCCAGCGATCGAGGCCAAAACTTATGGGGATAATCTGGTGATCAACCACAGTTTCGAGGTCGGCCTACTGAGCCGAGGTTTCAAATCGAGTCTCCTGTATCGGGATATCCCAGCGGGGTGGTCTGCAGGGCGGGAAAAAGATGGCTACTGGGCCGATGCGCCCGAGCAGTATTCTGGGACAGTTGAGCTGGACCAGAATCTGGGCGGTTTTCCCAAGGCTGTCGACGGTAGGCGCTACATCTGGATCAATCACGGATTCCTGAGCCAAGACATAGCGGGGATCCGAGCCGATGTGACTTACGAGATCATCGCTCGAGTGGCATCGCATAGCGGATTAGATCTAGGTAATGACAAGGAGAACAATCGGAATACCTATCGCGTCGGGCTCTGGTCGGGGCGCGACTGGATCGCAGAAGTCTCTGGTCAGCTGCAGCCAGGATCGGATTTTAAGGAGCTGCGCACCACCTTCAAGCTAACCAAGGAGCAGATCCAGGGGCAGACATTATCGATGATGCTCACTGGGGAGGCTTGCATTTTTTACGACGATATCGTGCTGCA
Organism: Verrucomicrobiota bacterium; assembly: GCA_020630975.1. Taxonomy (GTDB): domain Bacteria; phylum Verrucomicrobiota; class Verrucomicrobiia; order Verrucomicrobiales; family DEV007; genus Arctic95D-9. Next base: position 29,939 of record JAHDID010000043.1, read on the forward strand.
GCCTGTGGAAGAATAGTTCGCCTCTGAGCAAACTATCAAGAAAAGCGAAATAAGTGCTCGATCTCAGGCTCTTTCTCGCTAGGCTGGAGAGGTCTTGGTCGCTTTTCCCACATTTCTATCGCTAATCCCCGTCGCGATTTTCGTCGGCGTGGGCTGCTGTGTGTTGGCGGTTGTGGTCCTTTGGGGAGTTAGGAAATCGGCAGCCATGGCAAAAGCTAGAACTAGCGCGACTGCTCGGAATCGACAGTGGCGTCAGGCTTTGGAACCTTTAGACAGCCAGGTGGCTAATCTGGTGGAGAAATCTGCCTTATTGCGTCAGCGATCGGCCAGCTTCAACGATACGACGAGTCATTTGTGTCACCAGTTGATCGAGAGAGTCGACCGGCTGAGTCTCGACCAGCTCTGCGCGGAGCGAAAACTGGAGCAGATCGAGCGCGAGATAGTGGCTCATTCGATCGATAGTCCTAGCCGCTGGTGGGGTAGAGATCTATTGGCCTATCAAGATCGCGTGGGGCAGGAGTCGATGGGCTATGACGCCACTTATGGGCTCAGCCATTTGTTGTTTGCCGATGGGGGAGAGACAGAAGGGGATGCCGGTGTGGAGCTGATGGGCTCTCATGAAGATTTGCGGGATTATCGGAGTTCCCTTCAGGAGGTTTCGGAGCGTTGCGAGACAGATGTGGACGAGGCGCAGCGGCTGCTCGACCGAATCGAGACCGCGCTAGATCAGTTTCATCCAGAGCTGCAGCGGCAGAGTCAGGCTTATCGGCAGATCTCGGCAGATCTCGATGGGCTGACTGCTGAGGCGCATCGGGATGGTTTTTTCCCTCTGCTGACTATGCAGCAACGGTTGTTACCTTCGGCTGAAGCGTTGTTGCAGGAGGCGCAGAGAGCAGGTCGGCTAGATCCTGTGGCGGCTTACGAGAGCCCAGCCAAGTTGGTGGCGCGTCAACTTAGCGATGCTGCAGCTATTGTAGCTATCGTCCGAGACGTGCGCCGCCATCGGTTTGGCCAAGTCGCCAAGCATGTGAACAAGCTGGGGCAGATGGGACTGTCCACAGGGTGGGTGGATGCTGAGTATTTCCGTATCTCTGAGAAGCTGGAGGATATGTGCGGCTACGCCGTGCTTTGGCCTCTCGGAGAGAAATTGACCGACTTTTCCAGCCAGATTGCAAAAGTCTCGCAGCGAGTCAGCCGCTCTGTCGATCTATTTGATCGGCTACGCAGTCAGATACTGCCCTCTCTGACTGTGATGGAGCGGCGGATCGCAGCGAAACAGGCTGAGCTGGCACCGGTATTGGGGATCGCTCCCAGTCAGGTGTTTTTCGACGATGTATCAAGCCCTGCTCAGCATCTGCAACACGCGCAGAATGGGGTAGAGACGGTGAAAGCAGCATTGAGCAAAGGGCAGTGCCAGATGGCTGAAGATGCTCTGACCGAGGTGGAAGCTAATCTCAAGAAAGCCGGTGCCTCGATGGGCATGGCAGAGGATGTGATACGCTATGGAGATGATGCCTGGGCGACAGTCGCTGCCAGACATCAGAGGCTGGAGGAAGAATCTGCAGACTACTTGGCTCTAGCCCAAGAGTTGAGCGAGCGACATGGCGACCAGATCTATCAGCCGGAGCATCGTTTTGGTGTTGATCGACTAGGGGCTGCGGCACTAGGAGGAGACACAGCGTCTACCATGGAGGCTCTAGTACGTGGCGGGCAGCGGCTATCATCGTCGCAGATTTGTTTTCGCAAGGGACAGCTGCTGAAGACCGGTAGTCATCTGGCTGGTGCCGTCGAGGAAATTCGTTTTGTCGAGCGCCAACTGGCTTCACTTAAACTATATCACTCAGCAGTAGTTGAGCAGGAAGCGGCGCTGCACGAGCGGCTTGGTAGCCTGCGCTTTCGGCACTGTAGTTTTATCAGCCGTGTGGCGGATCGTCTGACGACACAACCGCCTCGGGATCGGCACGTGCATCTGGGCGAGGAGTTGGTCGATATCGAGCCAGATTGCGCGGAGGCCAGCGGGCAAAATCCATTCGCGATAGCAGCTCGACTCGATGCGGTATCTGCCGGGTTGGACGAACTCGAGCAGCAGATCGCTACTGATCAGCTTTGGTATGAGGCGGCGTGTGACTCTATAAAACTGGCGGCTCGATCGACCCGAATGTGGCAGGAAGAGACCAGTGCGAATGAGGTGGCGGAGATGCGCACCGAGCTAGCGAGATGGCAGTCCTTTCTAGAGGAAGATCATGCTGACTGGCGGCAAGCCTACGAGGCGGGAGTCGCTCTCGACCAGCAAGTCTGCAGCCGACTGGCCGAAGTGCGAAAAGACGATCTCTCCGATCATCAGCGCGCTGCAGGGGCTATCGATCGGGCCTTGGGAGATCTCACCGGTCTGAAGCAGCTAGCCAATCCTTTCCAAATCGAAATCGATAGGGAGGCCGGAGACGCTGAGATATCGCAGGCGCGCCAAGCGCTGGCGAAAGGCGATTACTCCAAGGTTGTCGCTTATGCGGCATCGGCTCAGCAAGAAGCCCGTGCTGCTATCGGCAATGCCGAGGCGGCCACTCAGCACTGTCAGGTGATGGAGGATCGTGAGTCGCGCAAACTGGTAGAGGATTATCTGAAGCAGAGCGGTGCCAATCGTCTCGACACATTGAACTTTGCCACTGCCGATCAGCAGCAGGTATCTATCGAGCGTATCGTGCACAGTCCGTCTGCAGGCTTCAGTCGGGACATTGATTTGCTTTCTGTCGAGCCTGAAGAGGCGCGGACGAGCGATGAAGACCGCGAGCAGGTGACTATCGACATCGATAGCATCATGCGCGATATCGTGCCGATCTCTGAATCGGAAAAACCCCAGCCTAGGTCGCCGAAAAAGCGGCGTGCCTATGTCGGTGGAAATAGCAAAAAGTCGCGCAAGTATCACCCGATATCAGTGTGATCCAGTAGGAGCAGGCTATGGCGCTTCAACAAGCTCGGAAAGAGTTTTCCGACAAACAAAAGGCTTTGATCTATGCGCGCGACCGCGCGACGTGCTGCTTTTCGGGGGCGAATCTTTGGCTCCTAGATGAACCGCTCCGTCCGGGGCTGGAGGCCGATTGGGTCGATCATGTGAAACCGTCTGCCAAGGGTGGGGGAAATGGAATCGAGAACGGTGTGTGTGCCTCTGCCACCTTCAACGCTAAGAAGCGGCATAACACGGCCGACCAGCATTATCTTTTTGAGGAAGGGCTGCCTACGGCTTTGTACTTTGAGATGTTTGGCTCCCTCAGGGATTGGCAGATCGAACGCTTGCGAAGGTTGTCTCAGCTAGAGCCAGAAGACTGGTTTTTGAATCGGGCTGTCACTTGGGTTTATCAGGCGCTTTGTGATCGCTGTGATCGAGAGTTTTATGATACCGACTACAAGCGGGATGCGGACTATTGGTTGTCCGCTGCTTTTCGCAAGATCGAGGCTTATCAAAAGCTGTGTGTGGCCGATAGTCTGGAAAAGCGTGGGGTGATTCACATCTCTAGTGGACACGTCGAAAGGTTGCTCGAGTTACGAGAGGTTCGTGAGCGGAGTCAGTTGGTCGACATCGCAGAGGAACTGTATCCGACTTACCGGAGGAATTATGTCGCCTGGGCAGAGTATTTTTGGGACGCCGAGACCGATCAGCAGCGTGAGCTAGCTTATCAGCAAGTAGTGGATTCTCAGGAAGTTTGCAAAGATGTTAGACAATCGATAATTACCGACTTTCTTCTCAGGTACAGTAGTTAACAAACTATGGCAAAAATTCTCGCAGCGATGTCTGGTGGTGTCGACAGTAGTGTCGCCGCAGCTCTTCTCCAGGAGGCAGGTCACGAAGTGGTCGGTGCCTACATGAAGAATTGGACCAATGAGGAGGGGCTGCCGGGAGATTGCCCGTGGGAGCAGGACATCATTGATGCGCGAGCCGTTTGTGAGCATCTCGGTATAGAGTTTCGTATTTTGTCGCTTACCGATGAATACCGCGACCGAGTGGTCGACTATCTTCTTTCTGGTTATCGCAATGGCGTGACGCCGAATCCAGATGTGATGTGTAATCGCGAGATGAAGTTTGGGATCTTCCTAGAGTTTGCCAAAGCTCAGGGATTTGAGCAGATCGCGACCGGTCACTACGCACAGATTCGTCCCAATGAGGATGGCACATCGGATATCTACCGTGGTGCCGATGGCAAAGATCAGACTTATTTCCTCGCTAAGCTCGAGCAAGATCAGATCCAGCCTGCGCTTTTTCCCATAGGGCATATACCCAAACCCCAGGTGAGAGAAGAGGCGGACCGTTTTGCTCTGCCAGTCGCTAGCAAGAAAGATAGCCAAGGCATCTGTTTCATCGGAGATATCAAGATGTCTGACTTTTTGGCTTATTATATCGATGATCAGCCAGGCGATATCGTGACGTTAGAGGGCAAAAAGGTAGGCGGTCACCGAGGGTTGCATTTACATACCTTAGGGCAGCGAAAAGGGCTGGGAGTGGCATCGAATACTTATGGCAAAGCCTATGTGGTGGTCGCTAAACGGCCAGAAGCCAATCAGCTGGTCGTCGCACTAGAGGAGCCTGATACACCTTACCTATGGGCGACAAGGTGTCGCGTCGGGAGTATCTCATTGACCAACCAGCCACTATCGGCTGCGGAGGCGCTCGCCGCTCAGCCGCGCTACCGCCACCCTTCGGTACCGGTCTCATTCGAGCCAGAGAGTGACACATCGGGGATTTTGACTTTCGCTGAGCCACAGCGTGCGCTCACTCCAGGGCAGATCTGTGCGTTTTACGACGAGCGAAAGCTGTTGGGCGGAGGGATCTTCGAAGAGATCATGTATGATGGGTGATGGACCCGTTGGCTGTAGCCGCTCTAGGTGAGCGCAATCTCCTGTGCCATAGCTTCTTCTTCGATTGAGGGGGCACCAGAAAAGTTGCCACTGTCTGTTACCAGTTGGCTGCCATGCGTTGGCAGAACTGATGTCGAATTCAGGTTGATCGTTTGAGTGCCCGTCAGGATGATGATGTCTTCTTCGGAGTCAGTTAGCAAGGAGTCGACGGTTTGATTCAGCAAATCGGAAACGAGATTGGTGATTACGGAGATATCGGTGGTATCCGGAAAGTCTTGGGATATTTCATCGATGGGGATGCCGCTATTTTCATAGTCTGCTAGCGCTGCACCGATAGGGGTGCCATTCCACTCCAACGTCATGCCAAACTGCTCCAACCCTGAAAGGAATGAGGATAGCGGTCCCAAGAGGTAGGGTTCACTCGTGATAAAGGATTCGATAGAGTCGTAAACGTCGCCTATTTCATTGTTAAGATCGATGATAGCTAAACCATCCTCATTCATAGGTAGTCCGCCTGCTGCTACATTGCCGCCTTGGGCGATGAATGTGTGTAGTTCGAAGAATTTATCGACTAACTCACCGAACTCGAGGTACTTCTCTTCGGGGGCGTAGGATAATGTCAATTCTGATAGGAAAAGTAAGCCCCTTTGGAAGTCGTTTGACGGGTCATAGTTATCGATTTCATTTTCCCATGGATAGATTTCGGCGCTCCACTCCGGGAAAGCTCCTTCGGCAAATACCGTAGAGTACAAGTCAAACTTCTGTTCGGTCCTATCTATGATAGCAGAAATATTCTCACCACGCCATTGGGGGATATAGCCTGAGTCTTCGAGAGTGCTGATAAGAGCCTTGAATGGCTCGACCAGATAGTCCTCTTGTGTGAGTAGTGCTTCCAGCCTCATGACACTAGGCCAGAGAAACTGTCCGAAGTTGAGATAGTCTGTTGTGCTAGGTTGGGTGATGTCTTGTCCTGCCTTGGCTAGGGCATCCAGCTGGTAGTTTACCGTAGTCAACGCGGCGTGTAGGCTACTGAAGGCATTGACTGCCTCGGTATCCATATGTGAGCGGGCTAAATTTCGCACATAAAACATGGCTCTTTCGAGCTCCCAGACTGGGTTGGCTGTATCGTGGTTCTGCTCTTCCCACGCGTATAATTCTTCCTGCCAACTATTCCATTTGCCATCATCGCCCCATCCCTCTGCCCATAGATCTGGGGCACCGTCGAAGTCAAATTGGGTGATGATCACAGCATTCAAGTCATCGCCGAGTGCTGAGACGTCACTACTGAGTGTGTCTAGCTCCAGTTCTAGGGTGACGATTGTTGTTGAGTCGCTATCGGATAGCGCCATCAGTAGGTCTTCTTCTATCGACTCGAGAGACTCTAGTAGTAAGGTCAATTCCTGGGTGATAGCTGAGGCCATATTGCTGAAGACAATAGTGGCTTCACTAGTGGTAAGTTCTTCGGTGGGAGAGGATGAGAATAGTCGGGCCAGTGTTTCGGCGTCCGTATTTAAAAGTAGGTCGGGCGACGCTAGTCCGACAGCTTCTTTAACATCTGATAGTTTGGCTTCTAAGGTTGGGTTGATCAATTGAGTCAGGATACTGCCGCTGGTAGCGCTACTGTCGCCAGCGTCGATCGTGGTATCAGACCATAAAAATGATGTCAGCGCTTCTGACATACTGGATTGCATACGGCTGTTTAGGGAGGAAGCTTCGGATGTGTTAGAGCCAATTGTTTCTTTGGCTTTATTATTGCTCGCTAGTTCAGCCGCTGCGGGGGAATCTGTAGCAGCGATCACCTCTTCAGCGATCGCCGCATTGCTGGCTATCAATTCACTGATCGACTGCATCCGCTCCTCATACTGTTGGACGAGTTCGCGGATTTCTTCTTCTACCTCCTCCTTTTCCTCCTCGGGTAGGTTTGCGGTGATCAGGTTGAGAACGGATGCGTCTTGCGATGGTGCCAGCTCGACCCACTCGCCCCGCTCGCCTTCGACCAGAAACGGAGAAGCCTCGCCTGGAATGGGGGCAAAATCTCCTCCGCTATAAAGGATGATGTCCAGATCAGATGAGATCGCCTCGTGTTGCGGTCCCTCCTTACTGTTCCAAAGTTCCTTGGCCCAATTGGGGCCATCGGTTTGGGGGGTGACAGCCATCGCAAAAGATAAATTATAATAATTATAAAATCAAACAGTGGTTTGGCACTTTAGGCGAGGAGTTAGGTGCATTAATTGATAATTAACGAGGACGAAATAAGGTCGTGGATTGTTGATTGCCAGTTGGTTATATTTGTCTGGATTTCTATCCAGCCGAAAATGAATGCAAAGGGTACCGGTGTGGCTCCTACTGAATCATTTCAATTCCGCCCAAGACTATCTCCAAGACCACTCCGATTACCGTCAGCCCGATCCCGACATAGCCTAAAATCAAGCCAGCGAGTGCTTTTCCCGTCCCCTGTGTCGAGCCTGTCAGGGCTACCATCTTCGATCTCGCGATATGGCCGCAGATGATGGCGGGTAGGGCTGTGAGTGCTCCGCAACAGACACAGCTCAAAATCCCACATACGAGCGCGGTGATCTGTAGGCCTTGAGTGGGGTCGGGCTGAGCGTAAACGGCCGAACTTGGAGCTAGGTAGGGCGAAGGTACTCCTCCAGGTGCACCTAGGGCAAATTGCTCTGGCTTCACGATGCCAGCGGCTTGCCAGTCTGGCATGGTGGCGTTCCAAACCAAAGTCGTCCGTGCGATGGCTCCAGTACCCACCAGTTGGGGGAATTCTTCTTCACTGAATTTGACCTGCTCTCCGTTTCGATTGGCGTAGTACCATTCCATTGGTGATAGATTAAATGGAATCTGGTGAAGGACCAGTTATAAAGGTGTGGGCAGCTTGTAGCCGTGGCTTGATTCACAGATGAATCGGCCAGGCCTCGAGAATTTCCTCGATGTCCTCTGGCTCGAGTGTCTCGTGAGCTTCGAGCAGGTCGGCTAGCGCGGCTAGGGTAGCCCAGACATCGTCTCGCTCGAAGAATGTCAGCAGGCGGTGGGCGTAGTAGGCTAGGTGCTCGGGTACAGACTTCTCTTTGGAGAGGTAGGTCTGAGCTCGATCCACGGCCAATTCCCAGTCGTAGCGCCATTCTTCGAGAAAGGCGGGGGCAAATTGGGTGCCATCGTAGATCATTTCAGCGATAGGGCCCGCTAGGGATACTTTTATCTCGCGGATGGCGAGATTTTTCTCTGAGATGCCTCCGGCATCTGGCCACAGGACGCGAATCTCGCCAGAGCGCATCGGTAGATCCGGGGCATCCTGATCGGGCTCGATGGTCAGCAGGTCGATCTGGCCGCCCTGGAGGATAGCTGCGATAGCGTGGCCGCACTCATGATAGGCGGTGCGGGTGATCTCGTCTTGAGTCGAGGTGGGCATGGCGGCTAGGTTTACGCCTGCTATCACTGGGCGGGCTGCAGGGGGAGCCAGCCATCGGCCTGCTGCTCACGATTGGCAAAGCGCAGGGGCTTGCCGCCTGGCATGGGGTTGGGCACGCGTAGTGTGAAACCCTGACTTCCAGCGGGAGATGCCGTCCGCCAGATCCGCTGCTGGCCAGGTAGCAGGCCTGCTAGGCTAAAGTTGGCTACCACTTCTTGTTGCCCTTCGGCACCTGTGACGAGTTCGACCGGCCAGTCGTGATAGATCGGCGCTACGCCGCGGTTCTCTACCGTGATAGCCAGCTGACCATCCGTCTCGCTCCACTCCGAAATGTGAAACTCGTAGCCCATCCGCTGGACTTCAGCAATAGCAGCCGATTTGCGGGCAGGCGAGAGGGCAAAGCGTTTTTCAAAAAGCCCACTGTCCATGAGCCAAGTGACATGGGTAGTCTGCACACAGTCTCGAAAGCCCTGGGCTTTGGGGTGGGGAGTCGGGGTGAAGCTGGTGTGCCACAGGTCGGGGCGTATCTCACCTGCTATGGGTTGGGTTTTCCACTGATCGGTAGCCCCTGCATTCCTCAGCAGAGTCATGAAAAACCACTGGTCGTCCTCGCGCCCAGTCTCCAGCGTCGCCCAGTCGAATGAATCGTCATGATAGCCGAAAGGCAGGTTGGAATTTTCCGCATACAGTGGATCGGCATTGCCTGCGGGGTAGCGTAGCAGGATAGGGGTGGTGGGGAATGCTGTGGTATAGCTGGTCAGGATGCGCTTCTGGACCGCTTTCGGCGCGAAAAGCTCACTCCGTGGGTGGGTATGCCACTCGCCCCATAGCCCGAGTAAGCCTGCTGTGATGTAGCCGATACGGGGATCGCCATCGTAGCGCTCGCCGAGGGCTGCGATGAAAGCCTCGAGCGTGGCCAGTAGTCTGGGATCTCGGTAGTCTGGTGTGTGGGCGATGCCCGGCCCGGTGTCGCCAGTGTCCCAGGCAGTGATCTTTACGCCCTGGCGGGAGAGAAAGTCCGGCAGGCAGTCGGATTTGCCAGGGTACTCCAGCATCACCCGAAAGGTGAGCTGGCAGCCGTTTTTCTGCGTGATAGAAAGGATTTTCTCTACGGGAGCCCAGTCGAATTGGTCGGGCCCTGTCATCAGCTCGCGAAGCGAAAAGTAGTGGAAGCGCATGCTGTGTGGGAAGCGATCGACTGCATCGCTAGCGACATAGGGCACTAGCCCTTTTAGTGGATTGTCGGCTGGAGCAGGGGCGTAGACTAGCTGGTGGCGCTCGGTGGCAGGGCTATCGGCTCGGCTCACGGAAAAAGTCGCCAAAACCAATAATAACCAGATTGCTCGATGTCGATAAATTTCCATTGTCTCAGAAAAAAGGCCCCTATAAGGTGAGCAGCCGCATACGCTATGTCTACCTCTATTGTCAGTATCAATGGTCGTGCTCAGACCGGTATCAGTCGCCCCTACCTGTGTGAAGATGGAGGCGGCCATATCTATTATGTGAAGTCCCGCAACGTCGACTGGGATCAGCTGGTGCTCGAGTGGATATTGGCCAAACTCGCGCGCGAGTGCGGACTGCCTGTGGCGCCATTTGAGCTGCTGGAGATCCCCGACATCCTCTGCAGACAGACCATCGGTAAGGAGATGCGCGATCTCCAGCCGGGGATGGCTTTCGGCTCGAGGCGGGTGCCGTTTGGCGAGGATGTCTCGGAGTCTCACCTGCGCCATATCCCTGAGGATATCAAGATAGCGACCCTGTGTTTCGACTGGTGGGTGCGCAATGCGGACCGCCGCCTGGGCCTGATGACCAGCAGTCCCAATGTGATCTGGGACCCGACTATGCAGCAGATCGCCCTGATCGATCACGATCGAGCTCTGGACGAGCACTTCGAGCCTGAGGAATTTCTGCGTGAGCATGTGTTTCGCGATGTGCGGCCTTTTATCGAAAAACCGATCCTCACCGAGCTGCGCACCAAGTTTGAGTCGGCCCTGTATCATCTCTCGAGCTACTGGGAAGAGCTACCCGGCGAGTGGCTGGCTGACGAGGCGGGCAACTCGCGTGCGACTCTCGATATGCACGAGATCGAGAGCGCTCTGCTGAAGCCCAAGCTACCGGTAGACGGCATGCTGGCGTAACTGAATCTGAATTTTTTAAATCCCAAACCGCTATGAACAATCTAGTGCTCAACTTTGCTGTGATCGGCTTTCGTCCGTTCGAGGAGATTGGTGAGTTCGTCAATGTCGGCGTGCTGGCAGTCGAGTGCAAAAGCCGCTACCTCAGCTATAGATTACTCCCAGCACAGCGGACCAAGCGGGTGCGTGGCTGTTTCCCCGAGCTAGATATCACCCTGTATCGCACGGCCTTGCGCCGGTTGGAGAGCGAGCTGGCCACTCTAGCGATCGAGACCAATGTCTGGACGGATGATTCCGGCACTGGGCAGTCGCATCCCGCGCAGACTGATTTGTTTCTCAAAGAAGGCAGCTCAGAATTGTTCACCTTTCTCACACGACCACGGAGCTCGTTGTTTTTTCACCCTGTCAAAGGGACTCGATTGGCGGCTGATATGGACGAGGCAGTGGATGAGCTGTTTGCCCGCTATGTCGAGCATCAAAATCTGACTCCGATCGATTACGAGGAGAAGAAACTGGTCAAAGAGATCAAACAGATCCTGCGTAAGGCAAAGCTCGATAAGTATTACCGAGAGTGCCCGAAGGTGGGCTCTGATAATTACCATGTAGGTATACCGCTGGCCTATGTGCCGACGGGCGAGGAGCTGCCGGTAAAGGCGATCAAACCCCTCAATCTCTCGCAATCGTCGCCGACTCGGATTTACACCCACGGCGATGAGTGGATCGCCAAGGTCAATCGACTGCACTCGCTAGATCGGATGCCAAAGGACTTCCTATTCGCGGTGAGTCGCGCCAGTGAGGGCCCAGAAAAGCAAGCAGCCGAAGATATCTGCAATGGCCTACGCGAGGCCGGGGTGGAAGTCGCAGAGATTCATGAGACCGATCGGATTCTGGAGTTCGCCAAGGTCGTCGAACCCGAGGTCCTGAAGCTGGTCGCAGAGTAATGCGTATCGTTGTGCGAGCGTTTCAGCTAAGTGGCTGATTTTCAAGAAATCCCAAGAGTTTGCATTTGATAATTTCTGTAAAAATAATAAATTTTACAGGTATTTCATGTTCATGCGATCTCGATTCTGGATTATTTTCGGTATCCCCTTACTTAGCTTTGTGGTGGCGCACGCCTCTACGCTTTCGCCTAGGGCGGTACCATTTGGGTCTTGGGAGGTGGTTCGAGAGAAATCCTGGAACCCGAATGAGAATCTGAGATGTGTGTTTCAGGATCAGCAGAGCCTGATCTGGCTGGGTGGATCGCAGGGGCTTCATCTACTGATGGGCGATGAGGCTAGGCCGATACAGATACCGGGGTATGAGAAGTACCCTGCCGAGGTGGTAGGAATCGTGCAGTGCCCAGACGAGAGTGGGATCTGGTTTGCTTCACGGAAAGGCATCGGACACGTCTGCTCGGACCACCTAGTCGCGAAGTATTACCCACTCATCGATAAGGGGAATTATGCACGCTTCACAGATCTAGTCATAGGTCCTGGGAGTAAGATTTATCTGCTCTACGACGACTCACTCGTAGAGTTCGACCGATTGGCGCGCGGGGAGCCGACTGTCTATTCCTTTAAGAGGAGGACCAAGCATTTTACCCAAATGGTGATCGATCCGAACAACCCAGATCGCCTGCTGGTCTGTGGTATGCCCGGCGAGATTGTTGCATTCGATCTACAGACGAAGCGCTGGCAGAGTGTCTTGAAATACGGGACTTATCAGGGTGGGATAAAGGGCAACGCCATAATGGCTGACTCGCAAAATAGTGTCTGGGTCGCTTGTGTCAGTGGATGGTTGGTTCGTTTTGATTCCGTCACGGGTGAGCATAAGAAGTGGCAAATCGAAGATGCGTGGAAAAATGATTTCGATCTGACCTCGCTAGAGGAGTCGGTAGACCCAGGCCATATCTGGATAGGCTCCAACTTGAATGAAAGATTGTTTCAATTTGATATCGAGCATCGGACCATGCTGTCTCATAACAATCCATTTATGACGGATCGAGGGCGGTCGGCTCGGACTAATTCACTAATGGTCGACAGATCTGGCTACCTCTGGGTGGCCTCTAAAGAAGATGGCTTGATCCGCGCCCGCTCGCGGAGCCTGCATGCGAGGAAGGCCTCTCAATCACAGGATCTGGAGATCAGTTCTAGGTCCATTGGGTATTCTCAGAGTATCGTCTACCGAGATGATCTGGTGATTGGCGTGAATTCGAAATCATGTTTCTCGTTCGATTTCGAGAGTCAGGAGTATAGCGATTTACTCACTCAAAATGAGAAGGCCCGCTTCCGCAGTGCGCAGTCGTTTCTAGTCGATGAGGAGTGGGGGATCTATGGTATCGATACCGATGGTGTCTGGTATCTCGATCTGTCTCAAGATCGTGAGAGTAGGCAGTGGCAACTCAAGCTGGAGCATGGGGCAAAAAGGAATGAGAAATGCACGTTGGCCCAGAGTTTTGACGAGAATGGAAATATCTGGTTCTCTGTTGGCCACGATCTGTTTTGCTACAATACCAAGGAAGCTAAGGTGACGACTACGGCCGAGTACCCCAGATGGGTAACTCGCATCGTACCAGACAAACACTATGTGTGGACCATTTGTCGAGATGTGTTGTTTCGACTAGATACTCGAGATGGCTCTACAGCGCAGGTCGATCTGGGCCAGCAGGTCACTGGAAATGTAGCCATTGCCGATTTGAGTGTGAATTTATTGTGGTATGGCACAGCCAATGGCTTGGTAGCCATTGGTCGGGATGATCTGGCGGTTGAGTATTTCGGTGCGGTGAAGGGCGATGTATCGAGTATCACCAAATCTTCATCCGGATTGTTGTGGATATTGGTGGGCAACCGCCTGCGCCCCTTCGATCCCTGGACGGAGCAGTTGCTGACCTTTCGCCGTCAGGATGAGTTCGAGCCACCTCTGCGTATATATAAGGGCTTGAGCATCGATGCCGATGGGGCACTGCTATTGTCCTCGTGGAATGTGCTGTCAAAGGTGCTGGAGAATAGTTTGATCGAAGCAGGAGTATCACCCTACCCACTTCTGACGGTGGGGGTAGAAAAGCTCAGAAAGAACGGCGCGACTGAGGCGATCGCACTGGATACGGTGAACCAGGCTATCGAAGTCGATCATAACCACATGGGCATGATCTTTAGTGTGTTCCTGCCTGATTACAGTTCGCAGAAAGATGTGCGCTACCGCTACAAGATCGATGACTCGCAGTGGATGAATGCCGGCGGTGGCGAGATCCGTATCGGTGCCCTGAGCCCTGGAAATCATGCGGTGACGATCGAGGCCTACGATTCCCGGGGGATCGCTGCATCCAATCGTTGTGAGTATTCGATCTCCTGTTTGGCACCATTTTGGCAGACCAGTTGGTTTTACATCGTGCTAGCACTGGCAGCCATGTTGGTGGCATTCGGGGTCAATGAATTTCGGGTCAGGTTCATCCTGGCGAAACAACGCGAACTGGAAAAAGCTCATCTAGCATTGAGCGAGTCCGAAGCTCGATTCCGACGGGTGTTCGAAGCTTGTTCCGATTCTATTTTGGTAGTCGACGAGGGGGCACACTTACTCACGGCGAATCAGCACGCCTTTGAGCGCCTGTCGATCGATCCTGCAGCAGCGGAAGACAAGCTGAGCCTATCGACTGTGCTAGGCGATTCCACCGAGGTGGAGAAACTCGTCAAACAAGCGATCGACGGAGAAGAGGTCTCCTATCGCGAGTGTGGTCTGCAGCTACAGGGAGGCAAGGTTTTGTGCTGCCAGGTGTCAGTGAGTGTCTGCTCGCCGGAAGAGATTCGCCTACATATCCGCGATATCACAAAGGAGGTCGATCTTGAGTCGCAGGTGCGGCATGCGCAAAAGATGGAGGCGGTGGGCACTCTGGCTGGTGGCATCGCGCATGATTTCAATAACCTACTGTCGCCTATCGTGGTCCACTCGGAGATGGTATCCGACACGATCGAGGACATCGACGAGATCCAGCCCGACGATCGCGAAAAGGTGATGGATAGCATGGCGGTCTGTATACAGGCAGCTAAGAAAGCTGCAGGTCTGGTGAAAGATCTGTTACAGTTTGCCAAGAAGACCGAGGATAAAGAGGCGACTATCGATCTGCGCGACAATTGTAAAACAGTGATCAAACTGTTGCGCGGCAGTATCCCTTCGAATGTGCAGATTCACTATGATCTCCCCGACGAGCCGGTGCAGGTTTATTGCTCGGGGCAGCAGTTTGAGCAGTGTCTGACCAATATAGGGGTGAATGCCAGTCAGGCGATCGGAACTAGGACGGGCAATATCCATATAGCGATGGTCCGCGAGCCGAGTCAGGGCGATCAGCGCGGCCGCTGGGTGCTGACGGTGAAGGACAATGGCTCCGGTATCGAGGAAGAGGTATTGGATAGGATCTTTGATCCATTCTTTACCACCAAAGAAGTCGGCGGAGGCTCAGGTCTCGGCCTGTCGATGGTGCATGGTTTTGTCGAAAAATTAGGTGGTGAGGTAAAGGTCGATAGCACACTCGGCGAGGGGACTACGCTCACCTTATATTTCCATGAGTCGGAGGAGGCTGCCGATGTGGGAGTATCGATATGCGACCAGAAGAAGGCGCGAGACAAGTCCAAAGAATGTGCGGGCGGTGGTCTCCGCCTGGTGGTCGTCGACGATGATCCGATGGTGCTCAAGGCGACATCGATGATCATGAGAAAGCGTGGCTTCTCAGTGGTCACTTTCTCCAATCCCGAGCATGTCGTCGACTATGTGGAGGAGGACCCGACTCAGCTAGACCTGATCGTGAGCGATCAGATGATGCCGGAGATGACGGGACTGGAGATGGCTGGTATCATCAAGAAAATCCGCCCCGAACTACCGATCGTGCTACTCACTGGATTTTGCAGCGCTGTCCTCGAGTCAGAGGCAGACACACGAGTCGAGGCGATACACATGAAGCCGCTCGATAGTCTAGCCCTACAGGCTACGATACTGGAGCTGACTGCTGACCAGACGGCAGAGCAGGATGCGCCGGCTAAGGATGACCTATGCGTCAGCTTCTGATACTGGCTGGATCAGCACGAAAGGCGATACCACTAAAGCGAGAAACTTTTCTCCCTTTTCCTCCCAATACATCGCATGCGGTGTGGATGGGACGATGATGTCGCCACTCTGTTTCCAGCTGGCGACAGCGTCGGTATCATCATCGGCAAATGCCTTGCCGACCTTTACTAAATCGAGACTGGGATCGACAAATAGCAGTGCGCCTGCCTTGTAGTGGCTCTCTAGGTAGTCCCAGGAGACTTCGCCAGTGTACTTTTCCAGCTTTTCGAGGTCGGTCGTACCATCCTCGCCGAGCATGGTGTACTCCATAGGTTTACCGTCTTGTGGATCGCTCATGATCGGGAAATTCAATAGGGTACAATTTTTATTCAATAGGGTACAATCGCTGTTTTCGCAGCTGTAGAAAGACGATGGCCACCCCCATAGCGAGTAGCCCGATGTTTCGCCCGATGACGAGTGGGTAATTCACAGCTCCCGAGCCACCGAAGCAGCCGCAAGAGATATCCAGCCCCCGCACCCAGCCAGAGGCGAGCGCTATGGTGAAGCCAACTAGGCTGACGATGAGCACCACCACACTGCCACGCCACAGAGCACGGCCGAGCATGGTCAAGATACCGGCTACTATCTCGATGCATGGCACTAGCAGGGCTAAAGCAGGGGCTATGGGATCGCCTACGATCTCGAAGTTGCGCACCGCATCGGCGAAGCTGAGCGGATCTTTTAGTTTGATCGCTCCACTCCAGATGAAGACCGCTCCAAACAGGAGTCTGAGGATAGTGCTGAGATATTTCACCGAGGCGCATCTTAGCGGAGAGCCAGCTCGCTGCAAGGCTTGTTGTTGTAGTCCTTGCAGCCAGCCGACGGCTGTGGCATGAAAGGAGCAGTCAAAATCATGATGGTCAAAGCACGCTTCATATCGGTCGGTATCTCCACACTAGCGATGGCAGTTGCCATTTTGATCGGTTTTCCCAGTTGTCACGAGGTCTCGGCGCCTACTTTTGATGAGGCCACAGCCCTCTATCCTACAGTATCTGGGGAGAAAGCATTTGCCCATGTGGAGGCACTGGTAGGCTTTGGCCCACGGCCTGCGGGATCGGAGGCGCTCGAGCAGTCGCGTGGCTACCTGACCGAGCAGCTGGAGGGGCTCGGCTGGTCCGTGCAGCGCCAGCCTAGCGAGCAGATGACGCCCGATGGTAAGGTAGAGTTTGTCAATCTGATCGCTCGTTTTGGCGAATCCCCCTGGGAGCGCCAGCCGCCAGGTCTTTTGTGTACGCATATCGACACCAAAAAATTTAGCTTCGAGTTCGTCGGGGCGAATGACAGTGGTTCCAGCACAGGGCTAGTCCTTGAGATGGCTAGGGCACTGGCGCAGAGGCCCAGTCTCGCTCAGCAGATCGAGTTGGTTTTCTTTGATGGCGAGGAAGCTTTTGGTCCCAACATCACTGGCAAAGATGGCCTCTATGGCAGCCGCCACTACGCCCAGCAGATGGTGCTGCTACCGGAGAAAAAACGCCCCAAGTGGGGCGTGCTGCTCGATATGGTCGGCGATAAAGATCTGAACGTGCGCGCAGCTGTACAGCTGAAAGGTCAGACCATCCGAGAGCTGAAAAAAGCTCAGGAAGATGGCCTGCGCATCGATATCGAGAAAGTACAGTCTGAGCTGGGGGAGATGGCCAAACACCTGATGGCTGCCGCCGATCAGCTAGACGTGCGCCAGCAGATCGGGGTCAGCTCGGACATGATCATCGACGATCACATCCCTCTCAATGTCTCCGCCGGTATTCCGACCATCGATCTGATTGATTTCGACTACGGTAGCAACTGGCACACCCCAGGCGATACGCTCGACAAGATCAGTGCCGAGAGTCTCGAGACAGTAGGGCAGGTGACCATGCTGCTCATCGAGAGATACCTCACTCAGTAGTAGCGGCACGGCATATGCACTGGCTGGTGGTATGGTATTTTCGGATGTTTGATCGGAGCCTGGGTCGCCCCGCTGCGATCGCGGCTGATCCCTCCGAGCCCGGCGAGTGGAATGCCGCCCTCGGCGAGATGGGTGAGGCGTTAGCAGCTCGTTGGCTGTGGGTGAAGGGGCTAAAAGTATTGTATCGAAACTACCGGGCTCCTAGTGGTGGCGAGGTAGATATCGTCGCTCGTCACGGAGAGACTTTGGTCTTCTGCGAGGTCAAAACCCGTTCCTCCGATCAATTTGGTCGGCCCGCAGCGGCGGTGGATGAGGAAAAACGGCGTCTGATCGCGCGTGGAGCTACTGGCTGGCTACGCGAGCTGCGTTTTCCGCCGGTGGTGTATCGTTTCGACATCGTCGAGGTGATTTTGGAGGAGGGTGAGATACCTGAGATCCATCACATCGAGTCCGCATTTCAAACCGGGGGCATGCACGCGATATCATGAACGCCCCATCGAATCGATCGGCTCATTTTATCCTGCACTTGGTGATCATCGCCTGGGGATTTACCGCTATTCTAGGAAAACTCATTTCCATTCCAGCATTGGAGGTGGCCCTGTGGCGGACGTTACTGGCCAGTGGAGGTTTGGTCATTCTGTGTCTCCTCTTTCGCCAGCCTCTGGTGGTGAAGCGTGGCGATGCCCTGCGCATGCTGGCCAATGGTCTGATGGTAGGTCTGCACTGGATTGCCTTTTTTCAGTCGGCACGACTAGCCTCGGCATCGATCGCACTGGCGGCACTCACCACCACACTGATCTGGTGCTCGCTGCTTGAGCCTTTGCTCATCCCCGGGAAACGCTGGCGCTGGATCGAGGGCGCCACTGGACTCGCTATGATCGTAGCAGCAGCGCTCATTTACCGAGTCGAGATTAGCTCTGGAAAAGGCTTCACCGTCGGCTTGCTCGCCGCCTTTATCGGGGCTGTTTTCGCGGTGCTCAATAAGCCACTCACCGATCGCATCCCACCTCTCACCAATACCTGCTACCAGATGACCGGAGCATGGATCATGTGCGCCCTAGTGTTTGGGTTGTTTATCGATCGACCGTTTGAGATGCCTGCGACACAAGATTGGTGGTGGCTAGCTATCCTAGCGGGTGTGTGTACCATAGGCGCCTATGCCGCCTACCTCTATGTTCTCCGGCAGTTGAGTATCTTTTCGATCAATGTGGTCTACAACCTCGAGCCCGTTTATGGCATGATATTGGCGTTCCTGATCTTCCGACAGGAAGAGACGCTGACGCCGGGTTTCTATGTGGGTGTCGGTATCATTCTGGTCGCGGTGATGTCCGTGCCGTGGCTGGATCGGAAGTCGCAGGGAGACATCAAGGATGTGCGCTTAAATGAACCTTAATTTAGGCTTTCGAAAAGAGTATGAATTGAAGAAATGAAAGTATTGTATGGAAATTTCCATCATGTGAAAATCGGATTGGTTGGCTTGATTGCTTTAATTGGAATATTGCCCACATTCGGAGGTGAGTGGATAGAAAGTCTGTTCAGCATTCAAGATCAAGAAAAGTATCTTCAACTTCAGATCGATGAACTTGGGCTTGTGGGAGCTCATCGATTACCTCCGTTTCTCTACAACGGAAACGAGTGGTATCATGAGTATGTCGCACACCTCGCAAAAGAGCACAGGCCTACGAATGCTTCGGAGCAACTTAAGGTGGTTTCACGACTAAACGATAGCAGTAGGTTGGTTTCGTATTTTGCAATTCTCGCTTTAAACTATTCGTTTGAGTTTCCTCACCTTATTCAGAGAGAGCGTATTTGGGTGGACGAAGCCTATAAATCGAAAATCGAACTAAAATTGCTACAAACTCTAGCCGAGGTACGACACTAAAAGTACGGAAGAATTGCTGTTAGAATTTTCGAGGTGAAAGCAGAGAGGGAAGGTGGTAGTTTGGTTAGGATATCCCGAATTTCTGTCTTTCTTAACTGTTCGGAATGACATTTTATTCTGTAAAATAGTCAGCCTGAATCGTCCATCTACCCATAGGCTCATGATGTATCGCTCCTTTGTCGCCATTCTTATCTTCGCTCTTGCCAGTATCGCGGGTGGCCAGTGGGCTAGCGCCCAAGCTTTTTCTAAGACGAATCCGTTTAAAAACACCATGGGCATGCAGTTTATCCCGCTGCCGGGTTCGGCTGTGGCGTTTGGCACGCATGAGGTGACGCGGGCGCAGTTTCAGGAGTATGGTCGGTCCGAGCGTATTGCGTCCTTCAAAAATCAGTATTCTGCGACGAGCTGGCGTAGCTTGAAAACCTCTGATGGGCTCACACAGGGGGATGATCATCCCGTGGTGAATGTGACCTGGCAGGAGGCTGTCGACTTCTGCAAATGGCTGTCCGAGCGAGAGGGGCTGACTTACCGCCTGCCGACTGATCTCGAATGGAGTCTGGCCGCACAGCTCGGCTTTGAGAGTGAGAAAATGACCCCGATCGATCGTGCTAAGCGACTCGGTGCCGAATATTACTGGGGCGCACAATGGCCACCGCTCGGTGGGGTGGGCAATTTCGCCGATGCACTGAACCTGAATGATGGGCATGCGGGCACTGCACCAGTCGGGAGCTACAGCGCCAATGCACTCGGCTATCACGATGTCGGTGGCAATGTGCGCGAGTGGGTTAGCGATTGGTACTCGGGCGACAAGCAGCACCGTACCGTGCGCGGTGTCTCCTACCGCTCAGCAGCTGCGGATCGAAATCATTTTTTGAAAAGCTACCGCTCCAAGGTAGTCGCCAGCGAGCGCAGCGACTCCATTGGCTTTCGCGTGGTCATCGATCCCGAGCGGACCACCGACTACGGCGATGGTGGTGGCTCTAAGCCCACCCCGTCCACCACCAGCTCGACCACTCAGACTTGGACCAACAACAATACAGCTACAGCGGCCCCGAATTTGGCGTGGAAGAAAGTCGCGATCACCTATTGGGGCAAAGAAGGCGTAAACCTACGCGAGGATGCCCAGATACGCAGTGGCAATACCGAGGCCTCGATCATGCGCCAGTCCTCCGAGCCTGTGTATATGGTAGAGGGCCCCAAGCAGGTTGGTTCGATGACATGGGTAAAGGTGCAGACCTCTGGCTGGATGCCTGCCAAGATCGGCAGCGCCACCTTTATGAAAAACATCGGCGGCAACCAGTGGAAAGCCGTCTGGAGCAAACCCGGCGATGCCTTCGTAGCCGTCCGTGCCGGTCGATCGAGTAGTGATAAGCTACTAGCCAAACTCTACTACGGCACCGTCGTCACCAGCACCGAGACCAAGTGGGTCGGCTCGAAACAATACATCAAAGGGAATTTCTCCGGCTGGGTGGTGAAGAAGAACAAGGTAGCTAGCTATGTATCTGACCCGTGGTAGGGGATCGGGATCAGTGACTTTCCGTAGGAGATGTGGCGGCGAGAGTCAACGAGTGGCCCGCAGAGCCATCAGCAAAGTTCCAACCAAACTAAAGGCCGATTTCTCCCTCGATTAGACTGGCTAGTTCATCCAGCATCATGAGGCTAGAGTCACTCAGGTTATTATAGCCCTTTCTACTGTTGTGGTTCACTGAAATCGATAGCTGCCCTACTGCCTGTTCCTCACTCGAGATAAAGATTTTCATCGATTTTGAGCCCATGGGCTGAAGTTGCAGATCCTGGAGCCATAGGTTTAAGCAGAAAAGATCTAGCTATGTGTCGGACCTATATTAGGATTTTCAGCAGTTAAGGAAATGAATCGTTCGATAGTATCCAGTCTGGTCCTTCTCGTCTACTTTGGTTTTGTTTCGCTTGGATCTGAGGAGACGGATTTAATCGATGACACGATTGCCTCGGGTGTGGTGTTCAAGCTTATAAATGTGTTGGAAGCGAATGGTGCTGCCAAATATGAGGGGACGAATAACTCAGAGTCTTACACCAGAGTATGGGAGGCTATTCGCTTGGATTTGGCGTCTTTATCGGAGAGTGAGCGTGGCGTTCTTTTGAATCAAAAGGGGAATGAGCTGATCGATGACTTGATTCTGTTAGTTAATGAGGATGAGAAGATTTTGAGTGATGCTGGATTAGACGCTAAAGATCCTGATCCAATAGATCTGGCTTTGCTTGTTACTGAAAAGATCGGCGCATATGGTAAGCTCGCCCGTACGCCAGAGTGGGTTTATGAAAGAGGTGGGCGGTAGTCCTGCAGATCGAGGAGACAGCGAAGCTTGACGGCCACTGCCTAAGCCTGATGCTTGGTCGCTCGCTAGACGCTAGCCGCCACATAGGCACTTCGGTTTTGGCGAGTGATGAGTGATACACGGGGGATTTGACTTTGACTTTTCTCCGGTTCGTCGCTCGAATATCAAACTACGAACGATGATTTCTACGACGTCTAGATGTATAGCGCTGTTTTTCACTGCTTGCTGCCTCGCTTCCCTCACCAGTCAATCTGCCGCTGCCGGTGACCGCCCCAATTTCCTCTTCCTCCTAGTCGATGATCTGGGCTGGGCTGATGTCACTTGCAACAACCCAGACTCTTTTTACGAGACGCCACATATTGATGCGTTAGCAGAGTCTGGAGTGCGCTTCACAGCTGGTTATGCGGCTGCGTCAGTTTGTTCGCCGACTCGAGCTAGCATCCTCACGGGACGACATCCGGTGCGGGTTGGTATCACGGACTACATCCCTGGTACGACTACTGAGGGCAAATTCGCCAAGGTCGAGGATCGTGATAATCTCGCTCTGGATGAGGTGACTATCGCTGAGGTGCTGCGCGACCATGGCTACCGCACGTTTTTCTGCGGCAAATGGCATCTCGGGGATGAGGGCCACTATCCGGAGGATCAGGGCTTCGACATCAATATCGGTGGCCACCACCGAGGTGGGCCTCCGGGTGGCTACTACGCCCCGTGGAGCAATCCTAAGCTAGAGGCCAATCACAAAGGCGAATACCTGACCGAGCGTCTGACGGAGGAAACCGCGAAGTTCATGCGCGAGCAGTCGGCGCAGGATCAGCCATTCCTAGCCTATCTGTCCTACTACAATGTCCACACGCCCATCCAGGCCTACCAAAAGCGGGTCGATTATTACATCGAGAAAAAGGCGCAGACGATGACTGGCGATACGCCGACGATCGAGATGCGCGGCGGCAGATCTCGCGCTCGGCAGGACAATCCCGAACTCGCCTCGATGGTCGCAGCGGTCGACGACAGTGTAGGCGCGCTTATGCAGCAGCTCGTCGACCTAGGGATCGATGATGATACGGTGGTGATTTTCTTTTCTGACAATGGCGGGCTCTGCACCCGTCCGCTCGCTGGCAATGGCAAGAAGAACAAGGCCAACAGCCGCATCGGCCCAGGCTGCAATCTGCCGCTGCGCTCGGGTAAAGGCTGGCTCTACGAGGGCGGCATCCGCGAGGCGACGATCATCCGCGCGCCGGGAGTGACACCGGCAGAGGGGAGTCAGTGCCACAGCCCAGTCGTGAGCACCGATTTTTTCCCGACGATGCTCGACCTAGCCGGTATCGATGTCCAACCTGATCTGCATGCCGATGGCGTGAGCCTAGTGGATACTCTGAAGGCTCCAGGCAAAACTAAGAGTGAGCGCAGTCTCTATTGGCACTACCCGCACTACCATGGATCTGGCTGGACTCCGGGTGGAGCGATCCGCCAGGGCGATTGGAAGCTGATCGAGTTTTGGGAGCATGGCGACGCCCAGCTGTATGATCTCAGCCAGGATATCGGTGAGCAGAAAGATCTGATAGGCACTCATCCCGAGGTGGCAGAGCGTCTGGCCACCGAGCTGGCCGCCTGGCGCGAGCGGATGGGTGCTA
>JAHDID010000007.1:0-121171 GCA_020630975.1 Verrucomicrobiota bacterium
TGAGCGTGGAATGGAGAAAGTGGCTGCGAGCGTCAGCGAGTGGAGTTTCGCCGTGTTGAGCCGGAGCCATTGCATTGGCTGGATGCTCTGCGGGCCACTCGTTTACACTCGCCGCCACGTTTTTCCTGCTATTTGAGCGTGGAATGGAGAAAGTGGCTGCGAGCGTCAGCGAGTGGAGTTTCGCCGTGGTGAGCTGGAGCCGTTGCATTGGCGGGATGCTCTGCGGGCCACTCGTTTACACTCGCCGCCACCTTGTGGTTAATCCTAGCAGTTCAGGTTCGCCTTTCGGGGGATCTCTATGATAAAAAGCAGCTGAGATGATAGATTGGATTTTTGAAATCGTTCAGGATCGGAACATTCGTAAAGCACAAGATGATGCGGCATCGGCTCGGATCGAGGCCCAGCGCTTTCGGTCGAGGACGACTCGGCAAGGTGGTGAAATCGCGAAGCTGCGGAAAGAGGTCGCTCAGCTGGCACTGACTTGTCAGGCTCTCTGGGAGATCACTCGAGAGCAGTCCGGTCTTTCAGATGAAGCTATTGAGCAAAAAATAAGGGAAGTCGATGGCCGGGACGGCAAGGTGGATGGTCGGATGGGCAAGTCCTGATAATCTCCTGCAAACCAGTGCTATAGGTCCTATAGGTCGAACCTATGGCGTGGGCCTTGCAACTGCTCGGCATGCAGACACAAAAAAGACCGACGGGCGATTGCCTTGTCGGTCTTCCAAGTCTTTGCTGAGCCCAAAGTCTCAGCAGATCAGATTAGAATGGTAGTTTGAAACCCAAACGGACCTGAGAAAAATCGAGATCCTTCTCGACTAGGTTGTAGGAGTAGTCGAGGAACAGAGCTGTGCAGCCCCAAGACTGGAAGCGAACTTCTGCACCACCACCAATCGTCCAGAAAAAGTCGAACTCGCCATTGGCGACGTAGCCAGGACCACCAAACACGTATGGGGCCCACGCACCGCAGAAGTGGCAGCTATCGATCGGAAGGCGGTAAACGGCATTCAGACGGGCGATGTGCTCGGCTTCGGCTTGACCATGCAGAGCGTAGTTGGCCTCGAGACCGATGTTGCGGTCGAAAAAGTAGGAAAGCATGATACCGCCGCCGGCTGCATCGGAAACACCTGGCTCAGAAGCGAACATGGACGAGAAGTAACCACCAAAGTCCCAACCTGGCTCAAAGCAGATGCTCGGGTCCATATTGTAAACAGGGACCTGAGATCCTCCGTCGTAGTAGTCTTGATTGGTCGGCTGGTAAGCGCCTTGTCCACCGTAATACTGCTGGCTGTCCCAATTCCATCCTTGGGAAAGGCCAACGAAACTAAAAGCGGCAAAAAACAGGGCTGCAGTGCAAAAAATTCTCATGGTCGGTCGCGTCTTTGCTATTACTCAACTTGCATCCTAGCGAGAATCCTCATTTCGACAATTTTTTTTTGAGGTTTCTTGCATTTGGCCGTTGCATGGGGTGTTGCCAGACGATGAATTTTCTCGCCCATCTCCATTTAGCCGATGCCACTGCGGACTCGCGAGTGGGCAACTTGCTGGGCGATTTTGTCACTGGTCTGCCGTGGGATGATCGCTTTTCAGAGGCTCTATGGTGCGGGATCATGGAGCACAGGCATCTCGATGCGTGGAATGACGGGCACCCGCTGTGGCAGAGGAGTCGTGACCGGCTGCAGGGCGCGGCTCGGCGCTACGCGGGCATTGTGATCGATATTTTTTACGATTACTTTTTGGTCCGTCATTGGGATCGGTTTAGCCCAGATCAGGGGCTAGAGTCTTTTGTCAGCGACGTACATGCCGATCTCGAGGCGGGGTTGAGCGCTATGCCAGAGTCGGCTGCGGAGGCGGTGCGGCGATTGCTCGACGAGGGTTGGCTGCTCAGCTATGGCGAGATCGATGGTATTCGGGCCGCGATCGATCGGGTAGCATATAGCCACCCGCGCTTGGCTCAGGTGCGGGGCCTGGAAGCAGAGCTAGTAGCCTACGAATCTGAGTTTGAGGCTGATTTTCTGGCGTTTTACCCAGAGGCGATCGCGCGGGCAGTGGAGATTCGTCGAGAGATCGTCGAAAAAAGAAAATCGTCTTCTCTGTAACGCTGGATCGGTCAGCCGATATATCTTTGTTAGTGGAACAGGAAGAAACATGGGTGCGCCAGGTCCAAGAGGGTGATCTGGGGGCATTTGAGAAGTTGATAGAGGCACACGCCTCTCATCTGCGAGCCTTTGTGGCGATGAAGCTGCCTGTGCCACACTTGATCGACGAGATCGCACACGAGGCTTTTGTCTTTGCCCACCGCCATATCAATGACTTCCAGGCAGGCACCGATTTCGGCAAGTGGCTGCGAGCTATCGCCTTCAATCTGGTGCGCAAGGAGACGCTGCGCTACCAACGTTCCACGAAGAATCAGGAGAAATTCCTAGAGCACTGTCTAGTCGAGTCTGCGCTGAAGGATGCTTACGGCCCAGACTGTGACGAGATCGCCTTCCTCGAGGAGTGTGTGGGCGAGCTGGCAGAGGAGCAGCGGACGCTCCTGAATAGGAAATACACCATGACCGAGTCGTCGCGAGAGATGGCTGATGCGCTCGACCGGAGCGAGGCATGGGTCCGCACCACGCTATGCCGCATCCGCACGGGACTGCGTGCCTGCATCGAGCAGAAAATGGAGGCAGCAGCCAAAGTCTAAGTTAATTTTACCCACAGTATCCTCATGGACACCGATCAACTCATCGACGCACTTATCGAAGGCTCGCTCAGCCCGGAGCAAGCCAGTGCTGTCGAGGCGCAAATCGCCAGCGATAGCCGTCTGCGCGATGCCTACAGTCAGCAGCTGCGTATGGATACTGCCCTACGCCTATTGCTGAAAGGCGAGGCCGAGGTGTCGTGCCAGGATTTCGCTCAGGGACTGGTGGCTCGTCTGCGCTCGGAGGGGGCCGAGAGTGCGCAGGATCGCGATTTCTCCAAATCAGTGCTCACTGAGATCCTCGAGGAGAAAGAGAAGATCGTGCCACTGCGCTGGCCTGATTTCGTGAAATCCGCTGCAGTGGCTGCAGTGGCTGCTCTGGTAGTGGTACTGGGACTGCAGATGGTCGATCTGGGAGGCTCAGGAGCAGATGATGCTGAGCTGGCGGACAAAGTATCGGATATCTCGCAGGACTATCTGGCACGGGTGCAGTCCGCGCAGAAAGCGGTGTGGTCAAAAGATAGCAGTGCGATCCGCGATGATGGCTGGATCTCCGAGGGGATGATCGATCTGCACGACGGTGTCGCAGAGATTGCGTTTAACTCGGGTGCGCGCGCGGTAGTCGAGGGGCCTGCTAGGCTCAGTATCGAGTCGGATAATCGGACCTTCCTCGAGTACGGCAAGATCACCGCAGACGTGAACGAGCAGTCATCAGGGTTCACAGTGAACACTCCACAGATGAATATCGTGGATATCGGTACCAGGTTCGGGGTGACGGTGAATGAGGCGGGCGATACCGAAGTGCATGTCATGGAGGGGGAGGTAGAGGTGAGCCGCGCCTGGGGGAATACTGCCGTGACTCTGCTGCGCGAAGGCAATGCGATGAGATCGGATGATCGACCTCTGAGTGATCTGGCGATGATCCCGTATGCGGGGGATGGCTATACGCTGACCGCTGGAGAGTGGCGCGATACGACACCAGTGATTGTTTACCGCTTTAATGAATCGGGTGGAGCTCAGCTGGCAGACTCGGGCAATCGTAGGAAAGGCGGGCCATATGATCTGAGTTTGCTGGGGTCGGATCTCGAGGCGCAGCCGCGCAGGGCATCGGGCATCATCGGGCGTTGTCTGGTGTTCGATCAGGGGCAGACTGTTTCGACAGGGCTTTCCAAAGATTTTCTACTCGAGGATGCGTTCACCGTTTCTTTCTGGATCAAGATACCGCCCAAAGTCGGACGTCGTGCCGATGATCGGGTCATCGGGTGGGGGAGCGATGAGGCGAGCTGGGAGATCGGCTATCGCAACACTTACGGCCGCGGGGCTCTCATCGTGCGGCATGGATCGGCTTATGTGGCTGGATCGACCGATCTAGCCGATGGCAAGTGGCACCATGTGGCAGTCCGCTATATCGGCGGAGATCAGACTGTGCGCCCAGCGCATATCCATATGTATGTCGATGGCGAGATCGAACGGACACTCGATTACCGTGAAGGACCGATCCTATCTGGAGAGGTAGGCGAGCTCAGGTTGGGTGACTTGGGTAGCTCTGGTTTTCCTGGGTGGATCGATGAGCTGTTGATTTTCGATGCGGCCATCTCCACTAAAGCCCTTCAAGAGCACGTTTCTCGTTAATTCGCGAAAAATGTGGAAAGATTCGACAATATTTTAAGAAACCTGTAACACCTTATCCGTTCCGAGATATTCACTCATAGAAAGCAACCAAAGTCTTCACCAGCAGATTTTTTTCATCCCACAGCGCCGAACCCAAAAATATTCAGTAGTAAATGAACCGAAAACTAAAATCACACCTTCTGGCTGCCCTTAGCCTCTGTGCTGTATCGATCAGCACATCTTACGCAGAGATGCGTGAATGGACCTCCAAGGATGGACGTAAGCTTCAGGCCGAGTTTGTCGGCACTTCTGGAGCCGGTAGCCGTGCATTGGTGAAGCTCAGGCTGCCCGATGGTAAAGAGGTGAACTACCCTGTGTCGAATCTCAGCGAGCTGGACCGAGTGTTTGTGAAAGGCTCTCTACCGACAGATCCTGCTGCTCTGGCCAACGAGATCGATAAGTTGGTGATGGCCAAGATGAAGGAGGCCTACTACGGGCTGCGCCAGGACATGTCTGACCTGAGCAAAAACACTCACCTGACTGTGGCAGAAAAGATCAAGCGCAAAGAGGAGATCGAGCGCGAGATGGAGATGTGTATGCCAAATCCGCGCACTTCTGATGAGCAGTTTATGCGCCGGATTTACCTCGATGTCGCAGGTCGTATTCCGACCTATCGCGAGGCCGATGCTTTCCTCAGCTCCAGTAGCCGCAACAAGCGCGCCGAGCTGATCGATGAGCTGCTGGATACCGATGCTTTCTCCATGCGGATGTACAATTTCTTTTCAGATCTCTTCCGTGTGCGTGAAGGGATCGATATGGGTGGCAATAGCGATCTGAAGGCTGATCCCTATATCGAGTGGATCAAAGCAGCTATGAAGAACGACATGCCCTACGACAAGATGGTGCGTGAGATGCTGTCTGCTACAGGTCAGATCTGGGATAATCCGGCTGTGGGCTACATGATTACCGATAATGGCATGCGTCTGTGTAACTTGTCGAATACCTTCACCATCTTCCTCGGCACCGAGATCACTTGCGCGCAGTGTCATGATCACCCCTTCGAGCAAGTGAAGCAGATCGATTTCTACCGCATGGCTTCGTTCATCGGTCAGACCGAGACCACAGGTCGGATGCCTAAGGGCGATGGCATGGAGATGTCGATGATGGATATGGGTATGTCGATTGCAGGCGGAAATATGGAGCGCCCTGATCTGGACTACCGCGCCGAGCTCACTCGCATGAGCAAGATCATGAAAGACGCCGGAAAACTCCGTGAGCAGGATGATCGCGACCGATTGATCGAAGACATGTTCGGTAGCATGCGTTTCAACGTGAACGACACCAAAAACCAGAAGGTATCTCTGCCTCACGACTACAAGTATGACAATGGCGAGCCTTATCAGCGCGTGAAGCCATCGGCCTACTTTGGCGATACGGTCAATCTTGAGAAGTATGCTAACCCGCGCCTCGCTTTCGCTGACTGGGTGACATCGACTGGTAATCCACGCTTCACTGTGAATATCGTGAATCGCCTCTGGAAAATCGCGTTTGGTCTCGGACAGATCGAGCCAGTATACAACATCCCTGGTCACCTCGATGGACAGGCGCAGAACTACGAGCTGCTTACTTTCCTAGAGAGCATGATGCAGGATATGAATTTCAGCATCAAAGACTTCCTACGCGTGGTCTACAATAGCCAGACATACCAGCGCGAGGCTGAGACCATGACTCCGACTCTGACGCAGGTCGATAACGGTACCTACCACTTCCCAGGTCCTGTGCTACGTCGCATGACAGCTGAGCAGCTATGGGACTCTCTCGTCACCCTGACGACAGACGATCCAGAGGGCCTTGTGCGCAAGGGGTGGGAAGAGTACCGCAAGGTGATGTATACCGATACTAGCAAGCTGACGACAGTGAAGCAGATCGAGGATTACAAGAATCGCTTCCGTGCCGTAGGTGGTCTAGCAGCCGGAGAGAGCGGCGAGATGATGGGTCGCAATGCAGGCCGTATCAGTGGTCAGACCATGGCTCGCGCCTCGGAGATGCGTCAGCCTCAGCAGCCATCGCACTTCCTGCGGATGTTTGGTCAGTCGGATAAGCAGCTGATCGAAAACCAGTTCACTTCAGGCTCTTCGCCACAGGTGATGGCTCTGCTCAATGGTAAGATCACCAACGAGGTGCTGACGAATCCTGATGCTTACTTGATCAAAGAGATCGCCTACGGTGACGACCGTCGCGGAGATCAGATCGACAAGATTTTCCTCAGTGTCCTAGGCCGTATGCCTACCGACTCAGAGGCGCGCAAGGCTAGTAGTGGTCTGCGTGCTAAGCGAGATCGAGATGCTTCTGAGCGCCAGAAGAAAGATCAAGAGGTCGCCGCGATCGGTAATGTGATCTGGGCTTTGGTTAACACTAGGGAGTTCATGTTCATCCAGTAGAGAGGTAAACGTTACGCTCACAAACAGCATCCCCACGAAATGGCCAGTCGGCCGCCCCATTCCAAACATCTTTATAAAATCCAAAAACAAAAAAGGTAGAAAATGAAACAAGATCTAAAAGACAACCTAAACAAGCTAGACGACCTCAGCCGTCGTCAGTTCGTAGCTCGCACAGCTAAAACAGCTCTCGGTGTGAGCGTGCTCCCTGTCGCAGGGGCATCGACTAAAGTGCTAGCAGCCGGTGGTGGCAAAGCTGAGCACTGTATCTTCTTTTACATGGGCGGAGGTATGACCCACATGGATACCTTTGACCCGAAGCCAGGCACTGAGACTGGTGGCCAGACCAAAGGCATCAAGACAGGTGTCGCTGGTGTCGAGCTCGCTGAGTTCATGCCTGGTCTAGCCGAGCGCTTCAAAGACATCGCAGTCGTGCGCTCTATGACTCAGAAGACTGGTGACCACCGTGGTGGCTCCTACTGGATGCACACCAGCTACCAGCCTCGTGCGACCATCGTCCACCCGACTATGGGACCTTGGGCGCAGACGATTCTTGGCAAAAAGCATGAGACTCTGCCTGACTCGGTCGTGATCGGTGGCGGTGGTAATCACCCTGGTTCCGGTTTCTTCGGCCCTGGTCTGGCACCACTGCCTATCGGCGATCCTGATCGTGGTGTGCAGAACTCTGAGCTACCATCCAAGGTGACAGAGAACCAGTTCGACGACCGTCTCGATCTTATGAATGCGTTCGACGAAGGTTTCCGTAGAAAGTTCAAGACTGATGAAGTGAGTGCTTACACACAGTTCTACGATGAGACACTGAATCTCATGAACTCAGAGGATCTTGAGACATTTAAGCTCAGCAACGAGCAGAACTATCAGGAAAAAGTCCGCCGCTATGGTGATAGCCGTGTCGGTAAAGGTGCTCTCCTCGCTAAGCGTCTAGTCTCTTCCGGTATTCGTTTTGTAGAGGTCCAGTCTGGTGGTTGGGATATGCACAACCAGCTCTGGAATGCGATCCCAGGCACAGCAGGTAGCCTCGATATGGCACTTTCTGCTCTCATCGACGATCTCAAGGCAGAGGGTCTCTTCGAGAAGACTCTCATCGTGCTCGGTACCGAGTTCGGACGTACGCCAAAGATCAACGCCAACGGCGGTCGCGACCACCACCCACGTGTGTTCTCCACCATGTTCGCAGGTGGCGGTATCTCCGGTGGCCAGGCCTACGGTAAGTCCGATAGACTCGGTATGGCAGTCGAGGAGAACCCAGTAGATCCTCGTGACTTCAACGCAACTATCGCGCACGCTCTCGGCATCGACCTCAACAAAGTCGTTTACGCCCCAAGCGGTCGTCCATTCCTAGTGGCAGGCCACAAGCGCGACCGCGAGACCGATCGCATCATCACTGAGGGTAAGCCAATCGCTCAGCTTTTTAGCTAAGTCGACTGGCTATCGCAGGGGTTCCATTTTTTTGGTGTGAGTCCCTGTGTGATACACTACCTTTTTTAAAAAGCAGCCGATCCCGTGTATTCGGGCTCGGCTGTTTTTGTTGTTTCTAAAGGGGAGGCGGTTTTCAACCGCAGGGCATCCTGAGCCCGCATGGCTTCGCTGCCAAGAAACCGCAGTTACTCCACTCCAAGTCGCTTCATTTTTCACACAGACTTCATCGGGCTTTCACAAACATCAGGCACAGTGGTGTCATGATTTACTCTAGGTTGGTTCGCCCCTTCGCATTGGTCGCAGGTCTTTTGCCGATACTGGTGCTTCTCGTCAGCTGCGGTCGTCCAGATCCTTATCCCTTTGAGCTCGCTGGGACAGAGCAGGAAAGAATCGAGCGTCTAGAGCTTATTCTGAGCAATAACCTCTCGCCGTTGCCTAGCCCCATACTCGACCCGCAGTTGTATGAAGGCCGTGTCGGAAACGGTATGATTGGGCCCTCCGATTTTTGGAGCTTTGGCCAATTTCAGGTTCTACCCGCAGAATTAGACGGTTGGGTAGGTGTACTTGGTCCTCGACTGGAGCGTTCGCCAGAGACTCATGCCCAAGACCAGCCGGATTGGTGGTCGATGCCAGACTCGCTGATGAATGAGCTAGAGCTCTATCAGTCCAAAGTGCTGACTGGCCGCGTCAATGGATGGGTCGGTATCCATCGACCAACAGCGAAGATCTACTTTCATTCCTTTACGATGTGAACCTGATTGGTGAGTGTGGTGTCGACAGATTGAGATGAAAAGGCGACTCATTTGGATTCTGATAATCGGTGGGCTAGCAGGCTTGCTAGTCCTGCCGCTAAATCCGGTGAATAACCTTCTTCTGAGGTGTGCGCTATTGGCCTGTATCTTAGGCGTGTGGGCAGGTGTGGTGTTACTAGTATGGCGTCGATCGATCGTTCGGTTTTGTTGTTTGGAGGCCGTCATCATTCTAGCCGTCCTCTTTATGCTCGGTAGCGAACCGCCAGATCCAGGCCAGCTGCGGGCTCACTACGAAGAGCGTTTATTACACTATCAGGGTGTTGCCTACCATTGGGGAGGGGAGAGCCCGCGAGGTATCGATTGCTCAGGCTTGCCCAGGCGCGCCTTTCGAGACGCCTTGTTATCATGCTCGCTCAGCGAGGCTAGTGGCATTGCGATGTGGTACTTTCTCAAGCACTGGTGGTTCGATGCCAGTGCTAGAGCTCTTAGCGAAGGGTATCAGGCGTACACCTTTCCCATTGGCGTGAGTGGTGAACCGATCAATAGCATGGACTATACGGCATTGCTCCCCGGCGACATAGCCGTGACAGCAGATGGCATCCATGCCCTCGTTTACCTTGGTGACGATGAGTGGATCCAGGCCGATCCAGGTGCGGGCTCAGTGGTGATACAGAATGGTAGGGCAGACTGGAACATCTGGTTCGAGCAGCCGGTATCAGTTCACAGATGGACGTTGTTAGGTCGGCTTGGCGAAAGCCAGGGGCGGTGAAAAATATGAGGGCATCGAGCGATAAGTGATTCTATAATTTCCTCGCCCTTTTCTGTAACCTTAGTACAAGGATAATCGCCTTGTTATCTATGGTTTGGCATAATAAGATGTTAGCCCAACATGAGAATCGAATTACCAAAGGAAGGAGTGAGATTTGAAAAGGCTGACTGGAAAATTATCGAAGAGCACTTGGCTACTAAGCCCCCACATTGGGTAAAGGAGGTTTTTAGTTCGTATAGGATTGGGGGGCTTCAGTTCAAATTTCCAAAGGAAATTGTCGGAAGCGACGAAGATGAATGGTGTTTAATTTTTTCACCCAAGTATTTCCCATTTTTTGTAATTGGTCACCACCTATGGGATAGATATTCGGACTTATCATATTTGGGCCAAGGCTGGTTTCCGTTTGGTTATGCAGAGGGTTCTGCTCATTGGCTTATCCCTACACACTCAGATAGCCCAAAAATATGTTTCTACTGGGACGTCGAAGGCTCCGGGCCAACGGAGTCACAATCCGGCCCGGTT
This sequence comes from Verrucomicrobiota bacterium, assembly GCA_020630975.1. GTDB lineage: Bacteria > Verrucomicrobiota > Verrucomicrobiia > Verrucomicrobiales > DEV007 > Arctic95D-9. Next base: position 10,216 of record JAHDID010000007.1, read on the forward strand.
ACGCTATTCGAAGATTTCGATTCTTTCATTGAGCGTGCAAACGAGATCAAACCGATTAAAGATGAATGGGACTCCCTAGGGCGTCCTGCAATCGGTTAACAACTACGACGCAGGTAACCTCGCGTACTCTGCCTGTGTTGACACAGCTGGGATAAGGGCCACGCTACCCAGTAATTAAAACGAGGTTGCCCGCGAGGTTTCTGATCTCAATTGTTTTCTCTAAATATGGCTCTTAAATTGCTTCACGAAAGGGAGTTGCGATCTCCAAATGGGGAATCTATATCAATTCAGAACTGTGGTGAGCATCATATGGGCGCGGAGCACATTGAGTTTGTTCCTTCCAGTCCCATACACGGGGTAAGGCGATTTTTTACGACGAATGGTAAAATTTTTATCAATCAGGAGGAAGGCAGTTTCTACATATATGATTCTTGTTTAATGATTCGGATTGATACTGTGTTACTTGAAGCAGGCTATGTGGTTCGCCCAGAACCTTTGTATTTTGGATCGATATCAATTACGAATCGGATAGTTGATGTGGAGCTTTACTCGGACAAAGGGAAACGCGAAAAGCTCTCGAAGCCTATTGACGAGTTTGTATGGATTGACGGTTTAGGCGCAGCTTCCGATGGTGTATTTCCTAGCGCTTACATGCCTTGGGTCAACGAGCGGGAGGTAATGAGATAACAAGCGGCATCACCAGGTCTCCCAGATACGTCTTGTGTTCGAAGTCGATTTGGTAATGGAGTTTCATGCCGCCACAGGCTGGGTGTCATTGTAAATGTGGATAGGTGACTTGAGATTACTTAGATGGTTTGATATAAACTTGTTGTGGCATTCCTTAGAGAAATTTATGTCGGTTCGCAGCGTATGGGGCAGTTGGATAGCGTCCCGCATATCGAGGCAATCCCGGGACGAGGGCTGAAAGGTGATCGTTACGAGACTGGGATTGGTTCGTATTCAAAGTCTGCTGGTGGCAGAGACGTCACTCTGATAGAGGTTGAAGCGTTATGGCGTTTTTTCGGTTCAACTGGGGTCGATCTACATCCTAGTGTAACTCGTCGAAATCTTTTGACCGAAGGCGTGTCGCTGTCTTCGCTGATTGGATCAAGGTTTCGAGTTGGTCCGGTTGAATTACTCGGTCTTAGACTTTGTCCGCCATGTTCGCATCTAGCTCGGTTGTCGGGCATGCCTGAGATACTGAAGGGACTGGCGCATTCGGGAGGTATTTACGCCGAAATCCTGACTGGTGGGAATTTGGCGGTTGGGGATCCCATATTGCCCGCAATGGAGTGTCAGATCGCGGACTATTCACGGTTAACAATCTAAACCAGTATTCCTAACTTAAGTTGTTATTCGATTTCAATCGGTCATTCTTGTTTGGGCCCGTGTCGGACTACATCTCCTCGACCTCTACTGTAACTAGGAGGTCTTCTCGAACGCCTTCACATATGGGTCCGACTCCCTGAAGCCTGACTGTTGTGTGATGTGTGGTATTTGGTGGGATTTTGACTTTTAGGTTTTTCTCGATGGTCACAGTGCGATCTCCTGAGCATTGTTCGCAGATCTTTTCAAAAAGTTTACCTTCGCATTCGGGGCATACTGTTAAGACCTGAAAGTAGCCTTTTTCGATTACGACTTTGCCCCGGTCGCTGCAGGTGAGGCAGTGTCGTATCTGATTCATTCCTCCGCTACCGTTACAGGTGGGGCAGGCTTCGTCGTAGCTAAAGGAAAGTGGTTTTTGGGTCCCTGTAGAGGCCTCATGACGTGAGATGACTACCGATAGACTATAATTTTCTTCGGGGTGCCATTCGTCATCTGTTTCTAGTGAGTTTGGCGGAGTAAGGTTGGTAGCTGGGTTTGGGTGAGAAATTAGGTCGGCCAGTTTGCTTAGTATGCCTTTCATCTCTACGAGGTTGTAGCCTGATACCGACACTATCCATCTCACAAGCCGTTGGCTGTGAGATGGGGGGATCAAGTACTCTACTCCCTACTACTGCTCCTCTTCAGCTGCCTCTGCCCCAGGCTTGAAGACCAGTGTTACCATTTTATCTGCTTTCAGGTACTCGGTTGCTAGGGTATTCACATCTTCGAGAGTGATGGACTTATAGTCATTGACGAAGTGGCGGGACCAGTCGAGGCGCTGTGGGTACTCTTGGGAGGACTCTAGCACGCTACCTAGCCAGTAGCGGTTGGTCCGGCGCATCTCCTCGATGGAGGCGATGTTGGGCTTCTTGGCTCGGTCTAGCTCGTCTTGAGTGATACTGGTACCAGTGGCGAGTTCTTCGGCGATCTCGGCTACCACTTTGGCCACAGAGTCGCACTGCTTGGGATCGACGGTGACGGCGGCAAATAGGTAGCCGTAGTCGGTCCAGGTATCGCTAGGGATATTGTGGGCAAAGGGGCTGTAGGCATCGCCTAGTTCTTCGCGGACTTTCTCGCGTAGTCGATCGTCTAGTACGGCTGCGAGCATACCGATGCGGCGTGTCTCTTTGATATCGAAGATATCGCGCGTCGGCCAGTAGACGAGTGTCATCGCTTTGGGGATCTCTGAGTCGAAGGTGAATTCTTTCAAGCCACCAGCTGGGAAGCTGACTTTTCGCTCGGCCTCGTGGCGGGGCTTGTCGGCTGCTCGCTCGGGGAGGCTGCCGAATGTCTGAGCGAGTAGCTCGATGGTCTGCTCCTGGTCGAAATCTCCGACGACACTGATCTCCAGATAGCCACTCTCTAGAGCAGGGTCTAGCCAGGCGCGTGCCTCGTCGGTAGTGCGGCTCTCTAGTGCGGAGCGCTCGGGGTAGCCGAAGCGACTGTCGCCCCCATGTAGGTAGGTACTACCGGCTGCCTGAGACATGCCCTGGGCAGTGCGGTCGATCTGCTGGTAAAGGTGGTCGAGCCCACGGCGAAACTCGGTGACGGCCTCTGGCCGGTAGCCAGGATTGGTCAGGTAGGCGCGCATCAGCAGTAGTTGATCGGCTAGGTCTTCCTGATTGGTGCGGCCGGAGAGGACAAAGGCATCCTCGTCGACACTCAGACCGCCGCTGACGGATTTGCCGGCGAAGAGACGTTTCAGGTCATCCTCGCTGTGGGCCTCGAGACCGCCGCTGGAGAAGGTGCTGGATAGGAAAATACTCAGGCCGGGCTGGTCGGTGGGTTGGGTGACTTTGCCGGAGCCGAGGCGGGCTTTCACATAGATCTTCTCTTCCTCAAAGTCGGTGACTTTCAGATTGGCGCGCACGTTGTTGGCGAAGCGGATCTGGGTGGTCTCGAGGTCTTCGATCTCGGTGCGCTCGGCGATCTCGCCTGCGGCGGGTAGCTCGGAGTAGGCAAAGGCGGCTGCCTCGGCCTCGACTGGTGCCTCTACCGCTACAGATGTACTCTCCCGGTAGGCTGTGGTGAGTAGAGCGGTGGCGTCATCGACTTTGGCATTGCCCGAGAGCATGAGCAGTATCTCATTTTGCTCGGCAAAGATCTCCTGGAGTGTCGCCTGGCATTGCTCGGCCGTCACGCTGGCCAGCTCGGCCTGTGCCCAGGCGAGATTGTTGTCGGGGTGGGTGAAGACTTTGCGGTTGCCGATGTCTCGGCTGATGCGGTTGGCCAGGTCGCGAGATTTGCGGGTATCGGATTGCTCGGCGGCATTCTCGTAGGCATTCAGCATATTGGCGCTGGCCTCGGCTAGCTCGGCGGCGGTGAAGCCATGATCGAGCACGCGGCGGAGCTCTTGCTCGACGACAGCGGTGGCGGCCTGCCAGTCTTCGGGTTTGCAATCGGCGCTGATGGAGCCAGCTAGCGAGATGCCGAGATCGTAGAAGTCTCCCGCATACATGCGGCCAGCGGAGATGGGCGAGCTCTCATCTTTGGCGATGCGCTCGAGACGGCGGTTGACCATGGTCGTGGCTAGGCTGCGGCGTAGATTTTTAGCAGCGGAGGCGCGGGTGTGCTCGCGTGGCTCGGGGGCTGCGATGGACTCGATGGAGACCGAGGTCTCGCCAGCTTCTTCTTCGTAGTGGTAGTGGGCGACTAGACCGCGACGCGAGATATCGCCTAGATCGGGATCGGGTGTCTTGGCGCGTTTCTCGATATCGGAGAAATGCTTGTCGATGAGGCTCTGGATGGTGTCGACCTCGATATCGCCGACGGCGATCAGTACCATGCGGTTGGGTGTGTACCAGTCGCGGTAAAATTCGACGAAGCGCTCGCGAGGGGCATTCTGGATGACTTCGGCTGTGCCGATCGGCATGCGTGAGGCGAGCAGATTGTCGGGAAAGGCGAATTTGATCTGCTCGACGAAGGTGCGCCAGCCGACGGAGTCGCGGTCGCGTTTTTCGCTCATGATGATGCCGCGCTCGGCCTCGATCTCCTCCTCGAGGAAGAGCATGCCATCGGCGTAGTCGCGCAGCAGGGTGAAGCTATCTTCCAGGGTTTTTTCTTCGGTATTGGGGAGCTCCAGCTTGTAGACGGTCTCGTTGAATGAGGTGTGTGCATTGGTGTGGTTGCCAAAGCCCATGCCGAGACGCTGGAAGTACTTCGTCATCGAGCCAGCCTCGAAATTGGTCGTTCCATTGAAGGCCATGTGCTCGAGGAAGTGGGCGAGGCCTTGCTGATTGTCGGCCTCCATGAGCGAGCCAGCATCCACGTGTAGGCGCAGGCTGAGGCGGCCGGGAGGCTCGACATTGGGGAGGATGGCGTAGCGCATGCCGCTATCCAGCACTCCCCAGGTTACATTGGGATCGGTGGGGATGTCGGAGCTGTCTTGAGCGAGAGGCACTGGTGCGTAGTCCGCGTCCGCCTCGGCATCTGCTGGGGCCTGTGCTTCCGAGGATATCTGCAGGCAAGTGATCGCGCAGATGGCGCAGAGCCCGAGGGCGGCGGTAAGATAGCTGGCAGTCTTCTTTTTCATATAATGTGGATAACTCTTACGAACGGGAGGGCGATATGCGGAGCATGATCGAACCCCGGACAACTATAAAGCGGTGCTGGTAGAGCACTACCTCAAAAAAACGTGAGAAAAGGTGAGTTGAAAGCCGCTCGGGGCTCAAATTCAATAGGGTACAATCTTTATTCAATAGGGTACAGTCGGGTAAACTGAAACACAGCGGGGCGCAATCTTCGGGGGAGTCTTCCTCTACAGCTTAGCTCTCACTTTGGCACACACTTCAAAAGCCCGTCCGGAGACGGGCTTTCGCAGAGTTGGGGTAGGCGGGGATTTATGGGAGGGAGTCGGAGGAAGGTTAGGAGTTTATCAGGGGATGGAGGAGGAGGGGCGCCGGGGAAGTGGGGGCTTTTTAGGGGGATGTTGAGGGTCGAGGATTGACTGGGGATTAATGGGGGTGGGTTAGAGGACTGATTGGGGGAGTTTTCGGGAGCTTGGCTGGCTGAGATAGGGAGTAGGAGCGTGTCTGCAGTGTTGTCATCGGATCGACGGATGCGGTCGGATCAGATACTGCGGACAGCTGCCTGCAGGTCTTGCCACAGGTCGACGACTCTAGTCCATATCGTGATGCGCTCGGGGGCCACACATTGCTCGCAAGTGCTCGGGCTAGTGGCCGGAGCCGTCACGGGTGTGGGAGCGTAGGCGACTTGGCCATGGCGTAGATCTTGGGTGACGTAGACGGTCTGCTGATGATAGTCGTAGCCAGTGGTATCGCACTCGCCGGCTGTTAGTAGTAGTGAGCCGGTGCTAGTGATAGCTGCGATGGCGATGGTGGCTAGGAGCTGTGTCATCCTCATGTGCAGTAGACGGGTGCTGATGTGAGCTATGCAAAAAACTTGCTCGGAATCGATCGCAGCCATTGAGCCTGAATTGACAGCGAAAGCTCTGAGAAGTAACCTCCGCGCATGATCCGACCTATCATCCTCTCACTCCTCATCCTACCACTGCTAGCTGCCGCAGGGCCAAACTACTACAAAGGTGGCATCGACCGTGGTGACTACCGCCACAAGACTGTATCTTTTGTATTCACTGGGGGCTACCATGGCGAAGGTGTCGAGCACATCCTCGATGTGCTGAAGGAAAAGCAAGTCACGGGCAGCTTCTTTCTCACCGGTAACTATCTGAGAAATCCGAAGTTCAAGCCCGGCGTCGAGCGGATGATCCGCGAGGGCCACTATGTGGGGGCTCACTCGGACAATCACCCGAAGTACGTGCCCTCGCACGGCTCCAGCACCACGCTGATCAGCAAGTCCGCTTTCATGAAGGATCTGGACAAGAACTTCGCCGAGCTAGCCAAATACGGCATCTCCAAGGAGCAAGCGACCTACTACATCCCGCCCTACGAGATGTACAACCAAACGATCGTAAACTGGAGCAAAGAGTACGGTCTAACGCTCTTCAACTACACGCCGGGCACGCGTACCAATGGCGACTACACCGACCCATCGATGAGCACTTACTACAGCTCCGAGCGTATCATGGGCTACGTGCGCCAGCAGCACGCCAAGTCTAGCGGCTTGAATGGCCACATCATGCTGATCCACGTGGGTGTGGGACCTAAGCGTACCGACAAATTTTACTACAAACTCGGTCCTCTGATCGATGAGCTGCGGGAGAAGGGCTACAAAGTGCTCAGCGTACCAGCGCTGATCGAGCAGGACTAGTCTGGTGTCTCTTGCGAGACGAGGCATTTTTCAGAGCAAAAACTAAGAAATAATGTGGTCAGTATAAGCGTAATCAGGTAATCTACAGCTCCCTAGAGACTCAACACACACAACTTTTGGGAGGCAATGAACATACTTGGTTTTGGCTGGGGTAGATCCTTGGCTTACCCCGCACTTATCTTCACCCTCCTGGGCCATGCATCAGCCCAGGAGTCCGGTTATCCACAGCACTCTTCTGATAAGGTAGAGCTGGGGAGATTACTGTTTTTCGACAAGATCCTCAGCGGCAATCGCAATATATCCTGTGCGACCTGTCATCACCCTCTGAGTGGCACGGCAGATGCCTCGCCTCTGGGCATAGGAGAAGGGGGCAGGGGGCTCGGGCCGGCGCGCTCTGTCGATGGCGTGGAGCCTGCTAGCTTCGATGCTAGCCGCCGGATACCGAGAAATGCGCCGGCGTTGTTTAATCTTGGACACAAAGATTTCAAGGTGCTCTTCCACGATGGGCGGGTCGAGAAAGACTCGCGTCACTCCAAAGGCTTTCGTACCCCGGCTAAAGATCAGCTGCCAGATGGACTGGAGTCGATATTGGCTGTGCAGGCGATGTTTCCCGTGACGTCGGCCGACGAGATGGCTGGCGAACCGGAGAGCAATCCGGTGGCAGTAGCTGCAGCTGAGCAAAGGTTCGCCGGGGCTGATGGGGTATGGGAGCTACTGGCCAAGCGGGTGCGCGAGGTCCCCGAGTATGGCGAGCTGTTTCACAAAGCGTTTCCCGATCAGATCCAGAGTAGCCAGCAGATCACCTACGTGCACATCGCCAATGCGATCGCGGCTTTCGAGTCGGATACTTGGCGTGCGGACAATTCGGCATTTGATCGATTCATGGCAGGAGATGGTGACTGTATGAGTAAGGATGCTCGAGCGGGCTTGGCGTTGTTTTTGGGCAAAGGCCGGTGCTCGACTTGCCACACGGGCCGCTTCCAGACCGATCATCGTTTTCACGCTATCGGCATGCCGCAGATCGGACCGGGTAAAGGTGACGGACCGCTAGGTAGGCACGACTATGGGCGCGAGCGGGTGACGGGCCAGGAGGCAGATCGATTTAAATTTCGCACCCCATCTCTGCGCAATGTGGTGCTCACCGCGCCCTATGGCCATACAGGAGCTTATCCCGATCTGAAGAGTGTGATCCAGCACCACACCAAGCCCTCTGCAGCGCTGAAGCATTTCGATCCCGCGCGCACGGTGATGCCGCATACTCAGGTGCTGACAGCCGAGGATGCGACGATCATGAAGCAGCCGGAAGAGGTGCTAGAGTTGGCTCGCCGCAGTGAGATCACGGCGATCCCGCTGAGTTCAGATGAGATCGATCAGATCATTGCCTTTCTCCATTGCCTGACAGATCCGGCTTCGCAGAATCTGCTGCACGATATCCCCCAGCGAGTGCCCAGTGGCTTGCCGGTTTACGACTAATTGGCCACTCGCTTAGTTGGCTCCCAGATGGAGTTGTTCACGCCTTTGCAGAACTCGATACCACCTGCCAGGAGTGCAGCGTTCATCGCTAGGAAGTAGCGGATCAGTTTGCACAATTTAGGGCGTAGTGGTAGATCGAGGTCTTCCATCACCTTGTCGAATAGGCCGAGTGCGAAGAATAGGCTCATACCCAAGGCAGCCAATGGGTAGATCCAGCCATTGCTGGTCAGCATCAGTGCGATACTGGCGATAAACATGGCAATGATACACACTGGGCCGAACCAGCGTAGGCCTTTATGCGACCAGAAGGCGAAAAATGTCGGCCAACCACAGTTCCACGGCAGTAGGTAGTTGGCGAATTGGCGGAGATTCTGGAAATTGCCTTTCGAGATACGGCGCTTACGGCGGTACTCTTCGTCGATTTGCTCCGAGACAGATTCGTAGCATAGCGCCTCGAGATCGACTAGGCCTTTGTAGCCACTCTCGTAGCAGGCGATGGTCTGGAAGAAATCATCGACATTGAAATTCGCTGGGATAGGCCGGTAGGCCGAGCGGCGCAGCGCGTAGCAGGCCCCGAAGGCACCCATCATCCTACCCCAGAGGGTTCCTTCTGCGTGTTTGATGATGTTTTCGCTATTCACATAGGCGTCTTCTTCCTCCGCGATGCCCTCGCTGGAGACATCGCGATCGATCACATTGGCGGCTACGATGCCGACTTCTGGATCGATGAAGTGGCAGGAGAGTTGGCGTGCCAGAGTTTCGGACCATTCGACATTGGCGTCGCATAGGATCAGCACCGAGTCGTCCGAGTTTTTGATATGGCGGACCAGGTGATTGATAATATTGATCTTACCGTTTCGGCCTTCGAATATCTCCAAATAGATCTGCGAGTCTGGGTGTCTGGTTGCTAGATCGCGGACGATCTTGTGGCTGTTGTCAGTGGAATTATCGGAGCCGATCACGATGGATATTTTGTCTTTAGGGTAGTCGGAATTGATGATCGAACTGAGTGATTTTTCGATTACCGCTTCTTCATTGTACATCGCCATGACCACCTGGATTTCGGGCAGGTTGGCATCGTTGATGACGACGGGAGACTTGCTCTGATGTCGGCCATCCAGCCATTTCATCAGTTTAGGGTAAACGATATAGGTATGCAGTAGCCCTGCAAAGCATAGCCAGAATACAAGAGTCAGTACGGTGGCGATGATGTCTGCCATGATGTGTGTGTTAGGTGTTTGGGTGCGGTTGTAGGTTGCCTGGGTAAGCAGGAGCTGCCGGTGGGTTGTTATCTTCATCGAAGACCACGCGGTTCGCTCGCTCACTCATATCTTCTCGGTATTTCAGGTAGTAAGCCCGATTAAAGAAGAACTGTGGGAAAAGTAATAGAAAGCCGAAAAGGACTCCGGTGAATCGCTCGTCGAATGGATTTCGAGTGATACTCTCGCTGAGTACGGCCCACATACCTACAAATGGGAAAAAAATCAGATAAGTATCCCAAGCGCGAGGCCCCATGACTGTCCTGGAGTTTTTGTAGGCACTGTACAAGCTCATGCCCATCGGGATGAAGAATGCGAGACACATGACTGTGACACCGATCCAACCACGAGAGAAAAGCGTGTAGGTCCAGACACTGTGTCCAGCCGTTCTGATATTGTGTGGGAACTGGTGGCGATCGTTGGGGTATACCAAGAAAAGCTCTGGGTAGTAGTCCTCGTCCCAATAGTAGGCGGCACCGAGGCCTTTTCCATAGATGAATTTGTGTGGTTCTTGAGCAAGGAGATCCCACATCGATTTTGCTTCTGCTTTACGCATCAGGGTCGACAAGTCTTCTGTGGTGGCTCCGCCTTCACCTTTGTTATCAAAGAGTCGCTGCGACCAGCGGTCCGCCACATCGGGGAGGGCGAGGATAGCTACCGCCACCACCACTAGGGCCGTGAATCCGAAGCCGCCGAGTATGCCGGTCTTTTTGAAAGCATGCTTCCAGTCATACATACCCCAGAGGATACCGAGCAGGATACACAGAGCTGCCATCGAGAAAGAGGCGGCGATCGGGAATGCAATCGAACGGGTGATCGATAGGACTGCAGTAGTCAGTGGAATGGCAAACACGATAACCACGGCTGGAGTGAAGCGTTGGCGCAGGAGCAGCGCGCAGGCCGACCATGCGAACAAAAATCGCATAGCAGGACTCAAGATGCCCATACGTACTTCCGATAGCGGGACGCCAGTGATGACACTGCCATAAAGTAGCTTCCAGATCACATTGATAAGACCTGCCATCACAAACCAGCGAGCTGCCTCGGCTGGGCGCATACCTGCGCAGGCACAGATCATAGTGAGATTGGCCCCTAGGCCCACCAATATAGAAGGCACCATCAGGCGTAGGATGGTACCGCCAGGATTGCCAGAAGCGAAAGCCACGCCACCGGAATAGGCCACGTAAGCCCACCAGAAGATGATCAGGTAGACGCCCGGCCGCGTCAGTAGGTGTCGACAGCCGATAAAACTGCCCAAACCACCAGCGAGCATCGCCAGACCCATGAATAAGAACTGGAAAGGCGATCCGCCAGTCTGAGAGGAGCCGAACGAAATATCAGTCGCTTTATAGTCGAAAACAAAGGAGCACAAGTAGACCAGAAACAGGACCCGATAGACGGGTAGAAAGGTCGAAGGCGGAGCATCTAGCTCCGACTGATTTGTGGCCTTGATGTAGCGACTGAGATTCAAATCGATTTTGGTATTACGAGATTAGCAGGCACCCTCTCTGCGTACAAAAGTCAGGGCCATGATTTGGATATCGAAAACAACATTCCAGTTTTCGATATAGTGAAGATCGAAGCGAATACGCTCCGACAGATCGGTATCGCCACGGAGTCCATTCACCTGTGCCCAGCCGGTGATGCCGGGTTTGATGTTGTGGCGAGCGTTGTAGTGAGGGATTTCCTCTTTAAATTTCTCGATTAGCTCCGGTCTCTCTGGGCGAGGGCCGACGAGGCTCATCTCGCCTTTCAGCACATTGTAGAACTGGGGGACCTCATCGATATTTAGGCGGCGCATGAGTGCGCCTACCTTTAGGCAGCGAGGATCGTCTTTGACTGTCCAGCCGGGACCGCCTGCCGCTTCAGCATTTTGCTTCATACTGCGGAGTTTGATCATATCGAAGATCGTGCCATTGGCACCTAGTCGACGCTGACGATAGAAGATAGGGCCGGGGTCCTCCCGATAGATCAAACAGCCAAAGATAGCAATAAGTGGTGCTGCCAGGATGAGACCGACTACTGCGCCGATGATGTCGACAAAGCGCTTAATATGTTGATTAAAGACGGAGTGCAGAGGTAGCTTGGAAATACCCAGAATAGGTATACCGCCTACTGACTCTAGGTGTAGGCCACTGAGTAAGACGCGGAAGCAAGTGGGAACCAGCTTGAAGGCGATCATTTCCTTTTCGCAGAGAGAGGCCAGCTTGAGCATTGAGTCGGATCGCAAGGTGTCATCTGCCACTATGACCATCTGACAGATACGCATTTCGAGGATCGGTGAGATCGATGTGAATTGACCGAGGACAGGTAGATGGGCTGGAGGTTTGTGACCAAAGCCTTCGTTCGGTTCGATCAGACCAATGATTTCGAATTCCCTCTCTGGGGTATTTGAAAAGGTATCTAAAGCTTGATCAAAACCCTCGCTCCAGCCGACCACGACGGCACGTTGGCGTAGGTGGGGGACCTTGCTGTCGGAGGTCAGGTAGCGCCATAGGATACCGCGCCATAGTGGCATCAAAATGGATAGAAAGACCAAGCCAAGGGCGCAATACATACGGCTGATGGGTGGGTCGAATTTGAGCACCAAAGAGAAACATAGGAAAGCGACTAACCAAACCAGAATCGATTTGAGCACGGTTTGTAGCGTGTCTGTGAATGACAGCAGTTTTTCCCGCGTGTAGAAACGGAAATTGGTCAGGATCAAGATAAGGAGGATGGTGCCAAATAGGATGTGGCCTGCATAGTCTTTTAGGCTGAGTCCCTGCGTATCGACTACGCCGACCTCGATGAGGCCGGTTTTGAAGCGTACGTAGTAGGCTAAAACGAGAGCTAGAGCCGTGATGAGAGTGTCGACGGCAAAAGCAATCAGGGTCCACTGGTTGTATAGATGGCTAGCCCCAGTGGCTGATTCGTATTTGGGTCGGATTTTGGTTGTGCGTGTTTGTGTCATTGTCGAGGAGAATTAGTTTGGGCGCTAGGCGCCCCCTCAGAGCACTAGGTGCTTTGAGTCGTGATTTGTGGTGTGGCGGCTGGAGCCCTTCTGATGTAGCGCTCTCTGTCTGCATTGATCTTGGCGACGCTGTTCAGGACGATTCCAGACATGGGTGCGCGCATTCTGCGGAGCTCTTTGATGGCATCCTGTGCAGGTCCAGCCTTGGTGTGGTCGGACTTCACCACGAGCACGATCGAGTCGGCATAGCGAGAGTAGTTCAGGCCATCACTGACTAGGCAGATCGGTGAGCTATCGATGATCACACAGTCGAAGTTGGAATAGGCCTCCCACAGCATGGCTGCGAAGTGCTCACCGGTCATAGTCTCGCCTGTATCCGGCATATACTGTCCCATGGTGATTAGAAACAGGTTGTTGATTGATGTCTCCTGGCACTGATTCAGCGCAGAGGAGCCAGAGGTAGAGAATGCTCTGGAGAGCTCTGGATTTCTGAAGTCTGCATCTACCAAAAGTGTGCGGTAGCCTAGGCTAGCCTGTAGGACAGCCAGATTGGCGGCACAGTAGCTTTTGCCTTCGCCCTCCATCGCACTAGTGAACATCACACTGCGTGGTGTGAGAGAGGAGAGCGAAGTTCTGAGGCGACGGAATTCTTCTCCGATCAGCGAGTCGGAGTTTTGAGCTGCCATCACAGCATCCTTGATAAGTAGTTTTTTGTTCTTTTTATCAGTCGGCACCTCGCTGAGCACAGTCAGGCCGAGAGTGGATTCGACCTGCTTCTTGGTCGATAGCGTGCGGTCGAGTAGACCCAACACGATGATCAGCGCGATCCCGAGGAAGGCACCGAGAAAGCCTGCCAAAGCTAGTGTCACCGTTTTCTTCGGGTTTACGGGCTTCTTATTGACTAGTGGTGGGCTGAAGATGCGGATCACCGTCTCGTCGACATTGCGGGTGACGCGTGAATCGTTGAGACTTTCGAGTAGTCGGTCGTGAGTGTCTAGAGCTGCTTCGCGAGCACGATTGAGCGAGCGGAATTGGCGGCGGATATCTTCGATTTCGATGTTCTTGGCGGCCTGCGTTTTTACCATTGCCTCAGCTGCGAGAGCGCTTTGCTCAGCTGCGAGGTATTGCTTCTCTATAGACTCACCGAGGCTCAGTGCCACGGCCCTGACTTGCTCGTTGAGTCCGTCCAGTTCATCCTGGTGAGAGCGATAGGTCACATGGCTGGGGCGGTATTGGCTCTGGATCTTACGGAATTCGGCGACCTTTTGATTTCGCAGCAGTAGCAGGCGCTGGATGCTGTCTGTTTTGGATGAATGAGTACCGATGTCGAGGATCTTCTCGGGCTGACTCCTCAGAGCTAGATACTGGTCATACTCGGCCCGTAGTTCTGCGGTTTTGCTGCGGGTCTCATTGGCGAGATTCTGCAGGTCGCGGTACTTAGCCGTCATCGTCTCGCTGGATTCGTCGAGAGGTATGTCGAGGTGCTGCTCGCGAAACTTCTGTAGACTCAGTTCGGTCTCGTCGACTCGCTGGGCCTGCTCGTTTACCTGCTCTTCTAGCATGGTACGTGTGCGATCCGCGGCCGCTGCATTTTGCTCGCGCAGCAGCAGCTGAAACTCGTCGATCAAAGTCGCGGCTATTTTCTGGGCTCGAACGGGATCTTTATCCTTTACTGAAAGATAGATATTCCTCTCACCGCGGATCAGCTCGGAGGTGATGTTTTTAGAGGCCTCTCGAATGATCTCTGCATCGCTGGCAGACGATTTTCCAGCGAAGTCTGGATCGTTCCTCAGGTTCAGCTTTTCTACGACCCGCAGAATAGAACTACCGTTAGTCAGACCGGTTGCGATCGATTTGAGCGAGTCAAGTGTCTGTGAATTGGTTGATTTCGCCCCTTTGAACTCGGCAAAAGCGCCTGAGCTGCCCGATGTCCCCTCGATATTGATCAGGGCAGTCGATTGATAGACTTTCTTGGCGAAGGCTAGATAGGCTACCGCTAGAGCGATGCATACTCCAAAGACAAAGCCTGCAATCCACAGTCGACGGACAACTAGCTTGGCTAGTTTGCCGACGTCTAGAGTAGGAAAGCCAGGAAAAAGCCCCTCGGCTGAGTCAGCTTGCGCTGGCTGATTATCGAATTGGTTCATTAGCAGTTTGTGAGAGGATGAAAATCTTTAAGGTATGGATTTTATCGAAATTATAACATTTAACTAGTGGAATACAAGAAGGGATCTAAGAAATTATAAAAACATTAAAATTAACCAATCTTAACATTTACTAGCGCGTTCTAGAGACCTTGTGAGACTAGCTACCTACTTGGTTGTGCGGTTTTCCGAGGGCTAAGGAGGAGATTATGGGTGAGCAACCAGTCAGACTTCTCATTATGCTTCAATTTTACTGAGTGTGAAAATTGTAATAAAGACGCTTATCGGGCTCTTTTTCTTACAGGGCTGCCATTTTTTTTAAAAACTCCCGAGTCTGGCTTCTACTATTTCGGGGCTGAGCGGCCTGAAATTTGCTCTGAAGGAAGTTCGAAGAGAGAGGTAGAGCTTTGTTTGCAACCTTGGAATAGTCGTCTAGGTTGCGCCGTCAATAGACATCACTGACTCTACTGCCACACTCGCGACTAGCCTCGCTATCAGGAAACAACACACATGAAGAATCTGAAACACAGGCATGCTACCCTCGCAGAAATGAACTGGTCAAAGCCGCTTTTAGCCGCTTTGGCATTGCTGGTTACCCTCGCTAACGTCGCCGCTCAGGAGGCTGAGACCGTTGAGAAAGCTGGAGGGCTACTGGAGAAGAATACCGAGATCGCCAGCAATTTGATGCAGGAGCTGATGAAGGGGGGGCCGTGGCTGATGATCCCGCTGGCGTTGCTTTCCTTCTTGGCGGTAGTGCTGATCATCTTTTACACTTTTACCATCCGTCAGGGTTCTGTGGTGAGCGATAAGTTCATGAATGCGGCGGATGCCTTGATCCGAAAGCAGGATTACCTCGGACTGATCGCCGTCTGTAACCGAGAGAATGAGTGCATCGCTCGGATCGTGTATAAGACTCTCGACTTTGCCACCAAGAATCCGACGGCGAGCTTTGATGAGGTCCGTGAAGTGACCGAGGCAGAGGGCACTCGACAGGCCAGTATCCTGAATAACCGCATCAGCTATCTGAATGACATCAGCCGAGTGGCTCCGATGATCGGTCTGTTTGGCACAGTGATCGGTATGATCCAGGCTTTCAAAAACATGGGCGAGAATGCCGGTGTGTCGCACATGGAGCTGGCTCCTGGTGTGGCGCAGGCTCTGGTGACGACTGCGACTGGACTGGTGGTGAGTATCCCGTGCGTGATTTTCTACTCCATCTTCCGTGGCAAGGTCCAGAAGCTGATCGCCGAGCTGGAGGCTGCTATGACTCACATCATGGCGCTGCTGGCGGCTCAGTATAAGAGAGCCAACTACCGCGCATCGAATCGACAATCTTCAGGAGACTCATAGGTAGTTTCCATCTCGAGAATCATTGATCAGCCATGAAGTTTCGCGATACTCATGCACAGCAGGCAGCCGAGCTGGAGCTGGCGCCGATGATCGATGTTGTCTTTCTGCTGCTTATTTTCTTCATCGTTAGCTGGCAGTTTGCCCGATTTGAGCGCGATGAGGCGATCGATGTGCCGGTGGCAGAGGAGATCGTGAAAAAGGATCGAAAAGCAGGGGAGATCATCGTGAATGTGCGCAAAGATGGCGGCATCATCCTCAATGGTGGCGAGGTCTCAGAGTCTGCCCTGCTTTCCCACTTGCGGAAGACCGCTGCCGAATACCCGAATCAAGCCGTCATCCTGCGTGGTGATTCAAAAACGTCTTTCAAGCACGTCGTCAAAGTACTCGACCAGATCAAGGAAGCGGGGATCTGGAATGTCGCCTTTGCGACTAGCAAGAAAACCGACGTCTAGCGTTTCTGTGACTTCCTATTAGTTTGCATCCGTCAACCGTTCTAAGTTCTATCCACGAAAGTCCAATGAATCATCACCCAAGAGTATCGGCTCACAGGTCCAGCCTGTGGCCTCTCGCCTGCTGTACCCTGATGAGCTTTTGCCTCGGTGTTGCGTCTGTATCGCACGGCCAGGAAAAGGAGCAAAATCTAGCCTACGCAGATCTGCTGTACAGTCAGAAAGAGTATGCCAAGGCAGCTCGTCAGTACCAGATCTTCATCCGTGAAGATGCTGCCAGCCCGAATGCCCAGTCTGGCTGGTTTCGGCTAGGGGAGTGCTACCTGCAGGTAGGCCAGATCACCGATGCCAAGACGACCTTTGATCACATCATCAAGACGTTCAAAACCGGTGCCTTTGTCGGCTCTTCTGCTTATCGATTGGCAGTGCTATCTTTCAATGCCAAGGACTATCCAGCAGCAGAAAAGCAATTCGCCATCGCGGCCAAGGAGCTGACTGCGGCCGATGCCAAACATCAGGCCAAGTATTATCACGCGCGGTCGCTGCAGCTGAATAAGAAGCTGGATCCTGCTTTGGCGCTCTATGATGAGGTGATCCGCAGCAATCCTAACATGCAGGAGAATCCTTTCCTCGAGCGAAGTCTGCTGGAGACAGCTCGCATCTTTTCGGATAAGGGCGAAAAAGACAAGGCTGGCGAGACGTTTCGCAAGCTGGCGAGCACGGCTATCACCACCGAGGTGAAGGAAGAAGCCATCGTGCGTGGTGGTATGATCGCTTGGGAGTTGGGTAAAACTGAGGAAAGTGAACAACTGCTGGATCAGGCGTTTCGATTCCCCAATACCAGTCCCTGGAAGAGCCTAGCTCAGGTCGGGGCTATTTTTAATGCATTCTCTCGGAAAGACTATCGTCGTGTCACAGCGATCTACGGATCGGGGGCGCTCAATACGACTATCGAAGAGTACCGCCCCAAGATGCTACTGATCGTGGGGCACTCTTATCGCATGACGGGTGAGGCCGATGCGGCGTCGCGACTGTACTCGCTGGTCGAGTCGCGCTACCCAGATACGGAAGAGGGGCTAGAAGCCGGCTTTCGCAAGCTACAGATCCTGCATGAGACAAAGAATGGGGCGCTACCATCGATGGCCAACCGGTTTATATCCAAGGTATCGAAGACCAAGCCAGAGCATCAGTTTCTCGACATGGCTCAGCTGATGAAGGCCGAGTATCACTTCGCTGAGGCGGAGAAGGGTGCAGCGCGCAAAGACAAGCGCTATGCTCAGACCAACTATCGAGCTGCAGCCGACGCCTACGGCGAGGTGCGAGAGCAGAATGTGAAAGAAAAATTCCACAGCCTGCGTCTCTACAAGCGAGGCTGGGCCTATCTCGAGGCCGGTGAGCTGCAGGATGGTATCCTCTCGATCTCACGTTTCATCAAGCGATTCCCGAAAGATCCGATGGCACCATCGGCCTTGGCGAAGCGGGGCATGACTTATCAGTCTGTAGAGGACTTCGAGTTCGCCCTAGACGATTATGATCTGATCATCAAGGACTACCCAGACTCGAGCGTGCTAGAGCTGGCGATGCAGCAGAAAGCGCTGATTTTTGCTCAAAAGCGTGATCTGCCCAAGATGATCACTGCCTATGAGGAGTTGCTGAAGCGATTCCCCAATACCCCAGGCAAGGCCGAGGCCACCTATTGGATCGGTGTCGGGCACTATGATTTGGAGCGATTTGCTAAGGCGATCCCGGCTCTCGAGACCGCACGCCGTCTGAACCCGCAGGCATTCACTAATCGGGCCTCGATCCGGATCATCCTCGCCCATTACTCACTGGAGCAGATCCCGGAGCTGACTGAGGCTGCGCGTGCTTACATCTTGTCGGGTGCCGATGCTGGAGCGCTGACTGCTGCTCAAAAGGAGGACAAAAAGATCCCTGTGCCAAAGGCGGTGCTCGAGTATCTCGGTAAGAAGTTATTCACTGAGAAAAAGTATGCCGATTCAGAGTTCTTTCTCTCGCATATGAGCACACCGAATAGTCCTCAGGATACGGCTTCGGATATTTGGAAACTGATCGCGGACGCGCGTATCAAGACCGGCAAGTTCGAGCCAGCGATTCAGGCGTATGATTTTTACTTGGCTGCTGCTGACAAGCCCGCGCAGCGAGGCTATGCCTACCTGGAGCGAGGCAAGGCACAGCTGGCTATATCGAAATTGGCTAATGCTCGCGAGAGCGCTAGAGAGTGTCTGAAGATCGTCAAACAGGGCCGCTACAATGCCGAGGCTCGAATTCTGTTGGGAGACGTGCTGATGGTCGAAGGGGCGCTGAATGACGCTGCGGCTGAGTACCTCATCGTCAGTGAGGTGTTTGAAGATCCAGAGGTTACTCCATTAGCACTGACCAAAGCGATCAATGTCTATCAGAAGCTGGGCGACGATGCCAAAGCCCAGGAGCTAGGAGCCAAGCTACAGGCGCGCTTTCCGGACTACCGTCCTAGAGCCGGAGTCGTGGCGACTCCACAGCTCGATCCCACGCAGTGATCTGGAGTTAGTCATTGAGGAGCTGTTTGGGCCGCTGATTGGCTGTGCTGGGAGCGCCGATGTCCTCGTTGGCTGGTTTTGGTAGCGGAAGATCCCAATCTTCCGCTGAGCAACCTTGTTTAACCTTCTTCCGTAGCGACTGAGGTGTTTTCCGAATACCTAGAACCAAAGTCTTTTTTTATCCAGATCATCAAGCCAATGAACAGCATGGCACCTAATGCTGTCGATAGAACGATATACTGTGCAATCCCTTTCTCCGCGAGGTTGAAAAATTGAAGTAACATTTCAGCTTCGTCATCATCATCACCATCAGCCAATTCCGTCAGCCAATTTTCTCCGGCAAACTGGCTAATGAATTCGTTCAGATCGATACTTTGAAATAGCCAGTAACTGAATCCGAATCCGACAAGGCCACTGATCAATGCGACCCACCAGGACCATAGTTTGGCTTTGCCGACACCATAAAGGAGTATGGCCAATATCCCGATTGAGCCGAAAGACCAGATATTCAGCAGCTTGGTATCTGGGAAAAGGCCGATTTCTGCGATGAGTGGCCCAAATGCGATCGTGGAAAGAAGCATCCAGCCGAGGCTACTGAGGATCAGCAGCCACAGGATCAGGACTCGATAGCTAGTCACGTCGGTCCAAGACGCTTTGGGATCAAAGTGGAGAGTGGTTAGCTCGACATTTTTTCGACCATAGACCAGCACGAGGACTAGGCCTGGCCCTCCTGCCATGAGGAGTATGATGATCGCGTAGATGACAATGATGACCACTCCGATCGCGCCAGCGCCTCCGGGCATAGGCGAGCTGCCTGTCAGGCCTTTTAGCAGATCGAAGACCTGCAGCATCATGGGGATGAAGAGCAGCATGGATACGGATTGAACGACGGCTAATCCAATCGTGACCCAGCCTAGGGCGTGGAGTAGCCGGGCCGCCCAGCGTTTGATCATGACCGAGCCGATGCCGAGCCAGATCAGGCCAGCTCCGAAGAGTCCGTAGACGATTCCATAGGAAATGTAAGATACCCTAGCCCATTTCTCGTAGTCGAAAGGCATGTCCTCATACATCTCAGCCGCTCCGTCGGGGGCGATGAGAGCCAACCCGTAAACTAAGCCAAACATAGCGCACCCCGCTCCTGCCAAAATAATGAGGATACCCACCACAATCATGAAGTCCTTTCGAGGACGAAAGCTAGGGTCGGCAAAAGCCCCGGTAGAGGGTAGTTCAGGTGGTGGAGAGGTATCAGTGGACGAGGACATAATGGCTAGTGCTTCAGCGTATCAGTCTCGAGACCGTTGGTCTATGCTTTTGGGGGAGAGTTTGCATGTCAGTTGAGTTTAGGGTGGGTCGTCGCGCTGGGGGTATCTGGCACAGCCTGCCGGGCGACGGGACGTGCGCCCCTGCTTGAACTCGAAGGTGTGGTGGTGATATGCAGAGACTCCCGCTCAAGGAGCGGCTGCCTTCAGCTGCCGGGCAACCCGAGCCATCGCGCACGGGCATCTGGCTCAGTCTGCCGGGCGACGAGACGTGCGCCCCTCCTTGAGCTCGAAGGTGTGGTGAGATGCAGAGACTCTCGCCCAAGGAGTGGCTGCTTTTAGCTGCCGGGCAACCCGAGCCGTAGCGTACGGGCATCTGGCACAGTCTGCCGGGCGACGAGACGTGCGCCCCTCCTTGAGCTCGAAGGTGTGGTGGTGATATGCAGAGACTCCCGCTCAAGGAGCGGCGACGTCTCGTCGCCGGGCAACCCGAGCCATCACGCACGGCCGATGCCCCTCAGCCTGCCGAGTGGCAAAACGAGCACCCTCCTTGTTAGTTGTTCACTTCTTCCGCGGCTTGCGAGGTGGCATCCTGCCATCAGGACCTAGCTGCGGATATTTCCCTGGCTCCTGCTCTAGCAAATCCTGTGTAGGTATCTCGATCTGCTCAGGCTCATCAGGGCGATTGAGATTGGCGTTGAGCATAGCCTTGGTCACAGTCTGCGACGGCACACCACCCTCAGGCACATCCAGCCGCGCGACCCAAGCGATGGTATTTAGGATCATCGTGCGGTAGTCATCGATGGCCCAGTTGGCGTGGTAGTGGCCGCCTACAAAGCCAGCGCCGCGAGCCCCTCCCTCGCCAGGATCGCGGCACCAGATCAGCTCTTGTGTGGTCCCTAGCTTATCAGCAGCTAGCTTATTCCAAAACTTACTACTGCCATAGCGCACCATGTTGCTGCGAGTCGGCACGGCAGTAGCCAGAGCATAGACGCTGGGATCGTCGCGCTGGATATTCAGATTCCAATACAGCTCGTCGTAGACCTTCACAGGAGCCGTCACACCATAGGCGATGGGGTGGTCGGCTTTGGGCTGGAGATCGGCGATCCACGATGGATTCACCGAGTAGGCATCGTCGTAGTAGCCGCCGATCCATTTGTTGTAGTAGGTCTCACCGACTTCCTTGGTCGGGTGCACGCCGTAGTGCATAAACATGATGCCCATGCCGTCTCGATACTTCTCGTCGAGCACGGCGTATTTCTCGCCAAAGTCGCCGCCGCCATCGGCGTAGACCACACAGGCGTCGAGCCCATCGAGTATCGACTCGTCCTCTGGCCAGCCATACCACTGAACTCTAGCCTCCACGGGTAGACCGCTGGCATTGAGCGCATCGGCCAGTAGTATGCTGCCAGCCTTGAACTCGTGGATGCCGTGGCGGTGCCTAGTATTGCCAGCTATAAAGAGGATTCGCTTTTTTTTTGAGTCGGCGGAAAACACGGCAGCTTGCTCGGGATGCGCCTCCGGCGCCGGCTCAGCAGCTGCGGCTGCCGCCTGTTTCGGTGGCTCCACACCTTTCTTGAGAAAGGCGACGATATCCGCCACATCCTGCGCCTGTAGGCCGAGCTGCCCGGCAGAGAGCATCAGCGATTTCTCCATCGGCTTGGCGCTGGCCAGCTTGCCGCGCGGTATATTGACCTCGCCGCCACCCATGACTTTGAGGATGTGCGAGCCACCGGCGAATAGCGAAAAGCCCTGGATGGTGTGGCCTGCCTTGGTCTTTATCTCGGTGGCCTCGAAGCCATGGGCGATACCTGTATTCGGATCGATGATGGCGGTGGCGATGGCCTCAGGTGACTGTCCGCGCCCCCACTCATCGAGAGCCGGGCCAAAGTCGATACCGGCACCATTCACCTGGTGACACATGTAGCAGCGAGCGATGTGCATCTGGCCGCGGTGGGCATCGCCCTCGAGAGCGAGCACCTCGGGCACAGTCAGCTGGGTGATCTCTGGGCCGTCGATGGGTACGATATTGTCCTGAGTGTAGGGCACCTCACCCGGCTTTTTGTTGAGCCCTTTCATCTGGTCGGCCCATTCGCTCCAGGCATGAGTGCCGCGATTGTACAGCCACCACTGGGCTAGGGGCTTGGTATCCTCGGGGCCTTTTTCTGCGATCAGCACCATGGCCATGGCAGCGCCTTTGGTCGGCATGAAGCCGAGTGCAGTCAGGGCATCTTTTCTGGTCTGTAGTGGCAGCTGTGTGCTCAGCGCGCGATTGCGAAAATCGATAGTCGCTACTGGCGAGTGCAGACGCCAAGCGAGCTGGGCAAAGGCGGTCGACCACTGCAGTGGGTCTTTCTCCTCGAGTTGGGCGTGTAGTGCCTGGTAGATCTGCCGCTCCGATTTGGCGCTGGCTGTGCCGATGGCCTCCAGATACCAGCGATCGCTGCCGTCATATTGGGCGGCGAGCTCGAGGATGATGTCGCGCTTATCCGCCAGCGGCAGATCACGCAGCGCCAGAGCCACCTCGCGGCGCACGGCGATGGATGGATCTTTGGCCAGGGCTGCCGCATGGCGCAGCAAGTCGTGCCCGACAAAGCGCAGCGCGCGGAAACAGACGATGCGCATCTGTGGATCGTCTGTGGAGGCGAGACGCTGCTCGACTAGCCCGATACCGGCATCGCCCAGCTGAGCCAGCAGCCAGATGGCACGTGCCTGGAAGTATGGATTCTCATGATCCAGCAGAGCTTTCACCGCTGGGATCGAGTCGGCTCCTGCTGCCTTTAGGCGGGTCAGACCGATATTGCGCACATTATTTGCCGGGTTCTGTAGGGCGGCGAGCTGACCCTCGGTGGTGTCGATATCGATGCTCGGCACGCTGAGCTTGGCCCCCTTTGGAGCGATGCGGTAGATGGCTCCGTAGCAGGGTTCGTCGCGCATGCGGTGGCCGCCCACACCGGGGTCGAACCAATCGGCTACGTAGATCGCGCCATCGGGACCGACAGTGACGTCTGCTGGGCGGAAGAGATTGCCCACTGCGGCTTTGGCATCGCCATCTTCGGCGAACTCATCCGCCCGCTTGGAGCGGAAAAAGTCGAAGCGCTCTAGCTTGAAACCAGCTCCATCGGGCACTGGCAGGTAGCCGAATACCACATTTCTCGCCGCCTCGCAGGATAGTAGTAGGCCGCGGTACTTATCGCCCAGCGCACCATTCTCGTAGTAGCAGATGCCGGTGGGCGAGCCATTGCCATAGACATCGCCAGCCGGGATGGTGCCCGGATCCTCCTGACGCCACTCGGCGATCGGGGCCGATTGGCCGGGGCGACGCTCGGTCTGCCACTTGCGAGCGCCATCGTCTGAAGTGAAGCCCAGATTGCCATACTCCATCAGCCAGGTGGTGCGGCAGGCGGGCGGGTCGTCGTTGTCATTTTGGAATACATCGCCAAATGAGGTCACGCACTCTTCGTAACTGTTGCGCATGTTGTGGCCGATCGGGCGCAGACCAGTGCCGTCGGCATTCATACGCAGAGCTACCGAGCCACAGTAGACGTGGCCGTCGTCACTTTTCAGGCCGGGCTGGTTGCCTTGGTTTGGCCCTGGATCAGTCACCGATGGCGAGCCGCCATTGTACACACTGCCGACTCGCAGGGTCCAGCCCTCCTTGTCCTCCACGATGTGGGTGCCAGCGTTACCGGTATTGAAATACCACTGCCCACTGGGGCCTGTGGTCACCGCATGCAGACTGTGGTCGTGGTCGCGCCCGCCGAAGCCTTTGAGCAGCTCTTCTTTGGTATCGACAGCCGGGTCGAAGACGCCATCGCGATTCACATCGGTATAGACGAGAAGCGCTGGTGGTTGCGAGACTACGATCTTGTTATCGATCACCGCCAGGCCGAGTGGCGCGACTAGATCCGGATCCTGGACAAAGGTGTGGCTCTTGTATGCCTGGCCATCGCCGTCGCTATCGGTCAGCACTACGATGCGGTCGCCTTTCGGGTCTCCCTCGAATCCATCTTTGTTGCGAAACATCCGGTAATTGCGCCCCTCCGCGATCCAGACCCGACCCTGATGGTCGACATCCATATTGGTAGGGTTGTATAGCATAGGGCTTTTCGCCCACAGCGTCACCTCCATGCCCTCTGGCACGACGAATGAGCTAGTGGGCACATGGTCCGGGCTATCCTCTTGCGCTGGGCAGAGGCCGATGGTGAGCACGATGCCGGCTAAAGCGCGCAGCGTATGGGCTATTTTTATGTTCATAAATTCGATTGGGTAAAATGGTAGTGGGGGTGAGTTTATTCGGCCTGCCAGATGGCTGAGTCCGATATCGAAAAAGCGCCTTTCAGCCCCTCTTCTATATACGATCTGAGCTGCTCTAGCTCCAGTACCTGTTCGCGACTGGGCTGGGTGGTCAAAAATATCGGCCAACGGGGTTGGCCCCAGACGGTTTCTTCGTAGGTTTGGCCTTGGCGCTCGATCAGGAGTAGGCCAGAGGTGTGGTTATTCGACATTTCGCCAAAGAGGATATCGATCTCGACAGAAGTTTCGTCGCCGATGTCGAACCACTCGCCAGAGCTGAAGCCGGCGTGGGAATTGAGACAGGGCAGAGAGGGGTGGCTATGGCGATGGACGCCGGTCAGATCTTCGCGGAAAGAGGTGTCGAATCGAGAGGCTTCGAGCCTGACCTGACCGTCGATAGCGACCAGTAGGTGATTGTCCGCATAGCCCCAGAATCGGTAGCGACCAGGCGCGGGCGGCGTCACTTGGCCACTGTACCAGACCATCCAGCCGTGTTGGTTGGCTTTTTTGCTCAGGCCTAGTCGCTCTGCCAGGCTGCGGTGCGATCCTGCGATGCCACCAAATGGTGTGCGCTGGCCATATACCAGGTCGCTCAGTGACTGTCGGTCGGAGAAGCCCGACTGGATGAGGGGTAGAAAGTGTGGGCCGATGTGGTCCTCGTGCACTTTGTGAGGATTGGGGAGGGGAGCTAGCTCGTCTGGCAGTGTGTAGATCTGCCCAATGAGCCCCTGAGAAGTCGTGACAGGGAGTGACTGGATCTCGGGTAGGTCTTGTGGCTTTTGTTTGGCGAGCTCGGAGCTGCCGTTTTTGAAAAATTTGGCCACATCGCCAGCGGTCATTAGTCGGGCCTCGTCCTCAGGTGTGGCAGCGCCCACGGCTACCTGACCATCGAGCACAAAGACTTTCGAGCCTCCGCCATCGGCCGTCACTACAAACTGGGTGCCCAGATCGGTGATCTGGCGCTCGCTGGTCTCGACGACGAAGCCAATGCCCTGCGGTGGTACATGTAGCTTTAGCTCGCCCTGGTGTAATCGCATGTAGCGGGCATCGAGACCGCTCAGTGCCAGTGGCGCGCTGGCCACCACGTGCACGCCAGACTGGGCGAATACGAGTTCGAGTAGGCCTGTCTCCATCGAGATGCTATCGCCTCGCTGTAGCGTCTGGCCGACAGCTACCGATGAGTCGCCATCGACTCGCAATACGGTGGCCACACCACTGTCGCTGGGAGTGCGAGGGATCGCGATATAGGTGAGCAGGCCAAAGATGAGGCAGGATAGGATGATAGGCAGTAGCCAAGCCTGCTTGTTTGGGTGGATCGAGGATTTGGTCTTTTCGTCTGACGAAAATAGCGGTTGGAATCTGTCCACGCTACTATCTGCAGGGCTCAGGTAGTGGCTGTAGATCGCGGCATGGTCGTGTAGGTAGTCCGTGTAGATCTGTCGGGCTAGCGAGCTGGACTGGAGATGCTGGTCCAGCTCCGTCATCTCTGCGGCGCTCAGGGTCGACTCGATATAGCCATCGGCCAGCTCGAGTAGACGTGCGTGCTGATCTTTATCCGGAGCACTCATGTGGCGACCTCCTCTAGGGTGGTATCGATGCAGTCACTTAGGGTTCGTCGTAGGCGGCTGAGCAGCCGGTAGATCGCGCCTTCTGATCGATTGGTTTTGGCGGCTATCTTGTCGATATCCGCTTCGTCGCGGTAGCGTAGCTGGAGGATCTGTCGGTGCTCGTCGCTGAGCTTTTGCAGGCAGGTCTCTAGAGCTTTCTCGCGTCTCACCCAGCGCTGCTCCCGATAGGCCGACTCCATCGTCTGGTCGAGGGCGGCGAGGGTGGCTTCGGATAGCTGCACGGTGGAGTCTTTTTTGCTGCGTCGGCGCCAGGCGAGGACTTGGTGAAAGAGGATTTTCCGTGCCCAAGCTGGGAAATTGGTGCCTAGCTCAAAGGCATCGAAGTGCCGCCACATGACGATGCGTCCCTCCTGCAGGATATCCTGCGCATCCTGCGGCCGGCCGACTAATCCTGTCACGTATATACCCAGAGCCGTTTCGTGCTCCGCGAGTAGCTGGAGAAAGGCTTCCGTCCTATCCTGTGGCTGTGGGTCCGAATCAGGCATTTCACCCTATAAAGGAGGAATGCGTTTAAGTTGGACACATTTTTACGCAAAAAGTTTCGCCCAGTTCTGTAGATGTCTCATTTTCAATAGGGTACAATTTTTATTCAATAGGGTACAATGCGCGGAATCGAAGCAAAGCGGGGACAAAGGGATAGCGGCATTTCTCAAAATGCCGAGTTTCAGAGCCACGGGGCGACAGGCTGCGGGCGGAAGATTTAGATCTTCTGCTGCACTGAGGAGCTATGGGGGCCTTCATTTATGCGCTATTCAGTCAGTCTCTTTCGTTTGGTCTAGGGGCGCTTCTGTTGAGCCTCCGTCTCTGTGAGAGGTAGAAGTATCTGGTGATTTAGGGCAGCGAACCAAGGTGCGGGGGCTATCGGGTTTTACTGAGTAGCTGTTTTTCATAATTGGCTTTGTGTGAAATTTACACTTTAGTTCGTGTGTGAGTTACACTTATCAATATCCTAGAGGGGCGCTGACTGTCGACTGTGTCGTGTTTGGCTTTGATGGCGGGGGACTGAAGGTTCTCTTGATCAAACGGGGCATTGCGCCTTTTAAAGGCGAGTGGGCATTGCCTGGAGGTTTTGTGAAGGTCGAGGAGTCGCTCGACGAGGCGGCTCGCCGCGAGCTACAGGAAGAGACTGGTCTGGAGCGAGTGTTTCTCGAGCAGCTCTATACCTTTGGAGAGCCCGGGCGGGACCCGCGCGAGCGAGTGGTAAGTGTGGCGTACTTCGCGCTTGTACGGCCTGAGGTGTATCAGATGCGTGCTGCCACCGATGCGGACGATGCGCAGTGGTTTGATCTCGATGAGCTACCACGCCTAGCCTTTGATCACCCTGAGATCGTAGAGATGGCTCACCAGCGGCTGCGCGGCAAGCTGCGCTACGAGCCGATTGGGTTTGAGCTGCTGGCGGAGAAGTTCTCTCTGAGCCAGCTGCAGTACCTATACGAAGCGGTCCTAGGCGTCCCGCTAGATAAGCGAAACTTTCGCAAAAAAGTTCAGAGTTATGACCTGCTGATACCCCTAGAAGAAAAGCATAGAGATGGGCCACATCGACCGGCCCAATTGTTTAAATTTGATCCTGATAAATACCAAGAACTAAAAGGAAAAGGTTTCCTGTTTGAAATATGAATACAACAACGATGAGCGAGCTTACGCTCGCCCCTTACCTCGAACAAAAAGAGTCATGGCCGCAAACTGGGCGGCATATCATGGCTCAGTATGACAATGAGTCTATATGGGTGTACCAAGCTTATTGCCCAGAGATCGCTGTATTTGCACTAGAGCATCAACGATTCGGAGGGGCCTTTAAATACTCAAGGATGAGTTGGATAAAGCCGAACTTCCTTTGGATGATGTCTCGTAGCGGTTGGGCTCGGAAACAGGGCCAAGAATATGTGCTGGCGGTAAGGTTGCGGCGTGAATTTTTTGATCAGATTTTGGCTTCTGCTGTTCCATCGAGTTACTCGAAGCATTGCTTTTCAGATCACGCAGAGTGGAAAGCTGCATTGGAGAAATCATCAGTGCGATTGCAGTGGGATCCGGATCATGATCCCTACGGTGGAAAGCTTGAGAGGAGAGCCATTCAACTGGGACTCCGAGATGAGTCTCTTTGCCGCTACGGGAAGGACGAGTGTCTAGAGATAATTGATGTGACTGCGGTAGCCAGGGAACAGCACGCCAGTATCGCAGATGGGATGACTGAGTCGCTACAGACTCCGATAGAGCGAGTGTATTTGCCACGGAGTCGTGATGCTGCCAGTAACGTAGGTATTTCTAAAGAGGTCGTCTATGGATAGCTATTTAGCTGTGCACTCATCCCTCCTAGGCACTGCACTAGGGGATTCGATTGGCCTTCCTTTCGAGGGACTCAGTAAGCAGCGTGTAGCGAGTCTATTGAAAGATCGTGAGCTGGGGCACAGGTTCTTTTTCGGTAGGGGAATGCTCAGTGATGATACGGAACATTCGCTGATGGTTTTACGGGCTTTGGCTCGGGACTCTCAGGATGTGTCAGTATTTCAGCGTAGTTTAGCGCGCTATTTCCGGTGGTGGTTAGCTGCTGTGCCCGCAGGAGTTGGATTGGCTACAGCACGTTCGATCATTCGGTTGTGGTGTGGGGTGGCTCCTCAGAAATCTGGGGTTTGGTCTGCGGGTAATGGTCCGGCGATGCGCAGTGCTGTGATCGGTGCGTTTTTTGCCGACGATCGGGAGCGGCGGGTGGCATTCACCAAGGCTAGTTGTGTGATCACTCACTCGGACCCGCGTGCCGAGGAAGGGGCGCTGCTAGTGGCCGAGGCGGCTTCCCTAGCTGTGCGGGGAGTGGAGAGCTCCGGTGTCTTAGCGGAGCTGAAGCAGCTAGTGCAGTCGGATGAAATGAAGGCTAGGTATGAGGGGATGGAAGAAATGCTGTCGGAGCAGGCGTCGGTGAGCGAATTCGCCCAGCGGATCGGCGATGGGAAGCGGGTGACAGGATTTGCCCCAGACACAGTGGCAGTTGCGATTTATGCGTGGTTACGGCACCGGTTTGATTTTCGCCGGGTGATCACCGAGGTCATTCGCTGTGGTGGCGATACCGATACGGTAGCAGCCGTGGCTGGAGGGATAGCAGGTGCGGAGCTGGAGGTGTCGCAATTTCCGGAGCAATGGTTGGATGGGTTATCTGATTTTCCGTATACGCAGACTTACATGGAAAAAATGGTGGAAGCCCTGTCGGAGGAGCGGCGAGCACCTAGATTATGTTGGCCGATTTTCCCGCTGAGGAATGTAGGTTTTCTTTTGATTGTCCTCAGCCATGGCTTTCGGAGGCTGCTGCCGCCGTATTAGTGGAGGGTGTAAATTGAGGGTTGTAATGTAGTGGCCGGTGAACCCTAGAGTGGTTAAGCTACAAATATGAGTGCTGAAGGCGCAGCTGCACACGCTGCCTATATTGAGTCTGTAAAAGCCAACGGAGTTGTTGTGGAGATCGAGGAAGAGGAGTTTGTGAAGTTGATCGCCAACTCTCCTCATGAAGCGCTGACTTTAGTTTATTCTGAGCAGGGCTTTTTCAATCCAATGTTCCACTACCTAGTTTCGGTGGGTGGGATTGCTTTTCATACCAAGGCGTATCAGAAGCTGGACCTCGATATGACAAAAATTGGGGTTCAAGTGACCGCTAATAAAATCAGTGTGCCACGGCTTTGATAGGGGGCGCTACTGTAGTAGAAGAGGCTCTCCGTGAGTGGGCGATATGTGGCTGATAGCTCTGCGGCGGGGACGGAGCCTCTTATCTATGGCCTAGTTGAAGCGGGTACCTCTGTTGCACTTCGATTTATTGACCTCTAGTGGCTAAAAGGCATAGGTGCCGTACTGCCAAAACCGGAACTTATCTGTCACGGGTGCCTCGCGCTCGTGGATCATCATCTCGGTGAAGCGTTCGACGAGTTGAGGGTTGTCGATGGCGACGTCGAGGATCTCAGAGGGGTCGTCTTCGAGGTCGTAGAGTTCCATCTTGGCTTTAGGGTTTTTCTTGAGGTTGCGGAACATGGCTTTCCATTTGCCCTGTCTCATGGCGACTTGTCCGCCGTAGCCGGCAAAGTCCCAATACAAAAAGTCATGTTGCTCTTGAGCGTCTTTTTCTCCAAGGAGAGTCGGTAGGTAGCTGATGCCATCGGAGAATGGCTTGGGCTCTCGATCGCCGACGATGCGTGCGATGGTAGGCAGGGCATCGTAGTGAATCGATAGGTGATCGGTCTCGGTGCCAGCTTTGATTTTGCCGGGCCAGCGGACGATCATCGGTACACGGATGCCGCCTTCGTACACCTCACCTTTTAGTCCTCGCAGGTGAGACACGCTATCGAAAAACTCATAGTCGACCTGTGCCTTGAGAAAGGTGGTGCCATTGTCGGAAGTGAAAAAGATGACGGTGTTATCGGCGATGCCGTGTTCTTCGAGCTTGTCTAGTAGGCGACCGATCTGTTTGTCCATGTAGGTGATCATGGCCGCGTAGGCCGCTTTGGGCGTTGGGTGCGGCTGGTAGCTTTTGCCGATGTAGGGTGTCTCATCCCAGTCTTTCTCGTAGTAGTGAGATAGTTCGTCGTAGGGCACCTGAAGCGCGAGATGGGGGATGACGGTCGGGTAGTAGACAAAGAAGGGATCGTCGGCATGGTCATCGACGAACTGGAGCATCGCATCGGCGATCATCTTGGGGCCGTATGTCTTGCCGTAGACGGTGGCAGTGTTTCCCTCGAGGGGGACTCGCTTGTCCTGATCGATCAGATACTCGGGGAAAAGATTGTGCGCGTGGCGCTGGCAGTTGTAGCCATAAAAGCGGTCGAAGCCCTGGTTGAGAGGATCGCCGGTAGAGCCTGGCTTGCCGATACCCCATTTGCCAAATGCACCAGTGGCGTAGCCTTTGTCTTTTAGTAGCTCGGCGATGGTGACATCCTCTGGTGGCATGGGTAGCTGGCCATCGTGGGACTCCCAGCCGCCGACTTCGGAATTGTCACGGATGAAGGAGTGGCCGCCGTGTTTGCCCGTCATCAGGGAGTAGCGGGCTGGTGCGCACACTGGTGCCGATGTGTAGTGCTGGGTGAAGCGCATGCCCTCTGCTGCCAGTCGGTCGAGGTGTGGGGTATCGATCTTGCGCTGCCCGTAGCTGCCTAGCTCGGCCCAGCCGAGATCGTCGGCCATGATGAGAATGACATTGGGCTGATCGGCAGCAGAAGTACTGGCAAGCGCTGAGCCAATGATCGTGAGAGTGGAGAAAAGAAGATGTGGCAGCTTCATGGCATGGGCATGTTATCGGCATGCCAAAGCGATTGCAACTGAGTGATTGAGGGGGAGAGGGGGAGAGGGGGAGAGGGGGAGAGTGCGTTGCTCTGGGCGAGTTGCTATGGGGCAGATTGGGATCTGCCTCTACTGCTGCGGTGTGGGTGGTAGGGTTGGGTAGCCGTAACAGAACTCCCCAGAGTTCCGAGTGCGTTGATCTAGGCGAGTTGCTATGGGGCAGATTGGGATCTGCCTCTACTGCTGTGGTGTGGGTGGTAGGGTTGGGTAGCTGTAGTGGAACTCCCCAGAGTTCCGATAGCACTGGCAGTTTCGATTTTACCAGACGCCTAGTTCTTTGAGCTGTTTGGTGGCGGTGCCGGCCCAGTCTTTGTTGGCGGCGGGGCTGGCCGGGCTGGGGTGGAGGATGCGGCCGATTTTGATGTCGTCCATGCCTATTGCGGCGGAGATGCGTTTGAGGGCGGTTTCGGCGTAGGCTCCGACACCGATAGCGTATTCGGGTTTGAATTGCTCGAGGTGAGTTTGCACGTAGCGATCGCAGGCAGCATGCACGGGCTCCATCTCTGCGGCTGTGATTTTGTCGGGAGTGCGATTTCTACCACTGGCCTCCATCCATACCAGTGGGCAGTAGTTTACCGCATAGTGCTCGGCAAAGAAGTCTTTGGGATCTGGGTAGACTTCGGAGAAAAGCCCCCATAGTCGACGACCGCTGACTTCAGATTTCTCGCACTCAAAGCCCGTGACAGGGCGTTTGGGGTGCTCCATATCGGGTTGCTCGACAGGCTCAGAGATACCCATCCAGTCGCGGACGGCGGGTATTTCGCCAAAGGGGATGCCGGTCTGGGCCATACCCCAGGGGCCGGGATTCATACCCATCATCAGCACGCGCTTGGTGCCTTTGGCAAAGCGATCGATGTAGCGCTGGTGAGAGCGGCGGGCGTAGAGCAGTGGATTGTAGACATGGGTGACGGGCTCGGAGAAAGTGAGTCCCTCTAGGTCGCTACATACCTGGTCGGTGGCTTGGGATATGGCTTTGGCAGACATTGGTGCCGGGGAGCATGGCATCGCCCTGCGAAATTGACAAAGGAGATTTCCCAAGCGATCGAGACTCCCGTTTCCATTATGTCCGCTCCATCCCAAACCGAATTCTCCCTGCCCGCATCGCTGACTACTGCTAAGCCAAAGGTCGCCTTGGTTCTGGGATCGGGATTGGGATCTTTCATCGATCGTGTGGAGGTGGCCGCCTCTGTGCCCTACAGCGAGATCGACGGGCTGCCAGTGAGTGCTGTGCCGGGACATGCCGGTACGCTGCATCATGGAGAGATAGGAGGTGTGGAGATCGTCGTCGCGCAGGGGCGGGTGCACTGCTACGAGGGCTGGACAGCGCGGGAAGCGGCCTCGCTGGTGAGGCTCTTCCATCAGATGGGAGTGGAGGCTCTTCTGCTGACAAATGCAGCTGGCATCGTGAATGCTGAATTCGCTCCTGGGCAGTGGATGCTGCTATCGGATCACATCAATTTCACCGGTTTATCGCCGCTCACGGGGAGTGCCAGTTTCATCGACCAGAGCGAGATTTACAGTCAGGAGCTACGCCAAATACTCCAGGCGACTGCGAGCGAGCTGGGACTGCCACCGTTGGCCGAGGGTGTCTACACTTGGATGAATGGGCCCGAGTATGAGACCCCTGCCGAGATCTGTATGCTGCGCACACTCGGTGCGGATGCTGTGGGGATGTCGACGGTGCCTGAGGCTATCCAAGCACGAGCTCTGGGGCTAAAGACGGTCGCGCTCTCTTGCCTGACCAATTACGGCGCAGGTATGTCGGGCGAGCCTCTATCGCACGCCGAGGTGATGGAGGTCGGACAGCAGGCTGCTAGTCAGCTGCTGGAGCTGCTCGAGCAGTGTGTTCCGCAGATGGTTTGAGCTACTGCGAACACAAAAATAGCCGGCCGAGACAGTGCTCGAAGCCGGCTTTTTCTGTGGTTATGCAGGCTGGGCGCTTAGTGCTGCACTTCGATTTTTTTGCCCACTGGCTGACCGATCTCTGCGAGTAGGTCGGTGTACCACTCGAGATCGACGTCGAATGGCTTGCCACCTTTGATCAGTGGGAAATCGATGGTGCCCATCTTGCCGCCGTTGTTCTCGTCGAGACCCGCGACACCGCTTACGCCGTCGAGCGCGGACTGAGCGGCCTGTGCGCAGCTGGCTTTGATCAGGTCGATGTCTTCCTGATTCGGAGCGGCAGATCTGGCGAAGTAGCCACTCTTCTGCACGAGCACTTTCTCGGCGCCGAGGAGTTCCTTGAGCTTGGAGCCAAACCACTTACCTGTGTCGAGCTCGTCGATGCGGTAGTGGCCGAATGCGTCCTGCTTCACTTCCTCGCCAGCGGCGAGCTTCTCCTTCACGATGGTGTCGATGCCGGCACCCTCGGAGAGGAATACATTCACACTGTCTTTCTCCTCCATCTCTTTGCTCAGGCGGTCTGCCTCTGCCTCGAGATCGATCTCTAGCTCTGGTACCCAGACGGCATCTACATCCCAGCGGTCCTGGTTGAGTAGGCCCTCGGGGAGCCACTCCCAGTTGGGCAGGTTTTTGCGGAACTCATAGGCAGCGCGACCAGTCAGCCAGCCGCAGTGGCGACCCATCACCTCGTGGATGATCAGCTGGCGGCCGCTGGTGGTGTTCTCGTTGGACACGTTGTTGAAGAAAAGCGCACTCTGCTCAGCCGCAGTCACCGCGCCGAGAGTCTGGGCGATGGGGTAGACATCATTGTCGATGGTCTTGGGCAGTCCGACCACAGTCAGGTCGTAGCCGTTCTTTTTCAGGTAAGCAGCTAGGTCTGCAGCCGTGGTATTGGTGTCGTCGCCACCGATGGTGTGCAGCACGTCCACTTTGTCTTTGGTGAGCTGCTCAGCTGCCACCTCGAGAGGCAACTGGCCATCCTGGACGAGACCACGCTTGGTGCAGTCCTCGACGTTGGTCAGCTTCACACGGCTGTTGCCGATGGGGCTACCGCCGAATTTGTGGAATTTCGCGTGATGCTCCCGCACGACGGCTGGGAACTGGTAGGAATCACCTTTGAGTAGACCCTGGTAGCCATTGATGTAGCCGACCAGTTCAGCCTCGGGAGCGAGAGTGTTGTACTGCTCGATCAGGCCTCCGATAGAGGACGATAGACATGGGGCGATACCGCCTGCGGTGAGGAAAGCAATTTTCATAACAAAGCGGGGAATAGTGAGCGCTGGCAGCCACTTAGTCAAGGCCTCTAGGGCAGCATGGAAAATCCACCGGACAGTTACTGAACATATCGAGAATAGAAGCGTCCCAAAAGTATCGTTAACAAATCAAAAGTTTTTACTGGAAATATAAATTATAGTAATTATGGTGTTATTCGTTCTCCTCTTTTGGAACTAACCCATCCCTCGAAACCAAACAGAATAATGCAACGTTTGAATAAGCTTCGCCTTGGAGCGCTCAACCCCATGCCCTATATGGTCGCAGTCACCCTTTCCTTTGGGGCGGCTCTACAGGCCGTGGATCGAGATGATGATGGGATGGATGATATCTGGGAATGGTACTACAATGCCCAGGATCTGCTACCCGGTGACGATGCGGATGGCGATGGCAATTCTAACCTCGAGGAATCGAGGGCTACTACGGATCCTTTCGATGCGTCTGACTTGTTGAAACCCAGCCGCTTCAGTGTGACGGCGCTGGGCATCGAGCTAGAGTGGACCTCTCGGATCAATTCGGTCTACCAGGTGATGCACAGCCCGGTCAAAGATGGCGAATACTCAGGACTGAGCAGTGCTGTGGTCGGTGATGGCTCGGTCTACACGCTGGTCCTAGATGCTGATGGGCAGGGATCGGTATTCACCCAACGCGGCACACCTGAGGAGGCGGAGATCGCCACTGGTGTCTCACTGGGCGAAGCGGTATTCGACCAGAATGCGCGCTTTTTCTGTATCGATGCGATACCGCTCGATAGTGATAATGATGAACTGAGCGACTGGGCTGAGACTGTAGTCGGTCAGGCGATCGGGCTGGACAAGATGCTCGCCGAGACCAGCGGAGGCACGGCCGATGCCGATGCGCTGCTAGCGTGGATCGCGGACAAACAGAATGTCATACCAGAGGTGACGGTGGTATCCAGTGATCGCTGTGCCTACGAAAACAATGCGCCACTGGAGGGTGTCGATCATGGCGAGATCACCATTTCTCGCACTGGGCAGCTGCCGATATCGGTGGAGCTTTACGATATGGGCATCGCCCAGACAGCGAATACCAGCGTGCAGTGTAATGGTCTCTGCTGTCAGGTTGTAGGCATCGCAGGCGATGAAGCGGCAGAGGCGGCTGACTACCAGCTTTACGACGAAAATGATCAATTGATCACTGGAGCGATCTCCTTTGCCTTTGGGCAGGCGCAGCGCAAGATCACTGTAAAGGCGGTCGATGACGGGATCTACGAGTACCCGGAGACGATTAACTTCGCGGCTAGGGCGAGCACGGACAATTCCTTCACGCTAGGAGCTGCTAATGGGGCTTCGATTCAACTGCTCGATGCGCCTGATGAAGCGGAGAATGAGGTCGTTTTCGTCGGTGCCTTCAGTCAGGACGGCAGAGCTGTGGTGCCTAGCGATGGCTCGGGCTATATCTCGGCTAAGCTGAGCGGCTCGCGCCGCGAGATGTTGATCTCCAGTAGTTTTTCCAATCTGACCTCGCCTCAGCAGGACTGTCACGTGCACAAGTCCAATAGTGGACCGGCTCCGGGGGCGATCATCTATGCCATCACCGAGGTACCGTATGATGAGACTACCGACCCTCTGAATGGACCTCTCGATGAGTACCCATGGGATCTCACCGAGTCGCCAGGCGCGACATCTACCGATGGGGTGACCGCCTCTCGTCAGGTGATCATCGATTCGCTGTTTGGTCAGTCTGGTGAGACACCGCTCTATCTGAATATCCACACTGTCGACAATCCGGCTGGCGAGATTTGGGCTTTCCTAGCTCCGGCTGCGGGATCCAGCGAGGCACCGGCTCCACCTGCTCCGAGCTCGGAGGCGGGCTCTAGTGATTTCCCACTACTATCGGGCACAGATCTCGAGCGCGATGTACGCCGCTTTTTGGATCAAGCTACCTTCGGCGGCACCGAGGCAGATGTCGCTGCACTGGTCTCGCAGATCGAGACAGAGCGCCTGACCGATCCGACATACCACCGTGTGCAGGCGTTTGAGGCGTGGATCGATGCACAGGTGACTCTCGATCAGACTTACATGATGGACTACCTGCTGGCGGATTTCTGGCAGACTATGGTGTTGGCGGGTTTCTTTGATCCAGCGCGAAATCCCGGCTACACCAAAAGCAATGGTGATGTGGTCGAAACGCCTAGCATACCAGCGAACTGGCCTGCTGTAGACCGCTCGAACCCCGATCCCGAAAAATGGGTGATGAATCAGCCTTTCCCAATGACTGGTGATGAGCTCCATAATGGGGCGCGAAACGGTTTGTATTTCCCAAACACCAATGAGCGACGCTCTTCTACTTGGATGTTGGCTCTGAATGCTCACGATCAGTTGCGCCAAAAACTGGGCTATAGTATTCAGCAGATTTTAGTCATCAGCTCGCTGGTCGGAGAGATCGCCGACCAGCAGTTATCTTATGCGAACTACATCGATCAGCTAAATACACGGGCCTTCTCGAATTTCCGTGATTTACTTGGCTATGCCAATAATAGCCCGATCATGGGTAATTGGCTGTCGAGCCTGCAAAATCAGAAAGAGGCAGATCTCGATGGCGATGGTGAGCCCGATGTCTTTGCCGATGAGAACCTCGCTCGAGAGAATATGCAGCTCTTCTCGATCGGATTATTCGAGCAATGGGAGGATGGCTCTCTGAAGCTGAGCTCCAGTGGTAGTCCGATACCGACCTACACCAATACGGATATCAAGGAGTTTGCCAAGATCCTGACTGGGCAGTCATTCAGTAAAGATTTGCAATGGAGTAGCACACCAGAGGACTGGGGAGGCGCTACTAAGACATACGATACTTTGATAGATAATACGGTATTTGATCGGGGGTTAAATCAGATCGGGTACCGTGACACCGCCTACTATTATCCGATGAAGATGTTCCCGGATTACCACGACCCTTCAGAGGTGAAGACTCTTGTCGGTGGACGTCAGGTCGATAACTTCGCTGGAGTCGATCTAGAGGCAGCTACCGAGGCTGAGCTACAGGCTCTGGCACAGAAGGACTTGGAGGACGCGATGGATTGGCTGGCCGGTAAGCCTGGTGATGGGCTGCCGGATTACGATGGGGTGAATAGCCATGGCTCTACGCCGGCGTTTATTTGCCATCGTTTGATCCAAAAGTTCACCACATCGAACCCATCGCAGACCTACCTGCACCGCGTGGCGCATACCTTTAAAGAGACAGAGGGTGATATGCTCGCTACAGTCAAAGCTATCCTGCTGGATCCCGAGGTGCGGATCTATGATATCGGCGATACCACATTTGGTATTAAGAAAAACCCGCTAGAGGCCTATATCCAATTGCACAGAAACTTCGAGGCAATCAACCGCATCCCACTGAGTGAGCCTGATATGGCGGCCTACCCCTATGATCATGCTTTGGGTGAATACTCCAATAGTGCCAATCCAGATCTGTATCTGAGTAATTTTGGCTACCCTAGCAGTCAGCTTGACAATCATGTGAGAAACCATCGTTTCAATCAACAGAAGCCAACCAACCTAGGCATCAATCTGCACGAGCAGGAGACTGTGTTTAATTGGTATATGCCAGACTTTAACCCCGGTGGTGAGATCGGGGGCGCTGGATTGGTCTCGCCCGAGATGCAGTTGGTCAATGACACGTCAGTCGTCTTGAGCATCAACTACATGAACACGATCTGCCGCTCCTACGGGCTGAAGGATGCCACGAAGTTGAAAGGCCACGGTGGTAACAATGTCGGCGGTCGTTCATCGAATCAGCGGATCGCCTTTCAGCTCGATAATGCCGATGTCGATAAAAACGATAACACTCAGCTGCCAATCGATTTGATAAGCGAAGCGCTTTATCCAGATACAGCCCCGACAGCCATAGAGGGCCGGAGTAGCGAATCTCTAGCCGACGAGGCGCTAGTCGATGCGATCGATCGTCGTCTGACCTATGGCGCGTTAAAGGAGAAATACCCTTACGACCCCTCGGATGATGACGATCCGAATACCCCAGAGGTCGACGAGAGCTTGAAGAATCCGCGCGAATGTATCATCGATGCGCTGACGGCACACGGCGACCCCTATGGATCGAATGCGTCGAATAACCGCCGCTACAAAACAGCCGATGCGCTGTGGCTGATTACTTTCACCCCTGAATATATCGTGCGGAAGTAGCCCATCTGATTTTCGAGAACCAACCTGTTTATTACCATGCCAACGAACGCTTCTGAAGATATCCTGACCTCGGTCTCGCGGCGTAACTTTCTGAAAAAAGGCACCTGTGGACTGATGACTGTCGGTCCTCTGGTCAACACCATCTCGCAGCTAAAGCTGATGCAGTCGGCTGCAGCGAGCACGGTGACCTCGGACTATAAAGCTATCGTGTGTCTATTCCTGCGCGGTGGGTGCGATACGAATAATGTATTAATCCCGATCGGTAGTCATGGTCAGGCAGCGTCTTATCAGACAGATCGATCCGTGGTACAGATCACCGAGAGCGATATCGCTACAGCAGGTAGCGCGCTGACGACGGCTAGCACCAGTGGTCAATACGGTCTGCATCCGTCTATGCCCAAGCTTGCGGGGATGTTCAATAGCGGTCAGGTAGCGGCTGTTAGCAATGTGGGAACCCTGGCTGAGCCTACCACTCGAGACACCTACAACGATGCTAGGCTGCCACGGCAGCTGTTTTCTCACTCAGATCAACAGACCCAATGGATGTCGTCGGTGTCTGACAAAGCCTTTACATCAGGCTGGGGTGGCCGAGTCGCCGATCTGGTGCACGACACGATGAACCCGGATAGTGCGATATCCATGCTGATCACTGCTGCTGGGAATAATGACTTTATGGTGTCGCCGGGAGGATCGGTTCCTCAGTATTCGGTATCGTCGACAGGAGCGATTTCGATCAGTAGTTTCGGTACCAATTACGCCAATGCGCTGGAAGATGGTGCCTACAGAACTAACTCTACTGGGCAGCGTCTCAAGGCGATGGAGCAGATCATGGCCTATTCTCATGCTCATATACTGGAGAAGGGGTACAATGCATCCGTCCGCCGTGCGCGAGAGAGCGAGGCTAAGGTATCTGAGGCGCTCAGCATCAAAGCTGGGCTGTCCTATACCGATGAAGACTCTGGAGAGCCGGTAGGGATGGATTTTGAGTCGATTTTCGAGGCCCATGGTGCCGGTGATTCGGGGTTGGGCAGGGAGCTGATCGCTATCCTCAATATGATCGCCGGTCGCAAAGCTCTGGGGAACAATCGTCAGGTGTTCTTTGTCGATTTAGGAGGGTTTGATAATCATGCGGCTCTGCTGAGTAGTCAGGCACCACTACTGGGCCAGCTCGACAACTGTCTGGCAGCCTATAGTGATTGTCTCGATCGGATAGCGCTAGCTGATGCGACTTTCAATACCGATCAAGTCACCTTGTTTACCAGTTCCGACTTTAATCGCACCTGGACTCCCAATAGTGATGACCCTGAGGATGCGGGTACGGATCACGCGTGGGGTACACATACTTTCCTGATGGGCGGTGCGGTAAAGGGTGGCCAGATCTATGGTCGTGGATACCCGACACTAGCTGTGGGTGGTCCAGATGATGTGCCAAAGGGAACACGTGGCAGATGGATACCGACTACCTCGGTGGATGAGTATTCGGCAGTGTTGGCGAATTGGTTTGGCGTCAGCTATGGTTCCAGCGAGATGGCTACGATCTTTCCGAACTTGAGTCGGTTCTCGTCTTCAACTGCTGTGGCACCACCTACTGAGCTCGATTTTTTGATGAGTTAATCTTTTTGCAAACATCCCTCTCACCCACATGACAAAGAAGTTATCTATCTTCGCCTCGATCGCTCTGCTGATAGCGGGAGTGGTGGTATGGCAGTTGCGCCCAGACAGTGCGCCCGTACAGGCAGATCCTGTTGCAGTGGCGTTTATTCCCGATCCCGAGCCTGTCGTCTTTGCTCAAGCGACACCGCGACCTTGGCAAGAGGTGATGAGTTATCCTGAGCCTAGAGAGACCCCAGTGATTTCTCAGGACGCGCGCTTCAATTATCGCGATGACGGTTTCAATGAGATGAACGATGCCTTGGCACTGTCTGCGACGCTAGAGCAGGACCAGTCTGTGCAGGACGATGTCCATGCCGTGGAGCAGCTCTTTCGCCGGTATCACTGGGCCTTTGGTGAGATGCCAGTCGGTTCGGAGAATTCCGAATTTGTCTTGGCCTTGCTGGGGCAAAATCGTAAGAATCTCATCCTTCTACCGCATTCGAGTAGTCGACTATCGATGACGGGAGAGCTACTCGACCGCTGGGGGACTCCCTATTTCTTCCACACAGAGTCCAGCAGCCAGCTAGAGGTCCGATCCGCCGGGCCCGACCGAAAGATGTGGAATGACGACGATGTACTGTCCGCAGGCTTAGGTGGAGCACTTTGAAGGAGTCGCTCCAGCTATCTGTAGCCAAATTCAATAGGGTACAATTTTCACTCAATAGGGTACAATTTGTCTATTTGAGAAAATTATACTCTGGCGCTTCGACTTTGCCTTTGGCGTGGTCGTAGACGGCTTTTAGCTCGGCTTGGCTAGCTGGGTAGGCGCCTTTGTCGTCGGTTTGCTCTTGCCACTGTTTCAGTAGGTCGCGGTGCTGGGCCAGAGCGTCGGCATGATCGCTGTTGCCTGCTAGGTTATTGATCTGGTGGGGATCGGATGGGAGGTGGTATAGCTCTTCTATAGGGCGAGTCTCTGCTTGGTGGTAATGAGCTTGTAGCTCGTTTAGCTCGTCGGCGGCATAGAGTTCGCGCAGGCGTTTGATGCTGGCGTGTCTGTCGCGATACTGAGCTTGGTAAAAGGCACGGTCGGTCTGGTAGTTTTTGATGTAGCGATACTCATCGGTACGCACGGTCCTGATACGATCGACGGCTATGCCACAGCGGTCCCGTGCTCCTATGACGTGAGTTTGCGGCTGGTAATCGTCGGCAAAGAGATCATGCCCCTCCACATAGTCCGGTATCGGTATGCCGGCGATGCCTAGTGATGTGGCGGGTATGTCGATACCGTTTACCAGATCATCGCGCACGGTCTTACGCTTGCTTCCGTCGGGGAAGCGCACGATCAGAGGTACCTTTAGCCCGCCGTCGTAGAGAAATTGTTTGTCACGCGGTAGAGGGCTGCCGTGATCGGTGAAAAAGAAGATCGCGGTGCTATCGTAGAGATCGTTCGTTTTCAGCTCGGCGATGATCTGGCCTACCGATTCGTCGGTGATGGCGATTTGCTCATAGTGCCGTGCGATGGCGTTTCGAAATACGGGATCGTCGGGGTAGTAGGGGGGCACTTTGACTTGAGCTGCATCGACCCGGCTGGGTACCGGGTAGCGCTGGCCTGTCTCACCACCGATCTTACCGCCACCTAGCTGGATCTGGCCAAAGAAGCGTCTACCTTTTAGCTGACTCAGCCAGCCGAAGTTGTCGCCGCCAGAGCGGAAGCTTTTTTCATTGGGACGCTGCCACTCGGTAGCGCCGGTATAGAGATTATTCCGTGAGCGAGAAAAGTTGTAGTCGTCCTTGGCCTCATTGAAGGTGAGGTAGCCTGCTTTTTTGAAAAGCTCTGGGATGGTCAGCATGTCTTCCGGCAGGTCCACTTTTATCATGGTGCGGTGGTGATGCAGGCTATGGGTCGTCTGCATGGTGCCGGTGATCAGGGCTGAGCGCGTGGTGGAGCAGACGGGAGATGGCATGAAGGCTCGCTCGAATCGTACCCCCTCTTTGGCCAGCGCATCGAGGTGCGGTGTCTCGGCTAGGGTATCGCCATAGCAGCCGAGCCAGTCGCTCATATCATCGACATAGATCCATAGAATGCTGGTCTGGTCGTCGCTGCGGCCGGACTGGCAGAGACCTAGGCTGGCTAGGATGAGGCATAGGAATAGAGCGCGCATCGTGCCAAAGTAGGAGCCTCCACAGGCCGTGCAAAGGGCGCACACAGGGCTATATATTTTTATACACAGGCATGCTATGGCTAGTACATGCATACTGCTCGGCTTTTGATTGTTAGTTTTTTGCTCTCCCTGTCTGCCACCTCGCCTGGCGCAGAGCCTAGGCCCAATGTGGTGATACTCTATGCTGACGATATGGGTGTCGCAGATGTGTCATATGGCGATGCAGAGGCCAAGATCCAGACGCCTCACCTCGACCGGCTCGCTGCAGGAGGGATGACATTTAGTGATGGGCACAGCTCATCCGGTATCTGCACGCCGAGTCGGTTTGCTATGCTGACTGGTATGCACCATTGGCGCAGATTTCACGGCATCGTCGGGGCGTTTGGTGGCACGGTGTTTGAGGACGGCGAGTACACGATCGGTGGCATGTTTCAGGAGAAAGGCTATCGCACGGGGTGTTTTGGCAAATGGCATCTCGGCTGGGACTTTGAGGCGATCCGTAAGCCTGGCGTGGCCAAGAATGACTGGATAGATGCCGAGAACTATGACTGGACCAAGCCTTTTCCTGGCGGCCCTCTGGAGCGGGGATTCGATCACTACTTTGGCGATGGCACGATCAATTTTCCGCCATACTGCTGGATTGAAGGTGATCGTTTTTTGACCATTCCGACTCGACGAGTGATCAAGTCGGAGCCACTGGCCGGTGCTGGATCATTTCGCCCAGGGCCGATGGCTGAGTCTTGGAGCCCCTACGACATCCTACCTACGATTACCGAGAAGACGGTCGAGTGGATCGGCGAGCAAAGTGCTGACCAGCCATTCTTCGCCTATCTTGCTTTTAATTCGCCGCACTACCCGATCGTGCCAAACAAGCCATACCACGGCAAATCGGGTGCGGGATTTTATGGCGACTTTGTCATCGAGACCGATGCCATGGTCGGGCAGGTACTCGATGCTCTGGAGGAGCATGGTTTTGCGGAAAACACGATTGTCATCTTCACCGCAGATAATGGGGCTGAGACTCACGCATTCGAGAGGTTGGAGGAGTACGATCAGTGGAGCTCTGGGCCGTACCGCGGTCTGAAGCGTGATATCTACGAGGGTGGGCACCGGGTGCCGTTCATCGTCCGCTGGCCTGGTCAGATCGAAGCAGGATCTCAGTCGGACGAGGTGGTCAGCCAAGTTGATTTCGCGGCGACTTTTGCGGAGATAGTTGGCTATGATCTGAAGTCGGAAGAGGCTATCGATAGCTACAATCTACTGCCTGTGCTGACGGGCGAAGAATACCAGCGCCCGCTGCGGCATGCTACGGTACAGAATACCAATGCGGGGAAATATGCTCTGCGTCAGGGCGATTGGGTGCTGATCGACGCTCCGACAGGTGCGTCAAAGAAAGAGTCGGCCAAGTATCTCGAGTATTTTGGTCTCGAGGCCTATGGCAAAGGCCATCAGGGGCTGCTATTCAACCTGAAAGAGGATCCACGTCAGTCGAAGAACGTCTATGCGGAGCATCCTGAGAAGGTCGAGGCGATGCGAGCGCTGCTGAAGCGCTACACCAGTGGCGAGCGATGTGCTCCGGACCGGGGCTAGTGAGCCTGGTGGACGTAGAGAGACTTGGGTGCGGTTCTGCCGAACTTGCCGGGGTTTGCTTTAAGAGCCCAACCTGAACCGGTGGTTTCACCACCGGTTATTTTCTATCGTGCCTTGCGGCACTGGGAGGGCCTACTTCTTTTGCTTGTCGGCGAACTTGGCGTCGTTGAAAAGCTTGAAGAGCTTGGGTGGGACTAGCGCGTTGCAGTAGCGGTTGCTGGGA
Organism: Verrucomicrobiota bacterium; assembly: GCA_020630975.1. Classification (GTDB taxonomy): domain Bacteria; phylum Verrucomicrobiota; class Verrucomicrobiia; order Verrucomicrobiales; family DEV007; genus Arctic95D-9. The sequence continues at coordinate 54,370 of JAHDID010000007.1, forward strand.
TTCTTAGCGAAGTAATCTTGGTGATACTCTTCGGCGATCCAAAATTTCTCCACTGGGCGGAGCTCAGTCACGATGTCTTTGGAGAATTTGCCTTCAGCATTCTTCTTAGCGATCGAGGCTTCGGCGGCGGCTTTCTGCACGTCGTCGTGGTAGAAGATGATTGAGCGATACTGAATCCCTTTGTCTGCACCTTGGCGATCTTTGCTAGTGGGATCGTGCAACAGCCAAAAAGCCTCTAGCAGGGTATCGAAATCGATTTTCTCGGTGTCGTAGTGCACCTGCACGACTTCGATGTGGCCGGGGTTGCCAACTTTCTTGCACACTTCCTCGTAGGTGGGGTTCTCGGTCTTGCCGCCCATATACCCAGAGACCACATCGCCGATTCCATCGATCTGCTCCAGCACTGCTTCCACACACCAGAAGCAGCCTCCGCCCAGAGTGGCGATGCCATCGGTGCTGGCTTTCTTTTCTCCGTTCACTTCCATTTCCTTAGGGTTCGCTTCCGCTGGCTTAGCGGTTTCAGCGGTGGGTGTGGGTGGTTCCTCATCGTTACTGGTTTCGGCACAGGACTGGCTCAGCAGGCCGACTCCGACTAGCGTTGCCATGAGGCTCGCAGTCGACGGCAGGGTCTTATAAATGGCTCTCATTCCAGCTAATTTGCCACCTCAGCATCTCATTCTCAAGAGGCATCTCTCCACGGCGGTGGCGTGACCAAGGCTAAATCGAACGTAAGAGGAATATTCGCTTTACTTACCAATAACTATCCTATAACAATGCCATAGTTACTCAGGATAAGACCGCAACAGGATGCCAAGGCCAAAAAATTCGGCGGAAACGATCCAGCTCACGCTGTCGACGACGCCGCAGGTCAAACAGCTACTCGAGGAGTTGTCGAGTTCGGGGTACTACGGCAAGAATGCAGCCGAAACGGCCGTGATCTTGCTGACTGAAAAGATAAGGGAACTCCAATCTCGAGGTCAGGCTCCGGCTCCTCGATATCAGACGACCGATATTTCGCCTAAAACCAGCGAAGAATCTTGACAACTCACCACCTGCAACAACCATCCACACCGCACCACGACCATGTATTACGACAATGACCCAAATTCCTCCGTTCAGCTCAAGAATCAGCGTATTCTCAGCCTTGTGAAAGATTCACCTGCGGAGGCCTGCGAGAACGATCCGCAGGTAAAAGCTGCTTTTGAGCAAAGCTTGAGGGAATTGGCAGAAGACATCATTCAGTTCAACCCAGACATCGCGCACATTCTGCTGGGTATGAGCGGTCCTTCAGGTTCCGCTGACTCGTTGCACGGACGCAACTAGGAGTCACCGAGAGGCGGTGAGTTCTACAATTCGCAGGGCGGAAGTGCCTGCATCTGGCGCGCGGCTTAGGGGCTGCGCGTTTTTTATTTATGGCGGGTCCTCGTTAGTTGTTACGAGGGGGAGTCTGCGGTAGTTCAGAGTATGATTCGCGGTTTTTTATTACTGATAACTATTGGGTTGTTATGGCAAGTCTCTAGAGCTGCAGATGAGCGGCCGCATGTGGTCCTGGTGATGACCGATGATCAGGGCTGGGGACAGATGGGCTATATGGGCCATCCTCACCTGAAGACGCCGCACCTCGATGCTATGGCTGACGCAGGGCTACGGCTCGATCGATTTTACGCTGGTGCGTCGAATTGCTCACCGACTCGTGCAACTGTGCTCACAGGGCGGACGAATGATCGCACAGGCGTGCACAATCACGGTTACCCGCTCCGCTTGCAGGAAAAGACTCTGGCTCAGGCCCTGAAAGGAGCGGGCTATCAGACCGCTCACTTTGGCAAATGGCATCTCAATGGCTTGCGCGGCCCTGGTGTGCCCATTTTGGGAGATGATACCCATTCGCCCGGTGGTTTCGGTTTCGATCATTGGCTGTCAGTGACCAATTTTTTTGATGTCGATCCGGTGCTCAGTCGGATGGGTGAGTTTGAGGAATACCAAGGTGATTCCTCCGAAGTGGCTGTCGATGCGGCTCTAGAGTATCTGAAAAATAGCAGTGAATTGGCGGAAAAGCCCCAGTTTATCGTGATCTGGTTTGGCTCGCCACACAGCCCTATGGTCTGTAGTGATGAGGATTTGGATGCACTTGTCGACTTTCCAGATGTGGAGAGCAAAGATGGGCCGGAGCACCATGGCGAGCTCGTAGCTATGGATCGCTCGATAGGGGCGCTGCGAGCAGGTCTGCGTGAGCTGGGGATAGCAGAGAATACGATTTTGTGGTTTAACAGCGATAATGGCGGCCTGGCTAAGATGGGCGTGGATACAGTCGGTGGGCTGCGAGGTTTCAAAAACACTATGTATGAGGGCGGACTGCGAGTGCCAGCTGTCATCGAGTGGCCGGCGGTGATCGAGGCGGGGCGTAGGTCTAGCTACCCCTGCGGCACGGTGGATATTTTTCCGACGATAGCTGAGTGTGTCGGCTTGGATCCTGATGAGGTGATGCTACAGCCGCGAGACGGTGAGAGTCTGCGCACGCTTTTTGATCAGGATATCAAGACTCGCGAGCGGCCACTGGCATTTCGCCACAGCAGTCGAGGGGTGATCATCGATAATGACCTGAAGTATATCAGTCAGGATAAAAAAGAAGAGCTCTACCACCTCATCGACGACACAGCCGAGGCAAACAATCTAGCAGCGGATCAGCCCGAGCAGTTGGCTAGGATGCGTGCGATCTATCAGGAGTGGGATGCGACAGTCGAGGCGAGTGTGGCCGGAAAGGACTACCCAGAGGGAGCGGTGGATGCCGATCAGCCCGCCCGACGCTTTTGGTATGAGGACGCAGCCTACCTGCCGTTTCTGGAGGGCTGGCGTGATAGACCAGAGTACAAAGGGTCGGTATTGAAAGGGCTGAAGCTCAAGAGTTCTAAGAAGGAGACAGAGGTGAAATAGTCCCAGAATCGTGGGCAGTATTGTATTTGACCCCCGGTATTAGAATGGGCTAACAATCTGGTGATGATGATGAAAAATGCTAAATTCTCCGCAATAGCTGCGATGCTCGCCTTAGTGGCTGTCGTTTTCGTGGTTTCGACTAAAGCAAAAGAAGGTGTGGCACCGATAAAGGTTCTGCTGATCACTGGAGGTGGTTGGCATGACTACGAGTCTCAGGAGAAGATTCTGCGCGAGACCATCACTTCGCGTCTGAATGCCACAGTGGATGTGAAGTGGACTTCTACAGACGAGCACCCTGTCGAGCCCAAGAGTGATAAGATCCCGCACATCTTCACGACTGATTTTGCCAAGGGCTACGACGTGGTGTTTCACAACCATTGCCATGTCGGCTTTCAAGATGATGCCGCAATCGACGCCGTCGTCGACAAGCACGCCGCCGCCAAGGTCGGAGTGGTGATGACTCATGGTAGTTTTCACACTTTTATGCGCACACCCAAACAAGCTTGGGACCGTCTCTGTGGCTGCAACAGCATCAAGCACGTGCACAAATCGCCCATCGACGTGAAGATCATGACCAAAGATCACCCTGTGACCAAGGCTCTGGGTGTGGATGGTTGGCAGACCAAAGAAGGCGAGCTCTACACAACCACTCTGAACGAGGGCACGATCAATCTCGCGGAAGGTACTACGCTGAAAGGTAACACCAAGACCGATAGCTGTATCTTCACCCACACACTCGATGGTAGCCCGGTGGTAGGCATCACTCTAGGGCACCACAACAGCACCATGGAGCAGGCAGAGTACAAAGATCTCGTGACGTATTCTGTTCTCTATGCCGCAGGCAAACTGGACAAAGATGGCGCTGCTGCAGAGGGCTATCTGAATGCGGTGAAGAAGTAATCGCTCTATCGAGAGCTGAGTTTATGCCGATGATTATATCGGCATAGACTTGAATAGTGATTCTTGGTTTATCTAGCAGATGGATCAGGTATCCAGGCTGGGAACCTTGTTTTTTGTAGGATTGTTGCTCTTTCCTATTGGCAAGGTTTTCTTCGATATGGCTACGCACCGTCCAGCGCAGCCGGATTAGTCGAGGGCGCTGAGCGCATCTCTGCGTGTGAGTGTAGCGGGCAGATGGATCTCGAACTCCAGTCGGTAGGTGAGGATATCTGGGTGCCGGCTCTGTGTGGTGGAGTAGTAGGATCAGATTGCTGCAGCTTTGCGTACGGCCTGAATGGTCATCGATAGCTGGCTGATGCCGCGGAATTCATTGCGATCGATGTGGAAAGCGATATCCCAAGGTGGATTGGGCAGCTCCAGATCGGCGGAATTGAAGTAGATGGCATCGCGTAGTACGCCATCCTGATAGAATTGGAATTTCAGGTGCTTCTCTTTGATCACTCGGGGTTCTCCGCCCATCTCTACCGATTTGGCCATGAAGAGAGGCTGTGGATTCGAGGCGCCAAAGGGGTGCAGTAGCTCGTAGCTGTCGAGTAGATCCATTTTCACCTCGGCCAGAGAGACTACAGCATCTACATGTAGCTTCGGCACGAGCGCATCGCCGTCGGCTTGGTTTTTGACGTGCTCGGAGAAGCGCTCGCGAAAGGCTTCGATCTGATCTTCGTTCACGGTTACGCCGGCAGCCATCTCGTGGCCACCACCGGCTACGATCAGGTCACGAGAGGCATTCAGCGCATCGACTAGGGAGACCCCAGGCACACTGCGGCCACTGCCTTTGCCGAGGCCGTCGTCGTCGATAGCGATGATGAAGGTCGGTCGGTGGTAAAATTTTGAAATCCGTGATGCGACAATACCGACAACGCCTGGGTGCCAGCCGCGCGATCCTACCACGATTCCGTGATTTCTCTGCTCGGGAGGCAGGTCGTGGATCATTTGCTCTGCCTCTTCGCGCGTGTTGTACTCGAGCTCCTGACGATCGCGATTTTGTTCATCGAGATCCTCGGCATGAGTCTGGGCGATGCTCGCGTCCTGGCAAAGCAGGAGGTCTAGCGATGCTTTGGCCGTGTCGAGTCTGCCAGAGGCATTTAGTCTGGGACCTAGCTTGTGGCTGACGTCGAAAGATTTGGCCGGAGAGCCGACACTGGCCACTGTCTTGAGCGCAGATAGGCCAGGATGGATGGTGCGATCCAGCTGCATCAGGCCTTTTCGGGCAAAGATACGGTTCTCGTCCACCAGTGGCACGATATCGGCGATGGTCGCTAGCGCGACGAAATCGAGAAAATCCTTCAGATCCATGCCGGGAACCTTGCGGGTCTTCAGCAGGGCATGGCCGACTTTGAAGACCACACCTCCGGTGCATAGGTAGTGGTAGTCGTCGCCGAGTTTGGGATTGACCAGCGCATTGCACTCGGCCACACCATCTGGCGATGGCTCGTGGTGATCGAGGATGATCAGGTCGATACCCTGTTCTTTGAGATAGAGTGCTTCCTCGCAGGAGTTTGTCCCACAGTCTGCAGCGATCACCAGATCCGGCGGCACTCCGCCGAAGCTACGCTCCAGGCCATCAGTGCTCAGGCCATAGCCTTCCTTGAGACGGGTCGGCAGAAAGCTGCGTGGCTCCAGCCCATAGCCCTGCAGGATCCGGGTGAGTAGGGCGACCGAGCTCACGCCATCGACATCGTAGTCACCGAATAGCACGATCGATTCATTGTTGTCGGCTGCTTTCAGGATGCGGTCGACGGCTTCGGCTATGCCGTGCAGTTTAAAAGGGTCGGACAAGTCGTTCAGCCGAGGGTAGAGGAAGTTGGTAAGTTCCTCCTTGGTACAAAAACCACGCTGTAGTGCGAGTTTGACGACGATCTCGGAGAGTCCGAACTCGGCGACAAACTCGTCTACCAGAGCACGATCTGGCTCTGGTTGGACGATCCATTTGGTTTTTGAGGGCATAGGTGACTTTTGCGCTGGGAACCGTAGAGAATCTAAACGATCTGTAAAGAATGGGTTGGATAAAGCTGCGACATAATTTGCGTACTTCAGCCGTCTTTCCCCCCTATGGGCGGTTTTGGCCGTAGTCTTTTGTGTCTAGCTCTCATGAAAATTCTCATCACCTCGGTTCTTGTTGTCCTGCTGATCATTAGCATTGTCGCTTGGCGGACGTCTCGATTCGCCTATGAATCAGCGCCTTACACGGTGATCGAGGCAGATGGGAAGTTCGAGATTCGTGAGTATCCCAGCATCACCATCGTCTCGACACGGATGAAAAACGCCGACCCGATGGAGGGTGGGACCTTCATGACACTTTTCGACTACATCGCTAAAGGCAACGAGGCAGAGGAAAAGATCGCGATGACCACGCCTGTCTTCATGACGACAGGGCAAGATGCCGAAATGAGCTTCGTAGTGCCTCAGGAGGTGGCCGAAGCTGGTGCACCCGCGCCGAAAAATGAGAGTGTCGATGTGAAGCAACTGCAGATGGGCAAAGTCGCCGCCTATCGCTATTCTGGAAGCTGGAGCCAAGAGGCGAAGGACGCCGCAGCAGAAAAACTGCAGACCTGGGTGAAGGAAAAAGGGCTATCACCTGCTGGAGATCTGATGACAGCAGGCTACGACCCACCCTTCACGCCGCCTTTCCTCAGACGAAACGAGGTGCTGGTACCGGTCGAGTAGATTCGACTTCAGTCGAATCATCAGCTCTGCGTTCATCTAGAAGGATTCGCCATTCATGATTTTTGCCATCACTTCGGCAGCTGTGCGAGAGAGGATCGAGTCGGCTAGTTTTTTCTCTTTGGTCCCCGCATCAGTTTTTAGGTTTAGAGAGAGCTTGTAGAACTGAGTGGAACCGCTCTGCCAGGACTCTTCCGATTGGATGCTCTCAACGTCTTTGATTGGATAAGATACCGATCGACGTATCCCGAACAGCGTTTTTTCCACTCGGATTTCCTGTGATCTTTCAAATCTGCCTAGCACCGATTTTTGGGCGAGAAGGATCAAACCCGTTCCAGCCATAAACAGTCCACCTCCGCCGAATAGTAGCGCCCAAATGATCAGGAAAAAATCGATGGAGTTGTTCACCACCACGATTGTCGCGATGGTGAAGAAGATCGCCCCCACGATGAGCGTCACGGATGCCCCTCCTTTGTGTCGTCCTGCTGGGATTTCGAGTAAGTGATCATCTCCACTTTCGAGGTAGGTGATTTTTTCAGCGGCTAGAACATCCAGGGCTTCGGCTTTGGTCTCCGGTAAGTTGATAGGAGGAAATTCGGTAGGTGATTGGTAGGATGATTTGTGATCGTCGACTTTATCTGAGACTCTCAGCACGGGGATGGTGTAGGGGCCTGTACCGCCGCCTTCGACTGTCCAGTTGATGCCTGTGTAGTCAGAGTTTGGAGAGCTGGTCAGAGGGGCATAGGCTGGTAAGTGGAATCGAACTTTTGTTCCTTCTATTGTTTGAGAGGATACCTGGCCTTCGAATTTGAACCTCTCATCATCATTCGAAGTATTCTGGCTGGTGGAATGCTGGCAATCCGTACAAGTGATCTGCCATTTTTGGTGACTCAGAGGATATCGAGAGCGAATGGTGATTTCATTCTCTTCGCCGATGGTGAGGCCCCCGCTTGGGAAGTGAAGTTGAGTTTGGCGAGAGAGCCGAGTTTTCCGCCAAGTCCGCCAAAATAGATAAACAGGTAATATCCCTATAGCCGAGACTCCCAATCCTACCAGACGCACTGCTCCTGATGAGGGTGTCAGCCAGGCGCTAACTGTCGTCCACCAGATCACGATAATCGCAACCAGAGCTGCGTAGCCCAATGGGATCAGCCATCCGTGTCTACGGTATTCGGCCCGACCTCGTGACCAGTCGTCTCGCCAGCTAAGAGGGTCGTCGGGATTCGCAGCGATGCGGGTATCCAGTCCTCGTGTCGATCGTGCTCCTCGAATAGATGCGCAGAGCATCGCGATACCCGTAAGCCCATGGCTGTAGGCGAAAATCGCTAAAAAGTAGGCCGTCCAGTCGATACTATTTGGGGCAATCGTACTTTCGCTCGGGTTTTGGGGATTTATCCATACCGGCACATCCTGCTCACGGCTGCCTTTACGAGCAAAGTCGCGAGCATCGATGGATTCGGTATCGAAAAAGTTTATGTCGCGACCGTAACCATCGATTTCGTAGTGTTCTCGATCAAAGGAGTAGGTGTAGTAGATATCGTCTTCTCCTTCGACATCCTTGAGGGAATCGACATGCATGCCGACCATGGCCGTCGATTTTTCCCAAGTGAGTTGCTTCAGCACGGTTAGGTTGTAAAAGGCAGCGCCGATCGTGATCGCGATACCCGGCAGGCTAAATCCGAGAAAGAAAATCCAACCAATGGGGTTCCATGGTGAAAAAAAGCCACCGCCTTTCTTGGTGGGGATGTTGCTGGGTGAGTTTGAAGATGGGGACAAGATCGATTTCAGCATCTTTAGGAATGCTACCGCAAGCCAGCTAGATCACCGTTATAATTTCGCGGTAAAATTCAATGGATCTCACCTCTCTCCGCATCCATCGCACAGCGAAATCCGGTGTGATTCGCGGGCGATTCATTATCGAATGGCTGGCGGGCTCCGGGTTGGTAGCCTTTGCACCAGACATCGGAGCAGAGGAATGAGCCGCCGCGGGTCACTCGATAGGTCACACGCTGGCCTGGCTGATAGACCACAGAGGGGTGGGGGCCTGTGGGGTTGGGTTCTGTGGCGGATTCGAATTTGTAGGCCTCGGGGTGGTAGAGGTCGGCTACGATTTCCCAGACATTGCCGGCGATGTCGTATAGGCCGTAGGGATTGGGTGGGAATTTCTTCACCGGCGAGGTGGTGAAGTAGCCGTCTTCCTCGGTATTGGCCTGGGGCCATTCACCTTGCCAGATATTGGCCATCCACACATCTTCGCCCTGGGGGAACATCTCGCTACCCCAGGAGTAGGGTTGGCGATCCAGTCCTCCGCGAGCGGCTTTTTCCCACTCGGCCTCGGTCGGGATACGCTTGCCCACCCACTTGGCGTAGGCCTCGGCATCCTCGTAAGTCACATTCACCACTGGGTGATCGAGCCGGTCCTCCCAGGTGGTGCCTGGGCCGCCAGGGGTTCGCCAAGTGGCGCCGGGGACGATCTTCCACCACTGGGTGATGTCGTCGCCATAGAGTTCTCCCTCGGGTATGGCAAAGACGATCGAGCCTGCGAGGTGGATGTTTTTCTGCGCGGCTTTGACGCGCTCGATCGAGGCGAGGAGGGCGGCTTTTTCATCGCCTGTGGCATTTCGGGCGGCCATCTCCATACGCATCAGATTGGTCCGAGCGGCACTGGCTAGCTCCTGCACGGTCTGTGCGGGTAGCGGCTTTTCGGCAAAGGTCTTGTAGCCAGTCGCTTTCACAAAAGCGGCGTACTGGCGGTTGGTCACCTCGGCTGCGTCGATCCAGTAGCTATCGACGTGCACGGGGTGGATCGGGTAGGCGGTCTGGTGGGAGTGCGAGTCGCCATCCATCTCGCCGGCATCTCCGCCCATCATGAACTCGCCAGCGGGGATGAGCACCATGCCATCGGTCGGATTGGCAGGTGGCTTGGGCAGCTCAGGCTGCTGCTGAGCGGACTTTTTCTCGCTGTCGCTACACGAGGCGAGTAGCAGGGCCGTGAAAGCTAGGGCTGTGAGGAGGCTGGTCTGTCGGTGCATGTGATCTGTCTTACAAATGGTAACGTGGAAGCCTATCAGGATATTTGCAAGGACCCCATACAGGGCAGATACTCGCGGCGTGACACTGGACGAAGTCAGATCTCCTGAAGCCCTGCTGCTCGATGTGGTGACCGGTAGCCGCGCCTATGGCACGGATACTCCCGAGTCGGATACCGATCTGCGGGGTGTCTTCATCATGCCCAGGCGGCTGCTCTACGGACTGGATACGGTCGAGCAAGTCAGTGATCGGACCAATGATGAAACGTACTACGAGGTCGGCCGCTTCATCGAGCTGCTGAGCAAGAGCAATCCGAATATCCTAGAGCTGCTTTTTGTCGAGCAGGACTGCGTGCGCCACCGCGACCCGATCCTCGATCTAATCACACCCGAGCTGGTGCTATCTCGCCAGTGCGAGCACACCTTTGCCGGCTACGCGATGGCTCAGATCGGCAAGGCGCGGGGGCTGAATAAAAAGATCGTCAACCCCATGGATGGTCCGCGCAAATCGATGCTCGAGTTTTGCTACGCCGTATCAGGGCAGGGGGCGATACCGATCGAGCGATGGCTGGCAGAAAAGGGGTTGCGGCAGGAGTACTGCGGTCTGGTGAAGATCAATCACATGCGCGATGCCTACGGCCTCTACTACTCCGAGTCGGCCGAGCTAGCCTACCGTGGCATCGTGCGCGATGCGGCGACCACTACCGATGTGAACCTGAGTCCGATCCCCAAGGGAGAGGAGCCAATCGGCTGGATGACCTTCAACAAAGACGGCTTCAAGAAATACTGCAAAGAATACCGCGAGTATCACACCTGGCTGAAGGAGCGTAATGAAGCCCGCTATGCCAACAACATCGAGCACGGCAAAAATTACGACTCGAAGAATATGATGCACACCTACCGCCTCCTCGATATGGCGGAGGAGATCGCTACCGAGGGCCGTCTACTCGTGCGCCGGCCAAATCGAGACTTTCTCATGCACATCCGCAGAGGCGAGATGGAGTATGAGGAGATCATAGCTCTAGCCGAGGAAAAGGTCGCAGCGATCCAAGCTGCCTTTGCCAGCAGTGATCTACCCGAGCGCCCCGATCGGGCCCGCCTGCAGGAGGTGCTGGTCGAGATTCGCGAGGCGCGGTATGGCGGGGTGAGGGGAGAAAAGGTGCACAAAATATGAGTAAATATGGTACGATGATCAGGTAATGAAGGTGTATCTCGACAACTGTTGTTTCAATCGTCCTTTCGACGACCAGTCTCAGTTGCGAATTCATCTGGAGTCGGCGGCTAAACTTGAGATTCAAGATCGCGTCAGAAAAAGGGATTTAGATCTGATTTGGTCTTACATTTTAGAGTATGAAAACGACGCGAACCCATTTGCAGAGAGGCGCGAACGAATCTCTGCATGGAAAAAACTGGCGAAATACCACGTGCCGCCTTCCGATTCGATACTTTCGACAGCAGAGGGGATTAAAGAGTTCGGGATCAAAAATAAAGACAGTTTACATCTAGCGTGTGCGATTGAGATTGGTGCGGAGCGATTCTTTACGACTGATGATCAGCTTCTCAGGAAGCGAGGTTTGATCACTGAATTGATGATTGAAAATCCAGTGGATTTCACAATTAGCGAAAACAGAAATGACTGATACAGAGTTGAGGGTAAATGGATTGAGGGTTTTGTCTGATCAATTGGGTATTGTGGAGGCAGAGCGCTTTGTGAGTCTGATTCTAAAAGAACCTTTCGATTACACAAAATGGAGGCAGGAGCTGTATGAAGACGTCAGCCTCGAAGAGTTGCATGACCGTGCGGCTCAGAAACATGAGGAAGATTTTGAGGGCTAAGTCCCATACAGATGACCGATTCAATAGGGTACAATCCTGATTGAATAGGGTACAATCGCAGCTAAATAGGGTGCAAATGCCTCTTAGCACTGCAGATTTCGACTTTCACCTGCCTCAGGAACTCATCGCCCAGCGTCCAGCTGAGCGCCGGGGCGATTCTCGGATGATGGTGGTCCATCGTGAGACTGGCCAGATCGAGCACGGTAGTTTCGCCGATTTCGAGAGCTATCTGCAGCCGGATGATCTGTGTGTTTTCAATAACACCAAGGTGGTGCCGGCGCGATTTTTCTCCAACGATGATCGCATGGAGCTACTGCGGCTGGATGCCATCACCGATCGGCGCTGGCAGTGCCTGGTCCGGCCCGGGAAAAGACTGCGCGAGGGGCGGACGATCGAGATCGGAGAGAGTACGGGAACAGTCGTGGAGGTGTTGGAAAATGGCGACCGAATCGTCGAGTTCGACACGGCGCCAGATGAGCAGTCGCACGGGCACCTAGCGCTGCCGCCGTATATCCAGCGTCCGGATGATGATGCGGACCAGAGCCGCTACCAGACGGTCTACGCCGAGCACGATGGGGCAATCGCCGCTCCTACTGCGGGATTGCATTTCTCTGAAGAGCTGATGGGGCGGATCGAGCACGACTTTGTCACCCTGCATGTCGGCCTGGGCACCTTTCGCCCAGTATCGGTGGATGATGTGACCGAGCACACCATGCACAGCGAGTACTATCACCTGAGTGAATCCACGGCGCAGCGGATCGAGGCGGCAGGGAGGACTATCGCGGTCGGCACTACGGTGGTGCGCGTGTTGGAGAGCTGCTACGCCCAGTCGGGGCGCCCGCTGCAGGCTGCCAGTGGCGATACCGAGATCTTCATTTACCCGCCCTATGACTTCGGTGTGGTGCAGGGATTGCTGACGAATTTCCACCTGCCCAAGTCGACGCTACTCATGCTGGTCAGTGCCTTCGCCAACCAAGAACTGGTGCTAGAGGCTTATCAAAAAGCCGTCGAAGAGCGCTATCGATTTTTCAGTTATGGAGATTGCATGCTGTTTGTTTGAACAAATTACGGTGCCGAAATCATTTGTGATTGCTTAAATATCCACTTATTATATGCCAGTTACGCAAGTGACCGCTGACGCAGTGCCCCGCTGTCGCAAAGAATCCAACCTAGACTGACATGCTTCATATCCTGGCTCAGAAGCGGCTGAAAAGCCGCGGCTTCTCCAGTGGGAAAAAGCGCCGCACCACCAAAGATACACCGCTAGCCGCGATGATGCGCTCTGGCTGGCAAGTCTGTGCCGGTATTTTTGTCCTTTTCACTCTGGCTGTATCGGCATGGATCGTCCTTGCCTCGGCAGAGGATTCGATCTTTTCGGACAATGGGCTACAGACTGCTGTCGTGGTCATGGCGATCACCGCCACACTCTGCGTGCACTGGCATGTGAGTCAGCCGACGACTTTTAAGAAAAATGGCCGTGTCACGCTGATGCTGTCGGTCATCCTGATCCAGCTGGTGCTGATCAAGCTAAGTACGGTCATAGCCGCCAAGCTCGCGCCGAATGGCGGCTTTGAGCTGATCATTCTGCCTTTCGTCTTTGCTCCCATGGTCATCTCGCTGATGATCGAGCGCCAGCATGGGACCTTTGCGGTGGTGTATTCCAGTCTCTATGGCGGGATGATGGTGCCATCCCGATCGGCTTTTCTGTTCGTCATCTTCTCCATTCTGTGTGGCTTTGTGGCGATCTATCTGACCAATCGGGTGCGCAAGCGTAGCCGACTGATGACGGCGGGGATATTCGCCGGTCTGGCCTGCGCGATATTGGCCTTTGCGGTGGGGCAGATTCACTTGCCTTTTCTGACAGAAAATGAGGATGCCACCTGGGCCCTAGCAGGTCAGCAGGCGATCATGGCTATCGTGGTATCGGCTCTCACAGCCATCGTGGTGAGCGGTATGCTGCCACTGATCGAGGGTGTCTTCCGCGTGACCACGGATGTTTCTTGGATCGAGTGGGCAGACCTGAACCACCCGCTGCTGAAAAAGATGACCATCGAGGCACCGGGTACCTATCACCACAGCCTAGTGGTGGCCACTCTGGCCGAGACCGCTGCTGAGGCAGTCGGTGCCAATGCGGTGATGGCGCGGGTCTGTGCTTATTTCCACGATATCGGCAAGATGAATAAGCCGGAGTATTTCGTGGAGAATATCGGCGACAGACCCAATCCTCACGATGATCTCACCCCGACGATGAGCTCTCTCATCGTCATGGCGCACGTCAAGGATGGCGTCGATCTAGCGATCAAGCACAAGCTGAAACGCGAGATGATCGATGTGATCAAAGAGCATCATGGCAAATCGTTAGTGAAGTATTTCTACCATCGTGCGCTCGAGCATCAGCAAGAGATCCGTGATCTGGTGGCCGATAACAAAGCACGCGAGGAAGATATCCCCGAAGTGAAAGAAGAGAGTTTTCGCTACTCTGGACCGCTGCCGAAGTCTCGAGAGAGCGCGATCATCAGTCTGGCCGATGCGGTGGAAAGTGCCTCGCGTAGCCTCAAGAAGCCAACGCCCAATAAGATCGAGGAATTGATCGATGAGATCTTTAAAGACCGCCTGCTAGATGGCCAGCTCGACCGGGCACAGCTCACGTTTGATGATCTGAAAAAGATCAAAAAGAGCTTCAATACTACGATCCGTAGCATGATGCATAACCGCATCGAGTATCCGAATCTGGATAAAGACAAGGATAAGGAGAAAGACAAAAAAGCATCCGCCAAAGAGGAAGCTGCAGAGGCTGCCAGTGGTGACAACGCTGCGGAGAAGAAGGCAAAAGCGGTGGATGAGTCGGCAAAGCCTGCGGCGAAGAAGGAGGATTCTGAGTCGGCAAAAGCCGATACGAAAGAGGGCGGCACTGACGAACCGGCCAAGCCTGCTAAAAAGAAGGGTAAAGCGGGAGATCAGTCGCAGAAAATTCTCGCCCGAATCAAGGCTGAGGAAGAGGGCACCTCTCTAGTGCCAAAGTCGGAGTCTGATACTCCTGCTGATCCTGATAAGAGGTCGTAGCGGGAGCTCGATATAGCTTAGACGATGGCGCTCGCGATACATATCTACACCCATGTCGACTCGGTGGCGGAGGCGACTTTGGAACGCTACCGCAGACTGTTGGAGTATGCTCTACCGAGGTGTCTCGAGCATCCTGGGACTGCTAGCTGCGATCTCCCTGGATTGGCAGAGGTGGAGATCAGCATTGTCTCGGATGAGATGATCTCTCAGGTCCATGCGGATTACCTCAATGATCCGACTCCCACAGATGTCATTACCTTTCCCTACGGAGAGATCTTGGTCAGTATCGACACAGCGGCATCGGAGGCGCAACAGCATGGCCACTCTACCGAGGATGAATTGCTACTCTACATGATCCACGGTCTCCTCCATCTGAATGGCCACTTGGATGCTGAAGAAGCCGATCGTATAGCGATGCACGAGGTGCAGGATAGGATATGGGCAGAGGTTCGCGAGCTTTAGTCGGATCGCGATCATCTGATTGTTTGTAAGGCGTTTGGGAGAGAGGCTAGGGTAGTGGAAGTGGGGCCACTCGTTTACACTCGCCGCCACGCGCGCCAGTGGGCTTTGGAGAAGTAGAGTTTTTTGGGGTGTGGGCTCCAAAAGTGGAGGCGAGCGTCAGCGAGTGTGTATGGGTAAGGAAGCGGCGGCCCCAGCAGCGGGAAGTGGAGCCACTCGTTTACACTCGCCGCCACACGCCGGTAGGCTGCGGAGAAGTAGAGTTTTTTGGTGTGGGCTCCAAAAGTGGAGGCGAGCGTCAGCGAGTGTGTATGGGTAAGGAGGAGGCGGCCCCAGCAGCGGGAAGTGGAGCCACTCGTTTACACTCGCCGCCACATCGCGCAGGTAGTGCCAATGGACCTGCTCAATGCTCGAGCCGCAGCTTGTCTCCAGCGATCGTAGCTTTTCCGCCGAATCCTAAAGCTTCGTTCTCGTCGATATGCCCTGCTTGTAGCCCGCTGAGGACGGGGAAGGGGGCTGTTGAGAAGTGGCTGGCGAAGACATCTTCGGTCGAGACGCCATCGGGGCCGGGATCGCCTTCGGTGAAGGTACCGAGGACTAGACCAGCGATTTGCTCAAACCAACCTGCTTGGCGCAGAGTTGTCAGGACGCGATCGATACGGTAAGGGCGCTCGCCGACATCCTCGAGAAATAGCACGGCTCCTTTGAGTGGTGGGGCATAGGGAGTGCCGACTAGGGCGGCTAGGACAGCGAGATTGCCGCCGAAAAAACGTCCCTCGACCATAGCTGGGCCGCTGTTAGTCACCGGATTGAGCTGCCACTCCGAGGTCTCTGCCTGATTCTCCACAGAGACTATCCACCGCTCTCTGATCGGATCCGATGCGCCGCCTAGGGCTGCTACCATCGGTGCATGGATCGAGCGGACGCCATTTTTTGCCCAGAGCGAGTGCAGGGCTGTGATGTCGCTGAAGCCGATGATCATCTTATTGGCCGCAGCGATGGCTGACTGGTCGATATCGGGCAGTAGTCGGGTGCACCCGAACCCGCCACGGGCGCATAGAATGGCATCCACACTATCGTCGTGAATGGCCTGGCTGAGCTCTTCTAGGCGAAAGGAATCCGTACCTGCAAAGTAGCCAGCCCTCTGGTAGATGCCCTCAGAGTAGCTCACCTCGTAGCGGCTGCGCAGCCAAGCGATGCCGGAATCGAAGGCTTCGTGGTTGAATGGACCCGCAGGTGCTACGACGCGTAAATGCGCGCCCGGTGTAACCGGACGCGCAAATGGCAAAACAAAATCAGTCGGGGCAGTGCTCATACCCCGACAGACTAACACACATGCGGCCGCTATGCCGCTGCGGCCTCGGGGCAAATTACTGAGTAGTCTCCATCCTCTCGCCGATAGACGACGGATAGCTTTTGACTCCGAGCGTCGTTAAACACCAGGAAAGGCAGCTGCTGAGACTCGAGCTCCTCCACTGCCTCATCCTCTGAGAGGCTGCGTAGGTTGGATTTCTCGCGGTGTAGGAGAAACGGCAAATCGTCGAATGACGGTGGTGCATGGGCTGCTGAGGAAGAGTCGGATACCTCAGCTGGCGGTGGTGGTGCCATCAGGTCCATGTCATCCACAGAGCCGTTTTTGAATCTCTCTAGCTTTCGCCGATCCGGTCGGTGGGACTTTAGCATGCGGGTTTTTTGCTTACGCATCTGCCGAGCCACTTTATGTATCGTCTCGTCTATAGACGTATACATATTTTTAGTGGTTGAATCGGCTTCGATTACGATATGATTGGCGCAGTGAAGGATGATTTCGGCCTTGTGGCAGCGGTCTTTTTCTACATCTAGTAAGACTTTGGCATCGATCACTTTCGGGTAGTCAAAATTTAGATTGGCTAGTTTCTTTTCAGCATGGTCACGCATGGATTCGGTCACGGATACGTGGCGGCCAGTAATTGTAACGGGGGGCATTTCGACTCTTGTTGCTGTGTGCATAATAATAGACGTTTATTTATCACAAAGGACGGATATAAGACGGCAGAGGGATGTCCGTCCGAGTTCATGTTTTCCCTCCGCATGATGTTAACATACCAGACAAAGACCAAGTGAGGCAAGAGAAATCGACTCCTTTAGATGACTTTTTGTTAGGTTCTCACAATGCTAAATCATTGATTTTTAATGATTTGCGGGTATTTTTTCGTGGCTTCAATTATTTTTGGAAGCGAACAGGTCTCGGGTTGGGCCGAGATTTTTCATCAAAGATCGAACAGGCCGACCAGTATTCTGTCTTATAGCAACCAGTCAAAGAGCAGAGTTGGTTGGGGTGGCGTTATTTCGCCAGAAGCGTCAGGTAGGTTTCTAAATCGCTTTTTGAAAAGCAACAGAACGTCACCTCTATTTCGCTATCACTACAGGTATCTATAGCTATGCCTGCAGCCAGGTCGATTGGATAGCCGAATATACCTGTACTAATAGATGGAAATGCGATGGATTGGATTTCTTTGTTCTCAGTCGCAATCTGTAGACAGTTCTTGTAGCAGGATTTCAGTAGTTCAGCTTCACTTTTCTGGCCGCCATTCCATACTGGGCCGACAGTGTGGATGATATATTTGGCGGGGAGGTTGTAGCCCTTTGTTAGCTTGGCTTGACCGGTTTTGCATCCACCGAGTAGTCGGCATTCGCTTACCAATTCTTTGCCTGCGGCACGATGGATCGCACCATCCACCCCACCACCTCCTAAGAGTGATGAATTAGCTGCATTGACGATAGCATCCACTTCGAGAGTGGTAATGTCGGCTTGAATCGCTTTCATCAGACAGGAGTAGCATCGCGTTCGGGCCTTGAAAACACTTAGGTAAATTAATAATCAATATAAGTGCTGTATATAGTGGGTGAACGAGTTTGATAATTGTGGTTTTTGTAATTATTGTGTTATCCCGATTTCTTATCGGAACACGAACCAAACCAAAGAATCCCCATGAACGGAAAGGATATGTGCCTGCTGGCACTCATCTCGTTATTGCTATTATCTAATTCCTCTGCTGACGCAAGTGCGAGGGAGTGGACATCGGCGGATGGTAGGACTCTGCACGCTGAGTTTGCCGGGATCACAGGAGCAGGGGGGGCGGCCCAGGTGCGGCTGAAATTGGCTTCAGGTAAGGTGGTCAATTATCCCGTGGCCAAGCTTTCGGAAGCAGACCGTAAGTTCGTAGAGACTGCGCTACCGTCCGACCCCGCTCTACTGGCGGCTGAGATCGATAAACTCGTCATCGCTAAGATGAAGGAGAGTTATTATGGGCTCAAAGCTGATCTGAAAACTCTGCAGGAAAATCAGCATGTGAGCGCGACGGAAAAAGCCAAGCAGCGGGCGGAAATCCACAGGGAGATGCAGATGTGTATCCCAAATGAGAAGACAAGTGATAGCCAGTTCATGCGGCGAATCTATCTGGATGTCGCGGGACGGATCCCAACCTTTGACGAAGCAAGTCAGTTCCTCGAGTCGCGATCTCCCAATAAGCGGTCTGAATTGATCGATGAACTGCTCGATACTCAGGCCTATTCGATGCGCATGTTCAACTATGTCTCGGATTTATTGCGTGTGCGCGATCGGTTAATTTTGGGCGGTGGCCAGTTGAATGCGATCTCCTACATGGAGTGGATTAAGGAGTCCCTTTACGACGACAAGCCTTTCAACCTATTCGTGAAAGAGATGCTCACTGCAGAGGGAACAGTGTGGGATAATCCTGCGACTGGCTATCTAGTGACGGACTCTGGTATGCGTTTGTGTAATCTGTCGAACACGTTCACCGTTTTTCTAGGCACAGAGATCACGTGTGCTCAGTGTCACGATCACCCATTCGAAGATGTCAGCCAGATGCAGTTCTATCAATTGGCTGCATTCATGGGGGAGTATGAGAGCCGCAAAAAAGTGGATGGAAATCCTCGAGCTGAGGTCGAGAGGATGAGCGCTATCTTGAAAGCAGCAGGAAAAATGCCTGAGGCGCAACGGTTTGATAATCGATTGAATAACATCGTCAACAGTCAACGCATCAATGTGTATGACACCGGTCGACAAGTGGTCGCCCTCCCTCATGACTACAAATACGATAATGGAAAGCCCAATGAGAAGGTCGCCCCAAACACCTACTTTGGCGAGTCGGTGAACCTCGAGGAGTACGACACGCCCCGAGATGCTTTGGCCAGCTGGGTGACTTCCGATGATAATCCGAGATTCGCCATCAATCTCGCAAACCGACTTTGGAAGTTGGCTTTCGGGTTAGGGCAGATCGAGCCAGTGGATAATATCCCGAGTCATCTCGAAGAGCAGGCGCAGAACCTTGAGCTATTGATGTTTCTAGAGAAAATGGTGATCGACCAAGGGTATAGCATAAAAGATTTTCTGCGTGTGATCTACAATACCGATGCCTACCAGCGAAAGGCGGAGAATCTGACCCCTACCTTGACGCAGGTGGACAATGGTAGCTACCACTTCCCGGGGCCGATTCTGCGACGTATGTCGGCTGAGCAGATTTGGGATTCGCTGGTGACGTTGACTACTGCTGGTCCTGATTTGATGGTTCGGCGGGGGGCTCAGGAGTATCGCCAACACATGCGTACAGATCTCACAGAGTTGACGACTTTAGATGCGATCGAAAAGTATCGAAACGAGTTCAATCAAATCGGTAGAACGGCTAGACTTCAGGAGGCGCCGATACTGGTGAGCCTCGGGGAGAAAGAAGGCGAAGGGGCTGGCGGTATGGCGATGATGATGCAGGGCAGTGCACGAGTCGGAGGCCAGCAGATGGTGCGAGCCTCTGAGCTACAGCTGCCGATGCCACCGGAGCATTTTTTGCGGGTCTTCGGGCAGTCTGACAAGACCTTGATTGAGAATCAATCAACGCTAGGATCTACCCCTCAGGTGATGACGCTATTGAATGGCTCCATCACCAATCAGGTGCTCACCAATAAGGATGCCTATCTGATACGTGAGATTGCCTATGGCAAAGGGCGCAAAGGAGACAAGATCGATAAAGTGTTTTTGAGCGTGCTCAGTCGACTGCCTCACTCCGAGGAAAAACGATTGGCTAACTCTGGGATGCGCGCGAGGCGAGATCGCGAGATAGAGCGGACCGATGAACAGCGAGAGATAGCAGCTATCGGCGATGTGATATGGGCATTGGTTAATACCAGAGAGTTTTTGTTTATTCAGTAGTTATCCTCACTTAACCCGAACAAAGTTATGATAGGTCACGATTTGAAAGGTGAACTAGGTAGACTGGACGAGATTAGTCGTCGTCAGTTTATCGCCAGAACCGCAAAGACAGCGCTCGGTGTGAGTGTAGTGCCTGCTCTTGCTGCCTCTCCACAGGTATTGGCGGCCGGTGGCGGCAAAGCGGAACACTGTATCTTTTTCTATATGAATGGTGGCATGACTCACATGGACACCTTTGATCCAAAACCCGGAACGGAGACGGGGGGCAAGACAGCGGGGCTGAAGACCGGCGTGCCCGGTGTGGAGGTAGCCGAGTTTATGCCGGGATTGGCCAAACGGTTTAAAGATATCGCAGTGGTCCGATCGATGACGCAGAAGACCGGTGACCATAGGGGCGGCTCCTACTGGATGCACACCAGTTATCAGCCGCGTGCCACGATCATTCACCCATCGATGGGGCCGTGGGCGGCTCGTCTGCTGGGTAAAAAGCATGAGACCTTGCCGGATTCGGTGGTCATTGGGGCAGGGGGAAATCACCCAGGGGCTGGCTTCTTCGGGCCGGGGTGGGCACCTTTGCCTATAGGCTCTCCCGAGCGCGGTGTGCAGAATAGCGAGATAGCCGACGGTGTGTCGACCAAGCAATTTGATCGTCGCTATGAATTGATGAACGCTTTTGACGATCTGTTTCGCCGAGAGTACAAAAACGACGAGGTCCAGGCGTACAATCAATTCTACGATGAGACTCTGAAGCTGATGAACTCCCAGGATCTCGATACGTTCAAACTGACCAACGAGACCAATTACGAGCAGAAATTGCAGAGCTATGGTGACACTCGCATCGGCAAAGGTGCTATGCTAGCGAAGCGATTGGTTAGTTCAGGGATTCGTTTCGTCGAGGTGACGGCTGGCGGCTGGGATATGCACAATGACCTGTGGAATGCGATACCCGAGCGTGCAGGTAGCCTGGATCAGGCTTTGTCTGCTCTGATCGACGATCTCAAAGCTGAAGGCCTATTCGAGAAAACCTTGATCGTATTGGGGACGGAATTTGGCCGGACGCCAAAAATAAACGCCAATGGCGGGCGCGACCATCACCCGCGTGTGTTTTCCACCATGTTTGCCGGGGGAGGGATCGCCGGTGGGCAAGCCTATGGAAAATCAGATAACCTCGGTATGAGCGTCGAGGAGGATCCGGTCGATCCTCGTGACTTCAACGCCACCATCGCTCATGCGCTAGGTATGGATCTCAATCAGGTCGTCTACACACCGACTGGCAGGCCCTTTCTAGTAGCGGGCCACAAGTCAGATAGAGAGACGGGCAGGGTAGTGACAGAGGGACAGCCGATTGCTGCTTTGTTTGGTTAGGCGGGCTGCCTAGCTAGCTCTCATAAAGGCTCGTTAATGAGATCTCAAAGTTGAGCGATGGGACCACGATTGATTCTCCTGAACTGACTACCTCTGGCTGCCATTCATTGTCTCTTCGGTAAATCCACGCTTCGGGTTTCTCTAAGTCCTGGCCAATGATCAAATATTCCTGGAGAGATTCGATCTGTTGATACATGAACAGCTTTTCAAGCTTGTCACGCCGAGCATTACTTAGCACCTCTACGATTAGCTGTGGTTTTGTTTTGTAGGAATGGTGGTCATCACTGGCATCGCAGATCACCATCGTGTCTGGATAGTAGCAGGCATCAGCATGTTGCAATTGTATCTTCAGCTTCATATCTGCGGTGTAGGCTCTGCAGGGCCCTCCTTTCAGATGCTGCCGTAGTTCACCAAAAATATTGCCCGTCACGAGATCGTGGCTATCCGAGGCACCAGCCATGGCGTAGACCGAGCCATCGAAAAATTCGTGCTTCTCTTCGTTCCTCTCCTCCCATATTAGGTATTCTTGAAAGGTGAATTTGCGATGCTCTTCATTTTGCACAGCGGCCATACAGGAAAGATACTCTGTTTTGACCGGCGATCACTTGCCATTTACCGTTTATTACGCCTTAGCACAGGTGCTAATGTCATGAGACGCCTATTCGGACCTAGAGGATTGATTCAGAGCTTCGCCTACGCGATCGCTGGGGTGCGCTATATCTGGCGCAATGAGCCGAATTTTCGCATCCACTTTGTGATGGGGGCCTTGGCGATTGTGGCGGGTTTTGTGCTGCGGATCTCGCTGCTGGAGTGGGTGGCGGTGAGCATAGCGATCATGGCGGTGATGGCGGCGGAGTCTTTCAATACAGCGATCGAGCTGCTGGCCGATGCTGTGCACCCCGATCACCACGACAAAATCGGCAAGTGCAAGGATATCTCTGCCGGTGCTGTGCTGCTGATAGCGATTGCAGCCTTCGCTGCGGGTGCCATTATCTTCTTTCCCAAAGCATGGCAGTATCTACAGACTATATGGAGCCCACCGAGTGGGTGAATGACCTGGCTATCGAAGTCGATCCCGAGATCGTTTCGACCGAGGCCGAGGTGCGCGAGACTTTTGGCACCGATCGCTGGCACGCGATGGCACGGCCGGCAGTGGTGGTTCAGGCCGAGACCGTAGAGCAGGTGCAGGCGACGATGCGCTTTGCCTACGAGCACAATATCCCCGTGACCACTCGAGGGGCTGGAGTCGGCTATGTGGGCGGCTGTGTGCCGATGCAGGGCGGTATACTGCTCTCGGTGGCCAAGATGAACTCCATCGTAGAGGTGAATGCCGAGGACGGGGTAGCTGTGGTCGAGCCGGGTGTGATCCTGAAAGATCTGCTCGATGCGACGGCGGAGAAAGGCTGGTACTACCCGCCCGACCCTGCCAGTCTGAAAGAGTGCTCCATCGGTGGCACTATCGCCACCAATGCCGGTGGCCCACGCTGCCTGAAATATGGCGTGACTCGCCACTACATCCTAGGGCTGGAGATCGTACTGCCCAATGGCGAGCTGCTGGTCACAGGAGGGCGATGCCACAAAAATAAGACCGGCCTCGACCTGATCGGGATGTTCGTCGGCTCAGAGGGGCTGCTGGGCGTGATCGTGAAAGCCACGCTACGCATCGTGCCGCTGCCCGAGGCACGTATGATGCTGACGGCGACGTATCCAGACTTTCCTACCGCAGCTCAGGCGGTGAATACCATCCTAAACTCGCGCTGGCAGCCGTCGGCGCTGGAGATCACCGATGGTTTTACCCTGCAGGCGGCGCGTGATTATCTGGGCGCCGACAAGCTGCCCGAGGGCGATGCTCATCTCATCGTCGAGATAGATGGTCGCCAGGAGTCGCTGCCAGCAGATCTGGCCGCGCTGCATCGGCTAGTCGACGAGACGGGGGCTATCGAGGTGGCCGAGGCGCGCGATGATGCGGCCTGCGAGGCTGTCTGGCAGCTGCGTCGGGAGTTTTCCTACTCGCTGCGAGCCACCGGGCTGACCAAGCTGAATGAAGATATCGTCGTGCCGCGCTCGAAGCTAGTCGAGCTAGTCAACTTTGCCCGAAAGCTGCAGGAGGAGACCGGCATCGCCATTGCCTGCTTTGGCCACGCTGGAGATGGCAATATCCACACCAACCTGATGGTCGAAGACTACGAGACCAATACAGAGAACCGCGAGAAAGCGGATGCGGCTCTCGATGTGCTATTCAACTGGATCATCGAGCAGGATGGCAAGATCACTGGTGAGCACGGTGTCGGTTTGGCGAAAAAGCGCTGGTTTGCCGATGCGGTGTCGCCAGTGGCGATGGATGTCCACCGTCGTCTGAAGCGAGCTCTGGACCCGACTGGGATCTTGAATCCCGGTAAGTTCATCGAGTAGGAGGCGAGCTGTGATTGCCCTTCTCGCCAGTCAGCGTATATTTCACATCCCTTGACTAAAGATGAGTGATTTCGACGACGACTACGAGAATGAAGAAGAGGAGACAGCCGCAGAAGAGACCGCTGCCGATACCCCTCAGATCCCTCAGCTGACTTTTGCTGAAAGCCGGGTGCTGGGTTGTCTCATGGAGAAAGAGGTGACGACACCACAGCAGTACCCGCTCTCGCTGAACTCGCTGCACACCGCCTGCAACCAGTCCAGCAATCGCAACCCAGTGACCGACCTAGGCACCGACGAGGTCGAGGAGGCGGTGGAGAGTCTGCGCTACAAAAACCTGGGCATGACAGTGCATCAGGCCGGCTCACGTGTGTCGAAGACCAAGCACACCATCGAGGATGAATTTCCCTACATGACTCGCTCGCAGCAGGCACTGATGTGTGTGCTCATGCTGCGTGGCCAGCAGACGGCTGGAGAGTTGCGTCAGCGCACTGAGCGCATGCACCCTTTCAACGATATCCAGGCGGTTGAGAATCAGCTGCAGGAGCTGATCGACAATAAGCCAGAGCCTCTGGTGAAGCGCATCCCATCCGGTGGCGGGCGCCGTGCCGTGACCTATGTGCACCTCCTCTGTGGCGATGTGGAGATAGCCGATATGCCTCACGAAAGCATCGTCGCACCGACATCGGCTCCAGCTCCCCAGCGCCCAGCGCCTGTGGCCAATGAAAAAGTCGAGGAGCTTGAGGAAGAAATCGCTGACCTACGCGAGACCGTATCGGCCCTACGCGCAGAGATCGATGATATCAAGCAGCAGCTAGGTATCTGATCTGGGCGGGCGAAGAATCAAGTAGCGGAACTCCTCAGAGTTCCGACCGCAAAGGCTCTCGCCGGAGCTTCTGAGGGCTAGTCGATGGGCAGATTGGGATCTGCCTCTACCATTCGGGTGTAGCGGAACTCCCCAGAGTTCCGACCGCAAAGTCTCTCGCTGAAGCTCTTTGAGGGCTAGTCGATGGGCAGATTGGGATCTGCCTCTACCATTCGGGGTAGCGGAACTCCCCAGAGTTCCGCCTGCGCAGAGCAACGCGCCATTCCACGCCTACTTACTTCTCCTTCAAAATCTTCTCCTTCAAAATCTTCTCCACCTTCTGCACATTCAAATTCCCAACCGGCAGATCAAATCCGAGGGTGTCGCCATTGGGCTGGAAACCATCGCCGTCGGTATCAATAAAGATGGGATTGTTGTAGGCGCAGGGTGGTATGCTAGCCTGTTGGCTGGTGCCGTAGAGAGCAGACAGATCGCCTGTCTCGCTAGTGGCGACTACGATGATGTGGGCATCCTCCTGCAAGTCGATCGACAGCGTCTGGTCGAAGCGCACGACCCCTTCTTGGAAAAACTCGCGGTGGCTGGCCTTGGTGTAGTTGTACTTGGGGAGTTTGCGCCCATTCACCAGCACCTGCACGCGATCCATGGCCATCCAGTCGGGGCATTGCACGCGCACTTTTACGTCGACTTTGCCAGTGGTGGTGGCCTCGTGCTGGCCGGCTATCGCACCTGCTGCAGTCGATACCTCCAGATACGGGCCAGAGCTGAGGATCATTTTGCCGGCTCGGGCATTTTTCGAGATCTCGCGCCAATCGATCTGCGCAGGATTGTCGGTACTGCTCGGCACATAGGTCCGCCAGCTACCCACGCCATTGCCGTGCACATGGTGGGCATCGGCCACACCGGTCGCCCAGACTTTTAGACCTTGATTGAGCAGCTGGAGCCAGATGAATTCTCGCTGGATGTTGAGACGCTTACCCAGACCGGTCTTGGCAGGGCCGATTGAGAAAGGGGCATCGGCTAGGATGTGGCTTCTGCGGTAGTTCTGCGTCTCGACGGCGTCAATGAAGTCATCGAGCCGATGAAAACCGCCGTCGACTTCGCCATCCTTATCTCGGTCGATGAAGTTGTCCGACATGTCGGGATGATTGATCTGGAGCCAGCGATCGTCATCGACCTTTTGCCAATTCTGCAGCGTGAGGGCCGAGACGCGGGTGTCTGCATTCCACACCGGAGCACCGCCATCCTGCTTTTTGGGATCGGGCTGAAACGGGAAGGAATTGAGGTGGGCTCCGCGCCCCGTCAGCTCTAGGCCGGGGACAGTTTTGAGATGAGCTGCGAGCCCGAGCTCCTCGATGTAGGGGGCCCAGTCGTAGAGGCGATTGTGCTCGGTGGTCGGGGCAAATTCGATATGCTCGGCAGCTAGATTGATCAAGCGATCGCGCACGCCACAGGTATTATCGCCGCTGGGGGTGGAGTGGTTGTGAAAGTCGGTGCCGACCCAGCCTGTGGTGTCGACGGTGCGCTGCAGGTCTGCGGTGACCTCTACGGTCTGTCCCTCGGCGAGATTTACGATCTGCTGGTGGCGGCTGTATTCAGGACCTTTGGTGAGCACCACGGTGTAGTCGCCTGCAGGTAGCGCTACCTGGAAATCACCGGTCTCAGAATGCCACTGGTCGACACAGCCGTGGGCGCGATCGGTGGGGCCGAGGTTGGGCTTGGAGGTGCCACGGCGGGGGAGGAATTGTGCTTTGCATGGGGTCGGCTGGCCATCGGCTGTCACCGCAAAAGCCACGACACTCTTCGGCGGCAGCTCGGTCGCTCTCTCCAGTGCGGTGTCCTCGGCTAGTTCGATATTTTCTTTTACGGTCTGTCTGCCCACCTCGATCAGCTCGACGTCGTGTTTGCCGGCGAACCAGCTAAATGCCATGCGCCCAGATGCGTCGGGGTAGGCGCTGGGGCCCTTGGGGCCGAAGGCTAGTCTAGCACGAGGCATGGCCGAGTCGTCGGCGCTGGTGAGCTGCCAAGTGATAGGGGCAGTCGGTAGATCGGTGCGCCACTGAGCGATCTCGCTGATCGCTGCCACTGGTGAATCGCCTACCGCCACGAATCGGCAAAACGTCAGCGTCTCGCCAGCGGCTAGTTCGACCATCTCCTGCTTGTTGCCTCGGCTGGTCAGGCGCTCTGTCGGGCGGGGGTGGCCATCATAGTCGACCCAGGAGTGGGCATAGGCGGTACGATCATCGGGATCGATGGCATTGGCCCAGCGGATATCCTTTACCACACCCTGCTCGCGCATCTGTGCCCAGTGGTCGAAGATGTTTTTCTTCTTAGCCTCGGTGGCATGGGTGTTTTTGAGAATGGTTTTGATCAGTACGCCCTGCCAGTCGTCGTGCACTAGGTAATGATGAGTCTCGGCTATCGCCTCACCAGAGGTCTGGGGCGAGGTGTAGACCTCTAGACCCGCTAGCTGCGGATCGTCGCTCTGCAGTGGGCGGATCCAGGTGACGTCGCCTTTTTGGATGCATGGGGCGAGTATGGTGAGCTGATCGCCATCGCGGTCGGCGAGTGTCAGGTCGTAGAGGCCGCCGGGGGTGTGATTGCCATCGCCGTAAAATCCACCCATATTGGGCCGGCGCAGGGGCAGGTCGCCACTGACTAGCGCTTTGACCTTTGCTGAGCTCAGCACCCAGTCACCGACGATACCGTCTGCTTCCTTGCCCAGAGGGCGAGAGTCGAAATTGGCAGCGCCCAACTCGTAGACCTCTGCACTATAGGATAGAGCGGTGATGAAAAGCAGGGCTGAAATGATGGATTTCATTGATTTTAAATAGGGTACAGAAAAAATTGAATAGGGTACAATCCTGATTCAATAGGGTACAATGGCACTTTTCTATGAAATAGCTCTGGCTGATAAAATTCCGGTTAAGTCTTGTTTAAAAGGGGAAAAACCTGTTTAGCTTCCTGAAGCAATTTCACCGCTTTTCATTTTTGCCATGTTCATGACTAAGCTTATGCCCTTTTTCCTCGGTCTCTGCCTGACGGCGATGATCGCTATCCTACCTACCGATGCTGCCGCACAGGGCGAGGATCTCTCGCTGCCGGGAGATGAAGAGGAGGTGGTGGTAAACACCGGTGGCGGCGGAGATGCTGCCGAGGTCGGTGGCGCTAGCCAGAAGCGTGGCTCTGTGCTCGATCTGGCACTAGATGGCGGTTGGGCGATGATTCCATTGGTATTGATGCTTTTTGCGGTGGTCGCGCTTTCCGCTTATTTGTTTCTCGACCTCAAGGGCAAGACCTTCGTGCCGCGCCAGCTGAGCACTTCGCTGATGACAGCGGCAGAGGCGGGGGACTTCGCAGGTCTCGCGCAGAAAGCTCAGGACAGTCCCTCGTGCCTAGGACAGGTGATGAGTGGTGCCTGCGAATACATCAGCGATCGTGGCTACGAAGTGCTCGATGGAGACTCCATCTACGATATGATGGCCGATGCTTCTCAGGAGTTCAATCGCCGCCGAGTGAGTTTGTTGAACTACCTCTCAGTGATTTCTCAGGCATCGCCGATGGTAGGACTCCTCGGTACGGTGTCTGGTATGATCAAAGCCTTTGGCACGCTGCAGCAGGCTGGCATGGGAGATCCTGGTCAGTTGGCTGGAAATATCTCGGAGGCCTTGGTGACCACAGCTAGTGGTCTGATTGTCGCTCTACCGGCGATTTTCGCGTTCTTCTTCTTCCGCGACAAGCTCGTCGCTCAAGTCGCGGCCGTGGATAAACAGTGCGCCAAGACGCTGAATATGCTGCGCCGCACCACTCTCGGCAATCGGGGGGCTTCGATGCCTAGTCAGGCACCACCAGCGCCAGCGTCGCCACCTGCTCAAGAGCCTGTCGCTCCAGCGCAACAGCCGGTGCCACCTGCTCAGTCGCAGCAGCCCGTGCCACCCGCGCAGCATCCTGTCCCACCGGCCCAGCAGCCGGTACCGCCTGCGCAGAACCCCGTGCCGCCAGCGCAGGATCCACCTCAGTCCTAGAGTCTCTGTTTTCTGATCGATATGCCACGAGGTAGGCGAAATGCGAATCTGCTAATGGGCTCCAAGCCCAAGGCCGATATGTCGCCCATGATCGATCTGGTCTTTCTGATCCTGATCTTTTTCATGATCGCCTCCAGCGCGATCCGCTACAAGCAGGATGACAATGTGGCCATCCCAGTCGCGAAAAATGCGGCGGTACCAGAGATGATCGAGGGCCGCATCATCATCAATGTCTACGCCGATGGCACGACCTACGATGAGGACTCGAATCCTATTTCACTCCAGCAGATCGAGCTGATCATGTCGCGGGCCAAGTCGAATAACGATAACACGCGCCTACACCTGCGCGCTGATAAGGGAGCCAAGCATGCCGCAGTGGATAAAGTGATAAAGGCAGCTGGTCGTGGTGGGGTGAATGATGTGATCTTTTCCACCTACGTGACGGATAAGTAAGAAACGCTAGACTAGAATCAAAACAGATGGCCCGTAGAAAGAGTAGCAACCCATTCGAAGGCGAGGATGAACCAGCGATGGACATCTCGCCACTCATCGATGTGGCGTTTTTGTTGCTGATCTACTTTCTCGTGACCGCTACGTTACTCAAGCAGGAGGCCGACCTAGGTCTGGCTCTGCCCGGTGTCGCCGCGCTCAGCAACCGCCCGGTCGAGGTCGATCAGATGGTGATCAAGATCGGCGGAGACTCCACCGTGCGAGTCAACGACGAGATGGTCGAGGGCGACGCTAGCGACCGCAGTCTAGCAGCGCTCACCGACCGGCTAAAACGCTACGCCGCCAGTGCCAAGATCGCAGGCTCGGAGGCAGCTGTGATCATAGACTGCGATGGCGAGGCACCTGAGCAGCGATTTGTGGATATATTGAATGCCTGTGCAGCTGCTGGGCTAAAGAATATCAGTTTGGCAGAGAATTAGTGGTGGGGGGGGCATTGCTATAGGTCATATAGGGCCTATACGACCTATAGCGTTTGATATGGAAGATCCGTATGCTGTTGCCGTTTATCTATTCCCAAGTGTGCTCACCATTATCGCTCTGGCCTTACCTTGGAGAGCAAACGGGGCTTGGTTTATCGCTGTGGGATTGATTATTTTTGCGATCGTGTTGCACCGTCATTACCTGATCGAATCTGTGCAGTGGGCTTTTTCTCAGGAGCCCCGAAACTACAGTGATGGTGCTCCATTAGTGTTCGCTGCGTTATTGAGCTGGGTGCTTTATGGCGTTACGATTTTTCTGCCGCTTCTGGGGGTGAGAGCTTTGTTGGGGCTGTTGTTTCGGCGTTTCTTCAGGGCACTATGAGGCATTGCTATAGGTCATATAGGGCCTATATGACCTATAGCAATGTTTTAGCTTTTGCGGCTTCGCCGCTGCACTGCCAAACAAATTTTCAACTTCAGATAAGTCATGCCAGCACCACAGTCATCCATGATAGGACGTAGCTTTTCGTCGCCATGCTTGGCCACAGCCTGAATAATTTTCTGCTCCTCCTCGATGGTGTAGAAAGCTCGTGGGTCGACCTCTAGTAGGCCATTCTCGATACCGCTGGCGATGTGGGTGCCGATGGTGGTGTCTTTTAGCCCGCGAGTGGCGGCGATCTGATCGATGGTCTGGCCGGATTGGTAGAGCTTTAGGGTTTCGGCTACGGTATCGCCGATGCCAGCATTTTTGCGTTTGGCGGGTTTGTTAGAGGCAGGCAGCTCATCGGTGAACTCCTGTTTGGCATTGCCTGCTAGCCAGTGGCTGATGACATCGAGCACGGTCTGGCCATAGTCGGCGAGTTTTTGCTGGCCTACACCAGGGATTTTGGCGAGCTCATCGAGTGTCTGAGGGTAGAGCCGAGCCGCCATCCGTAGGCTGCGATCGCCTAGGATGACATAGGCGGGGAGATTGCGCTCATCGGCTAGTGCTTTGCGTCGGGCGCGGAGTTGTTCGAATAGACCTTCGTCGCAGATAATAGCGCCGGATTGGGCGAGGCGCTTTTCGGCTTCAGCTTTCTTTTCGGCCTCGGTCTGGGGGCGTTTTTTTAGCAGTATGGTCTGGTCTTTGCTTTTGAGAAATTGCATCCCCAGATCGGATAGGCCGATCACTTGGTAGTCGCCTTTGTCTATATTTTGGGCGTAGCCGAGACCGGTCAGTTGAGTGCCGATGTCTTTCCACACATCGCGTGGGTAGTCCTTGCCGATGCCGTGGGTGGACAGCTCGTGGTGGTGCCATTTTTTGACTCGGGCGCTCTGCGAGCCGGTGATGACCTCTACGGCGTGATTCAGCCCTAGCTCGAAGCCGCTGCGTTCTTTGATCCGGTAGAGGCAGGATAGGAATTTTTTGCTCTCTAGCGTGGCGTCCCATTCTTCGACAGGATTTAGGCAGATATCGCAGCCGCCACAGTTGTCCTCGGTCCAGGACTCGCCGAAATAGCCGAGCAGGTCGATGCGTCGGCACTGTAGGCTCTCGGCATAGCCCACCATTTGGTTCATCTGCTCGCGGGCGACTTTGGCTGCCTGTGGATCTTCCATCTCATCGAGGAAACGCAGATTGCGCATCAGGTCGCCTTTGGAAAACAGCAGCACACAGTCGGAGGGCAAGCCATCGCGCCCGGCTCGACCGGTCTCTTGGTAGTAGCTTTCGATATTCTTGGGGAGATCGGCATGGATCACGTAGCGGACATTGGGTTTATCGATGCCCATGCCAAAGGCGACGGTGGCGCAGATCACCTGCACATCGTCGCGGAGGAATGCCTCCTGAGCTTTGGCGCGCTCATCGATCTGCAGTCCTGCATGATAGGCGAGAGCTTTGATACCTTCGGCCTGTAGGGCATTGGCCATCTGCTCGGTGCCCTTGCGCGACTGCAGGTAGACGATGCCGGACTCCTGGCCGCGAGCAGTGATATACTCGTAGACCTGATCCACAGGTTTGCTTTTGCCGATGATGGTGTAGCTCAGGTTCGGGCGATTGAAGCTGGCCAGAAAATGGGCTGGCTGGCGCAGATCGAGCTGGCTGACGAGATCTTCTTTGACCCTAGGTGTGGCGGTAGCGGTGAGCGCTATGAACGGGACGTCTGGAAGTGCTTGGCGGAGCTGCGATAGCTGGCGATACTCGGGGCGAAAGTCATGCCCCCACTCGCTCACGCAGTGCGCCTCATCTACGGCTACAGCCTGTACTTTCCAGCGTTTCAGGCAATCGATGAAGCCGGTAGAAAAAATCCTCTCGGGAGCGGCATAGAGTAGGCGATACTCACCGGCATCGAGGCCAGCCATACGGTGCGAGGCTTCGTGTCGATCGAGTGTCGAGTTGAGGTAGGTGGCTGCCACGCCATTGGCGACTAGGGCGTCGACCTGGTCTTTCATCAGCGCGATGAG
Source organism: Verrucomicrobiota bacterium (assembly GCA_020630975.1). Classification (GTDB taxonomy): domain Bacteria; phylum Verrucomicrobiota; class Verrucomicrobiia; order Verrucomicrobiales; family DEV007; genus Arctic95D-9. The sequence goes on from JAHDID010000007.1 coordinate 86,508, forward strand.
AGGCGAGATCACCAGTGTCAATCCCGAGCGAGCGAGCGCTGGCACCTGATAGCACAGCGATTTGCCCGCACCGGTGGGCAGTATGGCCACCACATCCTGCCCGTCTAGCGAGGCTGAAATAATCTCCCGCTGCAGAGGCCGAAAGCTATCGTAGCCGTAGGTCTGTTTGAGGATGTGGTCGATCGATTGGCTCATCAGTTTGCGGATATTTGGTGTTTTTTGGCTCCACATTCAGGGTAAACAGTGGCTTACTGTAGTAAAGCTATGTTAATCACTGATACCACAGTAAAAGAGAAGAATGGCGAGAAGAAAACCATCGCCATTGCTGTCGCTGTCGCTTTGCATGCGTTTTTGGCGATCATCTTTATCGTGATCACTGTGGTGCCGGAGCTGCGGGATGAGCCGGAGCTAGTGGCCAAGGTGGTGAGCAGTCAGCGTTCCGAGGCATCGAAGGTGGAGAAGAAGACCGTGGTCAAACAAGTGCAGCAGGTGAATCCGACCACGGCGGCATCACCTATCGCGAAGATGATGCGTGCCAATGCGGCTGCCAAGATGGTGGCCCCATCGGTATCGAAAGTCTCCGATGGCCCGATCGGCCTAGGTGAAGGCGAGTTTGGCGTGGGTATGGGGGGCGAGACCAAGATGGGCTCTGGGGCCTCTTTCTTTGGCAGTCGTTCTACAGGGCGGCGTTTTCTCTTTGTCCTAGATCATTCGGCATCGATGACGCCTTCAAGGCTAGAGCTGCGCGATAATGAGCTGAAGAAAGCGCTCTATGGCTTGCCTAAAGAGGTGCAGTACCAGGTAATTCTCTTTGGTGGAGGTGCTTTATTTGCAGAGCCGGGCTGGTCATCAAAGCGAATAGGTGATGATCTAGAGGTGAGTCACCGCAACAAACGCTATTTGTTCACTCCCTTTCGTGGCGACACTGATTGGAAGTTTAAAGGGGAAGATCGGGACCTACCGCGCTCGAGGTGGCTGAATGTCACTAGGACGAACATAAATAACAGTCTAAGTATGTTACCGAAGATTGAGGAGTTTTATGGGACCGATTGGTCGATCGCATTGCAGGTCGCTCACCAAATGGAACCATCACCAGATGTGATCTATTTTATGAGCGATGGCACGGGGGGAAATGCCACTCGGCCGATCCTAGAGGTGAACCGTAAGCTTGGCCGCCCAGTGATCAACACCTTCGCGATGCAAACCACCAATGGTGCCAAGCAGTTTTTTGAGATTGCTAATAAGACCGGTGGCGAGTTTATGATCATTGATGGATCAGGTAAGCCGAATAAGGTGACCGATCCTGATGAGGTTTTTTAGGGGCCATTTTAATTAGCTTACTTTGCCTCAAGCTCTCTTTTTTGATGGTTTTAGGATCGATTTTGGCGGCATGGAGCGTTGCCCTTGCCATCGATTAGCAGGGGGTAGGGGAGTGAGCCAGGCCCCTCTCGAGATCTAGGGCGGCCGCGAGGCCGTCGGTACTGGCTCCGGCGCAGATGAAATCACTAGTCGTCCGGCCTTCGGCTCTGGATCGCCACTGGGACAGCTGGTGAGTTCATGATATTGATGGATCCCTTAAAATCTGATTTTGAGGTGTTTTAGGATGAGACTTCCGGAAAGCTGACGTGCTCTTAAGAGCAGTATCATTGCGAACACTTTCGATGTGGCCCTTTTAAGGAAAGGGGAGTGAATTCTTATCTGTCTGAATGTTAGAGGGTTAAGAGTGAGATCTGAGCTGACATCTCTCGATATGCCAGGGTATCAAAGTGTGGTTTTTATTTGAATTATTGTAATTATAGATTTAACATACGTTAAATCCCATTATGAAACTCCCAAAATTCTGTCATTCCCTCGTCTGGGCAGGCTTCTCTTGCCTGCTATCTGGCGCTTCTGTGGAAGCTCAGGTTCTTCTTGGGGCTCCTGGCGTCGGGCTTACTTATCGAGAGGAGCCTAGTTTACCGTTTAGCCACACGAATGGGTTGGGTCGTTATTACAAATTTGTCTTCACTGGGGCAGAAGCACAGGCTGATGCTGATGGTGTGCCTGGCTGCTTCTCCTACGACGGCCACATGTGGAACAAGGCCAAAAAAAGTAATAACGGGCATGGAAACAACATCGATGGTGTCGACTCATCAAATCCTAGTGGAAACAAGGAGGGGCTAGACTCGGACCCGACGGTGGACGATGAGAAAAAGAAAAAGAGGAATGGCAGTGGTTCAAGTGGTGAATCTTCAGGTTCTAGTTCCGTAGAAAAAGTAATCGGGTGGTGGAAATTTATTGTTCGGGTAAACTCGTTTGAGCTTTCTGAGATGGAGTTTGCTACTTCGGCACTACACCAGTTGAGTGATGTGATTCAGGTTTATTTTTCCACTCCTATTGTGCTCCGAGAGCAAACCATTGACCTCACATGGGAGGGGCAGGGCAATAGTCACGATCCGGATGGGCATCTTTACATCCTAGGTTCGGCTATCAAGGAGCCTCCGGTGCCCTTCGGACAGATCAATCTAGGACAAACACTATATACAACGGGAGCTACACCCACCTATACCTGGTCGGTGACGCGAGAATGATGGAGAATTAAGTTAATCGCAGGTATGAGACTTGGAAGCAATATATATGCCCTATGTGCATCGGTCTACGTGGTGGTGATACTCGTGCTATCCATTCCAGGGGTGGAAGGGCAGCAGGCGGTCGCTACCCCATTCAAGCTGAAAAAAAATGGAGCGCCATCCCTCAAGGATATTTTGAGATTGGTAAGCCAAGCGCCTGTTGCAGATCGAATCACAGACGCGGAATTAGAAAAAATCAAAGCCGCCTCACCTATCCTCTACGACGAAAGATTTCGAAAGACTGAGGAGGCCAAAATGCCGCCTCGGGGCGATTTGTACCGTAACTCAACAATACTAGGTGTGGCTCAGTTTCACACGATCGTTCCCGACCATGCAATTGTCCACATGCCCGAAGGTATGGAGCACTACGTTATCGACGATCCCCAAGGTCCTTTACTCTTTTGGAATGACTTCTTGGGCAAAAACCTTGGATGGCTGACGACTCAGGAAATCTCACTAGATCAGGCAAGTGGCAAGGAAAAATTGCCGACGCTAGTCGAAGAGCAGATTAGGCAGTCGGAATTAATCGTGGTCGCAACCCATAAAGGATTCCCCATCTCAATGTTACCGACGGTAGAGGAACTCACAACAAGCCAATAACTGTTTTGCGATTATTATGTTACATAGCTTTTTGCGCTTATTTACCGCTGATTCAGTCATTCGGTTCTGAGAATATTATTCGTCAGATCCAATTGTCGACTGGTCTGCAGTATGACTTTGTCACCACGGAAGGAAATGGATCTGCTGTTTCTCATCTTCCGGTTATACCAGGAGGTGTTTCCTATGAGCTGTTTGCGAAGGGTTCTGCTTGGGATACCAATGTCTATTTTCTGGACCGTAAAGTGGTAGGATTTTATTTGCCTCAAGGTGATATCCAAATCATTTCGGAAGACCAGTCCCATCTTGACCTCGGTGAAAATGCGGTGCAGAGGACTCGAGCAGATCGCCCCTATTCACTGGCAATCACAGTATCGGGGTTGACGCCAGACGACTCTGATGCCCCAGATGCTGCTCGCCAAGTTCTTTACACCCATACCGGGCATAATTTCGATACCACGTACACTCCCAATGGAAACGATGAGTACATCATTTCCTCTTTTTACATGGGTAATTCAAACCCAGAGTTAACTCCAGTCTACACCCAGCTGACACCGATGGCCCCGACAAAGGCAATGGGCGTCGAGAGATTCACTCTATCCACCCTCACTGATGAGACCGTTACGGAATCTTCTATTTTGGACGAGGAGATGATTTTGGTTTGGCCGGTCTCAGAAGCGGCCATAACGGGCATTGAACCGGGCTACGAGATTCGAGATTCTTTACCAAAGTTACTAGTTTATTACCAAGATCTATACCCACTATCGCTGACTTATGTCCAGATTTATGCGGGTGGCGAAGCGCTTGGGACGGTCGGTACCGTTTTGCCAGGCTCCTTGCGTTGGCACAACACCACAGTGCCTCAGAGCGAGGTGATTTCGATCGAAAATTGGGAGGACTATATCCCCAATGAGGGTGTCTATACCATGGAGGTACTGAGTGTCACGCCATTTCATTCTTGGCAGCCCGAACGGCTTGCCCATGTGTCATTTACTGTTAACAGAAAACTTAGAATCAATGGTCAATTGATAACGTCTGAAGATTAAGCCCCCATTAGTTTTGAAACCCCCACGTATACAAAGTGTCCGAGGATTAGCAATCTTCGAAGTCACACTAGCCTTTGCAGGCCTAGTTGTGTTGGCGTTGGTTTCTTTAAAAGCGTCCTTGAACTTGGCTAGCGCCCAGCGGGTCACAATCGTACAAGCATTGTCAGACGCGTTTCTCAGCCGTGAATTGGCCTATGCAAGTCGATTGCCTTTCGAGGAACTGGTCGACTCAGAACAGTCTCTCTGGCCCACTTACCCATTGTCGAGCGATACCGAGGTGGAGATTGGAAAATTGCCTGGGTCGGTGCCTGTGATAGCTCGACTAGTTCGCACTAAGTACCCTTCGGATAGTAATTTAATTTCAAAAGGTGGGACCTCCTACATAACAGGGAATCCATCGAAGACTGAAGTCTGGCATATCAAGTCTTACCTCAGTTATCAGGTGGCACGCAGAACTTATGTAAAAACCGCTAATTCGGTTCGGGTAAGATAGGCTCGGGTATCGATATGAAAAAAAGGTGTTGTCAGTGTAGAAAGAAAAGCGGCTTCTCTTTGGTAGAGTTGACGGTCGCGATTGCACTGGCATTGGGCCTGGCAAGCACGGTAGTTGTATTAGCCGCTCAGCATACCTTTTTTATGAAGCACCTGGGGTCATTCGCGTTTCTGCGCGACGAGGCACCCCAAATTAACCGGGTCCTCACCTCACTATTGGCATCATCTAATTCCTATTGGATCTACGACAACAAAGAGGCTGCATTTGCCGATGAGATTCCTACAAATGTAGGTAGCGCGTTAGTGCTATCATACCGCTCGCCCACCGGAGATTTAGATGAGGTGGCAATCTCGTTTGACGCTGAGGTAGAAGATAAAGCATTGAATATTTATTCAAAAAACAATGGTTGGCAGGCTGAGCCAAACTGGACCATCACATCAATTGTCGAGGATGTGGAGTTTTCGGACGAGACTGGTGTGCTTACTATTGCTCTGACGGGCCGTAGGGGAGAGGAGATCACTTACATGGGAGGTGTGAGATGATTGGTGGTAAAGGCAGACAACGCCACAATGATGACGGCTATGCTTCACTAGCGCTCGTGGCTGTAATCGGGACCATTATTCTGTTAGCTCTGGTTGTGAGCTTTAGAGGCTCGATGGATGCGCATGACTCTCAAGTTGACACCCAGACTCGAGTTGACCTTGCACATATTGAGGAGTCCTTCTTGCGTAGTTTGCTGGCGATAGCTCCAAATAAGGCCATTGATGCTATGCGCCAAGAAGATACCACTCTGTGGTCAGAGTTAACTTGGCAATCGATTTTTAAGGATTCCCTAGCGATGTCGAAAGGGGGGCATCTAGACAATAGCCAGATTGCTTTCCAGTTACTCGGTTCGGACGTGATATCGGCTAATCCCACCGATGTATTATTCACTTTCGATGAGGACCGGTTTAGCCCTTTAATCGATGGCCCTCGACAGGTCAGTTCGGGCACCTTGGAAAGTCAGTCTTTATTTGGTAGCAGTCAGTTCGGGACTGGGATTCCAGCACCATTGGAAGCTCCTGTCGAGTTGATGGTCACCGATGGCGATTATCCAGTGATTTCACTGAACAAGAAGTATTCAGTTCTCGGCTCAGAAGAAGCCGCCTTATCGGTGCAAGACTACCCATTGTATAACCTCGTTCCGTATCCCGACCTACACTTCGGCTTGGCTCGTCCCGGAGAGCTTTTTGTGGCGAAAAGGAATTGGTGGGCTTTCTCTGTTGATTATGGGAGAGACTCCACGCATTCATTGGTGAAGAATTATATTTTTTCGATCTATGAGGTGCCCGGGCAGGCACCTATATCAACCTCTTCATACACCATGCTCGGTCAGCATTCAGATGGTTCGGCTTGGTTGAACACCTCCATATCGGGAAGCGTGAGCACGGGGAGTGCCGTGACCGATTCTAATTTCACAGTGGACGACGGCGGCTTAGCGATCCGATCGTTTGCTACTATTGCTAGTGGCACTAGATTGAGCCAGTATGGTTTTGACTCGAACTTCGATGCTCTGGGATTCAGAGAACGGGCTAGAGTTCAAATGAAGCAAGATGTAAGTCTTCTGACTGTGGCGGGTAACTCAGGGAGAGTGGCTTTCATACCCATTAATCCCGGTATCGAATTCTATGAGCTTCCCGATCGCGAATTAGGGGAGACAATATCGGATACTCATTGGGAATACTACAGCCGCGGAGCGTCTCAGTGTAGGATGCAATTGAGGATTGTTGAAGTTGTAAGCATTACTGACCAAACCCCGTTATCGATTGAGTTTAGTTTTCTGACAGAGGGCGGCAGCACTAAAACTGTGGCACTAACCCGCGGTGTGGATTGGCCTTTAGATAGTGAAGAAGGAGGAGAAGATGTGCCTTTTCAAACCGAGCATCTTGAAACAGGTCGTAAGGCTATAATTGTCTACCCTGAGCGTCTGATGGATTTCTTGCAAACTCATGGAGGTGCGGACTTATCTATTAATCATAGCCTAGTGGTAAATCCCGACCCTGAAAGGTCAGAAAACATAAGGTATCCAGAGTTTCCGACCGTAGGCACAGACTTGTGTGTTGTTCTGAAAGAATGTGCGGATTTCTCAGAGTTCACCGAAGGGTTCGCGATGGTTACCAATCTCAGGACTTACATGGCCGATGATTTTAATCAGGTGCCCATCCCGGTACCCGCCAATGCTATGATGGATGATGTCGTCGATCATTATCCGCCGGTGGCCATCTTCACGCCAGAAAAGCGATACGGGACCACTCTAAAGATCCGACCTGTCAGTTATAATGGTCAGCTAGGAAGTTTGACTCAAGGCGATGCTTTCGCCGCTCACCCTTTGGATTTCCGTGCAGGAACTCATGAGTCGATAACTGCTGACTTGATTGATGCGAATCTTACCAAAGTGGTTAGTCCAGAGCAATTACCCCCGGTTCACCTGATGAACTGGATTGTTACGATCGAGGAACTTAAGTCGAGTGAAAGTTAGAGAACAAAATGAAATCCCTAGAATCCCCCAACCTGCAAGTGTCGAAAGGCATGGAGATTGGTTACTCATCGTCATGGATGGGGCGCCGTAGAAAACCTCTGAGCCTGGCGATTAGTGATCAAGAGATCAATCTCGAGTCGGGAACTCATCTGCTACTTGCCAGAAACGGCAGAGGTAAGTCCACGTTTCTGAAGACGGTCGCGAAGTGTAATCGTCCTCTACAAGGAACTATAAAAGTTAAAGGTTCTGTTCAGTATGTTTCCGAAGATCTGTCTTTCGACAAAGAGTTGACGCCTTTGTGTGTGTTTGCGGCTCTATTAGATCGGAAGAAACGAAGATTGGCGAAGGAGTATGCTGATTTTCTGGAACTCCCTACTAGCGTTTCTATAGGAAAATTATCGAAGGGTAATAGGCAGAAACTATTGTTGGTCATTTCCGAGGCGCAGGCATCGGGGGATTCAGCGCAGGTGTTGCTACTAGACGAGCCATTTAATGGGCTGGATTTTTTTGCTAGACAGAGAGTAAAAGAGCTGTGGGACAACCAAGGGCGAAATCATCTGAGGCTACTTTGTATCCATCCAGATGAACAAACATTAACAGCTGACGGGGTGATTACGATTAACGAAAACAGGATTCGCTGGAGCCAAGCCAATCGTCCGCTGGTTTGGGAAAATATTCGAGAAACTCTAGTTTAACAGTTATGAAAATTTTTAAACTTTGCCTATATACCATTATCTGTCGTAAAACTTTCCTAATTTTTGCGGCTTTGATGGTGTTTCTTTCACTTTTGTTACCTCAGTTAACTCCATGGGAAGAGAAGGCTAATCTGGTCGAGCCTGCCAGAGCTCAGACGGCATGGACCTTATTGTGGCTTTCCGCGATTGTGTGGCTACTATTACAAGGGGCTTCCTTGGCGGATTCTTACTCTAGATCAGGTGTGTTCCGGTACCTGAGGACGGGTTTCCTTGGGAAGATCTTTGCTTTGACCCAAATTTGTGCCAGCTGCCTAACAGTTTTTGTGATTTTTGCACTTATTGCCCTTGGGGTTAGCTTCCTCGGGGCCATGCCAGGCGACCAGTACGAAGCAAGTCAGTGGGTAGTGCTAAATTTCCAGTATCTAGTGTGTTTGTTTCTCACTGTCATTCCTTTGTTGATTGTAGCCGTATCGCTTGGGACAAGACTTAATGCGATCGTGGCTTATTTAATTCCGGCTGGGTTAGCTTTCTATGGGTTGGTGGGAATAACTTACCTAGAGTTCTTCATGGAGAATACGTCCAACGAGTTGTTGGCAATTATTTACATGATCTCGCCTCATTATCATTTTGCGGATCTAACGGATAGGCTGGTTTTCAAGATGGGAGCTCTACCCCTGTCTACTTTTGCTAATGTCTGCATGTATCTAGTGGGAGTTGGTTTCATTCTGATATCAATATCTGTCCCCTTGTTTCAGGAAGAGAAATGAAAAACGTCTTTAAATTTATTCCCTATTTGGTTGTTTTTACCGTTGGTATTTCGATGGTGAAGTTCTCAGGTTGTCCCCTGGACGAGCTGCGCAATGATGTTAATCCCTTCTCAATCAAAAAGAGTGGTTATGGTATGATCTTTGCAAGGTTGTCTCAACAGTCAGTTGATCGGGATTGGCATTTGGGTGTCGAGAATTCGGCCGGAAAATCTTCCGATGGTGATAAGGCTGCCGAAGCAATCGCATCTTCTAGTGATAACGGCTGTCAGCTTGCTTGTAGAGGGTTCTGCAATCGTAAGCTGCAGCTGGTTAACTGTTCCGATTCTTGTGAAGAACTGACCATGCTAGAGGAACAGCTCCGTCGAATTTCCGATTTGAAGTTTGAAGTTTCGAATAGAACCAGCCGGTATGGAATTAGTGAACGCCATAAGCTTAGCACAAAAAACAACATCCGAAGGCGTTTGGCTCAAAGCTTTGCACTAGATCCGACAAACTATGGTGTGTATAATTCGTATTTCTTGTTTCTGACCTCAATTGACATCGGGGGCGATTATCTTCAGGCTGAGAAAGTATCTCGGATTGCTTTGGAAAGCGCTTTCGACAGTGGTCTGACCACACCGGAAGCCAACCTTACCGGTGCTGCTGCTTGTCTTAATGTGTTTTTGCTCCGCCAACAACTGCTCCGAGATAATGGAGAGGAGATAGAAGCCAGAGTATTAATTAATACCCGAGATACGATTTTAAAGTGTTTGGCTCGTTATGAAGGTCAGAAACACCAGGAAATTGTTTCAGGTGGCTGGTCACAACTTTCAGCGGAGCGAGTTGCGGAGATCGAAGAAAGAGCCCGTTATGCGAAGAAAACCTGCGAGCAGTTTGACGTGATGTTGAGTCGCATAAGTTTGGCATCATCTAAACAGCAGTAGTGGAACGGTAATGATTGAAAAAGGACATAAAGTGATTCGGGATCTGTTTTTAGATAGGAGTCCAGAAGACGTTTCTGATATTCAGTTTCGCTCGGGTAAGCCAGTGTATTTGCATACGAAGTCTGGGTTGGTTATCGACGAGCAGGTCGGAACTCTTTCTGGAGATCAAGTATGCTTCGTTGCCCAGTTATTGTACAGCCTTCAGGAGAAAAGTGACGGGTTTGGAGACAATGAGATTGGTGATGACGTTGTCGCAGCTTTAAAGGCCCATCATACTTTGGATTTCAGTTGCAATGGCGTGCCATTGGCGGATGGCTCGGTGACCGGTCGTATGAGGGTTCAGTGTCATCTCAGTATGTCTGGTCCTGGTATTACTTGCCGGATATTGTCGGATAGTATTCCGGATCTTTCCACTCTTGGACTTTCATCGGATACAGTGTTCTCGATGCGAGAGTTTATCAAGAAGCGACAAGGGTTTGCTTTGGTGACTGGGCAGACTGGTTCAGGTAAATCAACCACCCTTGCAGCACTTCTGAATTGGCTGAGAATGGAGCATCCTAGGCATATTGTCACGATTGAAGACCCAATCGAGTACCGCTATGAAGCTTGTGACGGTGATGGGCGGGCGTCTACCGGCCTGATGACTCAACAGGAAGTGGGAACTCATTTACCGACCTATAGGAAGGGGCTGATCGATGCGCTGCGGAAGGCTCCGCATGTGATATTGCTTGGCGAGATTAGGGATAGAGAGACAATGGAGACCGCTATCGAGGCTGCTCAAACAGGTCATGTGGTGCTGTCCACCCTGCACACTAATGGGGCCGTTAAGACTTTGAGCAGGATTCTAGATTTCTTTCCGCAAGAGCAGCATAAGTCAGTGCTTGGGAGGTTATCAGAGATTATGATGTTTATTCTCTCTCAAGGTTTGATTCCTACCAATAACGGTAAGGTATTGAACTATGAATATCTGCAGAACAATTCATCTTCGGTTAGGTCCGGAATTGCAGGTTATGACAGCGGTGGAAAATCTTTGGAAGATGCCATCCTTCACAGTGGGAACATCGGCTGGGACAAAAATCTCTCGCGCTTGTATCAAGAGGGCGTGATCAGCCATGAACAATTGCAAGCCAATCGGATGGTAGAGTCCGATGATTCGAGCTTAATTTTTTAAATCTTTTGGTGATCTATTACCAAACAACAAAACCATAAACAAAAAACTAACATGATTCACAAACATAAAAATAATAATAAGAAGGGAATGACTCTGATTGAGGTCACTCTGGTGATTGCTGTTCTACTCGGGCTGATTTCAGTTCTATTCATCGGCGTCAGCGCCTATAAATCAGGTTCCGATCGGGCCAAGTGTATTCTTAACGTTTCGACTGTTCAGAAAGCGGTTCGTTCTTATCAGAATCTATATGAATTGGACGAGGGTGATGCGTTGGCTCAGAGTGCAATCGTTGGCGCTGGCAAAATGTTGGAAGTTGCACCGGAGTGTCCTACATCTGGAAATGCATACACATGGGCCACTGCAGTGCCGACTACAGGTACACAGTATCTCCTTTGCGACGATGCTACTGGTAGTGATCACCAACCTGCTTCTACCAGTGGTTGGTAGAGAGCTGATTATCTAGATGTCTTATTTTACTGGGCGGTGGAGTCCGATCCTCTACAATTCAGTTAACTGAGGTAACCCGGAAACTCAATGGGTTCAGAAAAAGGTGCGAATCTGCTTCAGACTTACAGGGAGACTGCTAAGGTTTTTTCTAAAACAAGCAGACTTTCTAACAAGTTATGGTATGGCCTAGCCCAGGAAATGCCGATCCAGTGGCATATTTCTATTGACCGCCTGGGTATAGTCGGAGCTCTTTGGAGTTCGCAAGATGGCTCGTGGTCCTCCGGTCCACCTGTCGATCGAGATGGTCTTATGAGTCCAAGTGACGATAGGTTTCAAGCTTGGATTGAGGAGACGCAGTGCTCTGTACTCCAGAAAAAGTCTAGGGCCTTAGGTGTGGTGATTCACCTGCATGATAATTTTCATCTCCACGAGATCAAAGACGAATTCGTGGGGGAGGGTGTGGACTTTCTTGAGTTGGATGAACTGTTGCGGCTAGCACCGGAGAGTGCCTTATCGGCTGATTTTTCTCAGAGTGGCGACCGTAGATTGTTTTGTGCCCTCCCTTATTGGGGGGCGTTGCCCACAGGCCGAAGGGCGGTTGCTTTACAGGCGACTCCTAGTTTTGAAGCCTTTGCAGCTGGTTTAGTCGCCTTTGGGGAAAAACTGGACATACCTGTAAAAGTCGCTGTAACTATCGCGCCTTTGGAGGTCCTTCGGCTTTACCGAAATTTTGACGGTGGTAGCGAGGCTTCGCATCAAACCGGAAAGATTATCATCGTCCGTAGCGTGGATTCCTTTCTGTTGGCTGTTTATAGTGAGTCGCATCAATTACGTTGTGTGAAACAGGTTGCTAGTGCTGGGGAAGGGGGCTTGCCGCTTCATTTCGGAAAGATTTTGTTGAACTTGGCGGCTTCACAAGAATTGGATTCGCCATCGTTTGAATTTATTGACGTGACAAGGGGGACTGTTGCGCCAATTGACTTGGGTAGTGTCACCGAAGTTTCGTGTCGAGAACTGGTTTACCCAGAGGGCAATGATGTCCCGTTGGAGTTTTTGAACCGCCTAAACAATGATTTAGAAGGGGATGGATCACATGATGATTCTGCGTTGATTGATTCTTGGCCTGATCGTTCTCTGTATAGCCTAGCTTGCGACGACCCAAATTTGGTGCCCAGCCAGGCGGTTTTGAAGTCTTTAATGTTCTCTAGGATACTTCGCTTACTGGTGGTGCTGGCTGTTCCAATTATTGTTGGGTTTTGTGCAGTTACGGCCATTAAAAACTCGTTTCAAGATCATTGGAAAGTAGGCAAGTCGGATGAGATGGAATCGGTGGCTGAACACGAAAAGCTAACTATAGAAAAGAAGCAGATTATTTATCTTTCCAGTTTATTGGATTCTAGAGCTGAGGGTTGGGTGCCTTTGACTGCCTTATTAGATCTATTTCCGGAGAGTTCCGGTATATTGATTAGTAGCTTCGATGTTGAGTATTTTTCAGTTCCTGCATCGAAGCGAGCGAAAACATTGCCCATGAGGCAGACGTGGCGAATAAAAGGGCATGCTACTAGAGAGGGGCTTCGGCATCTGGTAAGTTTGGGGGCTAAAGCGAAAATAGAGAAGGTTTTCGAAGAAATTTCAGAGTGGAGTGAGTCTGAATCTTATCGGACATCAGTTGAGACGCGGTCCTTGAATGTGGTTTTACAGCAAAAGAAGGAAGCGATGGTTGGGAATAGCCATATCCCAACAAGTCACGCTGAAAGTTATGACAAAGGGTTCGAAATCATGATAACGAGAGACTTTTCGGAAAAAGATCCGGTTTCATTGGTGATTAAGGTGCCTCGGACGGGAGGTGGTGCTTAACTATGAGTAAATATTTAAAGTCTGTAGTGGTGTTTGGCTATTTACCGTCGGTGTTGGTTTTGATATTGGCTATCGTTGGTTCGTACCTGTTTCTCACAGGTCAGGACAAGTTAAGCCGATCCAAAATGAAGAGTTTTGAATCGGTTTCACAAAGCCGGTCCGACATTGCGTTGCTAAAAGAATTTATCGCTAAAGAAGGTGGGAGCGAAGGCTATTTGCATTTGGATGAACAAATAGACGAGGATCTGATTCAGAGTTTAAGTGAGAATCTGTCACTTGTTCTAAAAAAGTATGATAGTGACTCCATTCAAAATACTTCGATACGCAGACCATCGGGAGTGAGTCCTGTAGCCGGTGCCTCCGAAGGTCAATATTCTAGGGTTAGCATGTCTTTCGAAGGCTATTATTCCGCGATTGTGGAAACGATAGCGGAGATCGAGCTTCGGATGCCACAGTTGTGCTTGGAATCCCTTTCGTTAAAGCAGGCGAGCGTAGGTAGGAGGGAATCTCCAAAATTGGAAGTTGAAGTGAATTATTTGAGTTGGCGTAGGCCAGGAGCATCATGAGAGAGAAGTTTATTGGACTGTTCGTGTTTTGTTTTTGCGGGGTTTCAGCTTTATCTGAGGAACGTTTCGAAGGTCCGAGTCGATTGGCATCTGCTTTGAGTAAATTGTCTGAGACAGTTCGGGATTTGGACCCTTTTGGTTTGCCTATGAATGCCGAAGTGTCTTCTCTGGAAAGTTTTTACCCTGAGGTAGTAGAGGAGGAAGACTTAGTGCTGTCTGCGAATTCCTCTTTAGCGGAGGCTCTGCAAAAGGTCAACGTGACTGGAGTGATGCCATCGCAGCAGACAGTGTTGATCGGAGGTAGGTCGCTGAGAGTGGGGGAAGTCCTGCAATTGCACCACGATGAGCATGCTTATTATCTGAAGGTTTCTCGGGTTTCGCTAGCTTTTATGGAATTTATTAATCTTGATTCTCAAGAAAGTGTAAAATTCCCCTTGCAGTTTAAACCACTTAGCTCTTCGGTAAATTTAAGGAAAGTTAAACAATTTCCTACTGGGGCCCAACCTCGGTCTCGAAACCTCGTAGTTCGCTGAAGCGCTTTTTTATGAAATATAGCCCCCATTCGCAGTTATCTTGGCTGTTGGTACTGACGGTACTGTTTGTTTTAGCAGGGGGAAGTGTCGGTCAGGAGATGAGCTCGAGTGGGAATAAGCCGCTAAGCAATGCTTTAGCAGACATTCGTGGTGGGGAGGTGGCTGAGCCTAACAGTGCATTGTTCGGACTGCAGGTGAAAGAGGTGCCTGCTTCATTGGGACAAAGTGTTCCGATTGAGCCAGTGCAAACTATTGCGCCGCTATTTTTGGAGAACTCTGATGGCATGTTCTTGAAAGAGGCTCCTTTGAATGAAGTGTTCCAGTATTTGGCTCAGGAGGCTTCGTTACAATTTTTCCACAATGTGACACTGAATGGCCCGCAGTATATGGTGACTGGGCAGTTGATGAATCATCTCGATCCTCTACGTCAGATGGAAGAATTGGGTCTGATGTATGGGGTGAGTATCCACCAGAAAGGTCGTACCGTCTACGCACTTACGAGTGCTCAGGAATCGGTTTTGCCGGCGAAACCAAACCATTACCAATTGCGTTATCTAAGGGCATCGGACATCGATCAGATCAAAACGATGTTGGAGCCATTTTTGACTCCTGGATCTGGTTTTGTACAGTATGAGTCCAAGACTAATACAGTGGTTATTTACGATAACGATAAGAAGGCCGGCCAGCTGATGGAGCTGCTCTGTACGCTCGATCAGCCCAAGCAACAGGTCGCGATTGAGACTCGGATACTGAGAGTGAAGAGTAACTCTAGGAATCGTGTGGGTGTGGATTGGAGTTCTATCTTGGGCGACGGTGTGTCTATTAGTGCTTCAGCAAGCTTGAACCATTTGTTTAATCTGCCTACTTTGGACACTGTTACCCGAGTATTGACCTCTAGTTCTTCAGGGAATTCGTTTGAGCATAACCGAAATCAAACTCTTGACGGTAATATGCTTGTTCTGTCGCCCCTACAAATGACGGCGGTAATGAAAGTTTTAAATTCTGGTGGTTTAGCTCAGCAGGAGTCTTCCCCAACTCTTATTACGGAAGACAACGAAGAGGGATTGATCTCGGTGATTGATCGTGTTCCGATTATTGTCAACACCATTAGCGAAACGGAGGTTGGTCAGAATATTTCAGAGGATGTTCGTTATAAGATTGATCCAGACGACCCTTATGGCGATCCTGCTACGACTCGGGAAATAGGGGTGTCAGTGGCTGTGACACCGACGATTTTACCAGATAATACCATCCGAATGAAGCTTAGGCCGCGATCATCACAGATTGTGGAGTTTGTGCAGTCTCGATCTGGGAATTTATTTCCGAGGGTCAACGAATCTACCGTGACTACATTAGCGCGTGTACCTAATGGGCATTCATTGTTGATTGGGGGGTTTTATGAGGAGATTGAGTCCGATAATTCAGAGAAAGTTCCTGTGGTTGGCGACATACCCGGATTGAACTTTATGTTCAAAAATGATGATAAATCAAAAGAGCACACCAGTCTTGTTTTTATTGTGACACCCAGTTTGTATTCTCCAGCTAATGCATGTGAGAGTGATGCCACAACCTCAACTATCGGCGAGATGCATGTATTACCTCAGGATTATGACTATCCAGATGCTGAACGGCCGGGATACAATCACAAGAGGTCATTGAAAAACTCGATGGCGGCATTAAAAAAGTCTTCTCGCCCTGCCGATCCGCCATCTAGTCCATTGGTTCCACATACGACTGTGGTAGAGTACCCGCCTTCGGTGCAGGCCAAACCTGTTTTGAAGCGGGGGAAGGGCAATGGACAGTTGTTCAAGAAGTTGTTTGGTAAGAAGTGACACATATGCCTCCCCCTGATGAAAGCCTGTTTGATGATCTACCTGCGGCTCGAGCTGAGCTGGCTGGTTATTTGAGCGGACTGGTATCAGGGCTTGTTTCTGAGACCGCGTCGGCCATCGACCGATTGTCTAATGATGAGTGGTGCGACGAAAAGGAGGCTTACGAGGCCTACCATGCGGCTAGTAGCACTGGGGCTGTCGATTATGTCGAGTTTCTTTGTGAGCGTAGGGACTCTCGGACCCTTTCCAATGATCAAGCTGAACGTGTCGATAGTCTTGTCGCTGAGTTAAGAGGGCAAGTGGACTTTCAGTGTATGTCGTGCAATTTCACCAACCAAGTTGGTGCTTTAAGCTCATTGTATCAGGAGCAACCATTGATTGCCGATCTGTGTGGATATTTTCGGTGTCCAATCATTGAGTCTAGTGAGTTGGATCTTGTGGTGTTAACGAGTGTGAATCCTTTTGCCGGAAAGTTAGTAGGGCAGCTATTGAGTACGGTGATATATCGCGAAACACAGGCATTACCTTTCATATTTTTGACTACGAGTTCGGTTCGAGCGATCGACTATTTGTGTCGCAAGCATTTCGCCTATGAATCTTGATATCGGTTTTAGCCTTAACGCTACCCTTTCAGCGACGGTTTGTCGGCGGTTAGCCGAGATGGATGCCAGTTTGCAGGGGCGGCCTCCTGAAGATGTTGTTAGGAAGTGCCCCGCTAATCGCATCCTTGCTGCTATCGGAGACCTTAATTCGATTCCTGTTTTTACTAAGATTAAGGGCATGGTGGATCGGAGCCTATTAGAGGCTAGTGATCCGGATCTTCTAAATCGTGGGATGTTTGTCCCTGTGCAGTTATCAGCTACTGAGATCACAGTGGCGATTACGAATCCGTGGGATACAATTGCGGTGGATACCTACCTGCAGCAGTACCCCGAGCATATGGTGAATTTGATTCTTGCGCCTGTTTCAGAAGTGAATCAAGTAATCGAATTGGTGGTGGGAACTCAGGGGCCTAGTCGCACTGAGTTGGAGTCAATAGCTGTCGACGAGGCCGAGAGTCAGAAATTAGATTTTGATGTAACTGGTGAGTTTGAGGAGCCGATTGCAAAATTGGTTGCGAAGATGATTGCTGATGGTATTCGGCTGCGAGCCTCAGATATACACATCAAATGTGAAAAGGACCGTGTTCATTATAGTTATCGTATCGACGGGGATATGGGGGATAAGTTTGATATCCCAATAAAACTGAAGGATCGAGTCGATGCATTTTTGCTGAATTTAATGGGTATTCCTCCTGAGGAGCGCGCCAAGCGGCCAGGGATTTCAGGGCGTCTGGCGGTGAATTATTTGAGGCGGAGTATCGATATGAGGTTTGAGCGTCATCGCACTTACCGAGGTTACCATGTGACAATGAGAATTCTCGATAAGGGCCATTTTGAGGCAAAGCTTGGTATGGGGAGTTTGGCCTTCGATCCAGGTACACTGTTCGAGCTGGAGAAGGTGATGGCGATTCCATCGGGGATTATTGTGATGTCTGGACCTACAGGTTCAGGGAAGTCTACGACATTGAATGCGGTCCTACGTGAGCTAAACCGTCCTGAAGATAATATATTAACTCTAGAGAACCCTGTAGAGGACGAGATTCAAGGCGTGATCCACTGTGATCTCAAGGGGGATGATTTTAAGCCTATGATCGCAAGCTTTATGCGAAGCGATCCTGATACGATTCTCATGGGTGAGGTCCGGGACTTGGAGTCTGCGGAATTGGCGATTGAGGCTGCTATTACTGGGCACAAAGTTCTGACAACAATTCACACTCCCAGGGCTTCTCAGATTATTGAGCGATTTGAGCAACTTGGTATAGAAAGGTGGAAAATTGCGCAAACTTTAAAGGCCGCGTGTGCACAACGTTTATTGAAAAAGTTGTGTGTGTACTGTAAGGTACAAAGGGACGGTTTGACGGATAGAGATATCAAGAAATTCAATCTGAGTGAAGACTGGAAGAATCGTCCTGTTTATGAAAGAAATCATGACGGATGTGGAGAATGCGGAGGTAAAGGATATTTTGGTAGGACTGCGATATTGGAGATCATTCCGATCACAGCAGAGTGGTCTGACGCTCTTTCTAAGGGGGATTTAAGCCCTTATGAGCTCGAGAAAAGTGTCCGTGAAAAAGGCGTTCTCCCGTCTATTCGTGATTCTGGATTAAAGTTGCTAGAGGAAGGTGTGACCGACATGGCTGCACTGTGCAAGGTGATCGATATGACTACCGAGTAACAGTTGGGCTTGTCTGGTTATATGCTTACTCGATGCTCCCTTAAGCATGGATAAGCAACAGGAATATGAAACAAGCCCCCCCAATATCTGCTGTCCAAGCAGCGCTGCAAGAAGCGAAGTCAACCCATGTTGCTCCGCGAGCTGAGTCTAAGAATTCTAGCCTTTTTTCGATAGGTACGGGCAAGATTCCTCAGAAAGAGTTAATCAAGTTTTGCCGCGCAATGGGTGCGATGCTCAAAGCTCAGATTAATACGGCAGATGCTCTCGAGTATTACTCTCAAGGTAATCCTAATATGAGTGTTCGGCGAACACTAGGCGAGGTAAAAACTGACATCAATGCAGGTGTGCCGGCGTTTCAGGCTTTTAAGAATACAAACAAGTTTGATGATAAGTTCATCAGTTTGGTCCGAGCTGGATCCGATTCGGGACAGTTGCAAAATGCGTTTGAGTCGATTGCGAAACGCCTGAAAAAAGAGGCGGAGTTTCGAAAGAAAATGCGCAAAGCAACCATGTTGCCCAGCATTATCATTTTCGTTTTGATTTTGTTGTTTATTTTGGCGCAGCTGAAGATTGTGCCCGAGGTTGAGGGTTTGTTAAATGACGTGAACCAGGAGCCGGATCCTGTTTCGGCTGTGTTTTTTAAAATTAGTCATATCACCAAGAAAGTTTGGGTGTTTGTGGTTTCTGGAATGATTTTGGGGGTGGTGATTTTGTTTTTATCAGCTCCTATCCGCAATGCTATTGTTGCGGTGTTGATGTCCAAGTGGCGAATGTTGCGCCAATTAGTGATGGGGATGCGGCAGATGTTGTTCTTGGGGACGTTGAATATGTTGCACTCCAATGGGGTGAACCTTAGTCGATCTGTCGAGATTGCTGCCGAAGGACTGAAGAAAACACCTATGTTCGATGAGTTGCGTGAAGCTGGGGAGAAATATGTGGGGACAGGGTTGCCGTTTTCTGAAGCGATTAGGAAGTTTACTTCATGCGATCCTCAAGTGTCTCACATGATCTCGATTGGGGAGCGATCTTCGTCGATGTCAGAGCAGTTTAGTTTGCTCACAGAGATGTATGAAGAGGAGGTCGATCAGATCGTCTCAGACTTCAGTCAAGTTGTGAATTTGATGGCTCTACTTGGTGCTTGTGTGTTGATTTCCCTAGTGTTTATCGGCGCATTTTTGCCGATATTCTTGATGGGGCCGAAGATGATGAACTCTGCAATGTAAGAACGATGCAACAAACAAAATTAGACCGATGGTTGAGGAGTAAGTATGCTTATACGACGCATGTTTATGCGAATACTAAGCCGGCTACACTTTCCAGTGATGTAACTGTGGAGGAGTATGCGCCTGAGCTTGGCAAGCCTTACCGTTACCGGATCACTTCTGCGGATGATGCAGTGATCGAGGAATTGACGGCTCAGTTAAGTCGGGAAAATATCACATATACCTCTCGTGTGGAGGACCGCGATGAGTGGTACTCGAAGTGGATCAATAATCCTCAGAAGAGCTTTACGTACCGCTTGGTATGGTTGGTTGCTTTTTTGCTTTTCGTGGGTATCGCGGTTTCGCCTTTGCCTCGTTTGGTGTGGAGTTTTTTGGATAGTCCGTCAGCGGAGCAGGCTGCGAAGTGAAAGGGGTATGGTAAGTCATAAAAATAGTCGGCAGAGCCATCTTGCGGTAAGGCTGAGGTGTAGTGGGATGACTATTCTAGAGCTGACATTGACGCTAGGGTTGCTATTATTGTTTTCGTCTGTGGTGTTTTTGTCTGCTAATGGGATTGCTAATTGGAAATTGGCCCGAGTGGCAGGGGAGGAGTTGAGAGCAGTTTACTTAGCGCAGAAGAACTATTTAGCAGATCATCCAATGTCTGAGGCATCGGCCATTTCGGAAGAGGAACTGGTTTTGTACCTGCCAGGGAATCGCACTGGCCTCCCGGTACTGGAATCACTCGAGAAGGAAGATCTGACGATTGAATTTAATGTCATTCCACCTCTGTTGTACTCTGGAGCACAGGTGTATGATCCATCGGGTAGTGCGACAGATGGACTGTGGGATGCAGGGGTTCGCTAGTTCTGTTATTTTGCCTCGTAGTAGGTCTTTAGTTCTTTCAGGATCTCTTGTTTGATGGTCTCGGGATCGATTTTGCCGACTTGGCGGAATAGAGTTTTGCCCTCGCCATCGATCAGTAGGGTGTAGGGGACTGGGCCGGGCCATTCGGGATCTAGGGCGGCAGCGAGGGCGTCGGTATTAGCTCCTGTGTAGATGTAGTTATTGGTGGTGCGGCCTTCGGCTTTCAGCGTCTTAGCTAGCTTGTCGCTAGAGACGGCGCGGTTTTGGCTGAGGATAGTTTGGGCTTTTTTGAGTGCCGATGGGTCATCCAGAGAGATGGTGATTAGTTCGAAATTGCGTCGGCTGAATTTCCTAGCGATCGCAGTGAGATCGGGGAGCTCGGCTACACATGGTCCGCACCACGTGGCCCAGACATTGATCAGCCGTACTTTACCCGTGCCATTGATGCGGAGTTTTTTGGCTAGCTCGGCATCGAGTTCGGCTATTTCTACCTCTGCGGCTTGCCACTTTTCTTCCTCGGCTGCGACATGGGCGGAGCGTTCCTTCCACTTGGTCGAGCAGCCGTGTGGGCGGGTTTTCTCGACTGGGACAGGTTTGCCTGCTAGCAGGGCTTCCACGGCATTGCGGGCGTCGGGTGACTTCACCGTAGTAGGGTCGCGGTAGCGCGAGTCGTCGAAGCGGCCTTGGTAGCGGAGCTTGCGCTCTTTATCAAAGATGAACACGTGGGGTGTGGCTAGGCAGCCATAGGCACGGGCGGCGAGCTGCTCGTCGCCGTCGTACAGGTAGGGCCAGGTCCAGCCGAGATCTTCGGCGTAGCGCTTCGAGTCGGCAAAGGTCTCATCGTAATCGGTATGGCCAAACTCATCGGGCCGAAGGCCGGAGGAGTGGTTAGGATTGATCGCTACCATGGCGAAGCTTTTGTCGGCCATGTCTTTTACAAAGGTCATCAGCCGCTCCTCGACCCCGTGGGAGACGGGGCAGTGTGTGCCGGTAAAGAATACCATGAGCACATCTGGACCGGCAAAGTCCTGAAGGGTGTAACTGTTCCCATCGATGCCAGGCAGG
This sequence comes from Verrucomicrobiota bacterium, assembly GCA_020630975.1. Classification (GTDB taxonomy): domain Bacteria; phylum Verrucomicrobiota; class Verrucomicrobiia; order Verrucomicrobiales; family DEV007; genus Arctic95D-9. The sequence goes on from JAHDID010000007.1 coordinate 107,973, forward strand.
CTGAAGTCTGGAGCGCTATCGCCGATCGTTAGTTCGGTAAAGCCCTCTGGTTTGTCAGCGGGGCCAAAGCTGAGCCCAGAGCTGATGGCGAAGCTGAAAATAGCGAAGGTCGTGATGATCCGTGTGAGCATGGGGTAATAAAGGCTGAATCCGCGAAACGGCATGGAGAAATAGCCTGCGCGAGGACGTGACTCGGGTGGGGGACAGACTCTTACTCTTAATCCTACTCTTAATCTTAATCCGGCAGAGAGCACCGCCTTCGGGATTAAGATTAAGAGTAGGATTAAGAGTAAGAATATAAAAAAAGCCTCAGCCATTTCTGGCTGAGGCTCTCTTGGGAAATTTATCTGAGGAGCTGCGTCCTAGTAGTAGTAAGGGCTCGAGCGCTGCTGCTTTTTCTTACTGACAGCAGCACCTGTGACAGCGCCTACGCCTGCACCAATGGCGGCACCTTTGAGGTGGTCATCGCCATCTGCGATGATCGCTCCGAGTGCGGCACCTGCAGCAGCACCTCTAGCGGCGCCTTGCTGAGTAGGAGTGCAGCCGACTGCGAGAAATGCGATGGCTGCGACTAGTAGGGATACGGTTGTAGCTTTCATGGTGGTATCTTTCGTTGGGTTGTTTTCGGTTGGTCGATTAATTAAGTTTTTATGATTCGGTTTGGTTTCGTGACCTTGAGGGGATTGACGAATCACTTTGGAGGACGATTCGAAAAAACTTTGAGCAATTTTACAATAGGCTTGGCGTCTGGTCCAGTCCTAGCGACTGGTGTCTGTGCGGGAGGGGCGACAGGTCGCATACCGGGGATAGTGCCGTAGCCGACTAGCTTGGCTTTGGAGGTCTCGGTCGGCACTTTAAAATCGAAAACACTGACACCGTGAATCTTTTTGCCTCGGAATCGGCGCCCACTACTGGCGCCGAATAGCACTCCCTGCCCATCGCTTTTCAGGGTGCCTAGGTAGAGCATGACATGCGAGATCGGTGGGTTGCGATCTGCCACAGAGTAGGTCCCTTCCCAAAAGACGAGATCGCCAGGCTGGATACCGCGCAGAGCTGGGTGAGTCGGCTTGTAGACATGCTCTAGCTTGTTCATCTTGCTGTGTTCCTCCAGCCAGAGGTAGATCGTGTGAGACATGCGAGGTGGCTTTTCTACTCCCTGAGTCGTGAGCAGGTGATGAATCGTGCCGGAGCAGTCCATGCCGCCTTTCGACGGCGTCGCAGAGCCGAATGTGTAGGCCAGATCTTTCTTTGTGAGGGCTAAGCTATCACGAATCAGGGCCTGGATGGCAGGAGGCTGCTGCTCGTACTCCACCAAATCAATGGGCTCTATCGTCGAGACGACTGCTGGCTGCGCATGGGCCTGTCCCGCTATGATACCGAGGGCGAGGATGATTGAAGGAATCAGATTTCTCACAGCAGCTACAGTAGCTTGAGAGTTTATTTTGTTCAAAGGTTTTGCGGTTTCTGAGCTTTTTGAATGAAAGCAGGTTGATCTGACCCGGGAAATTATCTTGATTTCTTAACATTGTCGGTAACTGTGAACCCTTATGTCCCGAATTGTTTCGGCTTTCCTTACTTTCAGTTTGCCTGTCCTTTTTTGTTCTTGTCAGTCGATGACTGGCACCGGATCAAGTCTGGTCGGCTCCTCTGTGGGTGAGACAAAGCTCTCAGCAACCAAGACTCGCAGTGCTATTCACAGAGGGCGTCCAGGTGTGGCTCGCCGTCCGGTGACTAAGAAACCTGCGATCGCCGAGAAGCTAGAGGACGAAGTGCAACTAGCGGCCGTTGCTCCAGAGGAGCAAAAAGCCGAGCTGCCAAAAGAGGAGAAGCCAGACTACAAGGTCACTCGCATGAATAACGTGCGCATGACTGCCTACTCCGACATGGAGAACGAGCCGGGAGCCTATGGTAATCTCAATGCCATAGGGACAGTGCTCAAGTATGGCAAAATCCGCAGTGCTGCGGCTGACTGGTCGCGCTACCCGTTGGGTACTCAATTTCGCATCATCGGCGAGCCTCACATCTACGAGATCGATGACTACGGTAGTGCTTTAGTGGGGACTGACACGATCGACCTCTACAAGCCAACTCTCTCTGCGATGAATGAGTGGGGGCTGCGCTGGGTCGATATCGAGATCCTCAAGTGGGGCTGCTATGAGCGCAGCGCTAAATACCTGAAGGGTAGACAAAAGTACGCTCACACTCGCAAGATGTATGAGTGCCTGCAGCCCAAGCTTTACGCCTCTTCGGACACGTAGCCGAAGGTGTGGCGTGATACGGGTTTTGCACCGGAGGTAGCAGTCCTCTACTCTGGCAGCATGAGAAAAATTCCGTTTCTTCTTTTCTTAATTACCCTGTGTTTTGCTGGGGTCTCTCAGGGGCAGGATCGCCCGCCGAATATCGTCATCATCTTCACCGATGATCAGGGCTATGAAGATGTCGGAGTATTTGGCGCCAAGGGCTTTGAGACACCTCACCTCGATCAGATGGCGGCTGAGGGTCGGATTTTTACCCAGTGGTATGCCTCGCAGGCGGTTTGTTCGGCATCGCGCACAGGGCTGCTGACAGGTTGTTACTCGAATCGGGTCGGCATCAATGGCGCTCTAGGGCCTGGTAGCCACATCGGTATCAATCCGGATGAGACGACTATCGCGGAGCTATGCAGGGCGCAGGGCTATGCCACAGCCTGCTTTGGCAAATGGCACCTCGGCGATCACGAGAAATTTCTCCCACTCCAGCATGGCTTCGATGAGTACTTCGGGATCCCTTACTCAAATGATATGTGGCCATTCCACCCGACGGCCAAATACTTCCCTCCGCTGCCCATCATAGAGGGCAATGAGCGTGTCGCTGTGGCGGAGCCGATCGATCAAGAGATGCTGACGGTCCGCCTGACGAATCGTGCTGTCGACTTCATTTCTCGTCACCGTAGAGAGCCATTCTTTCTCTATGTGCCGCATCCTCAGCCGCACGTGCCTCTGTATGTGAGTGATCGGTTCGAGGGGAGTACCGAGCGAGGGCTATATGGTGATGTGATCGCTGAGCTCGATTGGTCGGTAGGCGAGATACTCAATGCGCTGAAGACCTGTGAGATCGATGAGCACACGCTGGTCATCTTCACCAGCGACAATGGGCCGTGGCTGAGCTATGGGACTCATGGTGGCTCAGCAGGACCTCTGCGCGAGGGCAAAGGTACCTCTTGGGAAGGCGGCATCCGCGAGGCCTGCATCATGCGCTGGCCAGGCCAGATCCCCGCTGGGACGACTACGGACACCCCGGGTATGAATATCGATCTGCTGCCAACGATCGCAGGACTGATCGGCGCCGATCTGCCAGAGAGAAAAATCGATGGAAAAGACATCTGGCAGGTGATCTCTGCAGATGGCGAGAATCCACATGAGGGCTACTGGGTCTACTACAAGCAAAATGAACTGCAGGCGGTGATCGCGGATGATTGGAAGCTGGTCTTTCCCCACGGCTACCGCACCATGGCTGGTAAGCCGGGGGGCACTGATGGGACTCCGAATGGCTACAGTGGTGACAAGGTACAAGCTCCAGAGCTCTACCACTTGGGTGACGATATCGGTGAGTCGACCGATGTCTCGGCTCAGCATCCTGAGGTGCTGGAGCGGCTGATGGCGGTAGCCGAAAAAGGTCGTGCGGAGCTAGGGGATAAGCTGACTCAGCGCCAGGGTAGTGGTAACCGTGAGCCAGGCCGAATCACTGATGAGCAATGGCAGGCGCTGGATAAGATTCACTGGCCGAATGGTAACCCTAGGAACCAGAAAAAGAAGAAAGACAAGCCGGCTACTGATGCGAAGAAACCGTGAGACGACTGATAGGGCTCTAGCCCTGTCGGGTCGGTCTGATCTGGCGACGCGATTGATTTTCTCATAATGTCCGACTACGACGCCATCATCATCGGCTCGGGGCCGAATGGGCTCGCTGCAGCGATCTGCCTAGCTAGGGAAGGCTACCGCGTGCAGGTGGTGGAGGCGTATGATCGGCCGGGCGGGGGGATGCGGACCGAGGAAGGGACATTGCCAGGCTTTCAGCACGATGTCTGCTCGGCAGTCTTTCCGCTGGCGCAGTGTTCGCCATTTTTTCAATCAATCGATCTGGAGGCTCATGGGCTAGAGTGGATCCAGCCCGATATACCACTGGCGCATCCGTTTGATGATGGCACGGCGGTGGCGATGTATCGCTCGGTCGAGGAGACCGCAGCGCAATTCGGCGCGAGGGATGCCCGAGCTTATCGGCGCTTGTTTGAGCCGCTGCTCGCTCATGGCGAGGGATTGATCCAAGATTTGTTACAGGTGCCTCAGATACCTAGTCATCTATTGGGAACGATGCAGTTTGGGCTGCGCACCCTGCCGCCGGCCACTTGGCTGGGGCGATTGGGGTTTTCCGATGAGCGGGCGCGTGGTCTCTGGGCAGGCAATGCCGCGCATTCGATTTTACCTTTGAATCAACCACTGGCCACAGGGGCCATCGGACTGATGCTGATGTTCGCTGGCCATCAGTTGGGGTGGCCTATCGCCAAAGGTGGTGCGGGTGCGATCACTCAGGCGCTGTGCGATTGCCTGGAGCAGCTCGGTGGTGAGATCGTCTGTGGGCAAAAGGTCAGCTCCCTGGATGAGTTGCCCGATGCCAGGGTCTATCTGTTCGACACGACTCCGAGTGCTATGGCCGACATCGCTGGCGATCGGCTGGGCAGAGGATTTCGACGGCGGTTGGATCGTTTTCGCCATGGGGCGGGGGTCTTTAAGATAGATTACGCCCTGTCCGAGCCTGTGCCATGGACCGCGGCCGAGTGTCGACAGGCAGGTACTGTGCATCTGGGTGGCACGATGGATGAGATAGCTGCCTCGGAGGCGGCTGCCTGTCGCGGGCAGATCGCGGAGCGGCCATTCGTCCTGTCTGCGCAGCAGAGTCGTTTCGACCCCACTCGTGCTCCCGAGGGCCAGCACACGTTTTGGGCGTATTGTCATGTGCCCAGTGGATCGGATGTCGATATGACAGCGGCGATCGAGGCTCAGATCGAGCGCTTTGCGCCTGGGTTTGGCGATGTGGTGCTAAAGCGTCAGGTGAGAAATTGTTCCGATTTTCAGCGGTATAATGCCAACTACATCGGTGGAGACATCGCTGGTGGAGCCACGGACTGGCGTCAACTGCTGACTCGACCGGTAGCTCGGCTGGATGCACACACCACGCCATCGCCAGAGATTTACTTGGCCTCGGCCTCGACACCTCCTGGGGGCGGCATTCATGGGATGTGTGGCTATCTGGCTGCCAAAGCCGCTATGCGCCAGCTCAGCAAATAGGGCAGCACTCTAGGCTTGGCTGCTAATTGCAAGATTAAGGTGGAGTATTGCGCTTTTTCTCAAAATTATAATTTTCCGCTTGTTTTCAGTCTTGCGAGTCGTAAATTATTAAAAATATGAAAAATGTGACTATTATATTAATGCTGTCCATGCTTTTCTCGACGATCGCTCGAGGACAGGGAGAAGCTCCTACGCCAAATCAGATCAGTGGCGATGTCTGCATCTGGATCGATCGTGAGCTGGCATATATCGGAAATGGTAGAGTGACACCCGGTGGAATTGCGACGGGTATTTTGGAGGTGGCCACTTCAGTGACTGATGGCACCAATCAACACCCAGCAGGCACCCGCATCAATCTGACCGGCGAGGTCTTGGTTTTCCCTTATCCTGAGTTTGTGCTCGGTAGTGAGGTGGTGGAAATCGGGCGCTATATCGAAGTGATTGGCCGCGAGTTTGTCTTGAAAGATGGGACACACGCCAGCGAGGGATTGAGTGGTGGTTTTAGATCCCCTAGGAATGATGTGATCATAGGGAATCCATCGCCAGTGCCGACACCTGCTCCCGTCCCAACGCCGACGCCAGAACCTGCTCCGGCACCCACGCCTGAGCCCAGTCCTACTCCCGACCCGACACCAGCCCCTGATCCTACGCCCGATCCAGTACCGGCTCCTGCACCAGTGCCTGTCCCTGCTCCTGCACCGGAGGTGGAGAACAATTTTTCTGGCAACGTGAAGATCTACCGCGATGGCCAATTGATTTTGCAAGGGGCAGGCTCTGGCACTTCATTCAGCGGCGGCGTCGCGTTTGAGGCATTGAGAGATACGGTATTTGAGGGAGATATTGTACTGGCTCCGGGGAGCACACAGACACTAGCAGGCAGCTTGCTTGTTTTCCCCGATCCTGCCTTCACTTATGGAGCGAATCAGAGTATCGCCAGTGGCAGGTATCTAGTGATCGCTGGCGGCAACTGGATCATCAAATCGGGCTCGATAGCCAGTTTGAATTTACCTGAAGGCTTTCCATCTCAGGTGCCCACACCCGAGCCAGAGCCGACTCCTATCCCACTGCCCAAGCCGGAGCCGACTCCGATACCGGCGCCTAAGCCCGAGCCGGTGCCAACTCCCGCTCCAGAGCCTGCGCCTACTCCTGAGCAGCCAGACACTTGTGATCCTGGGCTGACCAGTCTCGAGGATCCTCAGGGGATCTTTCGGTTTATTTCTCAGCTGCCAGATGGAGATCCGCTGCGTGTCTATCTGGAGCGCCTCAGCACACGCACAGCTGGACTGTCTCTGGAAAAGCGTATCGAGCTGCGCCAGAGGCTGCAGGATCGACTCAATGCTAATGGCTAGATAGATCTAGTTCCCTACGACACAACGTTTTACCTGCCTAGAAGCTATCGGTGCTGACTCAATCAGTGCCGGTAGCTTCGCTGGTACTGGGCGGCCTGCCTAAAGGCGAAAAATTAATTGGTTTGCTTATTATGGTTTTTATAATAAATTATATCGTTGAGAAGTGGGTTTTCATATATTTTGAGGGTTTTCATGATTCTGCTATTCAGTTACATCGGCTCTGCTGGTGTGGCGGAGGCCCAGAATATTACCGCTTCGTATATTCAGGCGAGGATCGCTCAGGATTCCGGTAGAGATGGTTCTGCTTACGCTCACTACTCCCGAAAATTGGCCAAGACCCTTTCCCAGTATTCTCCAGAGGCGCTAGATCGGATTTTTGGGAAGCAGGTGGAGATAAATCCCGGACCGCAGCCTCAGCCAACGAGTGGGCCTTCTCCCACGCTGCCTGAAGAGTCTACAACCTTGACTGGTACAGCTACTGAGTCTGGGGCTACACCTGCTGATACTGATGGGCTCCCTGACCCTGCCCCTGTGATACCCTCTGGGACTCAGCCAGAGACTTTGCAGGAGAAACCAGTGGTGCCCACTCCTGATCACATTCAGCCAGAGAATATCCAGTTTAAATATGGCTCTGCAGCTCTGACTGATATGGCTAAGCGTGAGCTGGATAAAGTGGTTGATTACATGAAGCAAAATCCTTCAAGAATTCTCACGCTCGAAGGTCACTCGTGGTATGACAATCCTGTCGCGATGAGAATATCAATAGACCGAGCTGCTTCAGCTAAAAATTATTTGAAATTGGAAGGGATTAGCGCGAGCCGGTTGGATTCGAAAGGCTTTGGAGCCACTAGGCAGATCATCAAAGTCGATTTTTGGAATGCGACTCCCGAATCGGCGGTCAACCGACGTGTGGAGCTCAAGTTCCAATAAGTCTCTTTCGTCGGGCAATAGGGCTTTTATTTAGATCTGGGGTACAGATTCCGGGGTCCAAGTGATTTCCAGCAGGTAGTTTTCGTGCCTCCTAAAGCTGCCGATTGAGTCTGAGATGGGCTGCGTCTGCCCGATTTTCATGAGGTGGTGAGTTACCTATCGCAGCACGTGTTTTGAATCTCCTCTAGAGTTACTGGGTGTTTTTATCAAAAGTGAGACTAATTTTTCATAAAACAGCATCAAAAATACAAAAAACCGGTTGTTTTTCATTAATAATTATTATAAATTATAATAAGTATGAAAAATGCAACTTTAACATTCTGTTTGTCTTTGCTATTCATGACCTTCGTCGCCGCTCAGGAGACAGAAGTCACTTATGTCTCTGGAGATGTTTGCATTTGGATTGACCGCGAGTTGGCTTACATCGGCAACGGCAAGGTGATCGCTAGTAATGAAGAAAACGCTATCTTTGAGGTCTCTGTCTCTGCGACTGATGGTACCGAACATTTCACCCCAGGCACCCGCTTGAGCCTGTCTGGTGAAGTTTTGGTTTTTCCGTTTTCTGAATACTACTATGGCAGTGAGCTCATTACTCCAGGTCGCTATGTCGCATTTGCAAGTGGTCGTGTCGTTTTGAAAGACGGCAGCCGTAGGGCTCTAGGCTTCACCGGTGGCTGGCGCCTACCTGACAATCAGATCCTAGCGGCGGCTCCTGCTGAGAAGCCTAAGGTGGAGCCTGTAGTCGTAGCGCCACCCACTCCAGTCGTAGTAAATCAGCCTACTCTTACCATGGTTTCCGAGATCGAGGAAAAGGTCGAGGTCGACCCAGAGGCGTATTTCTCCGGGAATGTCCGGATCTATCAGAACGGTCGATTGATCCTGCTCGGAGCGGGAGATGGGAAAGCTTCGGCGAATGGTTTGATTTTCGAGGCTTTGCGAGATACCGAGCAAGAGGGGGGCGTGACTTTGGCGGCTGGCCACACTAGCATTATCATCGGTCATGACCTGCTTGTTTTTCCAGACCCATCTTTCACCTATGGGCGGAATCAGAGTGTCGCTAGGGGCCGGTATATTTCGATTTCGAAGGGCGTCTGGGCTGTAAAGTCAGGCACTATAGCAGGTTTGGGGCTTCCAGAGGGTTTTCCCACGCCACAGCCTCCTCACGTGGAGGAAACACTAGAGGAGCTGGTGAGCTTCAGCACAGATGAGACTGGCCTAGCTGAGTCTCGGGGTATCTTCAAAGCGGTATCTCTACTACCAGAGGGCAACTCACTGCGCGTCTATCTCGAGCGCCTGAAAAAAAAGCTGGGAGTCTCTCCCGAGCGCGGCATCGAGATCGGTGAGGGTTAGGACGAGATCGGCTGTCCCGACTGTTTTTCATATGGCTAAGCTACCGGTGCTGAGTGATTCAGTGCTGGTAGCTTTTTTGTGTAGGTGGGGTGCTATTCTGTGGGGGCGACAGTTGGTGGCTTTAGGGGTTGCTGGAGCAGTCGGAATTTCATATCAAATTGGTTATGAATGTATTGTTGGCTCAAGTAGGTGCAGATGGTGAGGGGACTGATACGAGAGAAACAGCGGCCTCCGTGGAGAAGGGGCTCGATCAAACCCTAGACATGATCAAAAATTTCGAGTTTGCCGAGCTACTCGATATCGTCCTAAAATGGCTAATCGCGAAGGGACCGACCATCCTTTTCGCCCTGATCTTTCTCGTGATCGGGATGAAGATCGCTGGAGCGATCGGCAAGGCTGCCAAAAAGACACTGGCCAAAGCGAAGGTGGAGGAGTCGCTAGGAGATTTCCTGGGGAATGTCTTCGGTTTTATTCTGAAGATCTTTGTCCTGATCATCACGGCTCACATCCTGGGCATACCGATGACGTCTTTTATCGCGATCCTCGGGGCTGCCGGATTGGCCGTAGGTCTAGCGCTGAAAGATGGCCTAGCCAACTTTGCTGGTGGAGTCGTGCTACTGCTTTTCAAACCGATCAAGGTCGGCGATCTGATCACAGTGGCAGGGCATCATGGTTTTGTGAAATCGATCTCGATCTTCTACACCGTGCTCGAGACGCGCAACAATCACAATGTGACTATCCCGAATGGCACGGTTTCCAACAGCGATGTCGTCAATCTATCGGCCTCACCACTGGTCCGAGTGCAGGCTCTGGTAGGTATCGGCTACGGCGATGACGTGAAAAAAGCTCGAGAGCTGATGCTGGCCCAGACGCTGAAGGACGAGCGTATCGCCCGCGATCCAGAGCCATTTGTGGTGCTCAAAGAGCTGGGCGACAACTCGGTGAACATGGAGCTGCGCTGCTGGGCCGAGCCGCGTCCGTATCGGCGCGTGTTGTTCGAGCTGTTGGAGAATATCAAAGAAGCCTTCGATGCTAATGGGATCTCTATCCCTTACCCGCAGCGCGATTTGCACATCATCAATGATTCGGTGGCTCCAGCACCTAGCGAGCCAATTTTGGTTGAGCGTCCAGTGGCACAGCCATCTGCGCAGGGGCAGCTCACACCACCGTCGTCAGGCAGCTGAGCATGGCAGCCGCGGTAAAATAGCGAAGATTTTGGCCGAAATCGGCTGGATTCTGCCTTGCTCAGGCGCGTAGCCTCTCTTCAGTAAGGGCTGGGGACAGGAAGTGTTACCCATTGGGATTTTTTTGATGAAAGTACTTGGACCGATATGGGGCACTCTGGGGATCTGTTTGATTCTAGGTAGCGCGATTGTTCGACTGTTTCCCAAAGCCTGGGAGGCTGTGGGCAGCGAGCTGAGCACGCTGCAGTGGATCGTGCTGGGAGTGTGGGTCGTCTTTATGCTGTTTGCCGAGGGCTATCGTGGCTTTCAGAAGAAATTTTCCCCGCGCACAGCGGCTAGAGTGCGCTACCTGAGAGATCAGCCAGATATGCTGCGCACTTTGCTGGCACCACTGTTTTGCATGGGCTTTTTTCACGCCACTCGAAAGACCAAGATCATCGCCTACGCACTCACCTTTGGTATCATCGGGCTGGTGTTATTGGTTCGGTTTTTCTTTGCCCAGCCATGGCGCGGTATCATCGATAGTGGGGTGGTGCTCGGGCTCAGCTATGGGCTGATCTCGTTTTTGATTTTCACCTTCCAGGCTATGACTAGGGCAGACTATGCTCACTCTGCCGAGACTCCAGAGGCGTAGAGGGCAGCTAGGATCTAGGTGTCGAGGGAAGGGTTGGTTTAGGATTCCTGATTGGTGAGGTGCGATTTTTGAGTGGCGGCTGTTAGGGCCAATCAGAATTCAAACCTCTAAATCGCCACTCTCTATTGTGTTCAAGTCATGGTCTCCGGCCTGATGAAACTCCACTCGTTTACACTCGCCGCCACTTTCTGTGAGACGGCGAGTTAGAGTGTTGGTTGAATTGAACTGAGTGCACTGGGGTGAGGCTTCGGCTGAGTGCTCTGCTGTCCACTCGTTTACACTCGCCGCCACCTAGGATGAGGCGGGGTAGGCCGATTCAATAGGGTACAGTTTTGACTGAATAGGGTACAATCGATGACCGGATCTATGCGATCAGCTCTTTTACCACGTGGCCGTGCACATCGGTCAGGCGGAAGTCGCGGCCTTGGTAGCGGTAGGTGAGCTTTTTGTGATCGATGCCGAGTAGGTGGAGGATGGTGGCATTTAGGTCGTGGATGTGCACGGTGCCGGGTGTCCAGTGCTCTTTGTTGGGCAGGGGCTTCATCGGCGTACCGTCTGGGTGGGCGATATTGTAGCCAAAGTCGTCGGTTTGCCCGTAGGTGATGCCGGGCTTCACCCCGCCACCAGCCATCCAGGTGGTGAAACATCGTGGGTGATGATCGCGGCCATAGGTCTTGTCCGTCAGGCGACCTTGGCAGTAGGCGGTGCGGCCGAACTCGCCACCCCACACGACTAGGGTGTCCTCTAGCATACCGCGCTGTTTTAGATCTTGGATCAGGGCGGCGCTGCCTTGGTCGATGTCTTTGCACTGGCTCTCGTGCTCATTGGGCAGATTGCCGTGAGCATCCCAGCCGCGGTGAAAGATCTGTACATTGCGCACGCCACGCTCGACTAGGCGGCGGGCATTTAGACAACAGGCGGCGAAGCTACCGGGATCGCGAGCCTCCTCGCCGTATAGCTCAAAGGTGCTGTCGCTCTCGCCGGAGAGATCCATGAGTTCTGGCACCGAGCTCTGCATGCGGTAGGCCATCTCGTGCTGCTGGATACGCGAGAGGATCTCGGGATCGGCTAGGCGATCGTGCTGGGCTTTGTTTAGCGCGGCCAGGGCATCTAGCTGATTGCGGCGGTCGCTGCGCGATAGGCCATCGGGATTGCCTAGGTAGAGCACTGGGTCGCCCTGACTGCGCAGCAATACACCCTGATGCTCGCTGGGCATGAAGCCACTGCCCCACAGTCGACCAAAGAGGCTCTGCTCGGCGTAGCGCGACTTGGCATGCATCACCACATAGCCAGGTAGGTTTTCATTAAGATTACCTAGTCCATAGCTCAGCCACGATCCCATGCTAGGGCGGCCTGGTATTTGACTACCGGTCTGGATGTAGGTGATCGCCGGGTCGTGATTGATCGCTTCGGTGAAGGTGCTGTGAATCACGCACAGTTCTTTCGCCATTTTGGCTGTGTGAGGCAGGAGTTCGCTGATCCATACGCCATCCTGATTGTTTTCGTGTTTAGAGAACTCGTACTTCGTCGGGCAAACGGGTAGGGAATCTTGTTTCGACGTCATCCCCGTGATCCGCTGGCCATCGCGCACGTAGTCTGGTAGGTCCTGGCCAAACATCTCCTTCATCTTTGGCTTGTAGTCCCACAGATCGTGGTGACTAGGCCCGCCGCTCATGAATAGGTAGATCACTCGCTTAGCAGTGGCCTTGTGATGCAGGCCGCCATTTAGATCGATACCCGCAGGCGCAGCCGATGCCGTCTGGCCGGGTAGCAGGTGCGCGAGAGAGGCCGTGCCTAGACCTAGAGCGGTGCGACCAAAGAGCTGGCGCCGTGTCTGAGCGAGGTCGAGTTGGTGGAGTGGGTTGGTATGGGTCATGGCGTGTGAGTGGTGAGTTGGTCTGTATGTAGGGTCAGCTTGTAGCTGACCGGCTTCCCTACTTAGGGCACATTATGTAGATGAAGGTTGTTTGGTTGAAATGTTGTTTTTGTACACAGAGATAAGAGATAGTGAAACTAGAGGAAGGAGGAAGACCCAGTAAGGGATGGCGATCGCGATAGCTATGTGGGGTGCCCCTCTATTAATGTAGGAAAAGAAGGGGTGGCCTTGTAGTCTTCTTGGGAATCGATCGGCATAAGGTGGAGTGTCGTCACTCCATGCTAGAATGTATGGCAGGCCACCATATTTGGAGGAGGAAAAGTCGATCGAAAACGTTTTTGATGAATGTACTTCTGGAAAATACTCAAAACCAAGTGTGGCAGGTAATAATGAGATGGTGAAGTTTGCATATTTAATCGGGAATTCGATTTGATCTTGCGCGTTGCGGGTGTACTGGACGGCGAATAGAACACATCCAAGCAAGCTGATGACATGGATGAGTTTCATGGGTGGATCAAAGGCACTGAGCTGAAATACGTTTGGTACCTCGAG
>JAHDID010000007.1:121271-186961 GCA_020630975.1 Verrucomicrobiota bacterium
TGAGTTTCATGGGTGGATCAAAGGCACTGAGCTGAAATACGTTTGGTACCTCGAGACATCTCTTGTGATGATTGCACACAGGCTGGACTCGGCATGGCCGCCTATGAAAAAATCGGGGAGGACGAAGTTTTTGCCGCCGCCTCTTTTCTTGTATGCACCAAACGCTTTAGCCGCTCGAAACAATCCATCGCGCGGTGTCTCTACATATTTTAGTCCAAAGAGACGAACGATTTTATCCGTCTCGTCAGCGGAGCGGTAGCCGTGACTTAGTTCTGCATAGATAGCAGGGTTGATCGAGAGGTCATCCGCTTGATGATCTTCCAAAGCCTGGATAGACCACTCGCTCCATACAGGGTCGTTGGTAATCACATCAATGATGATATTGGAGTCGACTAAGAGCATTTTGAATCACGAGTTTCTGCCATCCATTTCTCCGTTGTGAGATCGCCTTTGTAACTGCCCTGCATCTTGCGGAAGCGGCTTTCCTTTTGCGCCGTGCCAGTCTGCTCCTGATCGACCGCCTCCAAGATGACTGAATCGTTCTCAATGCGAAATTCGACCTCCGAGTGAGTTCCGATTTTCAAAAAGCGGCGGATATGCTGAGGAATGGTAACCTGGCCTTTTGAAGTGACTTTCATTAGTATTACTATCAGTGGTATTACTTGGTGTTCAAGTTGATTTGAAGGGGGCTCAATACAGCAAAATCGAAGCATCACTCGCTAGTAGGGTATTCACTACCTGAGTCCAGGCGGCGAGCTCCGCTGTTGCATTTGCCTGTTGGGTGAGCGAGGCGGCATCGGCTTGGTTTTCGCTATATCGGGCGCTGGCTTGCTCTAGTAGAGTCAGGCACGCTTGGCTTTCGACTTCGTTCGGTGGTTGGCAGGTCAGGGCGATGAATAGTCTGTCCAGCCTGGCCACGTCGGTTTTCTCCGCTCGGACCAGTCTCTGTGCCAAGCCGCGTGCCATCTCCAGTCGCTGGGGTTCGTTTAGCAGGCCTAGGCTTTGGAGTGGGGTATTGCCACGAGAGCGGCGGACGCAGCTGACCTCTCGGCTGGGGGCGTCGAATAGAGTCATCATCGGGTGGGGGCTGGTGCGTTTCCAATACACGTAGAGACTGCGGCGCTGCACGCGCTGGTCGGTATCGGGCTCGTAGAGTTTGGTATTGCTGGCGGGGTGGGATAGAGCAGCCCACATGCCTTCGGGTTGCCAGGGTTTCACGCCCTCGCCACCCATATCATCTAGGAGTAGTCCGCTGGCCCAGAGCCCGGTATCGCGGATGACCTCGGCGTCGAGTCGGTAGGAGGGGCCGCGGGCTAGTAGTAGATTGTCGGGATCGGGTGGTAGATCACTACGCCGGGCGGAGTTTTGCTGAAAGGTCTGGCTTAGCACCATTTGCTTTACCAGATCTTTGTAGTTCCAGCCGCCCTCGCGCCAGCTCACCGCTAGCCAGTCGAGTAGCTCGGGGTGGGTGGGGTGCCGGCCCTGCAGGCCAAAGTCCTCTGGGCTGCGCACGATGCCTTCGCCAAAGATGGTCTGCCAGATGCGATTGACTAGGACTCGGCCGACTAGGGGCTGATCGTCGGCCAGTAGCCACTGCGCGAGGCCCAGACGATTGCGCGGCGCATCCTCGGGGTAGCTATTCAGCACCGAGAAGGTGCCGGGCTGCAGTGGGTCGCCTTTGGGCGTACTGTATTCGCCACGGTCGAGGATCTTGGTCTCGCGTGGTGCTGGTAGGTCTTTGGCGATGAGTGTGGTGGTGAACTCGGCGCGCGCATTGATCAATTGATCGGTCAGAGCCTGGGCCTGCTTTTGGATCTCGGCAGGAAAGACGCTGCTGAGTGGATCGCCTGCCATGGTGATGCGGTCGATCTCGCTGGCTTTGGACCAGTCCTTTGTCCGCGCGTAGGTCTCCCACGGATTCAGTATCTCGACTCGGGCTCGCATGCGACCATCGACACCCTGTAGCTTGGCAGTGATGGTGTGGGTACCACTCTCGCGAGCTAGGGTGGTGTAGCCTTTGGTCAGGTGCAGCTCGGGGTAGGGCTGGTTATCGTCGGGTTGCTCGATGGTCTGCGGCTTTGGAGCCTCGAGAGGAGCTTCGCCCTTGGCGACACGAGCCACATCGGTGGCGGATAGGGTGCTGGTGTAGACACGTATATCATCCACCTCGCCAGCCCAGTAGTCGCTATCGGTGCGGCTGCCGAGTTTGAATGTCACGTCGGTAGCGATAGAGCCAGTGAGCTTATCGACGTAGGCATAGGTCTCCATGGAGCTGCCATTGATGTAGATGCGCACCCCATTGGCGCTGTGGCTGCCATCGTAGGTGAGCACCACGTGATTCCAGGCGTCAGGTTTCAGACCGCCTTTCGACATGACTTTCATCGCATTCGACGGCCAGGTATCGATCATGTGGGTACCGATACTGGTGCCCTCGCTCCAGATATCGATTCCTCGGAAGCTTTTGGGTGTGTTTAGCCTCGAAAGGACCGCACCACGTGCATTGGCAGGTGCCTTTACCCATAGGGAAAAGCTAAAGGGTTCGTCGGCCTTGAGCCGTGGCATGTGCTCATCGCTACCGCTGTACTGTGTCTTGCCATCTAGCTTCAGACCGCGCTCGGTGGGCGTGTTTTGTCCCTTTGTCAGCAACAGGGCCTGGCCAGTGATTGCGTTTTTCAACTGGCCAGAAGCCACATCCGCCAGCGGGAAGTGATGCACGAGCTTTGGTGTCTGGCGGGCTGGTCTAGGCTTTGGCCTGGTGGCGCGTAGGGTGCTGCGTTCGCCGGTGTTGTTTTTGTATACCAGAGTCTGTGGGCGCTTCAGACGCAGGTCGAATGTCACCCACTTAGCCATTTGGTGATTGCCAAATCTCTCTTTGCCGATGTCGCCAGCGCCAGCGATCTCTTTCCAATCCTTAGCATCGGGAGATTCCTTATCGATCGGTAGGTCTTTGGTGACCCGCCAGTTGCTCATACCCCAGTCGAGAGTCTGCTGGGCGTAGTCGAGAGCTTTGGTCTGGAGCGATGGATCGCTGGCGAATAGCTGATCGATCTGCCCGAGCAGTTGGTCTTGGCGGCTTTTTAGGTCAGGCCATTCCCGCCAGCCTTTCTGGGTGCTCGGGACCTCGAGGGTCGGTGGGTAGAGGTAGGCATTGCCATCTAGCGGACTCTCTGCGGTGCTATTGAAAAACGCGAATAGCTCGAAGTACTCTTGGTGAGTGATCGGGTCGTATTTATGGGTGTGACAGCGCGCGCAGTTAAGCGTCATGCCTAGGAAGACGGTGCCGAGATTCTCGGTGCGGTCGAAGTTGTTCTTTGCCTGAAACTCCGCAGGGATCACACCGCCCTCAGCGGTGGTGGGATTCATCCGCACGTAGCCGGTGGCGGTGAGCTGCTCCAGAGTGGGATCGGGCAATAGATCGCCAGCCAGCTGCCAGGTGATGAAGTCGTCGAAAGGTAGGTTGTCGTTGAACGCCTTGACCACCCAGTCCCGGTAGGGGTAGATGCCGCGCCGATTATCGAGGTGCAGGCCATGGGTATCGCCGTAGCGCACCGCATCTAGCCAGTAGCGGGCGTGGTGCTCGCCAAAGCGGGAGCTGGCCAGTAGCTCATCGACCAGAGTCTCGTAGGCCTGCGGGCCGGGATCGGCCAGGTAGCGATCGAGCTGCTCACGCTCAGGAGGCAGGCCGGTCAGGACCAGCGCGGCACGGCGGGCGAGGGTGGCGGCATCGGTCGGCGCAGCTAGGGTATGGCCCTCATTCTCCAAGCTTTTCTCGACAAAATGGTCGATGTGATCGCCCGACTGCGGCTTCTCCGGCGCGACAAAGGACCAGTGCTTCGCATACTCGGCACCCGATTCGATCCAGCGCTTGATGATGTCGCGCTCCTCAGCCGTCATTTGGCTCTCAGCATCGGCAGGCGGCATCGGATCGTCCTCGTCGTAGATGCGATAGATCAGCTCGCTGTCCTCGGGCACCTCCACATCGATCGCCTTGTAGCCACCGAGATCAGCCGTAGCCGCCTCGAAAGAATCGAGCCGCAGCTCATCCTCGTCGGCATCTGGCCCGTGGCACACGTAGCAGCGCTCCGATAGGATCGGCAGAACCTCGCGCGCGAAGTCAGGCTTGGAGTCGCTGGCGTGCGCGATCGTCGTAAGAGAGGCTAACAACAGAAAAAATCTCACCATAGCGGCGAAGATACTGGGGTTTCCGTTAAAGAAAATCACTAGCTAAGGCGCTTTTGAGGGAATATTCTGAGTAAGATGACCAACGTGCTCGGATCACTGCCAAGGATTGAAGATCAGCATGCTTTTAACCAGCGACGCTGGTCAAAAGTATTGGACGATCCTCAGCTGGCACTGCTAGAGCACAAGATCGAAACCAATCGTTTTGGTAATGTGATTATGATGCCGCCTCCGGGACTGGGACACTCATCGCTACAAGGGCGAATCATGGAGCTTTTAAGAGAAGGCATGAAGGAGAGTAGTGGGCGAGTTCTGCCTGAATGCCCGTTGTCCACGAATGAGGGGGTGAAGGGCATCGATGTGGTGTGGATCTCACTGCAAAGACTTAGTGAAAACCAAGATGAAAACATCCTACTAAAATCGCCTGAGATCTGTATAGAGGTGATCTCGCCGGGAAATACTCGAGATGAGCTACAGAACAAGAAACGCCTCTATTTCGATGGTGGTGCTGAGGAGGTTTGGTTATGCGACAGCGGTGGTAGGATGAGTTTTTATCTGGCTGGAGATCCCGAAGAAGCAAGAGGTGCTTCTGAGCTTTGCGAGAGCTTTCCGGAGTTAGTGCTAGATTAAATGACTACACCGAAAAACAGCCTATGTTTTTTTCGGTGGATAGAGAAATTAGGTGAATGGGGACAGGCGACTTGTGGCGTGAATGCCCGTTGTCGATAATTGAAGGGGGGAGGGCTTGTCTTTGATCAATAATTCAACTGAAATTTTATTCACTATCGGCTAGGCTCTGGTCTCGTGGCTGTTAGATGGCATAGATTACTAAACGTTGGTTTACGCCAACTCTTCAGCGGCACTTGCTATGATGTCCAAGAAGAAGTCGACGTGTCAGGCCAAGAGCAGCGCTTAGACTTTGCCGTAATACGGCGTGCTGACGACTCGCTACCCGAGCCGAATGCAGACGACTTGCCTGATGGCTTGCAAGACCTCCGAGATCACAACGTGATCGGCTACAAATCAATGCATGAAGCCTTCGACCGCTTCGCGCTTATGGAGCTGACAAGCCATGTCGTGACCTATTCCAAACTCAAAGGTAAAGCCGATTGGCGCAACTTCAGCAAGGCTTTAGGCGTTTTCGCTGTCTCCACTCGCAAACACTCCAAGGGAGTCGTAGCAGAGCTACTCCAAGAGACCGACACCGAAGCTGTCTACTTGATCGAAAGCCAAGGTGTTAAGATCACCTGCGTGGTCATCAACCAGGCAGTCAAGTCCAACCAAAACTGGCTATGGCAGCTACTGCAGGATGATAAATCGCGCTGGAAAACTAGCTCCTTTACCGCTATCGTGAATCAAGTGACCAACCAATTAAAGCAGATGGGAAAACTAGATCCAGAAGACGAAGCCTTTGAAAATCAGTTGCTCATGTCTTGGGCTGAGGAGCTCAATCCTGATCAACTAGAAAGCCTATCCGCTGTCCAAACTCTAGTGGAAAAAGGAAGCGAAAACAAAGCACTGGTTATCGCAAAGCGAATGATAGCAGTCGGCAAACCCACCAAGGAAATCGCTGAGCTAACCGAGCTGCCATTCAATACGATCGAGGAGTTGCGCAAGTAATTAATTAAATTAATGATCTCGGAATCGATAAACTTACAAAATATCAATCGCGGTATTTACTGCGCGGGCGCTCAAGAGGCCCCTTGTGTTGTTGATGACTTTTCTGAGCGGAAAGTTCTATATTTTCAGGAATCAACGAGGTATTCATTTTTTGGGTGTTCAGAGGGGGGGATCTGCTTTAAAGTATGGCCTGTTTCATTGCGTTAAACATTGTTGAAGCAGCTAGCGGTGGAAGATTGATTTCGTTAGTAGTGATTTTGATTTCACTTGTGCTTCTTTTGTTTTTGAGTGTTGCCTGCCGATTAAAGGGAAGTAAGAAGCCGTTTTTTATTATTTTCCCGTTTTTTGTGGCGGTTTCTATATTTATATATGGTGATATTATTCATTTTGGAGGCACCGCGGCATATCATAGTTCCATTGCCGCAAGTGGTCATAAAGATGTAATCATGACAAACAGTCAGCATGCTGACTTTTATACTTGTCTGGTCGCGTTTCGTCTCCTTACTCTTTTTGCGATATTGATAGCACTTCTTGGCGCTTGTATTCATCTCCCAGTTGCTCGTGGGGTTGTTAAGTGATGAAGTGGATGGAGAGGGGGCTGGGTTGTTGAGTCCTTTTTACGCATAATGTAGGCGGGTGAGATGGGTTGGGAGTAAAGCGAAGGGTGCTGAGCGTTTAATGAGGAATGGTTGTCTTTTCAAGGATCAGTTGAGCAATCAGCCTCTCTGATTCTCTGATGATTTCTGAGTATCGGTGTTCCTTTATTCTAGCCCCTTCCTCCTCAAGAGACCAGTAAATTAGGTTTTCGCCTACTCTCTCGATAGATCTACAGAAGGCTGAGTGGGGCTCGTGGGTTTTACGTAGCCTATCGCTATTTCCTTCTCGGTATCTGAATATGATGGTTTGCCCTCCCATTGTCTGAGATATTGAATTTTTGTGAGCCTCTGTCTCGGTTAGGGTTGAAAATAGATGGTTCAATAATTCGTAATCTTCTGGATCGGCTAGTTGAACTTCGATTGCCTGACTTTGGTTATCATCGGCGATACCAAGAATAAGCTTATCTCCTTTTGTATTTCTCAGTAGGAAGCAGGTTCCCATGTCTGTGTCTAAAAACACTTCGAATGTGAAAGTCTTTTCAGCGCCGATGAGTTTTGATAGTTTCTTGTAAGTATCTGAAAAGTCACGGTTCACATCGACTGATAATAGCTTCCCTCGATGCGGAGGGTTGGCAAATGTTGTCGGTGTTTGTGCGAATGTTATGAGTGTAAGGCACAGTGCTAGTTGTAGTGTCTTTCGGCCTAGACTTGTATTTCTCATAGGATATGGATTTTTGGGGCAATGCTGCTCTCAATTTATCTCGGTATCTGCATCGTATAGCAGTGAATCCCTCCACCTGCCTTAGCCATCGCATTCGCCTCGATCGTTACCACCTTGGGATGCAGTTTGCGGATGATCTTTAGGGCGGGTTCGTCTTGCTCGGGATCGCCGCATAACGGCACGTAGGCGACTTGGCCGCCGGAGCCGATGTAGTAGTTCATGTGCACCATGTCATCCATGAGGGGGAGTTCGATGACTTTTAGGTCTTCGGCTTTTAGCACGGCTTTGGCGTCCTGACAGATCTGGTAGTTGATGTCTGTCCGATCGTCGGTGGTGTGTAGCAGGACGGTGCCGGGGGCGACCCATTTGAGTAGGCCGTCGACGTGGCCATCGGTGATGGGGTCGGGCATGAGGCCGCTTTTGATCCAGATGATGCGGTCGAGTCCTAGCATGGCTTTCATCTCGGCTTCGACTTCGGCTTTTGTCCACGTGGTGCGATTGCGATGGAGCACGCAGCTCTCGGTGACGATGCCGATGCGATTGGAGATCTCGATGGAGCCACCCTCTAGGACATAGTCGGAGAGGAAAATGGGCCAGCCCATGGCTTTGGCTATGTCATCTCGGGTGTGCACATCGGCCCGCCAGCCGCGGTATTTTTTGCCCCAGCCATTGGTGCGAAAGCCGGCGGCGGCTAGCTGGCCTTTGGCATCGCGTATCACCATCGGTGCGTGGTCTCGCGCCCAGTCGATACGGTAGTCGCCACTGTGGATGGTGATGTTTTTCATCCGATCCGCGAAAAGCTTTTTGCAGGCGGCGGTATCGGCGCTGTAGCAAAAGACGTGCACCGGCTCGTGGGCGGCGATGGCGGTGGCGATATCGCGAAACTCGCGGCGTAGTGCCTGTAGCTCGCGACCGTAGCTATGCCGGGCGGGCAGGATCATCATGGTGCCAGCGTGCTCCTCCCACTCGTCGGGAAAGGTGTAGCCGAGGCTGCTAGGGGTGGGCTCGGATTGGGCGGTGGCTAGCATGGATGAAAGGACGATAACAATAGGGTAAAAAGTTAAGGCGGCGCGCATGTCGCTGCAGGTTCTGCCAGTTTTCTTCATGGCGCAATGCCTTGGCTTGGCTGGACGGCGGATGGAGAGAAAAGTGCGAGCATGCGATTGTTTCTCTTTCTCGCCTGTCTAGTAGCCAGCTGTAGCCTGTCTCAAGCAGCTCCAGACCAGCGGCCGAATATCTTGTTTCTGTTCACCGACGACCACGCGACGCAGGCGATCAGTGCTTATGGGATAAATCATCTCACCGAGCTGGCTCCGACTCCGCAGATCGATCGGATCGCCGAGGAGGGGATGTTGTTTCGCAAGTGCTACGTGACCAACTCGATCTGCGGCCCGTCTCGTGCCGTGATCCTGACTGGCAAATACTCCCACCTGAATGGCTTTCGGAAAAATCAGGACAGCTTCGATGGCTCTCAGCAGACGGTGCCAAAGCTGCTGCGAAATGGCGGCTACCAGACGGCTATCGTCGGTAAGTGGCATCTCAAATCGGAGCCGACGGGATTTGATCACTACGAGGTGCTAAAAGGTCAGGGTCAGTACTACAATCCCGGGCTGTTCACCAACGGCGAGATGGTCAAGCACGAGGGCTACACCACCGATATCATCGTCGATCGGACGATCGAGTGGCTGGAGTCGCGCGATCCGGACAAACCCTTCTTTCTGATGAGCCAGCAAAAGGCACCGCACGGTCGCTGGGAGCCGGCGCTACGTCACCTGGAGTGGCTCGACGATGTGGAGGTGCCCGAGCCGGCGACACTTTTCGATGACTACTCCGGCCGCATCGCCGCAGCCGATCACAAGATGGGGCTGGCCGAGCACATGGGGGATAAGCGTCTGATGCTGGAGTACTCGAGCCAACACACGCCAGAGCAGCTATCGGTGTTCGATGCCTACTTTCGCCCGCGCAACGAGGCTTTTCTGAAGGCGAATCTCGAAGGCCGCGACTGCACTCGCTGGCACTACCAGCGCTACATCAAAAACTACCTACGCTGCGTGCGTGGCGTCGATGAAAATGTCGGTCGCCTACTCGATTACCTCGACGAAAAGGGGCTAGCTGAGAATACTGTGGTGTTTTACAGCTCGGATCAGGGTTTTTACCTAGGCGAGCATGGCTGGTTCGACAAACGCTGGATGTACGAGGAGAGCTATCGCACGCCTCTAGTCGTGCGCTGGCCGGGGCAGATCGAGGCGGGGAGTGTGGATGAGAGTCATCTCGTGTCGAATATCGACTTCACCGAGACCTTTCTAGACATCGCTGGCGAGCCTGTCCCTGAGGATATGCAGGGGCGATCGCTGGTGCCGATTTTCAAAGGCGAGTCGCCGCAAGATTGGCGCAAGTATCACTACTACCAGTATTACGAGAGTGGTGGCCATGGTGTGCCGCTGCATCACGGTGTGTCCGATGGTCGCTACAAGCTGATCCGCTTTACCGAGCCACAGCATGATGGCTGGGAGATGTATGATCTGGTCGAGGATCCCAGCGAAATGGAGAGCCGCTATGGCGATCCGGCGATGGCGGAGCATCAGGTGCGGTTGGAGAAAGAACTGGTTCGGCTGAGGCGAGAGTTGAAAGTCGAGGAGTAGGGGGTATCTGGTAGCCACCTGATGGGAAGACTGTGAATGCTGGGAAGAATGAAATTTCCCTGCATAGGCATAATTCCCATTCTTCTCATCCGTCCCATTGCTATGAAGTCTCTAATCCACTCTTTCCTCTTTCTGCTATTCGCTGCTGTTAGCTCCGCGGAAGAGGACCGCTACCTGAATCTGCTCGATGCGCCTCGCGAGGCGGCTAGCTACAACTGGACGCCCGATCACATGCATGTCGGTGTGCGCTGGCAGCCGAGCGGTCGCCCGCAGCACACGGCCTACGATGCCACTCGCCCAGTCATAGCTACGGACAGTAGCTACGCACAGATCTGGGTGAGCTGGTCTGCGATGGAGCCTCTGGAGAAAAATTGTGATTACGAGAAGCATCCGTCAGGCCAGCTAAAGGCGATCGAGCAGGCGGTCGATCTCTGCAACGAGCGCGGTATGAAGGTCGAGTTCGTCTTTTTCCATGCACCGGGCTGGGCCACGGTAAATGGGGAAAAGGGTGGGCATAAGCCAAAGGATGGTTTGTATCCCCAGTTCATCGAGCGCATCGCGCGCTACTTCAAAGGGCGAGTGCACGCCTATCAGCTCTCTCATGAGGCCAATCTCCAAGGGCTGATGCAGGATGCGGATATGGATTTCATGATCAATGAGATCCTATTGGGCGGTGCTCTGGCGGTGCAAAAAGTCTACCAGGAAGAGCCTGCGACTCCAGTGATCATATCGACCACTGGCTGCTCACCATGCGAGACCTGTCAGACGCGCGAGGGTTTGGATGGTCTGGGTGCCTATGCCGTCGATCAGTTTTACGATCAGCTCATCGCCAAAAAGGAACTCATGCAGGTAGTCGATGCGCTGAATATGAATGTCTCCGATTTCGGTAATGGCTTCGGTAATATGGATGGCAGCTATATACCTAATGTCTGGTCGAACTACGATATGGCTCGTCGCAAGCTCGATGCGGCTGGCTATATCGGCAAAAAGATCCTGTCAGCCGAGTCGTGGATCACTTGGGATGATGGAGCACCTGCTCAGGATGTGACTGGCGATGGTAATAAGACTGAGCAAGACGCCTATGTGAAAGCTGTCACCATCATGGGGCAATGTATAGGTCGCGGTCTCAATACTGCCAATCTCCCGTGGAGCGATAATTCTAGCTCTTGGGCGATGGGATTGACCAAAGTCCGCGACTACAATGGCAGAGTAAAAGAGCTCCACCCAGACTACGTGACACCCGCCAATGATGGCGGTGCCGATATCGTCACCCGCAAGCTCAAGATCATGGGTGGTGATAGCAATTTCAAAATCGAAGATGGCTCGGGCGATGTCTTCACTATTGAGGACTATGTGAACCCTGGTGACCCTAATCACCTGCACTACTACATCTGGCGCTGGTATGCGCAGATCGCAGGTGGTAGCGACGAAGTGATCCGCCACGCACTGGCAGGTGAGATCGGCAATGACATCAAAGTAACCGGCATCGGCTACACGGGAGCCGAGCAGTATCGACTCTCCTCCTACAATCGTACCAAAAAGCGTTTCACCGTGCTGATCTATAGCAATGGGGCCAACCGAAAGTGGGCCAAGCTAGTCATACCAGCTACGATACAGACGGGTAAGTATTACAACAATGATCACTCGCGCACCGACTTCCGTGGCGAGGGCTTTGCTGATGGTGATACCTACTATGCTCGCATCGTGACACACGGTATTAGCATGGATGATGGCTCCGCCGTGAAACCCGCCATCATGACGACACCTGATGCGGTGGTGGAAAATGGCGAACTCAAGATCACTATCCCGCAGCTGGATCGCTTCACTATGGTGGAATTCATCAAACGGTGAATTGTACCCTATTGAGTGAAAATTGTACCCTATTGAATTTGCTGTCTTGGACCCAGCCGCACTATTAAAAAAGCACTTCGGGCATGATCAATTCCGCCCGGGGCAGCAGCAGGTCATCGAGACGCTGCTGGAGGGGAGATCGGCGCTGGCGATATTCCCTACCGGTGGGGGAAAGAGCCTCTGTTATCAGTTGCCTGCTTTGGCGCTCGATGGCATCACGCTAGTGGTCTCGCCGCTGATCGCGCTGATGAAAGATCAGGTCGAGACGCTGCAGTCGCTGGATATCGCTGCGGTGCGGCTAGACTCCACCCTCGAGTACTCTGAGGTGAAAGAGATCTACTCTCAGATGGAGCAGGGCACGCTAAAGCTCGTGTATGTGGCTCCAGAACGCTTGGGTAATGAGGGCTTTCTGCGTAGGCTGCGCCGCTGCCGTATCTCGATGCTAGCGGTCGACGAGGCGCACTGTATATCAGAGTGGGGGCACAACTTTCGCCCCGACTACCTCAAGCTAGCAGAGCTGGCCGAGGAGCTGCAGGTGGAGCGGGTGCTGGCGCTCACGGCTACGGCCACGCCAGCAGTCGCGGAGAATATTCGCGATCGTTTTCAGATCGATCCGAGTGATCATGTGCAGACGCCCTTTCACCGGTCGAATCTGACTTTTTCTGTGGTGCCATGCGAGGCCGAGGTGAAGAAAGATAAACTCGCCGAGCAGATCCAGAATCTCCCGCCGGGGGCCACTGTCGTCTATGTGACGCTGCAGCGGACGGCTGAGGAGGTGGCGGGTCACCTGAAGCGCTGTGGTCTCGATGCGCGGGCTTACCATGCTGGGATGCGCGATGATCATCGCTCTGAGCTGCAGGATGAGTTCATGGCAGGGCAGGTGCAGATCGTGGTGGCTACGATTGCCTTCGGCATGGGCATAGACAAATCCGATATCCGCTACGTCTACCACTACAATCTGCCGAAATCGCTGGAGAACTATGTGCAGGAGTCGGGCCGTGCCGGGCGCGATGGCGAGCCTGCGGCTTGTCAGATATTAGCATCGCGCAGCGATCTGGTGGTGTTGGAGAATTTCGTCTATGGCGATACGCCCTCGCGCTCGGCGATTAAGTCGCTGGTCGAGCACCTGGTCATGCAGGGCGAGCATTTTTCCATCTCGAAATATGACCTGTCCTACAGCAAGGATATCCGCCCTCTGGTGGTGTCGACTGCTCTGACCTATCTGGAGATCGATGGCGTCATCATCCCAGAGGGGCCTTTTTATGCTGGGTACAAATACCAGTTCATCGAGCCGATGGATCGGGTGCTGGCTGGGCACACGCCAGAGCGACAGGAGTTTCTCAAAAGGATCTTTGCGGCCTCAAAGAAAGCTAGAGTCTGGTACACGGCCGATATCGGCGAGGTGGCAGCTCAGATAGGCGAGCCGGAGGATCGGGTGCGCAAGGCGCTCGATTACCTCAGCGAGATGGGCGATATCAAGACTCAGCCCAGTGGCCTGCGGCATCGCTACCGGCTGGACCCCGATGCCGATACCCGTGTCAGCTTTCTCACCGATGGACTGATGCAGCGCTTTGAGACTCGAGAGCAGGGTGAGATCGAGCGCATACGCACCGTCGTCGAGCACTGCGAGTCGAGTGAATGTCTGGCCAGTCGTATTCTGCAGTATTTCGGCGATGCCGCGATCGAGTGTGGTGAGTGCAGTGTCTGTACTGGTGCCAATGTCGGAGGGGCGCTGCCCTCGGTGCCGCCTAGCGATATCTCGCAGGAGGACGCCGATGTCGTCAGGGCTTTGCGGGCTGAGGATCACCAGGCTTTGCGCCAGCCTCGGCAGTTGGCTCGGTACCTGTGTGGCATCTCGAGCCCTGCCACGACACGAGCGAGATTGCACAGAAAAGACCACTTTGGATTGCTCGAGGAAGTGCCATTTCGCGAGGTTTTGAGTTATGTGGAGAGTTTGATTTAGAGAAAAAATAGCAATTAGAAGGTTAACCTTTCTTAACTTCCTAGAAAATATTTCTCATTATAATAAATCAGTTTTGACACTTTCTTACAGATTGACCAAGGCCAGATAACCGTCTAGGGTCCGTGCCCGTGCGATATGGGCACCTGTGTTCATTTGGTGCGGGAATCTTGGTTCACTCTTTGAGCGTAATCATCGAGTGAGTAGAAACTCTAATGGCAGACCTCGGAGGTCGCCACTATCGCACTATGACTAAGAATCTAACTGGCCTATACAATCACGAAGACGAGCGTAGCTCTTGTGGAGTCGGATTTCTTACACGGAAGGACAGCAAACAAACTCACGATTTGTTGGTAAAGGGGCATCAGGCCCTTTGCGCTGTGCCGCACCGTGGTGGTATGTCCTCAGAGGGAATCGGCGATGGCGCAGGCATCTCAGTAGATCTGTCAGTTAAGTTTTTCCGCAAGGTATCAGGCGTAGAGCTAGAGGCTGGTGCCTTTGGTGTGGGTAATTTCTTTCTACCAGCCGATGAGGCGCATCGCGATCGTGCTCAGCAGATCGTCGAGGAAAAAATCGAGGCAGGTGGCTTCACCATCGTCAAAAAGCGCAAGGTGGAGGTGAACAATTCTGCCATCGGCGAGCGCTCGGTGAAGGGCCAGTTGCCGATTATTCAGTGGATTTTCACCGCTCCAGATGGGCTGCGTGGAGCTGAGCTAGACTCAAAGACGCACGAGGTGCTGCTCGATATCGAGTCCGTAGCCTACACCGACGAGGATCTAGCCGGTCTGTATCCACTGTCACTCTCAGCACGCCTGCAAGTGCTGAAGGGCCGTCTCAACTCCTGGGAGATCATCCCATACTACCAGGATCTGAGCGATGAGGACCACGAGGTACACACCATGTACTTCCACACCCGCTTTTCGACCAATACGGATCCGCATCCGTCGATGGCCCAGCCATTCCGTCTGATGGCTCACAATGGTGAGCTGAATACTGACAAGAAGAACAGGCTCAGTGAGGCAGCAGTGGCTCTAGCGCGGAATAAAAATATCATCCGCCCGAAAGGCCAGTCCGATAGCTGTCGCCTGGACCAGACGCTGAATTCACGCGTCTTCGAGGACTCTGTCGATCTGGTCACCGCTGTGGTGGCGATGATGCCGCCAGCTTGGGAAAATGACCCTCGCGTCACTCCCGAGGTGCGCGCTATGCTGGAGTATTTCTCCCTGTTTGAGGAGAAAAACGACGGTCCTGCGGCATTGATTTTCGGTAATGGCACCGTGGTCGGGGCTCGTCTCGATCGCCTCGGTCTGCGTCCACTCCGCTCGGTAGAGACCGAGGAGTATGTGGCTGTCATGTCCGAGCAGGGGCAGATCAGCTTTCCGCCCGAGACGGTGATCCGCCGGGGTCGTGTCGAGGCCGGTGGTATGATCTACTACGATCACGCTGAGCAAAAGCTGTACGATACCGATGAGGCGCTCACCAAGCTAGCTGGCGAGGACGACTACGCAGCATTGGTAGCGGCCAATCAGGTGGTCATCGACGATCTGCCAGAGCCAGAGGAGTCTCCAAAAGACTTTGGCGGGCGTTATAAGGGTGATCTGGGCACTTCTGCTCGCTACGTGGCCTACACTCACAACCAAGAGAGCTTCAAGTTCCTCATGGATCCGATGCTGCAGAATGGCATCGAGAAGGTCTCGGCTATGGGCTATGGCAATGCCATCAACTCGCTGTCCGACCACGAGGGTGGGGTAGCCAAATACTTTAGCCAGCGTTTCGCACAGGTGACCAATCCGCCTCTAGATTCTATACGAGAGGCCGATGGCATGACCCTGCGCGTCGCACTGGGAGAGAAGCCGCATTTCGGCAAATCCCGCGCCAAGCAGATCATCGTGCACTCGCCGATCCTACGCATGGCTGACATGCTCAAGATCCGCGCCCAGGAGGAGACTCCGTGGCAGAGCTTTCCACTATTCTACAAGCCTGAGTTTGGCGACAAAGGTGCCGAAGCTAATGAAAAGGCTATAGTCGAGGCCATCGACAAGGTCGCAAATGAGGTGGTCGATTTCGCCCGAGATCGCGGTGGCATCGCCATCCTGTCCGATCGCCATGTGAGCACAGAAGACGCCGCGCTGCCGGCGACGATCGCTGTGTCGGCGATCAATCAGCGTCTGATCGAGGAAGGGCTGCGCTTCAAGGTGTCGCTAGTGCTCGAGAGCGGTCAGATCGCCTCCTCTCACCACATCGCATGTGCCCTCGGTTTCGGTGCTGCGGCTGTCTACCCGCTAGCGGTGCGCCTGCGTGCCGAGGAGCTGTTTGGCGACGATGCCTACGCCGCCTTTGGCAAGTTTAAGAAAGCGGCCGAAAAAGCCATCATGAAGACCATGGGTAAAGTCGGTCTTTGTACGGTGGAAAGTTACAGTGGCGGCGAGTTTTTCGAGCCGAATTTCCTCGATACCAACGATCCTGTCATCGCCCGCTATCTGCCCAATATGAAGTGCCCTGTGGGTGGTGTGCAGTTCGACTCGATCGCTCGCTCAGTAGCCGATTGGCATGAGCGTGCACTCACTGTCAAGGGGGATAAAGATGTGCCGATCCTAGGTCTCTTCAAAGAGCGCTCCGAGGGGGCAGGTCACTCCTACGGCACCACTGCTGTGCGTGGCTTCGTCGATATGACCGAGGAGGAGATTGCCTTCGAGGGTGCTGACCGGGACGACCCCGCTCTCGGCGATCTGACTCTCCGTCAGTTGAATGATGCTTTTGGCCTGAATGAAGACGGCTACGTGAATACTAGCTACGATATGATCAGCCCTGATCGCATCGATAGCTTTAGTATCACCAAAGGCTACCGCGCCTTCATCAAGATGATGAGCGCTGAGCGCGATCAGCGTCCTGCAGCCCTGCGTGATGTGCTCGGCTTCCCGGCTGATGTGGCCGATGCCAAAAAGTCTGAGGACTTCGACGCGGTGATTTCGCGATTCGATAAGTTTGGTAACAACAATTTCCTCATCCGTGGTCTCGAGTGCGAGAGCAAGGGGGATGGCCAGTATGAGCTAAAGCTCGTCGGCTCCAAAGATGCGGCTCGCCTCAAGGCGCTCGGTCAGTCTCTGGAGAGTGCCTTTGGCAAAGATCTATCTAGCCAATCGGTGGCCAAGGGTGTGCTCAAAGTCACCGTGACTGGCGATAGCGATGCCGACAGATATCTCGCCCGTGTCGAGACCGCTCCAGCTGCGATCGACCTAAAGGAGGTGCAGCCAGCTCACGAGATCACTCCGACTCTGGCCTCTGGTGCCATGTCGCACGGTGCGCTAGTGGCGACCGCTCACGAGGCTGTCGCACACGGTACTAATATGGTCGGCGCTATGTCCAACTCTGGCGAGGGTGGCGAGCACAGCAGCCGCTACGGCACCATCCGTGCCAGCCGGATCAAGCAGTTTGCCTCGGGCCGCTTCGGCGTGTGGGCTGGCTACCTGGCCGACCCCAATCTGGAGGAGATCGAGATCAAGATCGCCCAGGGCGCTAAGCCTGGAGAGGGTGGTCAGTTGCCAGGGTTCAAGGTGCCAGTGGAGATCGCTGCTGCACGTGGAGGTACGCCAGGTGTGGAGCTGATTAGTCCGCCACCTCACCACGATACCTATTCCATCGAGGATCTCGGCCAGCTTATCCACGATGCCAAAGCCGCTCGTGTCCGCGTGATCGTGAAGCTCGTTAGCTCCGAGGGTATCGGCACGATCGCTGTCGGCGTGGCCAAAGCTGGCGCTGACCTGATCAATGTCGCCGGTAGTAGCGGCGGCACAGGGGCTGCCGCTGTGACTTCGCTCAAATATACTGGCCGCGCTGCCGAGATCGGTATCTCCGAGGTGCACCAGGCGCTGTGTGCCAATGGTATTCGTCAAAAAGTGCTGCTGCGCTGCTCGGGTGCCATGCAGACTGGCTCAGATGTGGTCAAGGCGGCCCTACTCGGTGCAGATAGCTTCGAGTTTGGCACCACAGCACTGATGATGCTGAAGTGCGTGATGGCGAAGAACTGTAACGTGAAGTGCCCAGCAGGTCTCACCACCAATGCCGAGACTTTCGAGGGCGACCCACGTGCGCTCGCTCAGTATCTGCTGAATCTCGCTCACGAGGTGCGCGAGATACTCGCTGAGCTAGGCTTCAAGAGCCTCAAGGATATCCGCGGTCGCACCGATCTGCTGCACCTGATCGATCACGAGAAAGCTGTCGGCCAGATGGATCTGCGCGCCATGCTGACTTTCGTCCCAGAGATCAAGGTCGATGACCCGATCTATCTGGAGAAAGATTTCCGCATCGATAATAATCTACTCAAGGAGGTCGAGCCATGGCTGAGGAAAGGCGGCTCCGAGACTCTTGAGCTGCAGGCTAGCGATGTGCTGAACAACCGCAACAAGTCGGTTGGTGGTCAGCTGTCGATCGACATCGAGCGTCTGCTCAACCACCAGATCGAAGATCTGCCAAAGGCAGCGATGATCCGCGACGATGGTCGCCGCATCCTCAAGCCGCGCACGGTCAAGATTTCTACCGAAGGCTCAGCTGGGCAGAGCTACGGTGCCTTTAATAACGAAGGCATGGTCATGCACCACACCGGTACCTGTAATGATGGCGTCGGTAAAGGGGCCTGCGGTGGTGAGATCATCGTCAAATCGCCAGCAGGCGGCTGCTCCAAGAGTGGGCAGAATGTACTGATCGGAAACTTCGCTCTGTTCGGTGCTACCGGTGGCCGCCTCTTCGTAGACGGCCAGGCAGGTGACCGCTTTGCTGTGCGAAACTCCGGTGCCTCGGCTGTGGTCGAGGGTGTCGGTGATTTCTGCTGCGAGTACATGACCAATGGCTCCGTGCTCAACCTCGGCGGTTTCTCCAAGGGCTTGGGTAATGGTATGTCCGGTGGCTTCGCCTACCAGTATGACCCTGCAGGTCAGCTCTCCGATTTGATCAGCCACGACTCCGTTTTCTTCGGTAGCTTTGCTGATGGCAGCGAGCAGGCCGAGATCCACGAGCCTTGCATCAAAAAGCTACTCACTTGGCACATCGCAGCGACTGGCTCAGTCCGTGCTAGCGTGCTGCTCGACGAGTGGGAGAAGACTCGCTCCGACATGTATTGGATCATGCCAAAGGCGCTCCTGGTCTACCAAGATGCCGATGCGATCTTGGCGGAACGCAGTCGCAAAGATCTGATGGAAGAGCTGGCCAATGCCCTCTGTCAGTCGCAGATCAAAGCGCTGAAGGAGGCCTGGCGCGATGGCAAAGAGATCATGGACGGCTACTCACCCGCCTACGGTGAGATGGATACCGACGACATGTTCCGCCTGCTCAATAGCTACACCGTGCTAGAGATGGCCCAGTCCATGGCAGCCAAGCGCGCTGCCGATAGCGACGCCGCAGGCCGCGAGAAGATGGCGAAAAACCTGATTCTCACTCAAGACTTCTTCCTGATGAGCAATCTGGCCAAACACGCCAAAGAAGCCATCGCTGACTACGACGACGACCAGCTCGCCGCCCTAGTCGCCAACAAGCGGATCAACGACTTCAAGACCACTCTGGCGATGCGTGTTTCATCCCGCATGGACAAGCTAGGCACCTACGCCTGGATCGACTACCAGACCAACAAGATCGAGGGCATTCTCGGTGAGGTCCCAAGTTTCGACGAACTGTTCGCCAAGAGCGCGATACCTGCTGTGCTAGAGCGTAGCTCCAAGTAAGAATAGACACTGATTTTCAATACATAGATGGAAGTCCCAAACATTCCTAAAGACGCACCGTTCTCCAGTGATCAGCGCCAGTGGCTGAGCGGCTTCATGGCTGGTTTGCACTCACGGGTGGCTGCAGTCGGCAATGTCGCCGGAGCAGGTCAGGCCGTGGCTGCCAAGCCGATCGACATTCTTTTCGGCACCCAGACGGGTAATTCTGAGGAAGTGGCCAACGAGGCTGCTGCTATCGCCAAGCAAAAGGGCTATCAGCCCCGTGTCGCCGAGCTCGATGCTATCGAGATGGACCAGCTGGCCAAGATGGAGACCCTGATCGTAGTGATCTCCACCTACGGCGAAGGCGAGATGCCGGACAATGCTCACATCTTCTGGGAGGCCCTCTCTGCCAGCACGGCACCACGACTGGAGTCTCTCGAGTTTGGCGTGTTGGCCCTGGGTGATACCAGCTACGAGTTTTTCTGCCAAGCCGGTAAGATGATGGACACTCGCCTCGAACAGCTCGGCGCCAAGCGTCTGGCTGCTAGACTGGACTGCGATCTCGACTACGAGGAGCCAGCCGAGGAGTGGCTACAGGCCAGCATCCCGCAGGCGGGCGATGCCGTGGCTGGCGACGCAGTCGATGCGCCGAAGAAGAGCCAGTGGAATAAGAAGAATCCATACCCATCGCCAGTTGTCGACAATCACAATCTGTCTGGCGAGGGCTCTGCCAAGGAGATCCGCCACATGGCTTTTGACCTGAGCGAAAGCGATCTGGTCTACGAGGCAGGCGATGCACTCGGTGTGATGCCGGTGAATGCGCCCGATCTCGTCGAGCTATGGCTCGAGCGTCTCGGCGCGACTGCCGATACCGCTATCTCTGGAAAGGATGAGACTCTCGGCGAGCTGCTCACCTACAAGCTAGAGATCAGCACTCCGTCTCAGGATCTGCTAGCGGGCCTTGAGCCGTTGGTCGGTCACGAAGAATTCAGCCGTATCATGGAGGGTGGCGACCGCGAGAGTCTCGATGACTTCCTCTGGGGGCTCGACGCTCTAGACATCATGAATCTCGCTCCAGACGTGAAGCTGGATGCTGAGCAAGTCGTAGGTTGGCTGCGTCCGCTGACACACCGTGCCTACTCCATCTCATCTAGCCCAAATGTGCACCCTGGCGAAGTCCACCTGACAGTCGCTGCTGTGCGCTGGGAGCGCGAGGGACGCGAGCACCGAGGAGTCTGTTCTACCTTCATGGCGGATCGTCTGCCAGAGGGTGAAAAGGGCGGTGTCTTCATGCTGCCAAACAAGTCTTTCCGTGTGCCTGCTGATGACAATGTGCCTATGGTCATGGTCGGCCCAGGTACTGGTATAGCACCATTTCGCGCTTTCCTAGAGGAGCGCCAGCATCGCGGTGCCGAGGGCACCAACTGGCTCTACTTTGGCGACCAGCACGAGTCCTGCGACTTCATCTACAAAGAGGAGCTACAGGGTATGCTAGAGAGCGGTGTTCTTGATCGCTTAGAGCTAGCTTTCTCGCGCGATCAGAAAGAGAAGATCTACGTGCAGAACCGCATGCAAGAGACCGGCGAAGAGCTCTTCGCCCTACTCGAGCAGGGCGGCCACTTCTACGTCTGCGGAGATGCCACTCGCATGGCCAAAGATGTAGACGCAGCCCTACACGACGTGATCGCTACCCACGGCAAAATGGATGCCGATGCAGCAGCTCAATACGTGTCCCAGCTGAAAAAGGACAAGCGCTACGTGCGCGACGTCTACTAAACTGACATTATTCGATGTTATCGCTATAGGCCGTATAGGACCTATCCGACCTATGGCATCCTTTGAGACCGCGCCCTTCGAGACTGGGAGCGGCGGTTTGAAACCGCCAGGCTACCCGGTGCCATAGTGCAGCGATTAAATGTTTGTTTAAACGCTTGTTTGAGTGTTTTGAACAATATTCCAAGCGGTATGGGCACATCTAGGGATTACAGACTTGGATGCTGCCCGTTGAGAGTGTAAAAACGGAGCATGAGGTCTCTAGGTCGCTGTGGGTTGTTATTTTTTGTCTGTCAAATCTCGGTGAGTTTTGCTCAGGAAGTGAAACTAGCGCTGGATGTGGAATTGCCGGTCAGACAGGAGTTGGCCCATGATATCTTGATGGCGTTTCCATTGGTGGATGAGTTTTTCGATATCACTGGGACGCGAAAGGAGACAAAATTCGGTGACCAGGACGGACAGTCTCAGGAGGAAGCATTTTCGGTGTTTCTGCCACGAAACTTTGATATTCGTCTAGACGGGGCATATGAGTCAGGTGGGCGCTGGACGGCTGTTACCTATTTTTCGCATTGTAGCACACGGTCCTACGTGCTGAATCCTAAGCAACCGGATAACTGGCACGGAAGTATTGAAACAAATGCTCGTTCGCGACTTGAGATTCCTTTCCGTTGTTTTGGGCACAGGTTACCGATTCGTGCGTCGCTTCCGCAGTGGACTATCGATTGGTATGGCGAGGAGGTTCATTTGTTAGATCTGGTCTTTCATCCCAATTGTTTGGTGGAGAAGCGAGATGGCCACAGCTGGCGGCTAAGTCACCGGATCTATGATCCGAATAGGGTTTTCGATATCCAGTTCGGTGATCGAATGGTGACGATTTTGGAGAAGAATCAATCCTCGGTGGCAATCCGGTATAGGGAGATGGTGTGGAAAGCCCAAAAGGGTAAACAAGCTTATCCACACCGGTATAGGGCTTGGAAGACTGATACTAAAGGTCAGTTAGTGAGTGAGTCTCTGGTGTGTATCGATCATTGTATGTCGGTGCCGGTTACAGAGGTTGAGAATCGATTCGATTTTGCGGCATACGAAGAGAAAGTGGGCGGTTTTTCGGATGCGCGGACTCATCTTGTTAATAA
This sequence comes from Verrucomicrobiota bacterium, assembly GCA_020630975.1. Classification (GTDB taxonomy): domain Bacteria; phylum Verrucomicrobiota; class Verrucomicrobiia; order Verrucomicrobiales; family DEV007; genus Arctic95D-9. The sequence goes on from JAHDID010000007.1 coordinate 143,443, forward strand.
TGCGACCGAGGTTTGGCGTTGCAGTCACGATTACATTCGCTTGGACCGAGATAAGTTGCTGGGAGTGTTTCGAATTCGGCATTCTGAGAGTGAGTCGCGGGTGAAGATTGATGTGCAGGAGGTAACGCGGAGTCAGGGTGCTCCAGATGGAGCTGTTTTGATCAAGCAGTTGGCTGAGCCGAGTCAGGTTTCGGATCAATTTAGGGGGCTGGAAGAAAGCCAATTGGTAGTGTTTTCTGTAGCGGAGAATCCGGCGGTCGCACAGCCTGAGTTTTCCTACTCGATTGAGTATGAGGTGAAGATCTCTGATACAGAAAATGGTGGCGAGGAAACTCACAAATTAGTGGTGACTAGGCCGGGGAGTTGGTCGATGCGCTCGGAGGTGGGTGTTGGCCAGTTGGGCGACGCGTTTTTAGCGGCGTTTGGCAAGGGGGCGATCTCGAGTAACGAATATCCTCATGTTCCGGTAGGGGAGACGGAGGTGTATATCCCAGGGGCGACGAAGTACACGATTGAAGAAATTTCAAAAATTCACACGAAGGTATACCCAATGGCTATGTCGAGGCGCCCGTGGGATGAAGTGGGCGAAGAGTTCGATGGACTAGGAGTCTTCTTGAGTCAAAAAGGCAATACCACTTGGTTTAAGAATGCTGAAGGCGAGGTTCTATATCGATTAGACGCACCCTACTTCATCGCAACCGATGCGATTCGCTCGGATAATCGTCGTTTTCTGATGTTTGAAGTGTCGAGAATGTCAGAGCGAGCAACACCGCAGGCTTATGGCTATGGATATTCGTCGTTGCTGCGCTTCGAGCTTCTATTTGATCTCGAGGGAGATTCTGAATTTTCCCATGAGGTGTCGGAATTGATGAAGGTTGCGGAACTGCCCGAGATCAAAGATGAAGTGCCTTTTGGGTTCTCGTTTAATTCGTTGTTGAACGATGGACGCACAGTTAGGGGCCGCAGACGATTGGTTAAACAAATCAACGAAGGCTCCTGGCAGTATTATCAAAACTGGCAGATCTGGGATGTCGAGGAGCAGGAAATGTTGGCGGACTTTGGAGCTGTCGATAAAGATGGTCTTGATAAGTGATCAGGGAGACGAGCAAGGATCTGGCTTGTGCTTAGGTGTTTACAAGTTGGATACACGACGTGGAAACACGCTTCATTGGGAGGGGCTGGCTTTCGGGAGTGTAAGATTACTTCTTTTAGTCCTGCGTATCGCAAGTGTTAAATTTATTAGAGTCGATTTTGTAGTGCCAAAGTAGTAGTGCTGTGCGGTATATTCGAGTCTATTGAAAGGGGGAGGTGAGCCTGCATCAGCTCTGGTTTCGCCGCCATAGCACTAAGTTTAACGGCGCTAGCTACCCTGTGCAGCGCGGGGCTGCCGCAGTCTTCTCTCCAGAGGGCAAGGCAGAGGTCGCGGCTCTCGTCGAGCACTACATGGGCAATGCCAAGCTCCTGCGCGAGGCATGTGAGAAGATCGGCCTGACCGTCTTTGGCGGAGTGAATGCACCTTACGTGTGGGTAGGCTGCCCAGAGGGTGTCGATTCTTGGGGTATGTTTGATCGTATGCTCGAGCAGGCACAGGTGGTCATCACACCAGGCGCAGGCTTTGGTGCCGCAGGCGAAGGCTATTTCCGCATCTCGGCTTTCAACAGCCGTGAGAATGTCGAGGAAGTCTGCCGCAGGATCGCTGAGAATCTCGGCTAGCAGCTAATCGCGATAAATCTTTAATCATGAGAAGGCACCGGTGATCCGGTGCCTTTTTTGTAGCCACCTTAGCAAAATAAATGTTTAAAATTTAATAACAATTAAATTTACCATAATTTGAATCTGTGGGATGTTTCCATGCTGCTTCACTTGCAGCCCCCTATTCCCCCCAAATGAAATCCCCCCTGTTGATTGGTCTTGCACTGTCTTGCCTCGGTATCTGCACTTCGCGGTCTTTAGCGAGTGATGGCGGGTTTGGTTTGGTCCATTTTCCGGCTGAGCAGGGTAGCCAGGCCTTGGATTGGACTGGTAGCGCTCGTTTCAAACCTGTGCCATTGGCTGTGTCTGTGAAGCCTCTTGGGGTAAGTAGCGTGAGTGGCAGCGTGGTCGCGACTACCGGGCAGCCGCTCACGGTTGGTGCCTATTCTCCAGCGGGACGGTATTATCTGGAAGTGGTGACTGGCTCAGCCGCAGGAAAGCGTGTTGATGTGACTGGAAATACTGAGAACACGATCACCGTGGATCTGTCTAAGGGTGACCTAGCTGGTCTGGGCAGCAGTGATACCATCCACATCATCGAGAAATGGTCGCTCGACCGACTATTTCCAGGAGGACAGCGGCTAAACAGCTCGAGTCCGACAGTGGTGGGCACTGAAATCGTGTTTCCGAAGTCTACCGACACAGGTATCGATTTTTCGGCAGCTCCGGTTTATCAGTACCGTAGCGATCTGTCGCGCTGGATCTCTGCTGCAGACCCTGCGACTGACGTCGGTGCTGCCTTTATCGAGCCAGGGGCCCTCATGGTGGTGCGTGATACGGCGGTAGTCGCTATTGATCACGTGTTTTCTGGTCGGGTAGTGACTGGGACAATTCCATTCTACGTAACGGCGGAACGAGAGGCTGTAGCCGAGATCGAAATCAAATACCCGGCTGATACCGACCTAGTTGATGGCGAGAGTTGGCTTGATTTTGGGGCGGTCAGTGTCGGTGGAAAAAAGGATATACAGATCTTTCTACACAATACCGGTAGCGGTGTGTTGGGGCCATTGTCGGCTGAGATAGTAGGTGATTCGGCTGCGAGTTTTTCGGTAGGAGCATTTGGTGCGAATTCATTAGCCCCAGGGGAGGTTACGACGTTAAACCTTTCAGTCACCCCCAATGCCTTCGGTAGCGTGCAATCGGCGCTGCAGATCACTAGTAATGACGCGGATGAGGCAGTCTTTGATATCAGTCTGACAGCGACTGGTCTGGCTGCCGATATCAGCGTGCAGGATTGGGTAGGTGGTGCACTCATCAGCGGTGAGGGCGCGATGAATTTTGATTCATTGCTAGTGGGTGGCAGCGTGATTAGACAGATGACTCTGAGAAATCAGGGGAATGCGGTGCTAGCCATTTCTGATATCGCGATCTCTGGTGATGATCAGTCCGATTTTGTCATACATTCGATTGGATCGACGGCGCTCGCCCCGGGCGGAGACACGACATTGGCTATCCAGTTTTCTCCCAGCGCTGCGGGAGACAGGGTGGCGAGTATTCGGTTCACGTCCAATGATCCAGACGAAGCTAGTTTTGATATCGGACTGACCGGAAAAGGAACCATGCCGATGATCTCGCTTGAGCACCCGCATGGCGTCGCACTAGACCACGATACGGCAAAGGTAGTATTCGACATGGTGCCCGTGTCTGAAAGGCATGAGCAGGTGGTCACGGTAAAAAATTCAGGAGATGGTCTACTAAGTAATCTATCTGTGGCGGTAGAGAATGCCAATGGTGTAGGGACGTTTGAGGTCAAAGATCTAGCAGCGGAAGAAGTCGCTCCTGGAGATTCGACTTCTTTTAAGGTACTTTTTACACCTCAAAACTCTGGCGATGGAACTGCCACGGTCAGAGTTTTGAGTACCGATTCCGACCGATCTCCGTTCCTCGTGCGACTGGAGGGTACAGGCACAGATCCGGAGATCGCCATCAAAAATGCATCTGGTGCGGACTTAGTGGATGGAGTTTCGGTGATTGATCTGGGATCGATCAATCTGGGAGGTGCACTCGTGGGAAATCTGACAATTCAGAACTCGGGTAACGCTCCTTTGACGAATTTAGCACTGAGTATCACAGGAGAGAATGCGGAAGATTTTAGTGCAGAATCGCTGCCGGTAGCTAGTCTCCAGCCCGGGACTTCGGTGGGGTTGGTCATCAATTGTGAGCCTTCGGCTGTGGGGGATCGGGGTGCGGTCTTGAGAGTGACGAGTAACGATAGAGATGAGTCACCATTTGAGATACAGTTGACAGCCAAGGGGACGGTGCCGGAGATCGATGTCGAACAGCCAGTTGGTAGTCCACTAGAGAGCCAAGGAGAGGGAGTCGATTTTGGGAGCATCTCTGTGTCTCAGACCGCTAAAAAGGTTTTTCAAATCATGAACTCTGGAGATGGAGATCTAGAAGAAATATCGATCACTTTAGAGGGTGTGGGGAAAAGCGATTTTTCTGTAGATACCCCAGTGGCTAGTGTGTTGAGTGCAGGACTGTCAGCTAGCTTCGAAGTCAGCTTCACCCCTACAGCATCAGGCGATCGCAATGCACGGATGTTGATCGCGAGTAATGATAGTGATGAAAATCCATTCGTCGTATCGATGACGGGATTAGGTTTACAGGCGGAGATCAGCGTCACACAAGCTCCGAACCGGCAACTGATCGACGGTGAATCTGCAATAGAGTTTGGGGAATCAAACCTTGGCGTAGAAGCGAATCAGACGGTCGTGATTCGGAATGATGGTAACGATGATCTGAAGGGGATTCAATTGGCTTTGGCTGGGGCCGCTGTTGGAGATTTTCGTATCGATAGCAATGTCCCAGATAAGCTCGATCCTGGCGAGATGGTTTCTGTCAAATTGACGTGTAAGCCCAGCGAGCCAGGTATTCGAGAGGCTATGCTCAGTATTCTCAGTAGTGATTCAGATGAAGGAACCTTTGAGCTAGCGTTACTTGCTAATGGTACGCAGCCTAATATTAGGGTTGAGCACCCTCTAGGTACTCCATTGGTAAATGGAGAATCTGGCCTCAGTTTCGGTGATTTGGATGTCCTCGAATCTTCCGAACTAACGGTATCGATTCGGAATACGGGAGACGGTGTGCTTGGGGATTTGGGAATCAAATTTACGGGCCCTAATCGTGGCGACTTTTCATTCACCGATCTGAGTGGGGTGGGAGCCAATCCTGGCGAAGACCTGTCATTTAAGATCGTTTTTACGCCGCAAGGTGCCGGGGAGCGATCGGCTGTCATCGAAATCGAAAGTAATGATGCGGATGATAGCCCGTTTTTAATCTATCTGACGGGGACCGGATTGGACCCAGAGATACAGGTGAAAGATCCGGAAGGGGTAGAACTGGTTTCTGGTCAGTCGGCAGTTAGTTTAGGTAGTGGTAATCTTGGCGCTACTGTACAAAAACAGCTCCTGATTCAAAATATAGGAAATGCTCCACTTTGGGGTATTCAGTTTTCGCTGTCAGGGGACGATGCGAGTGATTTCTCGGTTTCGCCGTTGAGCGAGGCGTCTTTGGCTCCTGGGGAGTCGGTGAGTGTGCCTATTTCCCTCACGATTACCGAGCTGGGGTTAAGGTCCGCGACCTTGGAGATCGAGAGCAATGACCGAGATGAGACTCCATTTTTGGTCCCGCTCACAGGTCGAGGAACGGCTCCTGATATCACTATTCAACAGGCCGCAGAGGTAGATTTGATCAGTGGCGGAGGCGGTATCGAGTTTCCAGATACGGATGTTCTCACTTCTGCTTCATTACCTTTCGTTGTCAGGAACGAGGGAGATGGATTGTTGGAGAGCATCGGTTTTAGCCTCGAGGGCGAGCATTCCGATGACTTTACGGTGCGTGACTTGACTGCTACAGAAATTGCTCCCGGTCAGAGCGGAGGGTTCGTAGTAGATTTCACCCCTACCGGAAGAGGGGCTAGGACAGCGCTATTGAGTATACAGAGTAATGATCCGGATGAGAACCCATTTCAGGTAGCCTTAGCAGGCTTAGGGCTGGATCCTGAAATCAGTGTTAGCCATGAGGAGCTAGGGGTTCTGGTTGACGGTTCGGCGAGCCTTGATTTTGGCCAGTCGAATGTGGGAAAAGCTAAGGATTTGGCGATAACGATTTCCAATATCGGTAATGCTCCGTTGTCTGATCTAGGCATGGGTGTGTTGGGGGCCGCCAGTGGAGACTTCCAAGTCGCAGATATTGGTGTGGAAGTCTTGGAGCCAGGTGCTGGTCTAGAGGTTTCGGTCTCGATGGTCGCTACTGAAGTGGGTAGGCGAAATGCGATTCTTACGATTTTTAGTGACGATCGAGATGAGGGCGAGTTTCAAGTGAACTTGACCGGCTTTGCTACCGAGGCTCAGTTGGCCGTTTTTTATCCTGAAGATAATCGACTGGAGAATCATGGTGATCCCATTGATTGGAGTGGTGTTTTGGTTGGTCAGAGTGTACGCAAAACTTTTGTCTTAGAGAACGTTGGTGATGGGCCTCTAGAAGAGCTAAGATTTGAGGTTGCCGGATCTGAATCGGATGATTTTTCTATTGTAGGAGGCCCATGGGGGGCGGTGTTGCCTAGTGAAACCGTTTCTGTGACTGTTGAGTTGTCACCATTAGCTGCTGGTAGTCGGGCAGCTGTTTTGGAGATTCATAGCAATGATCGAAACAATACTCCTTTTCTGGTTCCTTTTATTGCCCATGGTTTACAGCCAAAGATCGGTATCGAAGAGAAGGATCAAGCGTCTCTCTTAGCAAGTAATGTGGTTCAATTAGATGATAGAACGGCTTCGGAAAAAGTACTAACTCTCAAGAATCTTGGAAACGTCGACTTGTCAGATATTTCAGGTTCGATCGTTGGGCCTGATGCATCGGGCTTTTCGATCGCCGAATTGGAAGTGGACTCTCTGCTTGTTGGCGAGAGTTCAGACTTCAAGATACTTTTCACTGCGACTGCAGCAGGCGCTAAGTCGGCTAAGCTCAGAGTTAGATCGGCGGAAACAGAAGATAATCCTGTGGAACTAGATTTGATGGGTGTGGTTGCGACTACGATCAACTCCTGGGCCGAAGCTCATGGCTTGATGGGGGACGATGCGTTGCCCACAGCCGATTCGGACGGCGATGGGGTGAGTTTGTTGGAGGAATACGCTTATAACTTAGATCCCAACCTAGCCGATAATCGGAGATTGGAATCTGGCATCGGCACCTCGGGTCTGCCTCAGATGGGGCTGGTGGGCGATCGACTGCAGATCGAATATCTGCGCCGCGTGGGTGATACTAGTATTCACTATATACCTGAGTTTTCGTCTGAGGTGGAAGAATTCTTTCCTGCAGCGTCTTCCGAGACGGTATCTGGCATCGATCAGTACTGGGAACGAGTCACCATCCGCGACAGCGAATCTACCGCCACATCCGACCGACGATTTGCTCGGATGCGAGTCGAGTTATCAGATTCCCTTTAACCCTTACGGCTTTCTTTCCTACTGATGAGACCTCCTGTGCTTCTTTGTTCGTTAGCAGTTTTGATCTGTTTGATCATTTTTTTGTGTTTTAATTCCCGCAGAGAGATCGAGGCAGAAGTCGCCGATCCGGTTATTGACCCTGTGGTTGTAGCCTTGAAAGATTCAGATTTTGAGGAGGTGTCTACCAGGAGCTTCGATTCCCTATTGAGGGACAAAAATCAAAAGTTGGCAGCCACCGAGGTCTACATTAGGCCACGGGCGTCAGGCAGTGTAAAGTGGTCGGTCAGTCAGGAGTGGGGCAGACCGAGTCCAAAGTCTTCTCTATATGAGGTTGCCGTCGAGGGACTTCGTAGGAGTGTAGAGAGCGATGGATATGAGGTGGCTGATTTTGCGGATGTGGTGCTTCGGTCACAGGCTACCACTCAGCATAATGGAGTGAGCCACGTGTATCTGAGGCAGCAGGTGGGCGGTATACAAGTCTACAATGGCGATGCTAATGCAAACTTCGATAAACAAGGCCAACTGATCAGCTTGCATAATAGTTTCGTGAAAGATATCCAAAGCGAGATTAATACCCATTTACCTTCGATTGACGCGGCTGCGGCGGTGATCGCTGCTGCGGAAGACTTGGGTATGGGTGCTGTGTCGGCGTTGGAAATGGACCTAGTGTCTCCCAGTCGTGGCGCGTCGCAGAAAGCTCTTCTGGAAAATGAAGAGATCTCCCGCGATCCGATTCCTGCGAGACTGATGTATTTACCACAGCCAGAGGGCGAAACCCGTCTGGTGTGGAATGTGGTGATTCACACGCCTGAGGAGTCGCAATGGATGGACATGAACGTAGACGCGGTAACCGGCGAGGTTCTCAGTCGGGTGAACTGGTACGCCAGTGCGGACTATAAGGTGTATCCGCTCCCTTATGAAAGTCCTATGGATGGAAGTCAGCAGGTGGTGACGGACCCTCACGATGAGACTGCATCGCCCTATGGGTGGCACGATACTAATGGCAATGCGGGGGCGGACCACACCGACACTCGTGGCAACAATGTGCTGGTCCAGGACGATACCGATGCCAACAACAGTGGGGGCACGAGACCCGATGGCGGGGATTCGTTGTCATTCGATTATACGGTGAGTTTATCGCAATCGCCATCGGCTTATCTCGATGCATCGTCTACCAATTTGTTTTATTGGAATAACATCGCTCACGACATCTTTTATCGGTATGGGTTCGATGAGAGTGCGGGCAATTTTCAGGAAAATAACTACGGTCGTGGTGGTTCGGCATCAGATGGTGTTTACGCGGATTCTCAGGATGGAGGCGACTTCAATAATGCGAATTTTGCGACGCCTCCAGATGGCAGCAACCCGAGGATGCAGATGTTTCTTTGGGACCGTACATCGCCACTGCGCGACAGTGGTCTCGATTCCACGGTGATCATTCACGAGTATGGGCATGGCGTGTCGAGTCGGCTTACCGGAGGGCGCTTCAATTCGAGTGCGTTAGGGGCGAGCCAGAGCCGAGCGATGGGCGAGGGGTGGAGCGATTTTCTGGCGTTAGCCTTGACGGCGGAGTCGAGTCATACCTCCACTCAAAGGCGGCCGATTGGCTATTATTCGATCGGGCGTAGTGCGACGAGTGTGGGAATTCGCCCTGCTGCTTACACCACGAACATGAGTGTGAACAACTACACCTTCCGAAATATGAGCGGTGCAGGGCTATCAGAGCCTCATGGTGTTGGATTTTTGTGGTGTACGATTTTATGGGAGATGTATTGGGAGTTGGTGAATAAGCATGGTTTCGATGCTGATATTTATAATGGAACAGGCGGTAATAACATGGCCATTCAATTGGTGATCGATGGGATGAAGCTTCAGCCTGCGAATCCAACTTTCTTATCGGCTAGAGATGCGATACTGCAGGCGGACCAGCAGAATAACAGCGGTGAGAACCGAGATGAGATCTGGCGTGCATTTGCCAAACGGGGGATGGGCTTTTCCGCCACTGACTCGGGGGATCCCAATAACATGAGCGTTACGGAAGCTTACGATGTGCCCGATGAACGTTTCTCAGTCGACGACGTGAGGTCTGATGAGTTGGATAGCGGTAGCCGAGACTATGCTTTTACCATTTCCCTATCAGCTGCGGCAGAGGAGGCCGTGTCTGTGGATTACGCTACGGCTAACGGGACGGCTAGTGCTGGGAGTGATTTCCAGGCTAGTAGTGGCACCGTCTCTTTCGCGATAGGTGAGTCATTTAAAACGGTTAATATACCGGTGTATGGTGACACTCAGGTCGAAGAAGATGAGACCTTCGAAGTGCGATTGAGTAATCCAGTAAATGGGGTGATCGCCGATGGCGCAGGGATAGGCACTATTATCACGGATGATTTCACCACGCCTTCAATCACGAGTGCTCTCAGTGCTGAGGCTAGTGTGGGTTCGCAGTTTTCCTACACGATCGTAGCCGTTAATTCGGCACGGTCATTTTCACTTGGGAGCAATGCTCCAGCAGGAATGAGCGTGAATGCTTCAACCGGAGTTGTGACGTGGAGTCCAAGTGAGGTAGGTACTTTTTCGGTCGATATCACCGCGACGAATCCAGCTGGGAGCGACACCCGGTCGTTGGTGATTACGGTGAATAGCCGATCACTGGCAGGAGCGTTGGATACGGCATTGGATGTTACCACGAGTAGTCGTGCGTGGTTTTGGCAGGATGCCGTGACTTACGATGGAGTGGATGCTGCTGCGAGTGCCGATGTGTCGAATAACCAGAGTTCATCGTTTGAGGTTGAGATTCAGGGCCCTGCGGATGTTGAATTTTGGTGGAAAGTGTCGAGTGAGTGGGATTTCGATTTTCTCGAGTATTACGAAAATGATCGCTTGGTGACGGATCTCAGTGGAGAGCGTAATTGGCGGAAAGTGTCGAGAACGTTTGCCGCTGGTAATCATGTGCTCAAATGGCAATACATCAAAGACGATATCTTTTCCGAGGGACAGGATCGAGGTTGGGTCGATAGCCTCAAGGTGACCAGTCTATTGGAGGCTCAGACTATCTCCTTCGCTTCGATCGAGCAGCAGTTTATCGACACTAGTCTAGCCTTGAATGCAAGTGGAGGTGATTCAGGGAATCCTGTCACCTTTGTTGTTAGTAGTGGTCCGGCAAGTATCAATCAGGGGAACGTGGTTACATTCTCAGGTACAGGCTCGGTGACTATCACAGCCTCGCAAGCAGGTAACAGTACTTATGCTGCAGCGGAAGAGGTGTCTCGGAGTTTTCAGGTGGTGGATGGCCAGATGCTATTCGAGCAAGCAGCCGCAGATGCAGGTTTATCAGGTGCAGATGCCCTGGCCACGGCGGTTCCATTTCATGATGGCATTTCCAATCTCGAACGGTACGCCTTTAACCTGCCTCTAGCTACAGGAGTGACGGCGCCAATGGTTCAGACCACGGGAACATCGGGTTTGCCTGGTGCTTTTGTCGATTGGGTGGGGGATCAATCTTATTGGAACTTACATTACGTGAGAAGACTGAATAGTGGCGTGGCCTATAATGCAGTTGGATCACGGAGTGTCGATGGTGAGTATGTCGTGGTCACGGCAGATACTGTAGAAATCGATCCTATCAATGAAATGTGGGAACGGGTAAGGCTCCGTGCGCAAGCGCCAAGCCATGATCTGTATCTGAAAGTCCAGGTGAGCCTAGAGTGATGTCTACTCGCTACAAAAGAGGCAGCACGAGTGAAACCGCAATCAGCAGCGTCACGATAGCGCCGATGATGATGCCAAAGACCGCTCTGCCCATACCATGTTTAGGTCGGTCTGTTGCTTGGCTCTTTTTGATGTCACGCACACCTAGTATGCCAAAGATGAGTGCGAATGGTGCACCAATACCGATCAGTGCAAATAGCCCACAGTAGCCAGCTGCGATCGCCCACCCAGAGCGGCCTACAGGCAGCAGCAGCCGCATACCCGCATCCTGTCCCATACCGGTATCAGGCTGTGGGGCTGTGACTGATGAGGTGGTAGGAGCTTGATATACGTTCTCGGGTATCGGAGGTGGAGTGGGACTGCCGTCATCATTCATGATGGCAGGATGGCACTGCCGGGTTTGCTGAACAAGCAGAGATATCCATATTATCGATGATTGGCTGCCTAAGTGAACGGCGAAAGATCAAGCTGCCTTTGTTCTTTGCTTAGGTGATAACACGTAAATCAGGATTACTAGCTGGTTCATAAAAAGAGCGAGTAATAGAGAGATCGTGAATACTTTGATACGGTTTCTCACTAAGGTGAACTCTTCGTAAATGATCGGATTGCCGACCGGATCCAAGCCCTTAAACAGCTGACCAACAGACTCGATGCTAGAGAAAATCTGAGGGATTTGAAAAATCGAAATACCAAAGGCGACAAGGCTGAGTGCAATACATGTAGTGGAGAAAGGCTTCATGGGGGGGGGGCGTTTTCAGTTTTGCGATTCGCAAGTGATAGAATGGGGTGGGGCAGTTTTGTAGTACCTAGGTATTAGTACTGTGCGGTATTTTCCCGTGTATTGAAAGAAGGTTTTTGGCTCTTACTAGGCTAGATGCGGCGTTATTAAGTAGGGCTGTATTTGGTTTTAGCGTTTTTACGGAGTGATTTTGGGTGTGGCCGGCTTTAGTTCTTTTTCTTCCTTCTTGATTAGCACGCCTTCCTTTATGTGCAGAATGGTGACGGATGAGCGGATGTGGGTGTAACCTAGTGGTCTGCCTTTGTAAATATGGAGAGCGCCGGTATACCAGGAGGCGAGAACCTTTTCATAGCGCTCGAAAAAGTCGTAGAATGGTACCTGGGTTCCACCGGGTTCGGGTGATTCGATCGTTACGCCAGTAAGATAGATTCGATTGTTTTTGAAGAGGAGTGTGTATGCAAATCCGTCTGTGTTTGCACTATTGTGGTAGTTCCACCCTATGGTCTGAGTTTCCAGGGTTTTGTTTTTCAGCCATTTTTTGATGTCTTCTTTTTTCTTTGGAGCTAAATCAAAATAATGGACAGCATCGATCGAGCCATCCTCATATTCTAAGATATCAGGTCGTTGTGGCGATGCGTTGGAAAATTGACTAACTGCGAAGAGTAAGAGGAGTAGACCAGATAAGCTGAGGGCAGAACGGCTCATTTATTGATGGTATAAAATAGCCTTTCGGTTGTCGAGGACCTGTTTTGACTATGTGCTTTGGCTGTTGAGAGTGACCGGCACTACTCACATCTGCGTAGCGGCCTCCCACTTCGACAGAAGCCAGCGCGACATGCCATCGTATAGCCAGACGCCGAGTTTTTCTTTCTCGCCTTCGTATAGCTTGGCGTAGCCCCACTCGCCTTCGCGTAGGATGGCTGCGCCGTCGGGCTCGGAGATGGTGGCGTAGCCAGTCAGGCGGGCTTTGGGGAATTCGAGTTGGGTGACGTCGGTCTCGTCTACGGAGAGTCCTACGAAGTGGTCCATTTCCTCGCCAGCAGGGGCGATTGTGCGGGCTAGGCCTTTGGCGCGCTCGCTCTGCATGTCTACCTTTTGGCGCACAGCCAGAGGGCCGCCATTACTGGAGGCGAGGGCGATGTGAGGCACAGCTATGGTAGCGGTTTGCTCGAGGCGGGTGATGCGTGCGGGGTAGGCACCGCCTTGGCGGCCAGAGATGCGGATGTTGAGCGACTGTTGTTTTGCCGCTTCAAAGGCGCTCACAGCCCGCTCGCTGGCGGAGATGAGTAGCTCGGGCTCGCTGCTGGGGATGATGGATAGGATCTCGCTGCCGGGCTGGAGAAAGCGGCCGGTGAGCATCTCTGGGCGGCGGAGAAAGACGCGGCCACTGATGGGGGCGTAGACAGCGAGGTCTTTCACCCGCCGGTCGGCTAGGGCGAAGCGGGCGCGCAGGCCACCGAGATTTTGCAGCTCAGCCTGGTAGGCGGCCATTTGTTTTTTGTCGAGGTAGTCGGCAGCGCGTAGCTGGGCTGCAGTCACATCGAGCTGACTGGTGCCCAGCTCGACCTCCCTCTCGACATTGCTGAGGCGGGCGAGTAGCTGGCCTTGTTGGACGGCTTCGCCATTTTTCACCAGCACTTCCTCGACAAAGCCGGGCAGCTCATTGCGCAGCGACTCTCGGCCAGGGTAGGTGACTACGGCTACCGCTCGGGTGTAGGGCCGAAACTCGATGAAGTGGAAGGCCGAGGCTATCACTCCGACGATACAGGCTAGGCGCAGTATCACGAGGATGGGATTGACCCGCAGTCCACCGTGGCCCTCGCGTAGGAGTTTGAAAAACTTCTTCAGCCAGCCAAATACCATGGCCCCGATCATCAGGCCGACGAGGGCTAGGCCGATGCCTTTGGCGAAGAGAGCCAGGGCGATCATGATACCCGACCAGATGACGATGCGCCAAAACCACGCTCCCACTCCATAGGCCGCGATGGTGCGCGGAGCTTGTTTGGCCTGCGCGGGGAAGGTGAGCTTCTTCATGCCGATGATCCAGCGGTGGTAAAACCAGCTCATCACGGCCTGGCCGCGTTGGCCGAGGTTGGGGATATTCAGCAAATCACAGGCGATGTAGTAGCCATCGAAACGCATCAGCGGATTGGCATTGAATAACACGGTGATTACCGAGGCGGCAAAAATGGCATTGTAGGCCAGAGTGCCCATGAGTGAGCCGGTATTATTCGCCCAGACGAGGATGGCTGCAGCGGCGATCGCTAGCTCGACGTACATACCGGCGGCAGCGACTGCCATACGCTGCCAGCGGCCGGGGAAGCGCCAGCTCGACGAGGCATCGACAAAGGTAAGCGGGGTGACAAATAGCAGCATCTGCACGCCCCACTCGGGCACGACTCCGCCAAAGCGGCGGGTGGCCACGCCATGGCCCAGCTCGTGCAGGATCTTTAGCACGCCGAAGGTCAGGATCATCAGTAGCCAGTTTTGCGGTAGGATGATCTGCGAGGCGGCCGAGCGAAATAGCTCCCAGTTTTGGAACAGTGTGTAGCCTGCGTAGCTGACCAGTATCAGCCACAGGATGAGAGCGAGCTTGGTGAAAAGCCACGCGAAGGCCGGCTGTAGCCAGCAGAAGAAGGCATCGGGATTGCCCAGCGGGATTTTCAGGAAAACCAGTTTTTGGAACCAAGGCTGTTTGGGCTTTTTCGAGAGCGATTCATCGGCCAGATCGTAGCGGCGCATGGCCTGGCCCGCGTTGTCGCTCTCCAGTAGATCATTGTCCACCAGCCAGCGGACGAGTTTGAGGGCGTCTTGCTCGGAGATAGCGTTGGCACCCAGCGCGCGTGCCGAGATCGCGATCGCCTCGCCCACGGTGCGGCGACCATTCAGTGATTGGATAAATTGGTACTCCGGCAACCCCACTTGAAAGTAGCGCCGGTGCATGAGATCCTCGACCACATAGACAGGCCCACTACGCCTCTGGTGGAAGGTGACCTCCACATCTCGGCGAATACGTGGCCGCGCGACCGACCACTCTTTTACGGCGAAGTCGGTGCTCATTTTTTTGAGAAGGTGTTTTGAGAAGAGGAGAGAAGGAGAAGAGGAGTGGATGAGGGCGATTGTACCCTATTCAGTCTGGACTGTACCCTATTGAATTTGCTGATTTTGTGATCGGTCGGATTGGACCGATCTGTCCAATCTGACTGCTCGATTCCGCTGGAGTTATGGTTCGCCCGTGACATCAGAAAAATCTCACCTTCACGTAGTTCCATGGTTTGTGGAAGAGGATCCACCAGAGGGGCTTCCAGCCGGCCTCGATGCGGGCTCGGCCGCGCATGCCGGGGCGCAGGTAGGCTTTGCCATCTTCGTCTACGAGGTAGGCTAGGCAGACAAAGACATTCTCGCTGTCGCTGACTTCGGAGACGGGATAGATCTGCTCGACTTTGGTCTCGAAGGCGCGGTTGCCGCGTGACTCGAGGCGGACGACGGTGGGCAGATCGAGCTCTATCCAGTTGATATCCTCGTCGCTCACCGAGATCTCGGTGACGAATTTGTCGAAGGCAGCCACCTCGAAGAGTTTTTGGCCCATCTCGACGGGCACGCCTTTGGATCGCTCCAGATCACCGGTGAGGACTAGGCCAGTGATCGGGCTGCGGATCTCGAGATTGTCGCGGCGATACTGGAGTAGTTCGACTTCTTTGGACAGGGCTTCGTGCTCGTATTTGGCCAGCTGGTAGTTTTCGGTATCTTGCTTGGCCAGAGCTTGGTCGCGGCGCTTGGCGGCCACCTCGCGGTCGGCGATGGCTTTGGCCAGCTGGGCGGTGATCTCTTTGCCATCGAGCGTGGCGATCAGCTGATTTTCCTGCACCACCTCGCCGGGTTTGACTAGGGCATCTTCTAGGATACCGCTGATCGGTGCGGCTACCTGGCGCGAGATGTCTGGAGTCAGCCGTGCCGCAGCGCGGATGTGGTGCGGTACGGGTAGAAAGAGTGCCGCGATCAGCAGCAGTGGCATGACGATGGCGGCGACCTTTTTGCCCAGACTATTGTCTCTGGCGAAGCGGCGCATCTGGCCGCGGATACCCTCGGGTAGGCCCTCGTGTAGCAGGGTGAGTAGGGCGACGAGGTGTGGGCCCATGGAGCTGAGTAGCTCGAATCTCTCTGGGCTCGGCTGCTGGGCGTCTCGGTACATCACCACCATGGCACCTTTGCGATCGCCCTCGGTGGGAGCCAGTGGTACGCCGATGATGCGGCCTACGGAAAAGGTCTGCAGCAGGGAGTCTTGATTGGAGGCGATCAGAGCTTTTAGCTCCATATCCTCTGGCGGGGGCCAGACTACGCTCGACTCAGCGGAGCGCACCTCGCGCATCAGGTTTTGCACTCGGGTGAAGCCCTGCGAGCGCTTCTCGCGCTTTTTACGGCCGGATATGGCATCGAGTTTGAGTCGGCCTTTTCTCTCCAAACCGAGGGCCAGGTGATCGCAGCCGACTAGCTCCTGTAGCTCGGAGGAGACGATGGCCACCGCGCTCTCATAGTCGGTAGCCAGAGAGGCTTTGGTGTAGAGATCGATCAGCAGGGTCGATTGCAGGAATGCCTCTTGGGTTTTCTGCAGTTGGATGCGATTGGAGTAGTTCGCCATGACCGCTCCGTATAGCCCTAGCATACTGTAGGTCGGCTCGAGGAATGGGGCGCGCTCTGGGCCGAGTAGTAGGATGAGCACGCAGGGCCCCTGAGCACCCATAAATGGCACGGCTAGACCGGCGAGTTTTTGGTCGCCTACGCTGAGTGTCACTTTCTGGCTGGATGCCGTCTCGCGCGAGTAGGTGGCGAGCTTGTCCACCTCGGGCTGAAATCCCTGGGGCAGTGTATTGCCCTGGCGCTGGAACTGGCCCTGCAGCACCATCTTGCCGATAGAGTCGGCACCGTAGATGAGGCAGGCGCGGGCGGTGGTGAGATCCACCAGATAGGCCATCGCATCGCGGCAAAACTCGCCGTAGTCAGCATGGCCGAATAGCTCATCGACCTCGCCGATGATGTCGCGACCGCTAGTATTCTGCGGTGGCTTCGCGGCAGGCGTATTAGGCGTGGCGTCGTTGTTGGCGACTTGGGAGCTCATCTATATTGGGAAAAAAGGCAGGCCATCGAACCGTGCCTATGGTAAGAACAATCGGTTAGGAATTCTACATTTTCCAGATACCTTTTCTGCCCTTTGTTTGGCGATTGTAGCCCTATGGCACGATGACTTTGGCAGGAGCGCCACTTTTGAAATTGAGATCGTAGTTTTCGATCACGATACCCACCTCCACCAGCCCGGTCGCGGCGAAGATGATGGGCGAGATAAACTCGATAGTGCCCTGTGTCGACCACCCCATATCGCTGCCAGTTACCTTTAGCTTGGAGCCGACATTGAGATTTTTGATCGATTGATAGGGTAGAAAGGTTGTGGCCTTGAGGCGCGAGACCTGCACGATACGGACTAGGTAGTCTGCGGCATCGGGGTCGTTGCCCTTCTGACCGGGGCCGACGGGCTCACCCACGTC
The DNA here is from genome assembly GCA_020630975.1 of Verrucomicrobiota bacterium. Taxonomy (GTDB): domain Bacteria; phylum Verrucomicrobiota; class Verrucomicrobiia; order Verrucomicrobiales; family DEV007; genus Arctic95D-9. The sequence continues at coordinate 160,629 of JAHDID010000007.1, forward strand.
GCGAGTGATGGATACCACATAGCCCTCGATCGGCGAGGTGATGGTGCGCTCGCTGAGCTCGGCTAGGATGCGCTGGGCATCGAGGTGGGCGATCTTTTGCTCCTCCTGAGCGGTTATCAGATTTCCCTCAGCAGCCTTCAGCATGGCGTACTCCTTTTTGATCTCGGCGGTATTCGACGCACCGCGGCTTTTCAGCGAGGCTAGCATATTGTAGCGGTAGCTCTGCTGATCGTACTCGGCTTGGGCGGTCATGATGCGACCCTGATTCTCGGCCCGTGCTTTGGCGACTTGGTACTGCGCTTGGATCACGTCTGAGTTTAGCGTCATTAGCACTTGGTCTTTCTTCACGTATTCACCCTGTTTCACACCGAGGCTCTCGATGATGCCGGTATTCACCGAGGATAGCTCGACGCTCTCGTAGGGCTCGAGAAAGGTATCGCCCGATGCGCCACTGGCCGCAGAGGACTGAGCGTGGGCTGCCCCAGCCGAGATGGCGATGGCGATAGAGAGAATGGCGAGGAGTGGTAGGAGAGATGGCTTCATAGTGGGTGCGAGTATGAGACTAGCCGATAATGAGCCGCCTCTACGAGTAAAAACGGATGAAACCAAGAATGCGTGAGAAAAAGGTGCTCAAGCTAAAATCAGGTCCAGAACAACTACTATACCTATAGGTCACATAAGCCATATAGGAATTATGAGGGGTAGCCGCAAGCGGGTTGTGATTATTCGGGCACCTCACCTCTCAATAACCTTCCCCCAGCTCCTGAAAGTTTGAGGTAGTGATCGCTAGGTAGGCCCTCGTAGTCGAGGAATGTCACTCCTTCGCCAGTTGGGGGATTGTTCGTACACTTGAAGATAGCGGTGGCCTCGTCGATCTCATCGAACATAGCCAGATAAGCACTGCGATTGCCTGCGGCTCGGGCTGCTACGAATTGGTCCCAGTAGAACTTACCGCCTCGGCGGGGGATCGACGCTAGGGGCTGCTCGGGGTGCATATTGTGCCAGCTAAAGCCGGGGTAGATCACGGGTAGGTAGTGAATCCCGTGCTTTCGGCACCAGGCTAGATCAGCATTTTGATGCTCGATGAGTTTGCCTTTGGCAAAGTCGACTTCGTGGTAGCGGCCGACTGCCCACGGGCTGATCACATCGGCGAGCTGTAGGACTTTGAGTAGCTTGGGGGCGGATACTGCGTCGCGATCGAGCTCCCGCCAGTAGTAGGGCACGCCTAGCATGATGCTGCAGCCGCCCCACTCGGGGTTGTGCTTGAGCAGGCGAATGAAGCGCTCGGCATCGTCGAGATCGTACTCCCGATCGTCGCTGAAACCGACTCCCCAGATGGCCACCAGTGGCTTGCCGTCGAATTGTAGGTAGGAGCGGTCATTGGCATCGAGGGTCAGCCCCATCCGGGTGCGTAGCTGCTTCCAGTCGCGGGCGAGGATCTCGAAGCGATCGCTTTTCCACCCGGATAGATCATACATCAGCGCGTAGGCACGGTCATTTGCATTGGCTGCGTCGCGGCAGAGTTTTAGCTTCCGGTTGTCAGCCTTTAGGCGCTCGTAGCTGTGTGGCGAGCTGGTCACGACACTGGCGAAACGTTGGATAAATGCCCCGTCGATACCGTACTGCTGCATCCAGAGAAAGTGGCGATCGACTGTCTTGGCGTGCAGCGAGCTAAACACGTGAGCCACGCTGCCGTCCGCATGGCGAAATGGGGTGGGAAACTTTTCGTCATCGTCGTACTCAGAGAGGTCGGGCCAGAGATCGATGGTGCAGTGGCCAGGCTCGAATTTTCCGCCCTTGGAGTAGTGAGAAAACTTGAGGCTAGAGCCATCGCCCTCTGCTCGGAACCAGCCCTGATAGCCAGACATGACACGGCCATCCAGGCCTTCAGGATTTTCTCGAGTGGTATCGGTCGGAGCTTGTAGAGGTGTTAGGTCGGCGAAAGCTTGGGAGAATGAGATGGTATCTTTGGCCGTGGCTGGGGCGAGCAGGGCGGTAGCCGACCAAGCAAAGGCTAGGAAGTGCTTCATGATTAACAATCAGCCAGCAGCTGGCGATTTTTCCACATGATATTCCAGCCGGATAGCATGGTCAGGATGAGGCTGGCCCAGATCAGGATATGACCTACGATCGGAAAGGAAAAGATCGGTCCTAGGAAGCCAAAGAAGGAGCCCGCCTCGCTGGCAGCTAGCATGAGCAGAAAGTAGATCACAGTCACGATCTGGATGGTGGTCTTGTATTTGCCCAGATTCTCAGCAGCCAGTACCACACCCTCTGCCGATGCGACTAGGCGCAGGCCGGTGACCATCAGCTCGCGTGCGAGGATGAGCACGACGATCCATGCGGGCATGAGGCCCTCGGTGATCAGCATGATGAATCCAGCCGTCATCAGCACCTTGTCCGCCAGAGGGTCCATCAGCTTGCCGAAGCTGGTGATCAGATTGTGCTTTCTGGCCAGATAGCCGTCGAAGAAATCGGTGATCGCGGCAATGGCAAAGACGATGAGTGACACCGTCTTGCACAGCGGAAATGCCAAGCTCATCGTCGCCAAAAAGACGAAGGTCAGCACGAGGCGGCCGCAGGTGAGTTGATTCGGTAGATTCATGGCTGATTACAGCTCTTCAGGCTTGTCCAAGAGCTCACCGATACGCTGCAGCAGACGGCCCGCAGCACCGCCATCGAGGATGCGGTGGTCGAAGCTGAGGATGAAGTTGGAGCGAACTCGTGGCACGAATTCGCCTTTTTCGCGATCGTAGAATGGATGCGCCTCGCCAGCCATCAGGCCGAGCAGGAGATTCTGCTCGGGCAGTGGAATCGGTGTCGCCGAGGTGATGCCGAATGGGCCCACATTGGTCACCGTGGCGATACCTGCCTCCATCATATCCGGTGTGAGCTTGCGATCTTGGCCGAGCTTCACCAGCTTTTCGTAGGGCTTGGTCAGCTCGTCTAGGCTTTTGCCATCGAGCTCGCGCATGATCGGTACTAGCACGCCATCGGTCACTTCCACAGCGAAGCCGATATTGATCGCATCGGGGTGGACGATGCGGTTACCGATCAAGCGGCCAGCGACAGCGGTATTTTCAGAAATGGCGATCGCTAGGGCACGCATGGCGTAGAGTGTGACACCGGGCTTGGGATCTTGCTTCTTGCGGTGCGCCAGCACTTTGTCGATGTAGATCGGCACGGTCACCGTCGCTAGTGGGCGAGTCCAGCTGCGGCGCATCGAGTCGGCCACAGCGATCCTCATAGGCGAGGCAGCCGTGGTTTTGTGCTCGTCGATCTCGCGCATGAACCGCTCGAAGTCATCCACCGTCACACGGCCGCCATTACCCGAGCCAGCGATACCGGCCAGGTCGGCTTCATTCAGCCCGAGCTCCTCCATGCGGTGGCGCAGGCGAGGGCTCAGATAGACAGCTGCGCGGATCGGCACGGGCAGGCCGCCCTCCACAGTCGGCTGGACCTGTGGCTGCTGAGAGGCGCTCGAGTCGATCACGTCCTCTTCTTTCACAGCGAAGTGCACGTGGTCGGTATTCTCTTCATCATCGTCCTCAGCGGCGTCATCTTCGCTGCTGGGAGCATTGATCAGGCCTGTCTTGATGGCCTCTTCCTCAGTCGCTTCTAGGAAGGCTAGAGTCGCTCCCACAGCGTAGCTCTCTCCGATCTCCACCACGATCTGCTCCACGGTGCCACCACAGGGCGTAGTCACCTCCATCATCGCTTTGTCGGTCTCGACTTCGAATATGTTTTGGTCGGCCTCGATCGTGTCTCCAGCTTTGATCAAAGCTTCGACGATCTTGGCCTCAGCAGCAGCTTCCCCAAGCTGGGGCATGACGATAGGAAAAAGTGGCATGACGTGGTGACTAAAGGGCTAGAATGCCCCTGAGGCAACCGATTCGCTGACGAGTTCTGAGAATTGTTAGGTTTTCTATTATGGAGAAGATGGCAGCTCTTTTTCGGTGGTGGAAAAGAGGAGGGGGGCAGCAATCAAGGCTTGTGCGCACTGTGACATGCCTTGCAGTTGGCAGCCTCCTCGAAGCGGTCTAGCGCAGGCTGACTTTTGTCGCCATTTGCGACGATCTCAGCCGTTTTGATTAGGGCCGCTATCTTTTGATCATACTCAGCTTGGTCCCCGATTGGTGCTGTAGTGCCTTTGAGGGTGTTGATCAGCTTAGAGAGCTCGGCGATCTCTTCGTCGGTGGCTATGCCAGACAGAGTTTTAGCTAGAGGGCTGGTTTTACCTTTCAGCCCTTCCTTCATCACTTTGGCGATGATCTCGTGATTTTCATCATCGGCATAGGTGATGGAAATACTCAGACAGGCGATGGCAAGGATGTAGATGAATCGAATTTTCATGTAGTTTATAGATATTGAAAGAAGTGGTAGTTTTAGCGAATGGGGTCGAAGCCCGAGTACTCGATACCCGCTAGGTCGGCGAGCGATCGATCCCAGCTGGCGAGATCGTCTTTCGAGAATTGGCTGAGATGCTGGTGATCACAGGCGCGGGCCATGACCTGCATCAGCTCGATCGATGCCTCAAAGAAATTGGCTAGGCGGCGTGCGGCGATATTCACATTTAGTTTTCTGCGTAGTTCAGGCTTCTGCGTGGCGATGCCAGCGGGGCACAGATTGGTATTGCAGATCCGAGCGCCGACGCAGCCGATCGCTTGCATGGCGGAGTTCGACACGGCGACTCCATCTGCGCCCAGTGCCAGCGCCTTGGCAAAGTCGGTGTGGGTGCGGAGGCCGCCTGTGATAATAAGGGTGACTCGGCCACTGGCATTGGCTTTATCGAGGTGATGCCTAGCACGAGCCAGTGCCGGTATAGTCGGCACCGATATATGGTCGCGGAATAGTAGCGGCGCAGCGCCGGTGCCGCCGCCACGTCCATCTAGGATAATATAGTCGGCTCCCGCAGCTAGGGCAAAATCGATATCGCGCTCGATATGCTGGGCACTGAGCTTGTAGCCGATAGGGATACCGCCGCTGACCTCGCGCACCCGATCGGAAAAATGAGCGAAATCCTCGACACTGCTAAGATCGGAAAAGGTCGGCGGCGATACCGCTGGCTGGCCCTCGGGGATGCCACGCACCTCCGAGATACGACCGACATTTTTATTGCCGGGGAGGTGACCACCGGTTCCAGTTTTGGCCCCTTGTCCACATTTGAAGTGGAAAGCCTGGACTCGCTTCAGTAGCGACTCGTCAAAACCAAACTTGGCAGAAGCCAGCTCGTAAAAGTACCGGCTGTTGGCCTGTTGCTCATCGGGCAGCATGCCACCCTCTCCAGAGCAGATGCCAGTGCCAGCTAGTTCGGCTCCCATGGCCATGGAGACTTTGGCTTCCTCGGATAAAGCACCAAAACTCATGTCGCTGACGAACAGAGGAATTTTTAGCTGAAGTGGTTTGCGGGCCTCCGGACCGATGACCAGCTCGGTGCCTACGTCTACCTCCTCGAGTAGAGGTTTGCGAGCCAGCTGAGCCACCATAAACTGGATACCATCCCAATTGGGCAGCTCCGACCGTGGCACGCCCATAGCCGCCATCTCGCCGTGGTGCCCAAGCTTGGTGAGGCCCTCTCGAGCTAGCTGATGGATCAGCGCTACAGTCGGCTCCTCTGGGGTAGGCTCTGGCTCGGGCATCGCATCGGCAGATGCTGTTTGGGGGAGACGGAACTCTTTACCCACTTGATCACTTGGTATCTTCGCATGCGAGCCGTCGCAGAATGGTGGGTTGGCCGTTTGTTTACATTGGCATAGATAAGCTTCGCCATCCTCGCTGGCGACAAAGGGGCTAGGGGTGAATGCCGTTCCTTTGTGCGAGCCGTCGCAAAAGGGCTGATTGGCGGATCGTCCGCAGGTACAGAAGTAGTATTCTTCGCCTGCTTTTAGATCGACGGGTATTGGTTTGTTGTCGGCTACAGTTGGTGGATTCATAGTGAATGGATTAGGTTATGTTAGGCTAGGTCGAATAGGATGAACTCTGCGGCATCGGTAGTCGCCTCGATCACGAGGCGGGTCGCGGCACTGCTGGCGATGGCGTCGCCCTGAGCCAGATCTGTGCCGTTCACGGTCAGCTGCCCTTTGGCGACTTGTAGCCAGATGTGGCGATCCTTTTCTACCGTATACTCGTGGCGCTGGCCTAGTGCTGGGCGAGCTGCGTACATGTGGGCATCTTGATTGATCGATACGCTATTCTCTGCTCCGTCGGGCGAAGCGATTAGAGTCAGTTTGTGCTCGACGGCACCAGACTCGATCGATTTCTGGGCATATTGCGGCTTGGCACCTCGCTGCCAGGGCTCGATCCAGATCTGCAGTAGGTGGTTGGTATTGGTTCGCGATGGATTGAATTCACTGTGGCGGATACCAGTTCCGGCAGCCATATACTGGACCTCGTCTGGCCGGATGATGCCTTGGTTCCCCGTGCTATCTTTGTGCTCCAGTTCCCCTTCGAGCATATAGGTGATGATCTCCATATCCCGATGCGGGTGGGTCGGGAAGCCGCCTTTACCCGCGAAGCGATCTTCATTGATCACTCGGAGACTGCGGAACTGCATGTACTCAGGATCGTAGTGCTGACCGAAGGAGAAGCTGTGGTAGGCATTCAGCCAGCCTAAATCGGTATGCCCTCTATCTTTCGCTCGGCGAATGAGTAGATCGGTGCTCAGCGGGGTGTCGGCAGCCTGTAGTGGAGTGGATTGGTCAGTCAGGTGAATCAATCCTGCCGAGGTGACTGTGATGGCGTTGCGTCTATTCATGATCTTTGCAGTGAGTTTCTATATTATCGGATCAGTTGAGAGAAGCGATGCCGAGCGCTGAATAGCAGAAACCCTGACAGCAGAGTCACTAGTATGACAGGCGGTTGTAGCAGTCCGCTGCCTTTGGTGAGAAACACATTGAAGGCTAGGATATTGATCACAATCGGGCCTAGGATAAGCAGTCCTAGGTTTCGAGTCTTTGGGATAGCCGTGAGTATTCCGCCGATTATTTCTAGAATTTTGACGAATGCCAGATAACCACTCAGATACATCGCGCCCATGAACATCGCCGGAGGAGATCCCTCGGGAGGCATCGGCATGGAGATGAATTTCAGGAAAAAATTCGCCCCAAATACGACGAAAACAACTCCTAGGAGGATCCCTGCGACCAATTCGATTTTCTTCATCATGCATTAGTTTGCCGCCAAAATAAACCGATCCAAATAGCTTGTTTTTTGGTTGGGCATAACTTTAAGTTATGGATTGGAATGGAGTTGAGGCACCTCAGATATTTTATCGCCGTGGCGGAGCAAAAGAGCCTCGGGCAGGCGGCTCAGATGCTGCATATCTCGCAGCCAGCGGTTTCTCGACAGATTCAGAATCTCGAGGAGGAGCTAGGAGTGGCTTTATTCGATCGAGCACCCTCGGGTATGCTGCTGACGACTCCAGGCGAGGCGGCGCTGGAGCAGGCGCGATCGATTGTATTGCAGGCAGATCAGATGGTCGAGTCGATGCAGAGTTTCGACACTGGCGGCCGGACTACGGTGCTGCGGATCGGCTACATCGCGACAGCGATGACTTTGTATCTGTCCGCTGCTCTGCGACAGCTCAGCCATGTCAGTCCGCATGTATCCCCGATTATCAGAGAGCAGACGCCTAGCGAGCAAGAGGCAGATCTCAGGGCTGGTCGGCTAGATCTGGCTCTGCTCGGTCATCCTCGGCCAGAGGTGATGCAGGAGTTTCGTTATGAACTGCTAGCCAAAGTTCCTTTGGCGGCTTTGATCTCCAGCGATCATCCACTAGCCCATCGCAAGACCATCACTCTCAGCGAGCTGATTCAGTCTCCCTTCATCAGCCTTAGCGAGCGGCAATTTCCGACCCGTCCGCAGATGTTAGCCGATGTGTTTGCCCGCGCGCAGCTAAAGCCTCCCAAGATCGCCCACAAAGCAGAGGGGATATCAGAACTGCTAGGTCTAGTCGGTGCCAATGTCGGAGTGGCCATCCTACCCGAAGACGCTGTGGAGATGAATCACAACGGAGTTGAGTTTCTAAAACTACGCAAGCCCACCTATCATCTCACTACAGCGGCGGTCTGGTCGAAGCAATCTGAGCTAGAACCAGAGATCATGCAGTTGATCGGATTGATGAGAGGCGAGTGAGCAAATGGTGGAAGCAATTCGGTATCGAGGCTAGAACCCTTCTAGCACTCCTCCGGGGTGCTCCGTTGGTTTCTCCACACAGTTTCGGTGGCTGCGCTACGCTTGCACACCGGCTACCCTCCGGGACGCTAGCAACCCATCGGGTGTACCGTGGTCGATCTGACGCAGAGGACGATGGCTACGTTACGCTCGCAAACCGGCTTTTATCTGGCGTTTATTATGCCCCAGAGGGGCAATTAGATGATAGCCCGGGGTGAAACTCCGGGACCCGATTACATCGAATCCTGCTCCACCCTGGAGGGGTGGTAGAAACCTGCCTCACAGCCCGAGAGTTAAATCAACCATAAGCCTGTCCCGATTTTTATTGTGCCAAACAAAATGAATTAATCGTAAGGTTGCCTAAAACTTCCCGTTTCTTTACAATGAATTAATGCCATCCACTCACACATCCCTCCACTACCATATTGTATTCTCCACCAAACATCGTGAGCATTGGTTCATCCCATCGATTAGCCCAAAATTGCATGCTTATCTAGGTGGCATCATCCGAGGGTTAGACGGTCACCCGCATGCCTGCGGCGGTATCGGAGATCACGTACACTTTCTTGTAGGTCGCAGTCAAAATCACAGGCTAGCAGATGTCGTCCGCGAGTTAAAAACCGATTCATCCAAATGGATAAAAAAGTGAACTGGACCTCGCTGGTTTCCATTGGCAGGAGGGATATGGCGCTTTCACTGTCAGTGCGCCTGATTTGGAGAAGGTTCAGAATTATGTGCTAAAGCAGGAGCATCATCATCGCAATAGGACCTTTCAGGAGGAATACATCGAAATGTTGCAACAGGGATTAGTCGAGTATCGAGAGGAGCATTTGTGGTAAGGGTAGAAAACCTTTCTAGCACCCCTCCGGGGTGCTCTGGGTTTTTGCCTGTAATTCCGGTGGCTGCGCTATGCTTGCACACCGGCTATCATCTGTCAGTCCCTCCGGGACGGGCTTAAAATATGCCTCGGAGGGGCAGTCAGATGGTAGCGCGGGGTGAAACCCCGCGAACCAACGCAGAAAAAACACTCACCCCGGCGGGGTGATAGAAGCGACTCTTCGCCCTTCAACTTTCCCTCCCCATTACCATCAAAAAAACTCGTAAGAATCCATCCGCAGCCGACAAGTAGCCCAGTGAATGCCTGAAATGAGCCATCGATTCGATCCTGAGCCTGTGATTGCCGCCGTCTTGGCGGGCGATCGGGATCAGTTTCGTGTGCTGGTGAGGGAGTATGGGCTGCTGGTGCGGGGCTACATCGCAGCGCGGCTTTATCACCAAGAGGATGTCGAAGATCTGGCGCAGGAGGTGTTTGTGACGGCATTCAGGAAACTCGACACCTGCGATGCGTCGAATTTTCGACAGTGGCTGCTGGGCATCGCCAAGCACCACCTGCTCAACCACTGGCGCAAGGTCAGCCGACGGGCGAGTGCGATGGAGAGATTTCGCCACGAGGTAGTCGGCCAGATCGATAATGAACTGAACGAGCTGCACGATGACTTGGAAAGTGGCCAAATCGAGAGGTTACTAGGCTGCATCGCGCAGCTACCCGACCGAGCTCGCAGCATCGTGCGTGCCGGGCTCGATGGGGTGAGGGCTGAGTCTCTGGCTGAAGAGCTCGGCATGTCGGCCAATGCCATCTACCAAGCGCGTCACCGCGCCCACGCCGCACTCAGGAAGTGCATGCAGTCGGCAACACCTAAGAATAGCCTCTAACCGCGAGATAGATGACACATCACGAATCTGAACCTGATTACCTCGACCTAATCGCCGCCCTGCATGAAAATCGCGAGATCTCTGAGGACCGACAGGCAGCGCTGCTAAATCGTCTCAAAAACGATGCTGAGCTACGTCAGACCGTGGCTGCCGAACTACAGATGGCGGGTCTCACCCGCGTGGTGCAGGCAGGTGAATCTCGCTGGCTCGAGCTAGAGGAGCTGCTCTGCGATGAGACTGTGAGCGATAGCTGGGAGAATGGGGTGATGAACCGGCTAGATGAGGCCTCTCGACCCAGCCCGCTCAAGTGGTGGCTACCTCTGAGCATCGCAGCTGCACTGGCGATCGCAGCCTTGATCGCAATCTGGAACCGCCCTTTACCGCCGGATGAATCGGTGGCGAGGATCATCCGTATCGATGGTGGCGAGGTACAGACGGAGTCTGGCAGCAGACTGCAGGCCAGCGATCGGCTACTGCCTGGCGACACTCTAGCGATGTCTAGCGGTATGGTGGAGGTGGCATTCATCGATACCGGGGTGCACATGCTGGCCACCGCACCGCTATCGATCACTACCCATAGTAGAAACCGCATCTATGTGGACGATGGCGAGGTGAAGCTACATGTGCCTCCGCAGGGTGTAGGGTTTATCGTCGAGACAGAACAGCAGAAGATAACCGATCTGGGCACGAGTTTTGTATTGAAAGCCAGAGAACAAGGATCGCAGATCCTAGTGCTCGATGGTGAGATAGCCGTAGACGATCGCCAAGGCGGGCAGGAGCAACTGATGCACGAAGGGCAGCTGGCCGAGATCGAGCCCAGTGGTGCCATGCGTCTGCGCCAGCACGGCCCCAGTGGTGTGCCCGAGCTGAGTGTGCCGTCCATGACGATGCAGGCAGGCTCTCTAGCAGGCCGCCTATTCGCATTCGATAACTATCCGGGCGAGTATCATCCGCTGACCGATCGCATCGGGGCTCGATTTTTGCCTTTGATCCGCTCAGGTTTTACGGACGACACTGTTCTCTCAGGACTGCGGGAGTTCGCTTCTCTACGATTTACCGGTATTGCAGGCACCTACGACTCGTTTCCCCAGTCTTTAGGTATCGATAGCTATGACCCACGCGGTGGCTGGGTAGCGTGGTATAGTGGCGCGGTCAGCCCACCTAGTCCGGGTAAGTATCGGTTTTGGGGCTATGCGGACAATCACCTACTAGTCGCGATCGATGGGCAGCCTGTGTTCGAAGGCTCTCGGTACAGCTCTTCGCTGCGCGAAAAGCTATCTATACCGCGGCGTAATCACCCATCGCTACCGTGTCTCAACTCCACCGCTGGCTTTGCTTCGGGCGAGTGGTTTGAGGTGAGTCGTGACGCGGCGCAGATCGACATTCTATTTGGCGAGCAAAGCGCTAACATGACGGCAGGTTTGCTATTGATCGAAAGGCATGGGGAATCCTATGATGAGGCTTACTGGGGGCAGCCAAAGTGGCCTTTGTTTTTGTGTGAGATGCCCAGCTCAGAGTCGCTGCAAGAACTAAACAATCTACGTGAACATATGGAAGAAAAATTGATGGGATCTTTTACTATAGACAAAGAAGCTCTCTGGGAAGGAGGCGCGAAGAATTGATAAAATCCATGCAATCCATGTTCAATCCTTAAAATCCATGTAAATAGCAAATCTTCTGATTTTTAGCATGGATTTCGACGGATTGAACATGGATTACTTGGATTATTTTTAGAGCCTTTGGCTCACTAGTTATGAGAATTTATTATGTGTTGTTACTACTAGGCTTCGCCAGCATCGTGCATGCAGCCGAGCCGCTAAACTTCAACCGCGATATCCGCCCGATCTTGTCATCGAAATGTTTCTCCTGCCATGGACCCGATGGGCAGGATCGCGATGCTGACTACCGTCTCGATACCAAGGAAGGTGCTTTTGCCGACCTAGGCGGCTACGCCGCTATCGTACCAGGCAATCCGGACGAGAGCGAGTTGATCTACCGCATCACTACGGACGACGCCAGCGAGTTGATGCCACCTCCGAAGCATAAGAATCCTCTGACTGAGGAGGAAAAGAAACTGCTCAATCGCTGGATCGAGGAAGGCGCAGCCTTCGCTGGACACTGGGCCTATGAGCCGATCGCTAGGCCTGAGCTGCCTCAGGTCGAAGCAGGCTCGGAGCATGCGATCGACCACTTCATCGGCGCGACTCTTCACAAAGAGCAATTGGCCTTTTCCCCCGAAGCATCGCCAGAGACGCTTATTCGTCGCCTTCACTTAGATCTGACAGGACTCCCACCCACGCCCGAAGAAGTAGCAGCTTTCACAGCAGATCCAGAGGGTAGCTACGAGTCCACTATCGATCGGCTCATGGCCAGTCCACATTTTGCCGAGCGGCTGGCGCTGGAGTGGCTAGATGTGGCGCGCTTTGCCGATACCAATGGCTACTCGATCGATGATCACCGCGATATGTGGGCGTGGCGAGATTGGGTGATTCATGCCTTTCAGAGTGGTATGCCCTACGATGAATTCATTCGGCTACAGATAGCTGGAGATCTACTACCAGACGCCAGCGATTATCAGCGGATGGCTACCGGCTTTCTGCGCAATAGCATGAATACCCACGAGGGCGGCACCATAGCCGAGGAGTATCGAGTCGCCTACGTCGCCGACAAGATCGACGTGGTGTCCACCGCCTTCATGGGGCTGACGATGAAGTGCGCGCAATGCCACGATCACAAGTATGACCCGCTATCGATGCGCGACTACTACCGATTCTTCGCCTTTTTTAATACCTCTACCGAGCCAGGCAAAGGCGCGGTCAATGGTAATACTGCTCCTTTCATGCAGGTCGCGCCACTCCTACAGACTGCCGATGAGTTTCGCCAGGTCTCTCTGGACCGCATCGCTACACTGGAGCAGCGAATGGCCTATCCCGAGCCTTTGTTAGGCGATGCACAATCGCGCTGGGAGGCAGATGTATTGGCTAAGCGGGGTGCCCAAGCCGTAAAGAAAAGTGTCGCAGAGCATTTTCCGAATCCGAGTAAGCACGACATCAGAGATCTATCGTGGATTTGGTCAGATGTCTCTGGCAAGGGGTTGCAAGCCTGGTTTCGCAAGCGTTTCGATCTAGATCGCCTACCGACTCGTGCGCAGATACTGGTGAGCTGCGATAATGAGGCAGTCATCTACCTAAATGGTAAAAAGATCGGTGAGAACCCTGATTGGCGGTCCCCGACGATCCTAGATCTGACCCCTCATCTGAAGACAGGTGGCAACCAGCTGGCAATCGTCGGTAAGGACTGGGATGAGACAGGGCAGGGGCAAGGAGTCGCCGCCTTGCTAGCCCTAATCGCGATATCTGATGGGACTTTTATCGCTAGTGACAAGACCTGGAAGGTAGCTAAAAAGGAACTCCCTGGCTGGCAAAACCTAGGCGGCGATCCCAAAGGCTTTGAAGCGGCTCAGGTCGTGAAAAAACATGGCAGTGCACCGTGGGGAAATGTCTTGTCCCGTGTCGAGTTAGGTGAGCCGGCCTACATCCAAGCGCTGAGCAAAGCCCGGTCTGATCGCTCAGTCGAAGAGCAGTACGCCGTAGCCGCAGCCTTTGCCAAGGCCAATGGCGATATGAAGAAGCTATACGATTCGCTGAAGGGTGAGATAAAAGTACAAAGACGATCGCTACGCAGTGGTAAGACCTCGGTGATGGTGATGGACGAAAGTAGCCAGCCACGCGACACACCTATCCTCGATCGCGGTGCTTACGATCAGCCAGGCGAGATCGTGACCGCAGCTTTGCCAGAGGTATTTGATACAGGTAGTAGCGACCAGCGACTGACGCGACTGGACCTAGCCGAGTGGCTAGTCGATCCTAGCAATCCATTGACCGCACGTGTCACTGTGAACCGCTACTGGCAGATGCTCTTTGGTACCGGTATCGTAAAGACGACAGAGGACTTTGGCTCGCAGGGCGAATGGCCATCGCATCCGGAGTTGCTTGATTGGTTAGCCAGTGACTTCATCGCTAGTGGGTGGGATGTGCGCCATCTCCTCAAGCGTATGCTGCTATCGCGAACCTATAGACAGAGCTCCGATGTATCGAGCGATCTACTCGATCGCGATCCCTACAATCGCCTATTAGCCCGCGCGCCACGCTATCGTTTGCCAGCAGAGTCTGTGCGAGACAATGCGCTCGTCATAGCTGGGCTGATGGATGATACCCTAGGAGGTCCCAGTGTCTATCCGCCGCAGCCGAAAGGCTTATGGAAAGAGGTGAGCCACTTTGGCCACCCAAGTTTCTTTACCTCTCAGCACTTCTATGCCGACCAGGGAGCTCCAGTCTACCGGCGCAGTATGTATACCTTTTGGAAGCGAACCTCGCCTCCACCGGTGATGACCGCTTTCGATGCGCCCAATCGCGAGACCTGTGCCGTGCGCCGTTCGTTGACCAATACGCCACTACAAGCTCTGGCACTGATGAATGAGCCACAGTTTGTCGAAGCGTCGAAAGCACTAGCCCAGCGTATGCTCGATCATTCCTCGGAGTTTAGTGAGCAGCTTGCCTTTGGGTTTCAGCTAGCGACAGCGCGGGATCTGTCGGCAGAGGAATATGCCGTATTCGAGAAAGCCTATCAGCGCCAGCTAGCTTATTTCAAAGAAGCGCCAGATCGAGTCGACGAGTTTTTAGCGGGCCATGCTCAGCCCAGTGCCGAGCTAGCAGCTATGAGTTCGCTCACCTCATTGATCCTCAATTTAGACGAAACCATTACCCGTGAATAACGATGACAGATTCTATCTTTTCACTTAATCGCCGTTCCTTTCTCACCACCGCCGCGAGTGGCAGTCTCGGTGGTATGGCACTCGGCTCGCTCATGGCCAAACCGAATGCTCTTGGTCAGCCCAATCTGCCGCACTTTCCAGCAAAGGCTAAGCGGGTGATCTATCTATTTATGTCAGGTGGGCCATCGCATATCGACCTGCTCGACTACAAACCCACCATGATCGAGCGCCATGGCGAGGAACTGCCAGACAGCGTGCGCGGCACCCAGCGAGTCACGGGTATGACGGCTAAGCAAAGCAGCTTCCCAGTGTGTGGCTCGCTCGGTAAGTTCGCCCAGCATGGCCAGAGCGGCACTTGGATGAGCGATCTACTGCCCTACACTTCAAAAATCGTCGATGATATAGCGGTGGTCAATTCCATGCACACCGAGGCGATCAATCATGACCCCGGGATTACCTATATTAATACCGGTTCGCAAATCCCTGGGCAGCCCAGTGCTGGTGCCTGGGCTAGCTATGGGTTGGGTAGCGAAAATCGCAATATGCCATCATACGTGGTTTTGCTATCGCAGGGCAATGGTAAGAACCCTGGGCAACCCATCTTTTCGCGTCTGTGGGGTAGTGGCTTCCTGCCTTCTAGTCACCAGGGCGTGCTGCTGAGGAGCGCCGACGATCCGGTGCTCTATCTAAAGGACCCTCCCGGTATCTCTAGGCAGAACCGCCGAGCACAGCTGGATGATCTAGCCAGTCTCAACCGACTGAAGTACCAAAGCAGCGGCGATCCCGAGATCGAAACCCGCATCGCCCAATACGAAATGGCTTTCCGCATGCAGGCAGCCGCACCAGAGATAGCCGATCTATCCGACGAACCAGAGAGCACCTTTGCCCTATATGGCGAGGAGGCTCGCCAACCCGGCACCTACGCCTACAACTGTCTACTATCCCGCCGCATGGCTGAACGAGACGTGCGCTTCATCCAGCTATTCCATCGCGGCTGGGACCAGCACGGCTCCCTCCAGCGCGATCTGAGTGCCCAGTGCAAAGATACCGACCAAGCCTCCGCCGCCCTCGTCACCGACCTCAAGCAACGGGGCCTATTAAAAGACACCCTAGTCATCTGGGGTGGAGAGTTTGGCCGTACCGCCTACAGCCAGGGCGGCCTGGGCAATGGCCGCGACCACCACGGCCGCAGCTTCAGCATGTGGATGGCCGGCGGCGGCATAAAAGGCGGCATCACCTACGGAGCCACAGATGACTACGCCTACAACATAGCCAAAGACCCAGTGCACATCCGCGACCTAAATGCCACCATGCTCCACTGTCTAGGGATCGATCACGAAAGGTTTACCTACCGTTTTCAAGGACTAGAGCAGCGACTAACCGGTGTCGAGCACGCTCATGTGGTGAAGGGTGTGCTCAGTTGATGGAATTGAATAGGGTACAAAAAATAGTGAATAGGGTACAATTCACCAGTCTCCCACCAAGGAGGGGCGCACGTCCCGTCGCCCGGCAGGCTGAGCCAAAGAATCCTGCTCAGCGGATGAGGGGGTGTTTATCGTATAAAACCCTGGTTTTTTCAAGGAGGGGCTGCTTTCAGCTGCCCGGCAGGCTGAGCCGAAGTAATAGAGGGAGACCAACAGGGGCTTTTCTGAAAAAAAACTATTCGGATTGCCGCTTGTTAGTCAGCCATCCTTCGTTCAGTAAATCTCGGATAGTGAAATAATTTTCACCATTTGCTCCCCGTGATTTTTCTAGCGATAGTATGGTTGCTAGGGGATCGTCACCTATAGCTATGAGATTATCTAATTCTCTACCTAATGGAGTGTCTTTTTCGACAAAAGCGTATGTGCTATGAGCTCGATAGCCGCCGTATGGCAGACTGATCTCGTAGATAATGTTTTCGGATAGATCGACTGGTGGCTGGCCCTGTGATTCAGGGTAGGTGGAAATTTGTTCCGCAACCACTCTGTAATCTCCGGCAATGGGACGCTGCGCATCTAAGAAAGAGACAAAGGTCTTTTCTGCAAATTCCTGAAACACTTCCCAGTCTATTTTGAGTTCGCCATCCTGCTCTCTAATAATGATGGGAAACCCACCAGTGTCGTCTGACTCGCTTTTTTCTATTTGGTAAACCCAGAAAGGTCCACCAAACTCCGGATCCAGCTCCATCTGGAATAATTTCATTTTAAAATTCACATCAGAAAAGTCTAAGGCTGGGCGTGCGCTGTGGTAATGAGCTCTGATCTTCGGAGCCAGTTCGTCGGCATCGTAGATCACTGAAAGTTGAGATTGCCAGTCGCGAGCCTTTAGGAAATATTCAATCACTGCGTGGGTGTTCATGAGTGGTAAGTCCTCTTCGCCAGGTGCTGCAAAAGGTGGTCCAGTAGCTTCAGAGTTATTCGGATCAAGTTGTGATACGGTCTGGGGAGTTCCACTATCTCTTTCGGGCCCATTAAAGGTGATAATCTGTGGCTTCTGCTTTGGAGGGTCGGGAGGGCGCTCACAGCTGTTTAGTGCAAAGAGGATAATAGTGAGTCCAATGAGCTTTGTGGAGATATGCATATTCATAGTCAGAGGAATAGTCCGTTGATAATCAGGGAGAGGCTAGCGCTCGGCTTATAAGTCTGTAAAGATTCCTAGCGCAGCATTCAAGCTAATCTTTTGGTTCTTCATATAGCCACGAGCTGCTCGCTTGCGTATCTGATCGACATTTTCTCCCGTCAGCCAGCCATCGAGGGCGTTTTTTAGCAAAAATGATCCAGGATACATCAAGCTATCTGTCATCAGAACAGGGCGGACGTTGATATGCTCGCTGAGTCCGCTGTGATAGGCGTGGCTCAGGCAGGATAGCACGATGACATCTTTTGGTTTTTCACTTTTCTTTAGCCATGCTGGATCTAGCTGAAAGTCCATCAAACTATTATGACCAATCCATGCTACGAGATTCGGTGCGGTGTCGCTATTGTCGCCGATCAGCTCGAAGTATCGGATAGTCGCTCGTTTTATCTCGCTGCCACGCCAGGCTTCTGCAGTGAGGATAGCCCTTGTTTGGGTGTGCTGGTACGTTATCTGCTCGAGAATTGGAGGTTCGTCGGTAATCTCGGTGAGCCAGAATTGATTTTTCTTCGACTCGATTTGCTGCCACTCCCAAGCTTTGTCGAAGTACTTCCACAGTCCGTCGGAGCATCCCCAATAGAGATTGGTCGCAGGATCGTCACCATCGCCGATGCGGGCCGGCACAGGAGCAATTCCCTGCGTTTGGTTATCGCAAAGGGCTACCACCACGTGGATCCGCTGCTGAGCCGGTGCAAGCGATAGGCTGGTTGCGGCTAGCATGATGATAAAAATGGTCTTAGGAAACATCATTAGTATGGGACAAAATACTACGTCGTTTGCTCATCGTTTCTTTCTATGTTTATCACGGAAAAATGCGCCACTCAGTTGAGAGACGGCTTCGCGATCAATCATTTGTTCCTCTTGGGCTTCGCGGACAGGTTAGGCAACCTATCGCAACCTATCCTACTGACAGGGTGGCACTAACCTCGTTTCCATTTAGCCCGCCGCTACGACTTCTCATTGCAGAAAAGCATCAGCTCGCCAAAGTAGGGGCAGCCCACTCTATGGCAGATCTGTTTTCACAAATACCACCTCACCCAGACCAGGCTCTCCGAGTGCTCCACTCGGCGGATTGGCATTTGGGCAAGCCGCTGGGGGATTTGTCGAGGGCTCCAGAGCACGAGGCGTTTTTTACCTTTCTACTGAACGCGATCATCGAGCATCGGGTCGATGTGTTGCTGGTGGCAGGCGATGTTTTTGACTCGGCTCACCCGCCACAGTCGGCTATCAAGCAGTACTACGATTTCCTGTCGCAGCTGCGCGAGCAGACCGACTGCGAGGTGGTGGTGATCGCGGGGAATCACGATTCTCCAGCTCTACTCGATGCGCCTCGGGAGCTGCTCAGTGCCCAGCGGGTGACTGTGGTCGGTGCCTATCCGAGCGATGCCAAGCAGGCATTTGTGACACTGGGGCCAGAGGCCGGCCCTCGCGTGCATGTGGCGGCTATCCCGTTTCTGCGCGACCGCGATCTGCGCACGGGCAAGATGGGCGAATCGCAATCCAGCATCCAGGAGCAGCTAGTCGCAGGTATCGGTCGCTGCTACAAAAAGGTGGTCAATGCGATCAAGCGACACGATGAGACCTGGCCAATCATCGCCATGGGGCATCTGACCGTGCGCCAGTGCGAGACCTGCCCAGATAGCGAGCGCGAGATCCACGTCGGTGGTCTGGGTACAGTCGATGCCAGTATATTCCCCAAGTCGATCGACTATCTGGCTCTGGGACATCTGCATCGTCCTCAGCAGATCGGCGACAGGGCTCACATGCGCTACTCTGGCTCACCGATACCATTGAGCTTCGCCGAGGCAGGCGATGAGAAAGAGGTGCGCATCCTCGACTTTTCAGCCACAGGACTGGAGGGCAACTATGGCCTGCGAGTGCCCAGTGCCAGACGCCTGATCCAGTGGCATCTGCGCCGCGATGAGCTGGAGCTATACCTCACTCAAAAGCGCCCACCGAAGTCAGCTCTGACACCCTGGGTAGAGGTGCTAGTCACCGACCCGATCTCGGGAGAAAACCTCTACGAAATCGTGCGCGACTACGCAGCTGATCGCCCCTACGAGGTCGTGAAAGTGATCGGGAGGTACGCTCAGAAAAATGTAGAGGGCACGATGCTCGGTCAGCTACAGGACGACAGCGCTGCCGATACGCTACTGCGCGAGCCCAAGCGAGTATTCGAAAACCGCCTGCTACAAGAAGAGTCCCTCACTGAGGACGAGCAATCAGCTCTGCGCCTAGCATTTGACGAGCTGCTGACTCTGAAGGGAGAGCGAGATCGGGAGTTTTAGGACAAGGGTATGTTTCGTTTTAGCTGTTATCGAGATTGTGGTGAGGCTCCAGTAGAATTTAAGGACTCACCTTCGGGTTGTGGTCTTGTGTCTGTTTGGATGCTGCTCGATCATTTTGACTACCCTATTGATCGTGACCAGATTATTCGATTTTTGGATTGGACTGAGGCCGAGGGAACGAGCGCAATTGCAATTGCATGTCTGTTCAAGCGTCTTGGTTTTGATTCAGTATTTTATACCGATGAAGATCCAGATATCCAGGATACCGAAATACCCTTCTATCAACTTGCCTCAGTTCTCGAGTTGCCGATCAAACCGGCAATCAATCTTACTCAGGTTGGCGAACGAATAGGAGAGGGAAGCCACTTTATTGCTCTCTACCGGGAAGACTTGAGTGATCTAGAATTTGGCCATTTTTCACCGATTACAGGAACGTGTGATAACTCTGTTCAATTGGCCTATTCGGCAGTTGGTGATCTAGATTTCGATGATTTTAGAGCCCGCTGGAAGTGTGATGGATTTCCTTGCCAACTGATCGAGGTCAGAACGCAAAGCGTTTACTGAGAAGGACCTCTCTAGTGGTGCCAACTTGACACCAATTTTGGAAATGCGATATTGGTGCCAAGTTGTCACCGATATCAAATCATTAGTACATGAGCCAACTTGAGACAAAAACACGAATAACGGCGAGAGTGCCAGAGCCGACTCAGACCCTTTTAGAGGAAGCAGCTGCCTTTTCGGGCGTTTCCTTAAATAGTTTTGTGGTTAACGCAGCTGTTGAAAAAGCTGCTGATGTTTTGGCTGCGGAGCGGGTCATCAAGCTGGCACAGGAGGATGCGGAGCAGCTCGCTCAGTTGATCGAATCGCCTCCTGAGCCGACAGATACTCTGGTGTCAGCTTTGAAATCATCCGAGAGCTTGCTCGATGGCTAAGTTAGAGCTGCTCGATGGCACGCACGATAGAGCGTCTTTTGATTGTGGTTCGGTGCCACTAAATGAGTTCATCGCACGGATTGCTAACCAGCACCTAAAGCGGGGGATTTCTCGGACTTTTGTTCTGGTGAAATCTGAGGCTGAAGTCCCTAAGCCTATCTTAGGCTACTTTTCTCTTTGTGTGTGCGAGGGCGATAGCAGTCACCTCCCGTCTTCTGTTGGGAAAAAGTTCCCAAGGAAACTACCGGCTGTTCGGCTGGGGCGGTTGGCTGTTGCAAAGAGCGAACAAGGCAAGGGGCTTGGTTCTCAGTTGTTGGCATTAGCCATGAAACAGACAGCCCACAGTGCTGACTTTATTGGTATATCCGGCATGTTTGTTGATGCGAAAGATGAAGCCGCTGCACGTTTTTATTCTCGATTTGGCTTCGTAGCTCTACAGTCGCTGCCTTTGACCTTGTTCTTACCGATTCAAACCATCAAGGCTGCGATCAAAGGTAAGATGGGTTAATTCTGTACCGAGATGAAGATCCTGCGCCTATCACTACTCAACCTGAATTCGCTGCGTGGCGAGCACAGTGTCGATTTCTGTCAGGAGCCACTGGCTAGTGCGGGGATATTCGCTATCACCGGGCAGACGGGTGCAGGAAAATCGACTCTGCTCGATGCGATCACTCTGGCTCTCTATGGCCGGGCTGCGCGCTATGGGGAGAGCCCAAATCCCGAGGATATGATGAGCCGGCACACCGGTGAGTGTCGGGCTGAGGTCGAGTTCGAGGTAGCTGGGCACCAGCCCTATCGCGCGGTGTGGCAGCTGCGCCGTGCCAAAGGACGCAGCGATGGCAAGCTGCAGCCCCCGAAGCGCTACCTATACGATGCCGAGGGGCAGGTGCTGGCGGAGAAGGTGCGCGATGTCGACCAGCAGATCGAAGCGCTGTGTCGGCTGGACTACAATCGCTTTACCCGCTCGGTGCTACTGGCTCAGGGCGAGTTTGCCAAATTTCTCAAAGCCAAACCCGATCAGCGGGCGGAGCTACTGGAGAGTCTCACTCAGACCAGTGTCTACTCTGAGCTAGGCCAGCTAGTTTACGAGGAGCTGAGCGACCGGCAGCGATCTCTCGATGAATCGGAACGCATGTTGTCACAGATTGCGCTGCTATTGCCTACTGAGCTAGAGACCCAAAAGGCTACCGTAAAACAGCTGGAGCGCGACATCGCCACAGCTAAAACGAGCCGAACTGAGCAGGCCGATATTGTAGCCAAAGCCCGGCAGCTCTCTCAGCAGCTACAGACCCAGGCCGATCTCCAGCAGCAGGGCGAAAAACTTGAGCAGCAGCTAAAGGCCGCCGAGCCAGACCTGCGTCGTATCGCTCAGCATCAGCTAGCTGCACCACTGTTTCCCACTCTACTGCTACTGGAGCAGGCCGAGACCGAGCAGCAGCGCCGTGCCCTAGCCGATCAGCAGGCGCAGGCTCAGCTAGCTAGCACGCAGCAGCGGTGGATGCAGGCTTTGCAGCTGACTTGCCTGGCTGGCGAGCGCGAGCAGCAGGCACTACAGACTAGTCTGGCAGACGATCAAAAACAACGTTCGACCTCGACCACAGAGGTTGCCGCTCTATCCGATTGGCTAGCCGAGCATCGCCAGGTCGCTAGTCTCGGCGAGCAGCTACCAGATCTGAGTACTTCGCTGACCATCCTAGGCCGTGTCCGCAGTCAGCTAGCCGAGCTACAGCGCCCAGATGACACGCAGTATGCCGATTTGGCCGCCGCTCAGGCACGACTGACCGAGCTACTGGAGCAGCGATCTGCTGAGCAGCGCCAGCAGGATCTGGAGAAACAGGAAGCTCAGCTCCAGCACCTGCGCACTCTGGCTACCGAGTACCAGACCCTGCCCAAGCTAGAGTCGCCGATCGAGGAGCTGGCAGATCAGCTCGCTACCACGGAGAAACGCCACGCCGAGGCTGAGCCACCCGCAGCGGCCGCGGCCCAGCAGTGCCAGGAGGCGGAGACGCGACTCAAAGACTACCGCGAGCATCTGCGCCTGATCGAGAGAGTCGCATCGCTTGAGGACCAGCGCCTCCAGTTAGCGGCTGGAGATCCCTGCCCGCTATGTGGCAGCACCGAGCACCCCTTTGTCGAGCATGAGACCGAGTCGGAGCTACTCACCGGAGGCTCCGAGATCGAGGCCAAGATACGCACGGCAGAGCGGAGCCTAGCGACAGCCCAGGCTCATCACCAGCAGACTCGCGATCTGCTCACTCAGACTACGAGCGAGCTAAAAGTGCTGCGAGAAAGAAAAGCCGCCGCCGAGGCGCGACTGCAGGAGGCCCAGCAGAGCCTGGCCGAGCGCGCCCAGCAGCTGCAGGTCGAGGCCGATCTGCAGACGATCTTGGCCCGAGTCGCGCAGACGGAGAAAGATATCGAGCAAGCCAAACAAGCGCTCCTGCAGATCGCCGCAGCTCAGGAGGCGGAGAGCTATTTTTCCCGGCAGGTAGAGATCGATCGGATCTCGTTAGAGCTGCAGCCGGTACTCGATTCTCTAGAGACACCTCTGCCAGAGCCTGGCACAGAGAGCGCCACCTACGAGCGACTCGAGTCGAGATGGCAGAGCTATCAGGCGCAGTTGCAGAAAAAGACAGCGCTCACCGAAAAGCTCGAATCCATCGAGCGCCAGATCACCAAGACCGACGAGCAGCTACTGGCGCTAGGCGACGCACTCGCCCCGCTCTCCGATACGCGATCTCAGCAGACTGATATGCCACCTAGCGCTCCGGCTCTACCGGCGGATCTTACCTTTGCCGCAGCTCGCACACAGCTGGATGAGATAGCGGCCCAGCTTCAGTCCAGCCAGGTTTTGCGAGACTCGGCAGCTAGAGAGCTGGCAGAGGCAGGCAAAGAGACCGACCAGCGAGCAGCCGAGCTGGTCACACAGATCGAGCCCTCCGACTTCGCCGATCGAGCGGCGCTGGTAGCAGCCCGCTTGGCCGATGACGAAGCGCAGCATATCGCCCAGGTCGAGCAGGATCTAAAACAACAGCAGCAGTCTCTAAAGGGCCGCTCCGAGCTGACCGAGCAAGCCATAGCCAAGCTCCGCGAAGAGAAGCTCCCCGAGCCGAGTGAAGTCGCCAAACTAGAGGCCGAGGTACAGGATCTACAGGAAAAAATAGAACGGAGCACCGCCGAGCTGACGACCCTGAAAATCGCCCTAGAGACCGATGACAAGCAGCGCAAAATCTACGAAAAACAGACCGCCAGCCTGCGAGCCGACCGCGACCAGCTGCAGGTGTGGTCGCAGCTCAGTGCTCTGATCGGCGATGCTCGTGGCAAAAAGTTTCGTGTCTATGCTCAGGGTATTTCCCTAGATCTACTCATCCGTCGGGCCAACCACCACCTACACCGGCTCACTCCCAGGTACCGCCTCAGTCGCGTGCAGGGCGAGGAGCTGGAACTACAGATCGAGGACCGCCACCAGGCCAGCGTGACCCGCCCGATGGCTAGCCTCTCTGGAGGCGAGAGCTTTCTGGCTAGCCTGGCTTTAGCTCTAGGGCTCAGCGATCTAGCAGGTCGCCATGTGCAGATCGATTCCTTATTCATCGACGAAGGCTTTGGCACACTCGACTCCGACACCCTAGAGATCGCCATTTCTGCCCTCGAGGGCCTTATGCAGTCGGATAAGACGGTGGGCGTGATCTCTCACGTCGAGATCCTCAAAGAACGGATCACCACCCAGATCGTGGTGGAGAAACAGCCAAATGGTACGAGCCAGCTGCAGATCCGGCGGTAGAGGCCACCAAGAACCTCGCAGCCTTGCGCTGCGTGACAAGTGTGCGACCCTCGACGCCTGATGATTCCGACCCACACGCTTGGCGTAGCGCAGACGCCTGATGGCTACCGTCTATCACTCCACGAACACAATGGGGAATACTCGCTGAAGCTGAATGGCGAACAGCTGATGAGCTCTGCCTGGACGGAGTCGGAGCTAGTCCTGGCCGATGAGGCTTGCCGATTTCCACAGCGGGTGGATAAACCTAACGTCCTCATAGGCGGTTTGGGGCTGGGTTTCACTTTAAAGCGGGTTCTAGAATTGGTCGGACCGGAAGCTGTGGTGACAGTGGCCGAGCTGATACCAGAAATCATCACTTGGAATCGCGAACACCTAGGAGATATCAACGGCAGACTGCTTGATGATAAACGAGTGCGCCTCCACACTGGTGATGTCTTTGATCAAATCACTGGTGCACCAGCGGGCAGTCTGGATGCCATACTATTGGATGTGGACAATGGCCCTACTGCCATGGTCCACCCTGGTAACAACCGGATTTATGATCCGTCGGGTTTGAAAGCGATACATCGCTCCCTGCGCCCGTCGGGGCGGGTGGCATTTTGGTCAGCCGCACCGGAGCCATCGTTTGTGAGACAGCTGAAGAAGGCCGGCTTTGATGTCGAAGAAGCCTCTGCCAAAGCCTATAGCCGCGCCAAGCGAGCCATACATCGGATCTATACGGGGACCCGCCGAGGTTAGCTTTCCATACCGTAATCTTTGAGACACACCTTACCGGTTTCGGAAAACGAGATACCTTCTTCCTGCAAAAGCATCCTTTGCCGAGAGTATCCAGGCTCGGGTAGTGATATCTTTCCTTGGGAGTTGATGATTCGGTGCCAGGGCAGGTCATATTTCTGACTGGAGGAATGGAGAATCCTAGCTACCTGGCGACTGTGTCCCGGATAGCCTGCCCAACGCGCGATCTGTCCGTAGGAGGCGACCTTCCCTGGAGGTACTGCTCTGATCGTTTCCACTATCGATTCGAAGATTTGGGTTTTCATGTAGTTCCGGGGTGCTGCAAATTGTCGCCCTTGAACTAGGACGGTACCGTCATCATGCTGGTCCGGCCAATCGCAGATTTCAAATGTCGTCTTGCGTCACGCATGTCAAAATCGGACCGTCGTAGGGTAACAAGCGTCTCTAGCACCCCGCCGGGGTGCAACTCTGTCTCTAGCTGCATCCGGTGGCTGCGCTAATGCTTGCCACCGGCTACTATCTCGGAGTCCCTCCGGGACTAATAGCGTACCAGAGGGACCCAAGAGTCTCATAGAGCCCCGGAGGGGCTAAAAGATGGTAGCCTGGGGTGCAACCCCAGGTAGGGCAATCTCCAACAAAGCTCACCCTGGAAGGGTGACAGAAGCGTCCCTTTGCCTGTATTTGAAAGTCTCAGCGTAAGCCGCTTGCAAACAATCCGTCACGATGGGTCTGTAAAAAGCGATTCACTATCATTTAAGGTAATTGAAGGGTGATTGGAAACTAGTTGCTTTATATTGGTTATCGTTTGAGCGTCAGTGTGAAGCAGGTAGATAGCTCCTTTGTCGTGAGTTATAAGAATGGGTGCGATGAGGCGACCTGATTCAATCTTGGAAATGGAGTTTATAGGGGTGATTGATTTCGTAAAAGTTTGATAGCTGATAAGGTTTTCACCTGATTGCTCACAGGCAATTGATGTTTTACAGATGAACACTACAAACAGTATGATAACGATCCAGCACAAGTAAAAAAACGAAGATTGAGAGCCTTTCAGGAACTCCAAACAGGTTAGGGTTATCATTAGTAGTGTAATGAAGATGAATCCTATTTGCTTCTCTTTTTGACCAGGGATAACCATGCTCAGCAAACTCGATCTGAAACCAGCAAGCAACAAGCTGTTTGTGGAGAAGGATATTTCGGCTATTGGTAACTGATCCAATGCCTGAATCATTCTCCGACCTAAGCCACGATCTGAACCGTATCGATGGGAGCTCTTATCGAGCTTACAAGGATCTTCAGGGGCGGACTTATCACTATGAGGGAGC
>JAHDID010000008.1:0-20722 GCA_020630975.1 Verrucomicrobiota bacterium
CTAAACTCCAGAAATCGCCAGATCGGGTAGTAAAATATTTCCTAGGCTCAACTGTAGCATATGCTGCAGGTGTCGGCTAATTGAATACTGGATTAATAAGTGTTGTAAATATTGGTCTTGAAGGCGAAGCCTGGAGATGTGGTGAGGAAATTTATAAAACCGACGATTCATTAGTACTATACATAAAACAAGCAGTATCCACTAAAGCAGCTCTTTTGCTATTGGATATCCCTCAAAAAACTTCTTCTTCGAAAATATTTAGACTATTAGAGGAGATACAATCAATTCCGAACATCGATACAATTGAGTTATTGTTTGGCTCATCCTTGAATGGCTACTCTTATTTTGGCACATTAATAAATACGCCATTTGAAAAGAAAGATAATGAATTTTGGATTGAATTTGAACATTCTCAGAACGGATGGATTTCTGAAAGTGAATCAAAACCGGAAGCCGAGATCGCAACACTGTACCAGAGATACGCAAAAGCAGTCAATTTAACCTCTGAGACACCTAGGATCCACATAAAATATTCAAGTAACTCAACGCTGAACGATTTGGTTAAGTTATTTGACATGACGCTATTAATCTCCAAAAATCGGTATATCGCCTTCCAACATAATGGAAATTAATAGTATCACCAAAAACAATCCAGCCCCAAAAAAGAAAGAGACAAAAATTAATAGCTCAATACAACTCCGCTCTCACCACAATATTTACCAGATCAATCCTCTCATCTCCCCAGTCCAACAGACCGGCATGGTGCTCCGTAATGGGCTCATCGGAGGTCTGCTTGGGTATCGGTGGCGGATTGGTGTCGAGAGATTGGCTCACGACGGCATACTACCACTGTCGGAAGCGACTGCAAAAGTTGATCGCTCAACTTTCTTCCAAGTAGAACTCTCTAGATTTTCACTTCGGCATTTCACAGACCGTCTCAGGGCATTTATTCTGCAGCTTTCGATCTCGCGAATAGAGGACTGTTTGGTGATGAATCGCTAGCCACACATGAGACGCATCGTAATACGAAATTTCTTTGGATTTCGCCAACTTCGAAATTTCCCAAAGGTCTCTGTCTCGCACAAACTGAATGTCAGATAGTTCAATAGACTGCCAAGCCAGTTCGATGGCAGAGTCGCTTATGCGTCCTGCTCGGCGCAGCGTGTTGGCAACATTGCCAAATTCATATGTAGCCAGATCTAGGCACAGCCACTCGGGATCAAGTTGCTGAAGCTTGATCACTCGATCGCGCAGCTCAGGCCCATTAATCAACCAATCGGCGAGAACTGTCGTGTCCACCACAATCATCTCCTACCTTCTTGAATGGCGTTTTTGATGTCGTCGACCGACAAAGTCGGCCCATCACTTAAGACTATCTGTTCCGCCAAGGCATTGGCCTGACGCCAACGATCTGCAGGCGATGGCTCGGAGCCGATCTGGGTCAATGCCTCCAAATCGGCGATGACTTGTTGATTGAGGCTACGGCGATTGACTTCGGCACGAGACTTCAGCATTTGATGAAGCTCTTCTGGTAGATTGCGAATGGTGAGAGTCGCCATGCAAGCAAAATGCATGCAAAATGCTTTCACGTCAATCATAGCCCCTCCACCTTTGCCGAGAATTTCACTCGCCACGGACACCCAGAGCACGCTAGTTTTTACCCATGACTTTGCCGAAGATCGCAGTGACCACTAGCCTAGCCTGTCTCAGCCTTTTGACCACTCAGGCCGAGGAGCCGCTGCAGTGGAAAAAACACCTGATCGTAGAGGGTGGCCGGTGCAATACCGCTGTCGCCGTGGAGGCCAATGGCGATGGCCTAATGGATGTGGTGGCTAGCTATATGGGCAAAGTCAGCCTCTTCACCGCGCCCGACTGGCAGGAGCATGTGATCTATCGGTTCATGGGTGGCGGCCACGGCGGCTGTATCCACAGCGAGGCTCTGGATGTGGATGACGATGGCGATCTCGACTGGGCAGGCACTCTGGCTCACGACCACCCTTTCTGGCTGGAAAATCCCGGGGCCGATCGCTACGCCGAGGGAGCCTGGGTACCGCGGATGATCGATCATGACATCACTGGGATCCACTGCATCACCAAAGCCGATATCGACAATGATGGTAAGGACGACCTGATCATCAACAACTTCCAACCCGACAAGGGGCTCGGCGACTCAATGGCGTGGTTTAAAATCCCGAACAATCCGCTCCGCGCCAAACAATGGCAGCGCCACATCTTCGCCGATGGCGATGCTCGCGGTGGCAGCCACTACATGGGCGCAGGCGACATCGATGGCGATGGCTGGAAGGAGATAGCCGTCGGTGCCAAAGGAGCTCCTTTCGAGGATGGCAATTGGTTCGCTTTTTGGAAAAACCCCGGTAAACAGGGCGTCGGAGGAGCCTGGGAGAAAGTGATCCTGGCCGAGAACCAACTAGCCGCCACCAACATCCTACCCTGCGATGTGAATGGCGATGGCAAGCTGGACTGGCTAGCCTCGCGTGGCCATAGCAAGGGCATCCTGTGGTTTGAGAATCCGACTTGGAAACTGCACGATATCGATACCGAGATCCTCTGTCCGCACAGCCTGACGGTAGCCGACATCGATGGCGACGGCGACTCCGATGCCGCCTCCTGCGGCTACGAGAGCAAGTGGCTGCGCTGGTATGAGAATGATGGCAAAGGCAGCTTCACCATCCACACCATCGATGATGCCCAGGCCAGCTACGATCTGCGCAGTCTCGATATGGATGGCGATGGCGATCTCGACCTGCTCAATGCCGGCCAAGGCTCAAATAATGTCGTGTGGTATGAGAATCTAGGTCGCTAGCGCATTGAGACAGCAATACCATCATCGCAAAGTCGGCGCAGAAATGTGGATCTGGAATGTTCACACCCTGGTAGAACTGGCTCGTGATTTACCGATTATCGAAGTAGAGGTCGCTCCCCTACTGGCGGCTCATGAGCACCATTGGTTCGACGAATCGAGCCCACCAGCGACACCCAAGGATATCGCGCAACATGCAAAACTAATCGAAGATTGCGATCTGAACTACCCCATCATTTTGTGCGCCGATGGGGGAGTCATGGATGGTATGCACAGGATCTGCAAAGCATGGAATCTACGCATGCCTTCGATAAAAGCAGTTCGCTTTCGAAAAACACCAGTTCCAGACTACATCAATGTGGACATCAAGTTGCTGCCGTACGACTAAGTAAATGAGTCCTAAACTAGAAATGCTCTTTGATGATACCTTCCAACTCTTTGAAGTTGATCGGCTTACCGACGAAGTCATCGCACCCTGCTTCCTTGGCTCGAGTTTTTTCGTGATCTAGGGTGTGAGCAGTCACAGCGATCACCGGCACCTCCGAGGTATCGGAATTCCCCTTGATGATCTCAGTCGCTTCCCAGCCATCCATCACTGGCATACTCATATCC
The DNA here is from genome assembly GCA_020630975.1 of Verrucomicrobiota bacterium. Taxonomy (GTDB): domain Bacteria; phylum Verrucomicrobiota; class Verrucomicrobiia; order Verrucomicrobiales; family DEV007; genus Arctic95D-9. The sequence goes on from JAHDID010000008.1 coordinate 3,434, forward strand.
ATCAGGACTATGTCGGGATGCTCCGACTGAGTGAGATTCACTGCTTCTTGCCCATTATCGGCTATCACGACTTCGTGCCCGTCGCGCGTCAGCCTGCGAGAAAGCATCTTTTGGTTTAGCTCGATATCTTCGGCTATGAGGATTTTTGCCATAAAAACGGGGGTGTACAGATCTAAATTAAATTGATTTTTTATAATTACAATAATATTTTAAATTGCTTCATAATCACCCCCACATGGAAAACCCCATCGACATCTTCTGGCTCCTGATCTGTGCCTTTCTTGTTTTTCTCATGCAAGGCGGCTTCCTCTGCTTGGAGAGCGGTCTGACTCGGACCAAGAACAATATCAACGTCGCCCTAAAGAACCTCGCTGATCTCGGGGTGAGCACGATCATTCTGTGGTTCTTCAGTTTTGGTCTGATCTTTGGCAACTCCGCTGGAGGAATCGTAGGAGTGAATCAGTTCTTCCCTGCCTTTGAGTCTGGCAACCACTACGAGATCTCTTTCTTTGTCTATCAGGCTTTATTCTGCGGCACTGCGGTCACCATTTTATCCGGTGCCACTGCCGAAAGAATGTTTTTCAGGTCGTATGTGATCTGCGCCATGATGATCTCGGGTCTGATCTATCCGGTCTGCGCTCATGCTATCTGGAATGGCGGCCTGACGGGCGAAGTCAATGGCTGGCTAGGCAAAATGGGATTCGTCGATTTTGCAGGATCGACAGCCGTGCATAGCGTCGGTGGCTGGGTAGCCCTCGCCATACTACTGATCATCGGCCCCAGAAAAGGGCTATTCCAGGGCAACCGCCAGAAGATGAATGGCTCCAATATGCCCTTGGCGATGGTCGGAGTGATCGTCTTGTGGTTTGGCTGGTTTGGCTTCAATGGCGGTAGTTTCTTTTCCTTCGACGAAGGAGTCCCCGCCGTGATCCTAAACACACTGATCGGGGGGGCTGGCGGCGTGGTCGTAGCGTGTCTGCTGTCTCGTATCCGCCACGACCATGTCGATGTGCTCGATGTCATGACCGGCTGTATCGCTGGCCTGGTCTCGATCACGGCAGGTGCCCACTGCCTATCTCCAAAGTTCGCCCTACTCTGCGCCGTCATCGGCGGCAGCATCGCTTTCGCCTGCGGTATCCTGCTGCACAGGCTGAAAATCGACGATGCGGTAGAGGCGATCCCGGCTCACCTTGCAGCGGGCATCTGGGGGACCCTAGCAGTCGCTCTATTTGGTGATTTAGAAGTCATCGGGGCTACCTCTCGCCTCGACCAGCTGGGTATCCAGGCCCTCGGCGTCCTCTACACGGCTGCAGTCGCTTTTGGCGGCACCACGATCATCGCACGGATCATCAACTGCTTTGTCCCACTCCGCGTCGACCATTCTTCGGAAGACAAAGGGCTCAATATATCCGAACACGATGCGCATACCGACTGGCACGACCTATTCGTCGGTATGATCGAGCACTCAAACCTCAAAGATCTCTCCAAGCGAGTGCCGGAAGAGCCCTTCACCGAAGCTGGCATGGTCGCGAGACTGTACAATAATGTGATGGACTCTCTCGAGAGCACCGTGACTCACAACCACATGGTCATCTCCACCGCTATGGATGGCATCATCACATTCGATAAAGAAACGATGAAGATCACCAGTGTGAACCCCGCTGCAGAGATGATCCTCAGTGACGACGCCGATGCCCTGATCGGCACACGACTGAAACGCCACTTTCGGCCGAGCGTTCTCCAGGAGGGTAAAGAAAACGATCTCCAGCATTTAGTCGCAGACTTCGCATCCCAAGGCTGCATCACCGATCTGTGGGCCACCCGCCACACTGGCGAAGAAATCCCTATCGAGATGGCATTCACTATCGGTGACCAAGCGAAACAAGATTTTTATGTAGGCATCTTTCGCGACATGTCGCAGCGCTACGAAGCTGAGCGCCGACTAGCACAAGCCCAAGAGATGGAAGAAGCTCACCGAGCCAAGAGCCTATTTCTAGCCAATATGAGCCATGAGCTGCGCACGCCTCTCAACCAGATCATCGGCTATAGCGAAATGCTCGAGGAAGAAATCATCGAGATAGACGGATCCGAAACGATGGTGGAAGAACTCACTACCATCAACCAAGCCGGACACCACCTACTGACGATGATCGATGATCTGCTCGATGTATCGAATGTCCAGTCCGGATCTATCGAACTAAATATAGAAGAATTCGACCTACAGGAGGTGATAGAAGAAGCTATCAGCGCCACTAGTGGAGAGACTGAGACCAATAACAACAAAGTCATCCGCCGCTGGGAGGAGGGATCACTACACAGCATCGAGTCTGATAAGAGCAAGCTCAGCCAGATATTGACCAGTCTGTGCAGCAATGCAGCCAAATTTACCGAAAATGGATTGATCGAGATTTCTGCTGCCCAATTCTACGACGAAGGCCGCAAGCAAGAGCTAGTCCACCTACGAGTGTCTGATACCGGCATCGGTATGTGTGATGAACAGCTAGGGCAGGTATTCGATTCCTTTACCCAAGGTAGCTCTGGCTACAGCAAAGAGTATGGCGGCACTGGTATCGGTCTCACTCTAGTCCAGGCCTTTACTCAGCGCCTGGGTGGCTGGGTGACCGTCCAAAGCGAAGCCGGCGTCGGCTCTGCCTTCAATATCTTTCTACCAGCCAATCGCAATGCTGGCCGCCTAGAGGCTCCAGAAATCCACTTCATGGAGTCACAGAATCGAGTGCTCGTCATCGATGAGCAGGCCGACACCCACAATTTGATCGCTCGAGCTCTGCGCGACGAAGACTGTAGCATCAAAAGCGTAAACCAGGCCGAATCCGCTGTGCACATAGTAGCAGATCAGATCCCGACGCTGATCTTTATCAACGCTCAAAAAGGTAGTGCAGGTGCCGCATTCATCAGCGAGATCGATAATCACTCTACCTGGGAGCACCTACCACTGGTATTCCTCGGCACAGAGGGCAATATCGATAGCAGCGTGTACCCCCAGATCCCTCTCTCCGAGCCTAAAATCCTGTCGATCTTTCAGGAGCGTACTGCGGCCGAGCCGACCAAACCCGATCGCGTCCCTACCACCGAAAAGGCTGAGTTAAGTCGCTAGACTGGAGAGTTCCAGCCTCCCCAAAGGCAATCGCCACCAAATTTCCATTGACGAGACTATCCCTGCAGCCAGACTGGTCGGATGAGCTGCGTCAGGTCACTTTCTATCATTTTCATCCTATGCTGTCAGACCGCATTTGCTAGTGAATACGGTGGCAAATGGACCGATGAGAGTATCCGCGAGCACTCTATCGAGTACATCGAAGGTGTAAAAAAACGGTTCCACGACCGCGCATCTCGGCTATCTGAATTTTTAGAGCGCCCCGTCGAAGTGACCTATCGCGATCTACCACCACACTTTCAGGATAGTTACGACAAGTTTTTGCAAGACAGGCTAACCGAGAAAAAGCGCGAAGATTTGTTCCAAGTGCTCAACCACCAACTAGAGGGTGCACGCCAAGAACTCGCCAAGCTAGAAACTGAGGCATACAAAAAATGGGAAGCGCTAGATACTAAAGACATCCCCGAAGCCAGAGAGAAAATCGATGCCACTATCTATGGCACGGAGATGAGCGCTTCCAATCTCGGAGTCATTTTAGACACATCTCCCAGTATGAGACCCTATGTCGAAGCCGTGCGCCAGGAAATCATCACCTCCTTTCCCGATGCCCAGTTTCTCGAAGTCGACGGCTCTGGGGTGTCGCTACGATCAGCATACGCCATCCAGCTAGGCTCATCCGATCCCGGCCCTAGAGAAATCCTAGATGACTCCTGGTACTACACCACGATACCCTCTTGGGAGAACCCATTTCACCCCAAGTGGCACGAACCTAAAATTTTCCATGTCCCACTACACATCCGTCAGGTACAGCTAGAGCGGACGGAAATGGCGGCGCTAATCGCATTGATCGACAAACAAGGTGTCGATACTCTCTACTGGTTTTCAGACTGCGAGGACGATATCGAACCACGAGCCCTAGCTATGCTAAAAAAATCGCTCTCTGAGAATGACGTGACCTTTTACCTCCACTCCTCTAGGAGGCGCCCTGATAAGCAACTGATCGAACTAGTCGAAGAAACTGGTGGAGAGATCATCCGCAAACGCATCCGGTAAATGCTGCCCAGAAACGCTATGATATCGCGCATCTAGCCGCAGACCGCCTCTTTACAGGCATCGTATCCTCTGGACACTGCTGTCCGCGAGAGTCTTGGAGACTTTTGCCCTCCGAGATGAAAATTTTCTCCGAAAGCTTCGATGCCCTGGCCCCTGCCGAGGGTACACCACCAGACCGGCTACTACCCTTTGTCCGCTGGTCGCTGACTGGCGCGTGGCCCATCATCTGGATCGCGCTGGTCGTATCTGTGCTAGTCGGTCTGTGCGAGGTCGTGGCGGCTTACTTCGTGAGCTGGGCAGTGGATCTTGCGATCGGCCATGGCCCAGTGGAGCTGTTCACCCAGCACTGGGCAAAATTCCTCGCCCTGGCCTTATTCTTTCTCATCATCCGACCACTGCTGATGGCGGGTAATGCTGGCTTTACCAATTTATCTCTCGGGGCCAATCTTTTCCCCCTCGTACTATCGCGGCTACACCGGCATACCATCGGCCAGGCGCTCAGCTTTTTCGATGATGACTTCGCTGGACGCATCGCCCAAAAGCAGCAGCAGACCGCTAGAGGTATAGCCGACTTGGTGGGCGAGAGTATGAATGTGGGTGGCTTCGCCATCGCCTCCGCCGTGGGCGCTATCGGCTATCTAGCCACCATCCACCCGATATTGGGCGGGATCGTAGCCGTATGGCTGTTGCTATACTCTCTGCTGATCCGCTGGTACATCCCACGCATCCGCCGCCTCTCCAAGGAACGCGCCTCGGAGCGCGCCCTAGTGACCGGTCAGGTGGTCGATACCATCACCAATATGCCTACGGTGAAACTCTTTGCCCACGGCGAGCGAGAGGACCAGGCAGCCCTAGGCGCACTGGGCAAGTTTCGCCAAGCTGCCATTCGATTTGGCGAGCTTTCGGTCTGGTTCCGTCTAGCGCTGTCTTTTCTAGCCGGCATACTGCCCATCGGCCTGATCGGTGGCGCTATCTGGCTGTGGACCCTAGAAAAAGCATCGGCCGGCGACATCACCGGAGCGGCGCTCATCGCCACCCGTCTCGGTCATATGGCTGGCTGGGTGTCATTTGTCATCCTCGGTATCTTCTCCAATATCGGCGAGATCGAAGATGGCATACGCACCCTGGCGCACGAGCACACTATCCTAGATACAGCCGGTGCACAGGAGCTCGACTCTGCGGCCGGGGAGATCGATTTTCGCGATATCGACTTCAGCTACGGGCGCGACGAGTCTGCTCTCGCAGGCTTTCAGCTATCGCTAAAACCAGGGGAAAAAGTCGGACTAGTCGGCCGCTCTGGTGCTGGTAAAACCACCGCTGTATCTCTCCTGCTACGCCTCTACGATGTGGAGGCAGGCCAGATCACTATCGATGGCCTGGATATCCGCGAGCTATCGCAGGACTCGCTGCGCCGCCAGATCGGTATGGTCACTCAGGACACAGCTATGTTTAATCGCTCCGCCCGCGACAATATCCGCTACGGCCACCCCGATGCCGACGACGAGGCCGTCATCGCCGCCGCCCGCCAGGCCGAGGCGCACGACTTTATCCTCTCTCTGGAGGACTACAAAGGCCGCACCGGCTACGATGCCCATCTCGGCGAGCGGGGTGTGAAGCTCTCCGGCGGGCAGCGCCAGCGTATCGCCCTAGCCCGAGCTTTCCTCAAAGACGCACCCATCCTAGTGCTAGATGAGGCCACCTCTGCCCTAGATAGTGAAGTGGAAGCCACGATCCAAGACAAGCTACAGGAACTGATGCAGGGCAAAACAGTGGTCGCTATCGCCCACCGTCTCTCCACCATCGCCAAGATGGATCGCATCGTAGTGATGGATGGCGGCCGCATCGTGGAAGAGGGCAACCACCAGAGCCTGCTCGAGAAAGAAGGACTGTATGCTGGTTTTTGGCAGCGCCAGTCTGGTGGATTCTTGGGATTGGATTGAGTTAGGTGTAGCGGCATTTCTCAAAATGCCGAGTCCCAAAGCCAACGACCGATGGGCTGCGGACGGAAGATTTAGATCTTCCGCTACGACTGGCGGACACTGGGCGCCTATGGATTGATTGTACCCTATCCAATGAAAATTGTACCCTATTGAATCGGGCTCCTTCTCCCTACTAAAACTCACGAGACACACTGAATGTCATGATGTGCCAGCCGTAGCTGTGATTACCAGCGACAGCGGGTATGCCGCTACCCAGAGCATCGGCCTGGAAGTTGCGAGAGATGTCGCGATCGGCCATGTGGATATAGCTGTAGGCTAGGTCGATGTGATTTTGCCCCATATCAAATCCGATACCACCTGAGAAGATGTGGCGATCATTGGCTGGGATGGCAGGGCTGTAGTTGTAGTCGCTGATCGGCGACTCGGAAAAGAGGTAACCCGCGCGCAGTGTCAGCTCCTCGGTGGCCTGGTGCTCGATACCAAAACCAGCGCTGTAGTTATCCTTCCAGTCGAGAGGCAGAGTATTTTGGCCTGCCAGCAGAGGCTGATTCGCAGCACCGATATCTAGAGGCACATCGTCGTGACTGGAGTTCATCACCCACTCAAAGTCGAAGCCGATCGTGGTCTTATCAGACAAATCGAGCCCGTAGCCAAACGCCACACTGCCGGGAAATGTCATGTCGGTGAGGAATGTCGAAGGTGTCGCAGCCCCCGATGGATCGTTTGGCTCGAAGCTGCCCTCGTAGTCCACTGAGATCGGTGTGCGTGCGATCACTGATACGCGCTGGCGATCATCGATGTCGTAATTGATCGAGCCATAGGCACCGATCCCCCAGCCATCGGCGAGAAACTCGAAGCGATTGTCCGGCAGCAGCCCCCCAGAGAGCAGCGCATAGGGAAAGCTCTGACTCATGCGCAACTCCGAGCGCTGGATGTCTAGACCGACACCCACGGTCATCTGCTGATTCACCCGATACGCCAAACCTGGAGTGATCGAGTAGTTAGTCAGCTCCGTCTTGTAGGGCACATTATACCGCAGCGGCCTCTCGCTCGGCCAGCTGATCGACAGCCCAAACGGCGCACCAAATCCCAATCCCAGCGCCAGATCTTCGTTCACCCGGTGAGTCAGGAACAGACTACCCAGCGGCTTCCAGGGATCCTCCATATTCAGAGTCTGTCCGGTGATGTCCGACTCAAACTCAGTGGTGCCGTGCCACAGCTGAAAGTTGAACTGAAAATGAGTGCCATCCAGATCCAACATGCTAGCGGGATTGGCGCGGACCACAGAGGCATCGCCCAGTGTGGCGTGGCGCCCCCCGACTTTACCCATAGCCTCAGCTGTCTCAGGGAGGGTCCGCAACCCCTCAGCCGCAGAGAGATAACCAATCGATAGGGGGCTTAACAAAAACAGGTAAGCGAATAAGCGGTTAATCATTAGGCGATAGTTAAGACATCTTAAATAAATTTCAACGCTTTTCATTCAGTGGTTATGAATATTTTACCTCGCCTCAAAAAATAAAACCCTCAGACTTCCTCTGTAATTTGCCCCTCATTTAGGCGACCCTTTGGGCATGACGCGCCCACTGTATTTCGCTTTGCTGTTCTTTCTGACGATAGCCCTCTGCCCTCAGCTCGGAGTCGCCCAAGACGATGACTTCGCTCCCAGACAGGTGGTGCGGGCCTTCGATGCCATCACAGCACCAGATATCGTCCCCGCCGCCGAGGCTAAAGGATGGGTACGAGACGACGAGCTAGTCCTAGGGGTGGTCATAGCGGGCGAGGCACGGGCCTACCCCATCAATATGCTCACCAGTCCGAGCCGCGAGATCATCAATGACAACCTCGGAGGCCGAGCGATCGCTGCTACGTGGTGACACCTGTGTTTTAATGGCATCGTGTATGTCAGAGAAATCGACGGCGAGAAACTGAACTTTCAAGTATCAGGCATGCTCTGGAAGCGCAGCCTAGTGATGCGCGATCTCGAGACAGGCACCCTGTGGAGCCATCTCCTCGGCCGAGGCATGCGCGGCCAGCACCAGGGTCTGCAGCTAGAGATACTACCCGCTGCCATGACCAACTGGCAGGACTGGCGCGCCCGCCACCCAGACACGACACTGCTAGCCATGTCGCGCACTGCCCGTGCCTACACCGATAGAGCCTGGCGAGATGCTAGCAGCTTCGTCTACGGCCTCCCTAGAGGAGCTATCGCAGACAGCGAGGCAGCGCCTGCCGTGAGCCTAGCCACTCTGCAGCGCAATCAGATCGTGCCGCTAGAGGCAGGAGACACCGCCCTCATCGTCACCCACCACCCCACCGGCGGCAGCGCCCACGCCTACCTAGCTAGGATCGAGGCTGGGGATACACTAAGCTTTGAGAGGATCGACGCAGACACCATGCGCGATATAAAGACTGGCTCCATCTGGCAAGTCCTCACAGGCAAAGCCATAGCCGGATCGCACAAGGGCAAGCGACTCACCGAAATCCCCGGCACCATTTCTTTCCGACATGCGTGGGAGGATTTCTTCCCCGGAGAAAAGATCTGGTAAGGGTTCACCAAACTAACGAGCTCGCTTGGCTTACCACAGAAAAACGCGGGCGACGAGACGCCGCCCTCACGGTCACAGGTTATAACTTAAGCTCTAGCCTGCTAAAAACTCGCTGAGTTTCTCACTGATAAACTCATAAGAGATCATCTGGCTAGCCATACCGTGCGATTGATCGATCGCCTGCTGAAATGCCTCGGAGTCTCTAGCTAGTGATACCAAAGACGCGGCTGGAGATTCCTCACCATCCTGTGGCAGGCTGCCATCTGGGTAGATGAGATACTCGGTAGATACCTTCCGGTCTGCTCCCAGTAGATACGTACCGCTGAGCACCGCATCGCCGACATGAGAGGTCAGAAAATCATTGTCGCCAAATCCAAGCAGGAAGCGGTGCTGAGCAGCTAGCTGAAGATACTCGGGATAGCTCAAGGCCGCGCGACTATGAGCGATCTGACCACTCGGGATGCCTAGGTCTGGCGCATCTGCAGCCCCATACCAGGTGATGGTGAGTTTATCGTTTTTCTCTGCCATCGCTTTGAGCAGAGCTAGTTTCGCCTGATGCGTCGCAGAGCTAGCATCGATGCCGCCGCCGTAGACGAAGATATCCCTCGGCCTACCTGCTGCTGGTAATGCAAAATCCCACTCAGGTGCATCCACTGGACATGGCACGGGTAGCTCCAGAGTCTTGACGCCCTTGGGCACAGACACCTGGCTACCGCTCACTGTGAGCACACCAGACACTCCTGCCAGCTGATCAGCCGAGCCAGTGTAGCCCTCTGGCAGAGATACCAGCAGAGTAGAGTCAGGCAGATGAGTCTTCACCGCAGCCAGCATCGACTGATCCGCCTCGGCATCGCCAGTCAGGCTGAGATAGATCGGGTCCTCTGGTGTGTTGATCAGATCCGCATCGCGATGCAGGCTACCTTTCGTCACCGCTACTAGCGAGTATCTACCCAGTGGTGGAAACTTCTCCTCCGATGGGCTACCAGCGCCACCATGGAAAAAGTGAACTAGCGAGCTCATACCCGGATCCACCATTCGTAGAGGCGGACTAGCTGCCGATGCGGTAGCTGCGCCATTGCGAGAGCCCAGACCGAGATTCAGACGAGATAGCACCTTGCTCTTCTCCGTAACAAAGAAAGATAGCTGCTGGTGCTCGCGGTCGAGAGACTTTCTGGATCTCTCCACATCGGCGAATTGCTTTTGATAGTCCTCAGTCTTCGCTTTGGCCTCGCGCAGCTGCATATCGGCCTTTCTTTGATGCTCGGCCAGACCTGCCTCGACTTCCTTGAGCTGCTTCTCGTAGTCTGCCTCTGCAGCAGCCCGGCGCTTCTCGATCTCTTCTTCCAGATCACTCTTCCGCTGGGCGAGATCTTTCTCAGCCTGCTCACGCTGAGCGGTCAGATCAGCCTCATACTTAGCATGGGCTTTGTCCAACTCCTCGCGCTTCTGCTCAGCCTCTTTCTCAGTTGCCGCCACTTTATCACTCAGCTCGCCCTGATATTGGCTAAACTCATCTTCGAGTTGCTGGCGCTTCTGCGCAGCCTCTTGCTCGGTATCTGCGATCTCTTTCTCGAGCTGCGCTTTGCGCTCGGCAGCTTCTGCCTCGATCTGAGATTGTTTCTCAGCAGCCTGCTCCTCAAAACTTGCTATCTGCTTGTCGAAGTCTGCCTGATGCTCCGCCAGATCGGCATCTACCTTGGCGCGTTTTTCATCGGTCTCTTTCTGAAAGCTCTCCAGCTGCTGTTGGATCTCTTCTTTCTGCTTGGCCAGATCGGCCTCGGCAGCAGTCTGCTGCTCGGCAAAATCCTGGGCAAACTGCTTGGACCTTTCCTCCAGAGCGGCTCCTGTCGCCTTGAGTTGCTCTTCCAGCTGCTTGGAGTCGACTCTCAGCTGCTGGAGGTGTTTTTCCTTGTCGAGAGTATCAGTCGTCAGCTTCTCGATCTTGGTCTCGGCAGCCGCGATGTCGTCGCTTAGCTGCTTCAGTGATTGGTTCTCTTTTTCGACAGACTCATCGAGCTTCTGTTTGGCTTCGCCTTTCTCTTTCAGCTCTTTCTCGAGTGCTTCCAGTTCTGCTTTGGCGATTTTGCCTTTTTCAAAAATCGCTTTGGCTTCGGCAGCGAGTTTTTCTTCTTTGGCGAGCAGCTCTCTAGACTGCTCCACTGCGGCGGTTAGCCTCTTGTTTTCCTCGTCCAGCTCTTTACGCGTCTTCTCCGCGCCGGGCACATCGAGAGTATCGAGCTGCTCTTGGGTAGCTTTCAGGTCGCGCTTACCCTTTTTCATCATCTCGATGAGCTGCTCAGCTTCTTCATCGAGAGTTTTCTTGCGTTGGGTCGCACCTGGTAGATCGAGCGCATCGAGCCGGGCTTCGCAGCGGGAAATTTGGTTTTTCAGCTCTTGGTGAGAGGCACTACTATCTTTCAGCCCCTGCTCCAGCTCGCTGGCAGCTGACTCGTAGGCTTGAGCTTTCTGGATCGACTCACGCACCTTTTTCGCCTCGGATTTGGTCGATTCGAGCGATTTTTTGGCGTTGGCTATGTTGGTCGCCAGATCATTCAGCTCCTTTTTGAGAGCCGACTTCAGGGAGGATGCCTTGTCGTGCTCGATTTTGGTTTTGCTGGTCTGCTTTTCGAGCAGCTTCAGATTGTTGCGCTCGATCTCACCTTTGCGCATCAGGCTCTCGAGATCGGATTGAGAGTCGAGCGGCATATCGGCGCGGCGCAGCCTATCCAGATAGAGAGCTTTGGTCGCTCCCATTCGGATCATATCACCATCTGCGAGTGTTCTGACACCTTTGATCAGTTGCTCATTCACTAGCACATCGTGACTCGGACTGAGCTGCCTGACACCGTAGCCGCCCTTTTCGTTCTGAATCAATTCAGCGTGCTGAGCAGCACTGGCATCATCTGCGATGATGATATCGTTTATCTTTTTCCGGCCGATCGAGACCAAGCCGGTTTTAAGCTCGTGCAAAGCTGGGTTTGCGTCGGTTGAGTGGATGATTAGTTGGGCCATGCTAAAAAAATTACTACCGGTAGCAAGTTATCTAAAAAACGGACGGAGAGCTAAGTTCTTGGAAAGGTTATAAATGGACAGAAAAAAGCCGACTCCTGTGGGGGAAGTCGGCTTCTTCAAAGTCGGGGGTTAGAGAAGCGGTTAGTTGTTTATCAAACAGTTGTTCAATCGTCGGCAGGAGGCTCAGCGGCGGCATCGACATCGGTCTCAGCCTCGGCATCCTCTCCTGTTTCTTCTTCATCATCTTTGGCGACACGAGCCACATCCTGGATCGATTCGCCATCTTTCAGGTTCATCAGCTTCACACCCTGGGTGTTTCGGCCGATCACAGAGATGCTCTCGCAGCGCAGGCGCACACTCTGGCCCGCATCGGTCATTAGCATCACTTCATCCTCATCGCACACGCGCAGACATTTCACGACTTTGCCGGTGCGATCGGTGACCTTCATAGTTATCACGCCTTTACCACCCCTACCCTTAGTCGGATATTCACCAAAAGGTGTTCTCTTGCCGAGACCTTTCTCACTCACGACGAGGAGTTGGCTGACATCATCGGCGATGGCGAGGGCGACTAGGCTATCACCTTCGCGTGGCTTGATACCGGCAACACCCGCAGATGGACGACCCATCGGACGGATGGTGTTTTCATTACAGCGGGCGCAGTAGCCATCGCTGGTGACAAGACAGATATCATCGTCACCAGTGGTCAGCTTCACGTCGATCAGCTCATTGCCTTCCTCGATCTTGATGGCGATAATGCCGTCCTTGCGATAGTTACGGAAATCCGAGAGGCGAGTCTTCTTCACCTTACCGCTGCGGGTCGCAAAGAGGACGTATTGATCATCGGTAAAGGTCGCATCCTTGTCCTCGGCACCGACAGCCTCGATCCGCAGGACGGAGGCGATATTTTCGCCCGGCTGGAGATTGAGCAGATTCTTAATCGAGCGGCCTTTCGAGGTACGAGAGCCCTCTGGGATCTGGTACACACGCTCGACGAAGACTCGACCCGTATCGGTGAAGAACATCAGATAATCGTGCGAAGTCGCAGCGAACAGGTGCTCGACAAAGTCGGACTCTTCCTCCTCCTCGGTCTCGCGAGTCTCCATACCCTTGAGACCTTTACCACCGCGTGCCTGAGTACGGTATTCGGTGGATTGAGTCCGCTTGATGTAGCCACGGTGCGAGATGGTGATGACCATCGACTCATTGGCGATCAGCTCGACATTGGCGATCTCGCCGGTGTCTTCACCAAATTGAGTACGGCGTGGTGTCGCCCACTTTTCCTTCACCTCGAGGAGTTCCTCTTTGATGATGGCGAGCACACGCTCCTCGCGAGCGAGGATGTCCATCAGATCTTTGATCTCCTCTAGGAGAGCATCGTAGTCAGCCTTGATCTTGTCGCGCTCGAGTCCGACTAGCTGGTAAAGACGCAGCTCTAGGATGTGGTCGACCTGGCGATCGGTAAACACGTAGCGCCCGTCTTTGATCTCCAGACTCGGCTGGCCACGCAGCAGGATACCGAGCTGCTCGACATCGGCTGGAGAGAAGTCGTAGGCTTTGATCTTTGCCCAGGCCTCGTCACGAGTCGCTGAGTCGCGGATCATCTTGATGAAGTCATCGAGATTGCCTAGGGCCAGTAGGTAGGCCTCGAGACGCTCGGCACGTAGCTCTGCCTTCTTCAGGAGGAACTTGGTACGGCGGATGATCACCTCGCGGCGATGCTCTATGTAGCAGACCAGCGCATCTTTCAGGTTCAACAGGCGCGGGCGCTTGTTGTCGATGGCCAGCATGTTCACAGAGAACGAGGAGGCCAGCGCTGTGTGCTTGTAGAGATTGTTTAGAACGACCTGCGAGCGTGAATCTCTCTTCAGATCGACGACTACGCGGGTATTTTCATCCGACTCATCGCGCACAGCGGAGATCTCGGGCAGGATCTTTTCGTTGGCCAGCTCAGCGATACGCTCGACTAGCTTGGCGCGGTTCACGCCGAATGGGATCTCGGTGATGACGATTTGCTCGCGACCTTTCTTGTCTTCGATGACTTCGGCCGTACCACGCACCTTCACGCTACCACGACCAGTCTCGGTGTAGTCGTGGATACCACGCTGACCGAGGATAGTACAACCGGTAGGAAAGTCTGGACCTTTGACATAGGTGAGCAGCTCCGAGGTGGTGATCTCGGGATTGTCGATAGTCGCGCAGACACCGTCGACCACTTCGCCCAGGTTGTGCGGCGGGATGTTGGTCGCCATACCCACGGCGATACCAGTACCACCGTTTACTAGAAGGTTGGGGAAAGCTGCTGGGAAAACCACTGGCTCAGAGCGCGTCTCGTCGTAGTTGGTGACGAAATCGACGGTCTCTTTCTCCATGTCACCCATCAGGGCGTGACCGAGGTGAGTCAGACGGGCCTCGGTGTATCGCATCGCCGCTGGCGGATCGCCCTCGACGGAGCCGAAGTTACCCTGACCATCGACCAGCACATCGCGCATGGTCCATGGCTGAGCCATATTCACCAGTGTCGGGTAGATGGTGGCCTCTCCGTGAGGGTGGTAGTTACCAGAGGTATCTCCACAGATCTTCGCACACTTACGGTAGTTTTTGCCAGGGGCCAGACCGAGGTCATTCATCGCCAGGAGAATCCGGCGCTGAGAGGGCTTCAATCCATCGCGAGCATCAGGCAGCGCACGCGAGACGATGACGGACATCGAGTAATCGAGGAACGAGTTGGACATCTCGTCCTCGACCAAAATTGGCTCGATATTTGGATCGTCCTCCTCAGGCTGTGGCGTGGTGGTATTTTCTTCGTCAGCCATGTTTTATGGTGGTGGTGGTCGTAGAAAAGGAAAGGTTAAGACTTGGCGATGATTAGATGTCCAAGTTTCTCACATTCAGCGCATTATCCTCGATGAACTGTCTGCGAGGTTCGACGATATCGCCCATCAGGATGGTGAACATCTTGTCGGCTTCCACTTGGTTCTCCTCATCCATCTTCACGCGCAGTAGCTTGCGATTGGTGGGATCCATCGTGGTGGTGAAAAGCTCTTTCGCATTCATCTCCCCGAGACCCTTGAATCGCTGCAGCTGCATGCCGCGACGGCCGATCTCGGTGATGTTTTGCAAGATCTCAGGCACGCTGAAGATCGGCGTGACGACGGCATTGTCGCCTTTGCCCTCGCTCACTTCAAACAGCGGCTTGTCCTGAGAAGAGTACTCCTTGGCATCGAGCCCCAGCTCGCCGAGACGCTCGAGCAGAGCCTCGATCGCACGCGCCTCGTGGATGGTCACCTTGCGAGCACGGCGATTGACGACAGGCTTGGTGACTGGAGCCGCTTCGGCGCCTTCCTCCTGACCTGCGACCACCTCGGTGCGCCCCAGGAGGTAGAGATCGGGATTCTCATCGGAGAAAGTTTTCAGCTCCTCATCGTCGTGACAAAATTTCACAAACACCTCATTCCCCTCGCGCACCTGAATCAGGTAGCGTGGCAGAGTAGAACCCTTGGCCAGGGCCAGGTAGTCTTCGAATTTGCCACCATTTCCTGTGATGACGTGACTATAGCGATCGAGCTTGGACAGGTGGCGGAGCAGCTCTCCCAGCTGTTCCCCACGGATCTCATCATCGCTACCTATAGCTTTCAGACACGCATCCTCGATACCATTGTCGATCAGGATCTCGGCTAGCTGGGCGTCATCCTGCACGTATTGCTCCTTCTTCTTCCGCGTGATCTTATACAGCGGCGGCTGAGCAATGTAGACGTAGCCAGCCTTTACCAGCGGCGCCATCTGGCGGCAAAAGAAAGTCAGCAGCAGCGTACGGATGTGCGAGCCATCGACGTCCGCATCCGTCATGATGATCACCTTGTGGTAGCGGACTTTCTCGAGATTGAAGGATCCCTCCATGTCGCCCTCGCCGATACCGGCACCGATGGCAGTGATCATGGTCTGGATCTCTTTGTTTTGCAGCACCTTATCGAGGCGTGCTTTCTCGACATTGATCAGCTTACCACGGATCGGCAGGATGGCCTGAGTGCGGCGATCGCGGCCCTGCTTGGCAGAACCACCAGCGGAATCACCCTCCACGATGTATAGCTCAGACTCGGCCGGGTCGCGCGACGAGCAGTCGGCCAGCTTACCGGGGAGGCCACCGCCGGTCATCGCCGACTTACGCACGGTCTCGCGCGCCTTACGGGCAGCCTCGCGAGCACGGGCGGCATTCACCACCTTCTCGACGATCCTTTTGGCCGTAGCTGGATTCTCTTCGAAAAACTCGGTAAAGCCCTCGTAGGTGATCGAGCTGACCACACTTTCTACCTCATTATTGACCAGTTTCTCCTTGGTCTGTGAGCTGAAGCGTGGGTTCGGGTGCTTGATGGAAATGATCGCCAGCAGACCCTCTCGACAGTCGTCACCAGTCAGAGCTGGGTCCTTGTCCTTGAGCATCTTATTAGCCTTGGCGTAGTTGTTCACCGCGCGCGTCAGGGCTGTGCGGAAACCAGTCAGGTGAGTACCGCCATCGCCATTCGGGATCGAGTTGGCGAAGCAGAGGATATTCTCGTGATAATCGCCGGTGTAAAGCAGGGTGATATCGGCAAAACAGTCGTCCTGGATGGTCTTGCCATCGTCGTCGATGTCGACATTGCGCTTGCCGCGGAAAGAGATCGGGTCGGTGTGGACCAGCTCCTTCTCACTACCCATCTGGCGCACGTACTCGACGATGCCCTCGGGGTAGTAGAACTCCTTCTCCATCTCCTGCCCTTCGCGCTCGTCTACCAGGCGGATCTTCACACCCGGATTGAGGAAAGACAGCTCGCGCAGACGGCGTGCCAGATAGTCGAAATTGAACTCCTGAACGGCGGTGAAAATGGTCTTATCTGGGAAGTAAGTGATCTTGGTCCCCGTGTGGTCTTTGTCATCCAGATCGCCAACTACCTCGAGCGGCTCAGTGGTCTTACCGCGCTTAAAACCAATGCGATGGATCTTGCCATCGCGGTAGACCTCGGCCTTAAACCAATCAGAAAGCGCGTTCACACACTTGGCTCCCACACCGTGGAGACCACCAGAGTACTTGTAGGCCCCTTGGCCGAACTTACCACCAGCGTGCAGCTTGGTCAGCACCAGCTCGACAGCAGGGATGCCGGCCTTCTCATGCATGTCCACCGGGATACCGCGGCCATCGTCCTCGACAGACAGGGAATTGTCGCCATGCAGCGTGATCGTCACCTCATCGCAAAAGCCTGCTAGGTGCTCATCGATCGAGTTGTCCAGCACCTCGAATACCGTGTGGTGCAGGCCGCGCTCGGTAGCGGGGTCACCAATGTACATTCCGGGGCGTTTACGGACCGCATCGAGACCTTCTAGCTGATTGATCTTGCTAGCATCGTACTCGGCATCCGGGCTTTCCGGACGCAGATCGTCGTCGTTATTTTCAGGCATCGTGACCTTAGGTTGAGTGGTGGTAAACTGGTCACAGAAATAGCTCCGCGACCAAGCCGCTGAAGATAGCCGAAAATCTCACTTTTACAAAGAAATAGGGGCTATTATTTTTATGGGGAGCATAGGTGCCATAGAGCGCTGCTTTTCAGATTCTCATTTTAGCTTTTCGCCGTAGCAAGAGTAGAATCCA
>JAHDID010000008.1:20822-183854 GCA_020630975.1 Verrucomicrobiota bacterium
GCGCTGCTTTTCAGATTCTCATTTTAGCTTTTCGCCGTAGCAAGAGTAGAATCCACTTAGAATGAGTGCGGTGGAAAAATGGCAATTAGTCTCTGAAAACGATTATCTCGCACGAGAGGCTCTGGCAAACCAAAAGCACGAGTACGTCGCAGGTGTGGTGTACGCCATGAGAATGACGCCTACCAAGAGAAACCTGAAGTCGTGATCGAGGTACTCTCTGAGACAACTGCCCGCTCCGACGAAGGCGAGAAAAAAGAGGCCTACCTCTCCATCTCCAGTCTCAACACTTACTTACTCATCGAGCAAGACGCACCTTTAATCGTGGCCTATCAGAGAGATACCGAAACTGGAGAGTTCACCCGTAAAGTCTACCACGGCATCGATACCACAGTGCCTATCCCATCGATCTCATTAGAGCTATCGATGACTGAAATTTACGAGGGCATTGAATTTAGCTGAGGGCAAGACAACGAGTACTCCTACAATTCGAGACACCTAGGCGCTCGCAGCGAAGCGATTCGCAGCCTGCCAAAAACCACCATTTTCATTCTCTAGGAGCTCGGCAAACCGGTCCTCTTCTTCCAGCAAGGGAATCGCATCCGCCCCAACCTCTTCATAAAATCGCTCAAAGACACCCTGTCTCGCTAGCCGAGAACGAGGGTAGGGATCTCCGAAAAACTTCATCGCTTTTGAAAGCTCTATAGCAGCCGCTCTCATTCCCAACGCTTTAAGCCCTTCAACAGCTTCCGGAGCTAACACGCCAGTATCATTATCGAAAAACTGTCCTAGGCCACCATTCATGACTTCAGACTGCAACCAATGAACTGTAAACAGAATTCTCGGGGCTTCGGCTGCTGTTAAAAAGTCATGCAGGAATTTATCTTCTCCGCTGTAAATATCGATCTGATCCCAAACCAGTTCGACCAAAGCCCAATACCCACACTCCATCATAGATTCTCTGTCGATATTGCACCCCACCTTATTTAATCACCAAGTATCTCAAGCCTTACATCTTTAGCTTCAACGAAGCCTTCACACCCTGAAAACAAAATATCCAGACGAAACAATGAAGAATCTATCTGACTGATTTCCTCATATAACCACCATTCGCCTCTCACCGAATCCGGCAATTCATACTGACTCACACCTTCGAAACAAATACGAGTTAGCACTGCACCAGGCCACGCCTTCAAGTTAATCTCCAACAAAGGCAATTTTGAATCAAACGTCACAGTACTGACGACTGCATCATGCAAATTGTAGTCCGCAAAATCCAAAACCGAAGCCGGCAAAGTCGAAGAAACCCTCTCAAAGTAATCTTCATACTCCTTAAGCCTCTGATCCCAGAGCCGTTCTGCATTAATAACTTTAGGCGAATCAGGTGGGCCTTGGAGCAAATCTTGTAACTCTCGGGTAAAATATTTCATCAGTAACCAGTCAAACAAAGAGAGTCAACTCAGGGCGCGAAGCAAGAACATTCACCCCCGATCAATCGTCAGTAGCGCACTATCGATCAGCTCCAAAACTGCCCGAAACTGCTCATCAGAATAGTCCACATAGTAGAGCGGCCACTCGACCTTTCCATCATCATCGATTTCTTTCTCAGGGTACCCCATCAGATCTAGCAGCTGAAAGGCTTGCGGGGCGGCATTGTCTATCTCCACCGCGTAAACCAGCGAGGGCTGATCATCCTGAGGTAGATCTACCTCTATCAATAGACGATAGGGCATCGGATTGTCAGGATCCGCAGGAAGGATGTAGTCTTTCGGGTCAAATGAGCCATTGGGCGTATCGGAAGAGATGATGTCTACCTCGGCAGTTTTCTCAGCCTCTTCTCGGGCCTTTTGCCAGCCCTCGCGCTTAAAGGACCAATACGTCAGGTGCCGAGCCGAGTCTGCCTCAGGTGCCAGCAACGTCTTGATGTGATATGCCCCCTGGTTCTCCAGCCAGATCGCGATCTGCGGTGGCTGCTCTAGACTGTAGGCTGTGCCAGTGCGGACTCGCAGCTGCATCTTGTAGCTTGGCGCAGGGGTGTAGTGAAACACCATCTCATCCTCGAGCATCTCAAAGCGCTCCTGAGCTGGCCCCAGATTGCCACTGAGCCCGAGTATCGCGCGCACCGGCTGCGGCTGGAGCCAAAATAGCAGCGAAAGCACCACCGATACCGCTAGCGTGGCCCACAGGATCGGGCTGCGCAGGTGGCGCTTCATCGGCCCACGGCTATGCCCCACATGCAGCGCCACCAGAGCGATGAAGAGAAACCCCATCAGCGAATGCAGACCGATGATCTGCAGGGAGAAAGGCAAAATAAAAGCCAGCACTCCTGTGACCGCCAAGACGACGAAAGTCAGAGTGGTGAGCAGTGTGACCCAGCGGCGCGTCTTCATCAGCAGACCTTGAGGCTGGCGCCCCTGCTGAACAAGGGGTGGGTGTGCGCCACAGTATCCTCAAATCCTAGGACCCTCGGCAGATTGCCCCAAAAAACCAAAAAGTGACTCACAGACCCTCTACGAGCTCTAAATTTGCGATTCTATCCGTAATTTCAATAGGGTACAATCCTGATTGAATAGGGTACAATCTAATTTCAATAGGGTACAATCGATGTTTTAGTGCCCACCTTTAGCAAATCATCCATGAGCCAGACATTAGACACCTCCGTCGACATCCGCGAAGAGATCCTGCGCTGGAAAGAAAAGCGCAACGCTGTGATCCTCGCGCACAACTACCAGATCCCTGAGATCCAAGATATCGCAGACTATGTCGGCGATTCTCTAGGCCTAGCGTTTCACGCGCAGGAGACCGATGCCGATGTCATCGCATTCTGCGGAGTGCACTTCATGGCCGAGACGGCAAAGATCGTGAATCCCAAGAAAACAGTGATCCTGCCCGATGCCAATGCCGGCTGCTCGCTAGAGGAGTCGTGCCAGCCCGAAGATCTCGCTGCCTTTCTAAAGGAGAATGAGGAGAAAAACTACTATGTGATCACCTACATCAACTCCTCTGCTGCCGTGAAAGCCCTCTCCGATGTGATCTGCACCAGCGGCAATGCCGTGCAGATCGTAGAGGCTGCACCCAAAGACCGCCCCATCCTATTCGCACCCGATCAAAACCTGGGCGAGTGGGTATCGCGCCAGACTGGCCGCGAGATGGAGTACTGGGAGGGCAATTGCTACCTGCACGTCGAGTTCACCCGCGAGAGCATCAGCCGTATCAAGGAGGAATACCCCGATGCAGCCGTGGTCGCCCACCCCGAGTGTACCAAAGCCGTGCGCCTACTCGCCGATGAGGTCTGCTCCACGGAGAAGATGGTGCACTACTGTCGCGACTGCGAGGCAGAGAATATCATCGTAGTCACCGAGGCAGGCATGCTGCACCGCCTGCGCAAAGAGTGCCCCGACAAGAATCTGATCGCTGGCCCTACCGACCGCTGTGCCTGTGCCGACTGCCGCTTCATGAAGCTGAATACCATGGAAAAACTGCTCAGCTGTCTAAAGACGCTGGAGCCAGAAGTGACCATGGACGAAGCCGAGCGTGCTGCCGCCGAGGCACCGTTACAGCTGATGCTCGATCTCAGCAAGACACCCGCATGGGACCAGCGTTTCCTCGGCCTATTCGATCGCTGCACCGAGAAATACCAGGGTGGCAATACCGATTTCAATACCTACTTCACCGATGTCGACCTCGAGCTACTCGAGTCGATCGGCTACCGCACCCGCGAGCTATTCGACTTTGTCGAGGATCTGCAGGACTACGGCGAGCCCTCGCGCGAGATGGCTCTGCGTGTGGCCACAGTGCGCCGCGCCTACTACATCGATGAGATGGAGCGCCAAGCTGGAAAAAATACCGTACTACCCAGCGATCTACCCGAGCGTGGCGACGAGCTATCCGGCATCGCCTGGCTGCCCCGCATCCTCACCAAAGCTCGCGGCAAGCTGCGCGGCGAGCTGGATCCAGACATCATGTACGGCTGTGGTGGCGACCGAAAGTTTCTCGCTGAGCATGGGCTGGATATGGCCGACTTTCTCCGCGCTGTGTGGCGTGCCGAGGGAGCCGACGATCCCGACCAGGCCATGGTCGACTATGTGAAATCCGCCTCTGCATAACGAAGAAACCTTTGAACCGCTTTTTCGCCAGACTGCTCCTCGTGCTGCCACTGTCACTGATGGCTGTGGCACACGCCAGTGTGGTCGATGAGCCGCGATTTCAGGCTGGTAGTCGAGCCTTTCAGCAGGGGGACTACGTGACGGCAGCAGCCGAGTTTCTCGCTACCTGGTCGACACTACCACCCGACGCGACCTTCCAAAAATCGGTAGTCGCCTCGCGCCTACTCGAAGCCTGGTATCGCAGCGGCAACTACAAAGCTGCCGTGGTCTGGTATCGCGTGATCTGGCATCCCTCTCTAACAGATGATCTAGCCTACAATCGCCCCATCCAGCGCTGGGCCGCACTAGCCATGCTGGAGACCCGCGAATATGCAGAGTGTGCTGACATTTTCGCCAAGCTAAGCGAGCAATCGCAGCTCCCACCAAAAGAGAAGCGCTCGTTGTCAACCTATCGAGCTCACGCCCTGTTTCGCGAAGGTAAGTCCGAGCAGGCTTACCGACAGATCTTTCCCGACTACGAAGTGCCGACCGATGCCAAAGAGGCATACTTCTACGCAGGCATCTGCTATGAGACAGAGCGCTGGCCCGAGGCCGAGAGCTACTGCAGACAGGCACTGGAGCTACCACCTCCTGCAGAAGACGAGGTCTTCCCCTTACGGGTATCCCTACTACAGGCACGCAGCCTAGCAAAGGCTGGCTACGCTGGTGAGGCTATCACCGCACTCATAGAGCTGATCGAGGAACGACACCACATCTTAACCATATACCCGGCATTCGATAGCATTATGCAAATGATCACACTCGACGAGCGAGACCGAGTGGTGGCAAAATTCGATAAATGGGCGCACGATCCAATATCCCCAAATAGACAGCTCGCAGCTAAATACTATAGCATCCTGCTGATTCCCAGCCCTGATGAGTCGACTATGGTCGATAGATTGGAAAATTTTATCCTCGAAAACCGCGAGCACGCCCTAGCAAAGGAGGCTCAACTAATGCTCAGTTCGATCAACCCCGAGCTCGCCGCAAAATACACTCACAACATACCCGAGCACGAGATTGATGAACTAACTGAAAGACTAATTTTTGAGAACGCCGTGAAGTTATTTCAGAATGAATCTTTTGAAACAGCAAAACAATCATTCCTTGAAATATCAACACGACTCCAGGGTAAAAAACGGGAACAAGCCCTCTTCAACTCGGCTATCGCCGCTCTTTATGATGGAGACCAGACCACCTTCGACCGGCTAGAACGTGAAATCAGTCGCGACGATCAAGCAACCTCCGCTATCCATGCCGAACTGCTTTTCCTAGCCGGCCTATTCCACGCCTCCAAAGCCGATCCCCGCGCCTTTGCCCTACTGACCGATTTTTGCCAAGCCTACCCCGAACACTCCTCAAATAACGATGCCCGGCTAGCCTTGGCCGAACTACACCTCAATCAAGTGCCGGCCCAGACAGAGTCGGCCAAACAGATACTCCAGCAGCTGCGCAGCGAAGCCCTGTCGCCACAGCGTCGCGAACGACTGGACTACATACTGATCTGGGTAGAACTGCTGACACCAGGCTTTTCGCAGATCCGTGAGTCCGTGTATGACTTTCTCGAGAGATGGCCCTCCTCCAATCTCCGCCCAGAGGTAACGATGCTACTGGCTACAGATCTCTATCGCTCTGGTGACTATGGTCATGCGGCTATTGCCTTCGCCGAGATCGTCGAGCACTACCCAGACTCCAGCTATCGAGATGCAGCGCTCTATTTCTCTGCCGAGGCAGAGGAAAGACAGGAGATCGAGATGGATCGAATCAACCCTCGGCAAGACTACTGGGGACCGATACTAGAAAATGCAGGTAGCTTCACCGAATACGCTCGACACAGGCAAGCACTCAGCCTACTGCGGGTAGATCGATTCGATGAAGCCATCCGGATATTCGAACAAATCGCCAAAGCCGACATACCCCAGACCGAGCTCAAACTAGCGGCACAATGTGACAAAGCCTATGCCCTCTATATGAAAGGCCTAGCATTCGGCAATGACGCCCGCAGCCTACAGGCCGCAGCAGAGGCCTTTGCCGCTATCGAAAGCAACGCCACCGCCAGCCAGGCCTGGCGCTACCAGGCTGCAGTCCGTAGGGGTAAGTGTCTCGAGCTACTCGGCCTACGCGGCCAGGCTTTAGATATCTATCAAAAACTCACCACCGAAGCCATCGCCAACCAAACCTCTATCAGCACCAGCGCACCGATCCAAGAAAGCCAATGGCTATATCGAGCCGGATTTTCTGCGATCGAAATGCTCGAAGCCAATAAAGACTGGAAGGGCGCTGTCTCCCTAGCCGAAGCTCTAGCAGACCAGGGTGGCCCTAGAGCTGTAGAGGCCGCACAGCGTGCTGAGGCACTACGCCTGCGCTACTTCATTTGGGACTGATGCCTGCGCCTTTCGCCCACTCTGTATTTGGGTAAATTCAGCTAGCATCCCCTCGATCTCGCCAGTCGTGAATGGCTTACTCAGTATCGCTGTGAAACCCGCCTCTTGGAAACGGCATAGACTATTCTGATCAGTATATCCAGAGCAGACTACCGCGTGCACATTGGGATCTATCTCTTTGATCGTCGCTACAGCTTCCTCACCTCCCATACCGCCTGGTATCGTCAGATCTAGGATCACGATATCGAAAGGATCGCCATCGGCGACTGCGGTCTCTACCTGACCGATCGCCTCCACACCATCCTCTACCTGAACCACTCGCTGATCCAGTTTGGATAGTATCCGGCTAGCGACGATACGGATCGGCGCCTGATCATCCATGATTAAGATTCGATTGCTCGCCACCTTTTCACTGATCACTTCTAGCGGCACATCGTGATGCGCCTGATCTTTAGTAGCCGGCAGCCAGATAGAAAAAGTCGTCCCGACTCCGAGCGTGCTCTCCACCGCCATTCTTCCATGGTGACGCTCCGCTATCGAGTGGCAGGTAGCTAGACCTAGTCCAGAGCCCTCCGCCTTGGTCGTGAAGTAGGGGTCCCAAATCTTTTTCAATACTTCGGAGGAAATACCAGGCCCATCATCTCGGATGTCGATACGCACATAGCGACCATCATCCAGATACTTATCATTATCGACTTCGACATTGGTCACATCCACATCGATCCGACCATGCCCACCTAGCGCCTGTCTGGCATTCACGCATAGGTTATTGATGATCTGGCTGATCTGCCCTTTATCGAAATCTGCCCGCCATAGCTCTGAGGGAGCTTTGACCTCCCAAGCGATGTCAGAACCACTGAGTGAAAACTTAACGGCATCCATCACCACAGGCTCGACCTCCTCGACTCTAGTCACAGGGTCTCCCCCCTTCGAAAAGGTCAGCAACTGCCGAGTCAACTGACGCGCGGCTTCACAGGCCGTCTCTGCATCCTTCAGAGCTTCCTCGCACATCTCGGGATTATCCAGTCCCACAGAAATGTTGCCTAAAATACTCGCCAAATAGTTATTAAAATCGTGAGCGATACCACCGGCGAGATGCCCTACCGAATCGAGACGCTGCAGACGCTCTGCCTGACTACGGTGGTATAGATCTTCGGTGATATTTTGAAAAATAAGCAGCCATCTGGCCCGATGATTGTTCGGGTGAGGCAGATAGGACACCGCACAGCGATAGACTGAGTCCTTGTAGTCGTAAGTGATCGCCTCGTCGATAGGCACCTTGCCATCCAATATGGCTCGGATCTCGCCCACCCTGTCGCCAAAAATCGACTCCAGAGGCACACCCTCTTCTGAAAATCCGCACCTACCCTCGCAGGGCAGATCCATACCATCGGCCACTATCACTGAGCTATCCTGGCGCAGCAAAACCGCGCCACCCGATGGCAGATTCGCGATCAAGCTACTGAATAATCGGTCTCGGTAGTTGAGCGAGCTATTCTTTTCCTCGAGCTTCTCGACATAACGCCGCACATCAGCTGCTGTCTGCTCATGCGCATTGATGATCAGGAAGTACTCGGCAATATCCGACGTTTTAGGAAAGTCCGAAAACTTCAGCCCTAGTTCATTCAGCTCACTGGATGAACGAGCTGTCGGACTGCACAGTAAATAGTAACCAGGCGAGCCACACTCATGTCGCTCGGTTTTTAGTAGCTCGCCCTTCAGAGTGAGCGCTCGATTCTTACTCTCGAGTAGCAAGAACTGGTCCAACAGCCTCTCGGGCTCCCACTCGGTCACAGAATGAGGATTGACGATACGCAACTGATCCAGCACGGGCGACCCCACCTCCAGATCCAGCAGCTTGCGCATACCTGCGCCAGCTGCCCGCACTCGTCCATCAGAGTCCGTCTCGACTCGAAATGGGAATAGGGAATCACACTGTGCTTCGCTTAACTTCATCTAGCAGGGGAGTGCCACATCGGCAGTTTCTTCGGCCCAGCGCACGAAAAATTCATCGTAGCCTCCGGTTTCGGTCTTTTCTTTCACTTGCTCAGCCTCGACAGGCGTCTCAAATCGCTCTCCCAGCCCCTCCAGCAATCCTACGACCATAGGAGCTAGGGCTGGACGATCGCTGAAATATTTCAGCGTCAGTGTCTTCTCTCTCGTATCCACATCTGTCACCTCAAATGATGGTGGCTGCAGCTGCGGCATGGCTAGACGAAGCCTGGCGTGGAGCGAGTTCAGACTATCGAGGAACTCGACCAAATTATCCCCCCAAGTATCCATCATTTCGCCATATCCGGATCTGGCGGTATACAGGACCCAGTGCCGCCCGAAAGCCTTTAGGATATCTTCTGCCGGCGTATCCAGCATCTCAGCAGCTGCACCGACTAGTTCATAGGTGAGAGAATCGGGGTAGCTCTCCATTGCGGAGAAGTCATTCCACTCCAGGCCTACTTTCTCACTAAGAGCGTCCCAAGCAGCGTCTCCACACTGCTTGATCACCATCTCTCTGATTCCGCGGTTTACTAATCCGTACATGTTTTTCGGGGTTTCGGGTTAGTAAAACTACTTCTTTTATTGAAATTATCAAAATTATAATAAAAGGTTTTACAAGAGCGGAGAATCAGGGTTTCCCCAACGTTCCTCTAACCGCCTGCAAACCAACAGACTAGACTGTGATAGCCTCGCGAAACTGCTCAGCGCATCCGACCAACTCTGCAGGCTGCTCGATGCAGTAGGCCGGCCCCTCTGTGACCATAGCCTCGCGCTCATTGGCCCCCCAGCAGACAGCTAGGGCCGAGACCTGCGACTTGCGCGCGGCCTCCATATCTCGAGTCTCATCTCCGATGTAGAGCACATTGCCAGAGTCGACATCCTGCTCTTTCAGCACCTTCTGCAGGCGCTTCGATTTACCGAATAGAGACACTCCCGCCTCGACGAACTCGAAACAATGCTGCAGCCCAAAGCGATCGATAAAGCTGGAGATGTTTTCCGTAGAATTCGAGCTAAGGATGCCCATGCGAAAACCATCCTCATGCAGCGTACGAATCGCCTCAGCTGCTCCGGGAAACATCTCCACCTCGTCCATGCGATTGTGGATCTCCTTTCGGATGCGAGCTGCTAGCTTGATAGCCTTCAGCTTGCTGATACCAATCCTGTCCAGCACTGCACGGATGTTGAGCTTGCGCAGCTCACGCACATCCTCGCGGGTGAAAGGCTCCAGCCCATACTCCTCCGCGATTTCATTATAGATCTCTACACCGGTATCTATCGTGTTGGCGAGAGTACCGTCGAAATCAAAAATCAGCAGTGGGTGTGCCGCTCCAGTCATAAAGTCAGTTCGTGCATCCTAAATGTCACGCTCTATCGAGCTTCTAGCAAGTTGCAAATTTGCTCCTATTTCGACCTAGAGGCCGAATTTCAATAGGGTACAGTTTTGACTCAATAGGGTACAGTCCCCTCAGAAACATGGTAAAACCCCATGCCGGTAGATCCACACCCCGACCTTTGCACTAGGAAAAAGAGAATCACTCCTCGTCGATATCGCACAGCTGTGCAGCGTGGCGCAGAGCTAGGAGAGGATCATCCCACTCCGGTATAAACTCCTGAGCCACAAAGCCTGTGTAACCTGTCTCGACGATCTCCCGCAAGATCGGTGGGTAGTTGATCTCCTGGCCATCATCCATCTCCGCACGACCAGGATTGCCTGCGGTATGGTAGTGCCCTATGATGTCTTTGTACTGGCGGATCCGGCGGATCACATCGCCATTCATCACCGACACGTGATAGATGTCGAAAAGCAGCTTGAAGTGATCGCTGCCGATCGCCTCGATCATATCGATGCAGTGCTCGACATCGTCGCCAAAGTAGCCAGGATGCCCCTTCATCGGGTGCGAATCATCGCGAGAGTTTAGGTGCTCGAGCACGATCGTCACGCCAGCGGCTTCAGCCTTGGGCACCACCTTTTTCCAAGTGTCGATACAGGCCTGAGTCGCTTTCTCTCGGTCCATCCCGTCGAAATTCATCCCAGTAAAAGTGATGACATTGGGCGAGTTCACCGCCTTGGCCACTTCGATCGCATCCTCCAGCTTAGCCACGACTTCGTCTTGGTATTTCGGATTACACGGGCCATTGGCAAAGCCATGACTGCCGACCAACGAGATCTCCAGCCCCAGCTTGCGCACTGCCGGATAAGCCTCTCTCGGTATCCCCTCCATTGCTACGATGCCGATCTCCTTGCAGTGATGCGCCAGCTCCTCCGCAGTGAAATGATCCTTAAATGTCCAGCCCATGATCGACTGTCGGATCAGACCATTCTTCACGACAAACTCGGGGTCGACATCGCTACGCTTTAGCTGAGCAAAAACATCTCCGCCCACAGCTAGCCCAGAGGCTGCTAGGACGGCCTGCTGGATGAGGCGGCGCCGATCTGTCATAGCTACAGGCTAGGGCCTCTACCAGTGCTAGAGCAAGTGCGATTTTGCGGCCTATTGCTGGAGCTACAGCCCCAGCATAGGCGCTGGTAGCATAAAGGCATGCTGCTCCAGCAGGCTATAGCTACCATGCCAGCTCAGATACTGGGTGAGCCATACCACCAGCGCATAGATCAGCACAATGGGTAGGGATGCCACCCGCCCCAGCCAGGCAGGCGCCCAGTGCCCCTCAGTCTCGCGGCGACTCGCCCTCGATATCGCCCAGCCCAATACCAGCCTAGCAGGCAGCATAAAAGCGACGAACACCAGATTGGGCAACCAGGCCAAATCACTCGGCGCGACCTCGATTTTCAGCACATAAAGCGGCAAAGCGAACAACACCGTAACCAGCAGAGCCAGCCACAAGGCCCCTGGCGCCTGGCGAAACATCCGACGCGACTCACCCACACGGCGAAACTCGGCAAAATCTCGACTGATCGCATACCGAGTCTGCAAGGTCGGCAGATGCAAAACCACAAAGCCCAAGGCCACGCCACCTACCAGGGCCACCAGCAGAGACACACCTGGCTGCGCGATCTGCGCGGCACAATACAATACCACTGCAGGCACCAGCAGCCACATAGCCGCTCCCAAAAACCCGAAAAAACCCAGCACAAATAGACTAGCTACCCGCCGCACCCAGATGCAGACCTTCAGAAAAAATGCCCGCATATCCAACTCCACAGGCTGCCCCAGACGGCGAAGAAACCGCAAAGGAGCGAACCACAAAAAATCCCTGACCCGACCGCCCCGACAAATCGACCAAGCTATCACACACACTGCCAGAGCGATGGTCACCGCCAGCCACCAGCCCATACCGACCGAGCGACTGCCTCCGGGAGAAATGATCTGCGAGTCGGTCCAATAACTATGCAGCACACGGATCGGCAGAAAAATCACCCAACTCGCCGCGATCACTTTACCCAGCCAGGCTGCAGCCCTCAGGCCGATCAACCCATCTCGCCAGCGCCCCGAGCGCGCGATCCTAGCCGAGGCCTCGAGCAAGTAGCCGAGACTGATGAAGTGCAGCACCGGGATCGCCGACATCGCAGCCAGACACACCAAGATCACCGCCAGGCCGAACACCAGGTCGAACCCGTTCCTGATCCACCGGTAGGCTCTGCGCAGCACAGTCATTGATAGCGGTAGTCCGATACGACCAGATAGATCCAGTTTAGCACTAGCATAGCGCCCACCAGCCAGCCCACTGTGAGAGGCGAGCATCGCCAGCCCAGAGGACGCCCTCTCCGTATCACAGCCATCACACCCCAGCCCACACCCAGCGCCAGCCCTATGATCGCAGCAGGATTGAGCAAAAATGCAGCGATCGGTCGCCCACTGGCCAGCGCCCCGAGAGAGCGGGTACCACGGCAGGCGACACAGGGGACTCCGACGATTTTATAAAACTGACACTCCGGCAATGGCAGCGGCCGAGTCCGATGGACACCCGCGATCACCACGAGGCTCAGCAGAGCGATGAGGACAATGATGGGAGCGACCAATGCAGCACTAAACTTCATGAATAGATGGACCACAGACTAGCATGCAGTGTACCAAAATAGCAGCCCAAAACTATCCCTGCCCTTGCATTGCCTACCACCGATGGTAGTAGCCTGAGTGCCTTGGTATCTCTGTCTGCCTCTAGCTTCGGCGCTACTCTACGCTTTAGCCTCGATCTTGATCAAACGTGCCCTGAAGGAAGGTGCTACCGCTGATCAGGCCTTCCACATCAGCAATCTGCTGATGGCCATCACCTTTCTACCCCTATGCCTGCTGGAGACCCGAGAGGTACAGTGGCAGTTGTGGTGGCGCCCTGTGGTGACTGCAGCCTTCTTTTTCGTCGGCAATCTGACCACCATCCTCGCGATCCATCGTAGCGATGTGTCGCTAGTCACCCCGCTCATGGGGACCAAAGTCGTCTTCGTCGCATTGGCCGTGGTTTACTTGTTTGGCCAGCAAGTCAGCTCAGGGCTATGGATCGCAGCCGGACTCACCGCGATAGGCATCTTCCTCATGGGATACTCCGATTTTCGGAAGAATGCTCGCGGAGCGATAGGCTCTATCTGCACCGTGCTCTGCAGCGCGGTATTTTTTGCCATACACGATGTACTGGTAGCCTACTGGGCGGTGTCTTTCGGACCTATGATGTTTCTCTCTATCGAGATGCAGCTCCTACTGCTCCTATCCACACTCTGGTGGGTGATACAGGGTCGACCACGGCTACGCATGCCGCAGCTAAGCGCTCGCTTTGGCTGGTGGGGCTGCAGCCTGATTGGCATCCAAGCACTGCTATTAGCATTCGCCCTGAGTTTTTTCGACGATGCCACCGGTATCAATGTCGTCTTCTCCTCCCGCGGGCTATGGGCTATCGCTCTAGTGGCCCTACTCGGCACCAGACTCGGCAATGACGAGCGCCAAACTGCAGGAGACCGTTTTGCCTGGAGAGTCATCGGCTCCCTCCTCGTCACCATCGCCGTGGTACTAGCAGTCTTCAGCCGCGCATCGTGAGACTGCTTTAAAAACTGGATACACTCCTCCCTATCTATATAGCTCAAGGAGGAGCGCAGCAGCTAAAGAAGCTGGTGCCACGCTCCTCCTTGAGACTGCGCCTTTAACTATAGATTTCCTAAAAACTAATCTGACTAGTGTTGTCTAGTCCTGCACCTGGATGCTGACCCAGCGGTACTCATCTGGATCCGGTGGTAGAGTCGAGCCGCTAGCTCCTAGTCCCACGACTTTCATCATGTCGCGGTTGATACCACGCTCGGTCAGGCCATCGGCCACATTCTGTGCCCATGCCAAACTGAGTAGACGATTGTATTCTGTCGAGCCATCTTCCTGAGAGTGGCCTTCGACCATGACGGTGGCATGCGACGGGGCCTCATAGATAGCCTGAGACGCCTCGTCCAAGACTGGGGCCGCATCGGTAGCGAGATTCCCCTCGGAGTCGACGAAAATATTGTAGACTGCCGGACAGGAGATATCCACATCGCCACCGTGGTAGTCGAAATCGTAGTCAGAAGAGACGCTTACGATATGGTTTTCCTCCACCTCGGAGTAGGCCACTTGCGGCACCTCCTTTCGGATTTCGCTTTCACTCCGCACCTCTTCCTCCTGCACGGATGAGACACTGACCAAGCTGCTCTCTGAGTTTGATTCGATCTTTAGATCGGCGCCCTCTCGACTCGATAAATTACTAAACCAATCTTCCCAATGCGGCTGATAGATCCGGAACTTTCTCTCAAAGAAACTACGCCTACCCTCTTCCACCGCAGCGAGCTGCTCGACTTTGTAAATACCACCGCGGTTCAGACGAGCTTCAGTGGAGGAGTTGATTCCCTCCAGCACCGTCAGATAGTCGGCATCTGCTGGCTTATCCACATAGACATGGATACCAAGCTTCTCCTCATAGTGCATCGGAGTGGAGCTAGCATCATCGCCGTCTGCATCGACGGATGGCACCTCGTGATGGTCAGCGACTGTTGCACTCGCAGCCACTAGCTCTGCCTCCTCTTCCACGTCCTCATCCGGCTCTTCCTCGGCTACTACCTGCTCTTCTTCCTCTATCGGCTCGTCGTCGCAATCAGCCTCGACCACGCTGGGCTGCGGCTCCTCCTCCGGTTCGGCGATTTCTTCATCCTCCACCTCATCTTCGACGATCTCTGGCTCTTTGATGAACTCGTCTTCCTCTGGCTCAGCTTTCTTCTCAGCAGAGCCGCCTAGGATAGAGTTCATCTGGCTGCCAGTCAGTTGATTCTGAATTCGCTTCTTCTCTGCCACTTGGTAGCTCCACTGCTTTGCCCACCGGTAGAATGTGGCGTGACCCAACCAAAAACCAATCAGCACACAGCCGATGATGTAGGGCCACAGGTAGGCAGAATGGCTTATAACAAAGCGAAAATTATCTAGGGCAAGGTCCATGGTGTGTGCTGCTATTGGAGCTTGTTGTCGTATTGAAAGTTATAAGGTCGGTCGGTATCACAGTTTAGGCCTTACTAGCCAGCCACTCATCGCGCAGGCGCTTGTTTTCCTGTTTCAACTTGATGGTTTTATGGCGTTTGCGGCCCCATACAATCCAAGCAATAAAGAAGCCCAGCAGGATAGCCAACAAACCTACCACCACACTCGCGGTGATTTGGTATACCATGTAATAAGCTTTAGCATCTAAGGAACTCATAAGACTATCAGTATCACTTTTCGTATCTTATCGTACCAGTCGCCCGACTGGACTTATTTAAAAATCTTCACTTCCACTCGTCTATCCCAGCTCTCATCACCGGTGGGATCACCATAGCTCACCTCACCCTCGCCAGATAAAATGATACTACTGCGGGGCACTCCATTCTCAACTAGCCGCTGGGTAACTCCCTCTGCACGCTGGCGACTCAAAATAGCATTAGTGCCCTGATTGCCCGTGCGGCTGGCAAATCCTCGAACCTGTATCGTCGGTGAACCGCTCAGATCTTTGAGCATATCTGTAGCCTCTTGGAGTTTGGTCCGGCTATCCGGATTGATCCAAGTACTACCTGTAGCGAAAATTAATACCCAGCGCTTCACAAAATCCCCTTCTGGCTCTGGCGCAGGCTGAGGCTCTTCGCTGGCAGGCGGTATCGGCGGTGGCGTGATCGCTGGCGGCGTCGCTGCCGCTACCTCTACGGTCGACTCAGGCAGAGTTGGTGTAGGTGCGGCCTCTACCTTTGCCACCATAGGCTCCTTTGTCTCGGCAGTCTCAGGGATAAATGGCTTAGCCTTGACCAAAGTCGTCTTTTCCTCTACTGGCTCGGGCTTAGTCGGCTCCACTTTGGCTACCATCGGCTCCTCCTTTTCGGGTGCGGGTGTAGACTCTGGCTCTGACTTGGCCTCGCTCATCGTCACGATCGGTGGCTCCGGTATTGCAGGTGGTGGAGTGACCGAAAGTTGATCGACAAAGTCTAGCGTGGGGAAGGTGGACTTCGCCAAGGCGGCCATAGTCAATCTTTCGTCCTGAGTTTCAAACTCACGCTTCAGTCTCAGTTTTTTTCCATCTAGCTCGAACTCCACATCGGACTGAGCCCCCTGCACAAAAGCGGCCAGAAACTCATCGACCTGATCCGCCCACTCGGG
The DNA here is from genome assembly GCA_020630975.1 of Verrucomicrobiota bacterium. Taxonomy (GTDB): domain Bacteria; phylum Verrucomicrobiota; class Verrucomicrobiia; order Verrucomicrobiales; family DEV007; genus Arctic95D-9. Next base: position 36,924 of record JAHDID010000008.1, read on the forward strand.
GTAAACCACATCGGTATCGACTGCGATCTGATTATCTGTCGAGATCTTTGGCTCGACGACGGGACCTATATTCAAACTATCCTTAAACTCCGGTGTCGGCACATACCCAGCTAGCTTCAGTACACCCTCATCTAGATTGACTAGCAAGCGAGCAGGCTTAGTCGGCAGTTTTGCGTTCGGAAATTCACGGCCAAAAGCATTCAGTGCATGCTTATTCATACCTAGCTTGGCAAAGTAGTCCAACTCCGGAAGGGTGTAACCACTCGAAGTCAGGCTGACTGGCATATCCTTATCCAAAACAGGCATACCAGCGATGAACTCCTCCAGAGCCGCAGGCTTTGCCCAGGATGCCAGTTTCACATTGGGTGCCACAGAGATCTTGTCATCCACCTCCTGACCATCAAAACGCTTAGTAACCGCTGAGACCAACTGCTGCTTGATCTCCTCACTTGGCAGCCAGCCCTCTAGGCGCACGCTCTTGGTCTCCGTGCTGGGTGTTATCGCCAGCTCAAAGTCGCGTCTGGCATCGGAAAAATGCAGCTGATTATCGAGACTTCCATCTGGGTAAATAGTCGCAGCCAACTCGGTCAGCTTGGCCATCTCCTCGTCGGTCTCGACTGCGCGATCGACTCGCACCGACTGATTGCTAATCTCGACTTCGCCCGACTTGGCTCCTTTGAAGAAATCGGTGATAAATGCAGGCGTGCTCTCGGCCCAGTCAGCCTTTGGCAGATCACTACGCACATCGATGTAGTTTTCCACTTTCGCAGCTCCACTCGCTGTAGCTGCAGCCTCTAGAGCCGTGCTAGTCTCGCTATCCGGCACAGTCCCCCACAGAGATAGCGTACCATCCTGGAGGCGCAGTCTCAGCGCATTGCTCACTACCTCGATCTGGTCGATCACCTTCTTCGAGCCTAGCTTTTTAGCAAAACTCAACAGTTCGCTTTTGTGACCGGCATCTGGGGTGGTGCGCATCAGACGGATCCTATCGGAATCAGCATCCAGCTCGGCAATATCTGTATTCGCTACTAGTCGAGCTAGCAGCTTTGGCATGTCAGCCGCCCACTCAGGGAGCATGACATTGGGATCGATATTTAGCTTATTCTCGATATGCCCGCCGAAGCTAGTCGCCACCGCATTCTGCAGGCTCTCACTCAGAGCAGTAGTAGGTATTTCACCCGCTAGAGTCAGCATATCGTCGGACAGGCGAACCTGAAGCGATGCTGGCAACTCAGGGAGAGAGATATGATTAAAAATGCGTCCAGCAGGCTTCACTGCAGCGGCTTCTTCCCCCAGAGCAGTGCGAGCTTCCGCGCTCAGAGCATAGCCTTCGATATGACCATCGAGGTAATCATAGCGCACAGCCACATTCGGATGACTTTCCTTTAGCTGAGATGCGACAGCATCCGCCAAAATCATCTCGTTTTTCCCATCGTGCAGTCGGCTAGAAAACAGGATGTGGACACTGATAAAAATAAGGGCCAGCAGCCAGATCAAATATCTCATGAAAGTGATTTGGGATGTGGGGGCCTTTTATAAAGGGGGAAATTGGTTATATCATCAATAACCAGTTCCTATTATTGGGTAAAATCTCTAAAAACCAAACAAAATTGTATTTTTTAGGTAGATTATCTTATTTTCTTCCCTGACACCGCGTTTTAAGGACTCTCAGAAACGAACTCTATGGTACGTGCTAAATGCTGATTCCAAGCGGCTTGCAGCGCTTTTAAGCGGTCTTTTTCACTGCCTGCCAGATCGCGAATTTCCGATCTATCAGTAGCCAAATGATAAAGTTCCCATGGCTGGTTCTTGCTCGAAACTAGCTTCCAATCTCCTTGGCGGATCGCTCGATGCCCATCGTGATACCACCACAAATGCTCGCGCTCGACCACCGTATCCACCGCCAAAGTCGGCACCAGACTCTGGCCTGGCATAGCGATCGGAGCCTCTGGCCAATCGGCCGGGCGCTGCGCGGCCGCTAGCTCGATGATAGTCGGCGGTATATCGATCACATGGCCAGCCGTGCGGCGCAGCGCGCCTTTATCAGAGATACCCTCCGGCCAGTGCACGATCAGCGGAGTGGCGGTGCCCCCCTCGTGCACCCACGTCTTGTGTTTGCGGAAAGGGGTATTGCACGCCGTCGAAAAACCCGGGCCCAAGCAAAGGTAAGACGCACTGCTACCCAGTGGCACCGACGGGTCGTGGCCTCCAGAGCGCACCATGATCTCTGCGCTCGCACCATTATCCGATGCGAAAAAGATCACCGTATTTTCAAACTCGCCCATCGCCTTCAACTGATCGACGACTCTACCGATCTCTCGATCCATCCGGTCGATCATCGCGGCATGGATCGCCATCTTTGTCGCCTGAAATCGCCGCTGCTCAGCCGTCAGCTCATCCCAGTGCAGCGGGTATTTCACCTCCCCCGCCCCCAGCCTCTCAAAGGCATCGGGAAAATCATAAGGAGGGCGGAGATCTCGCTCCGGCTCCGATAGGGCAGCTGCAGGCAGTAGATCCATCTGCTGCTGGCGCTCATACCGCTGCTGTCGCATCACCTCCCAGCCACCGAGGTAGCGGTCGCGATACTTATCGATATCGCTCTGCCTAGCGTGCAAAGGAAAATGCGGGGCTATGAATGCCAGGTAATGAAAGAATGGCTGCCCCTCGTAATGCTGCTGATGATCGCGTAGACACTCGATCGCATGATCCGCGGTGGCCTCCGTACAGTAGTAATCATTCGCATCAAAGTCGTCCGGATAAGGCCGATCATTAAGGCGATTGCCCGCATTTGTAAAAAAATCGCCCTGGTTATTCACCAGCCGCGACCGGTGAAACCCTGCCGCCAATACTGGGCCATCGATATGCCATTTACCACTGTGATAGCTGCGGTAGCCAAGGGGATTCAGGTAATCGGGCAATAGTTTGGCCCACTCCTGGCGCCGCCCTCTATTACCCCCGGCATGATCTGGCAACTTATCGCGATGGATCTGATGAGGGTAATACCCCGAAAGAATCGAAGCTCGAGTCGGCCAGCAACGGCCAGTATTGTAAAACTGAGTGTACCTCAGCCCTCCTGCAGCGAGAGCATCTAGCTGTGGCGTGTCGATCTCGCCACCGTAGCAGCCGAGATCGGAGAACCCCATATCATCGACTAGGATGAGTAGAAAATTGGGCTTCTCTGCAGCGGCAGCTCCTACATACGAAACCAGCAGTAGCAATAGAACGAAAAACAACCTCTTCTCCATGGTGCCACCTTGCTACCACCACGCAGACAAGCCAACCGGCGTATCTACGACGCAAAAAGAGGAGCCGCAGCCCCTCTCCATCGTTTCTTTTCTATAGAGGGCGTCTCTCAGCCACTAGAAAGTCCACTTCAGACCACTCACGATAGCAGTGTCGGTATCCTTCAGGCCTGCTGCAGGCGTGTTGTCATAGGTGTGCACATAGGAGCTAGTCCACGCCCAGCCAGACCATAGTGCGGCATCGAATCCGACTTTATTGATCATCAGGTAGTCATCGCTATCGTCGAAAGAGCCTGTGTAGTTAAAGGATTGAAACACTTTGAACGTATCGTTGAACTGGTGTTCCAGAGACTCGCCGAAACGGTAGGCCATGTAGGTATCAGAGATACCACTCTGCTTTTCGAAAGTGTAGCCAGGACCCGCCTCCAGCTTGAGCTGGGTGCGATCCGTATCGATCACACGGTAGCCGAAGTGTGGCCCCACTGTGACTCGGTAGTCGAGATCGGCGATGGTATCGTGAAAACCATCGATCCGCACACCCGCATAGGCTCTCTCGCTGATGTCGTAGTTGTAGAAACCGTAGGTAGCGACTTGCTGCGCAGTCTTCACACCTGCCGTCTTGGCATAGGTAGCACCCGTACCGACTCCAGCCTCGCGACCATCCCAGCGGCGCGCCCCGTCCAGAGCTGCGGTAAAGGTATCGGAATCGGTATTTCCACTCAACATGGTAGCACCAGCCGTTCCGGAAAATTTCCAAGCATCATCCGGCTTGCTCTCACCTGCTTCGGCAGCCACATCCGGACGCACAGCTCCGTAGGATAGGGCCAGGAACACTCCTAGATCGTTCTCTTCTTTGCCTGCATCAGGCTCGGAGTCATAGCGATTCTGAGCAAACGCTTTCACCGAAACGTACGGCGATACCCATGTCTGAATACCGGCCTCGCCGATGAGTAGGTAATTGCCAAAATCAGATGCCTCGGGTGTCCACTCGAAGCTCTGCCACACGCGAGAGTGGTCACCTACCTTGCGCTCATAGCGCTGCGCAAATCGCAGGGCCAGATACCCATCGGTGATACCACCCTGCTCCTGCCACACATAGGCAGGACCAGCCTCGAGAGCCAGTGTCGACAGCTCGTTTTTGAAAACATAATAACCCAGTAGCGGATTGACTCGGAAACGGTAAGAGAGGTCGGCCACCTCATCGTGCCAAAAATCGGTGAACAGACCGCCATAAAATGGCTCGGCAAAATTGTAGTTATACTGTGTGTACCCGTGGATCCACTCCTTGTCCTTGATGCCGTTGGTCTTGCCATAGACACCCTCCAGCCCGAGGCGTAGGGTGCTATCATCGACTTCGCGCTCACCTTTGATACCGGCGTAGATCTGCTGCACATCAGAGTTACCACTGAGGTAAGAGCCACCGATATCCACCCCGCCCGACCACGGACCGAATAGCGGGATAGCTCCCACAGGTGGCTCTTGAGCATTAATACTGGAAACTGAGATACCGCCAGCGAGTGATAGCGCCGCGAAAGCCTTCAAAACAGATGTTTTTATCATGTGTGATTGAGTGGTGAGGGGTGTTTAGATTTCGTGAAATATCTGCTCCACCGAACCATTTAGAGAAGAATCCACCCAGGGCAAGACTTTTAATTTCCAGAATTTACTGGTCCTCAGTGACTTTTCAGATTTGCCCAAAAATGGGGACTAGGAGGAAGCCGCGTCGCAACACTCCTCGGAGCAGTACTTGCCTTGCTTTTCCTGACAATCAGGGCAGATGAAGAACTGCCGATTGCAGTCTGGCCAGCCACAGTTGCTGTAGTCAGGCACAGTCGTGTCGCAGTAGACACAGGTAGAAATGATCTTGCGCGTCTCAGTGAAGTTAGCCTCCACGCCGACCCGCTTATCGAAGACATAGCAGAGCCCCTCAAAGTCGCGACCGCGCACCTCGGGATCTTTGCCATATTTCACGATACCACCGTCTAGCTGAGAGACATCACTGCAGCCTTCGCGCTTCAGAAAGCCGGACAGCTTTTCACAGCGGATACCGCCAGTGCAGTAGGTGAGCACCTTCTTATCGCGGATCTCATCGGCATTGTCGCGAAACCACTGGGGAAACTCGCGAAAGCTCTCGATATCCGGCACGATGGCGTTTTTGAACTTACCCATGTCCGCCTCGTACTTGTTGCGCCCATCGATGATGACCACATCGTCGCCCTGCATCGCTTCGTAAAACTGCTGGGCATCGAGACGATCGCCAGTGATCTCATTGGGGTCGATATCATCCTCACGACCGAGGCCGAGCGTCACGATCTCGTCGCGGACTTTGATCGATAGCTTGGGGAAAAGATGCTCCTCACAGGGATCGATTTTAAACTCGATCGCAGCTGTGAGCGGATCGTCCTGCAGCGCCTGCATATAGGCCTCGGTCTGCTCGATAGTGCCCGATACCGTGCCATTGATCCCCTCGCGCCCGATGAGTATGCGGCCGCGCAACTCCAGTCGCTCGCACAGCTCGCGATGAGCCTGCATGTACTCAGCCGGATCAGGCACCGGGAAGTACAAGTAATAAAGCAGCACCTGCATCGCAGGTAGGGTCTGGACAATCTCTGACACGGGACGGGACTTTACGAAAGTTTTGCCATTCCTCAAACAGACATTTTTTGTATAAAATCTTTCCCACACTGATCCACGTAGGGTGCACTAGACTGGGGGACACAGTAGGATCTACCCATGGATATTCGCTACCCTCTATTCGCCGCTGTCAGCCTGGCAGCCAGTTGGGCCAGTGCGGCAGATTCTATTCTGATCGAGGCCGAATCATTCGCCGACCACGGCGGCTGGAAGCTCGACACCCAGTTCATCGAGATCATGGGATCTCCCTACCTGATGGCCCATGGCATGGGAAAGCCGGTAGCAGATGCGACCACTACCATCGAAGTGGCCGAGGCAGGGACTTACCACCTGTGGGCCCGCACCAAAGACTGGGTAGCCCATTGGCAGGCCGAGGGTGCACCAGGCAAGTTTCAGCTGCTGATCGATGGTAAAGCTGTGGAGACGACTTTTGGCACTACCGGAGCCGAGTGGCACTGGCAGAGCGGTGGCACAGTCGAGCTCGCTGCAGGGGAGACTACCCTAGCGCTACATGATCTCACCGGTTTCAATGGCCGCTGCGATGCCATCTACCTCAGCCAATCGGCCGAAGCACCGGACAACAGTAGCGACATACTGCCCGCTTGGCGGCGCGATGCTCTGGGCGTATCGGTGGAGCCGATCGAGGAGCAGTTCGACATCGTCTTCGTCGGTGGCGGCTACGCCGGTAGTTGTGGCGCTATATCTGCGGCACGCATGGGACTAAAGGTAGCGCTCATCCAAAATCGCGATGTGCTCGGCGGCAACGGCAGCTCCGAGGTGCGAGTGTGGGCCATGGGCAACACGCCGCGAGGGCTCTACCCAATCGGCGACATCATCAATGAATTTAGCGACAGCGCCAAAGCATCGCCCGGTACCTATGAGGAGTTTGAGGACGCGAAGAAGCTCGACATCGTCGCTAAGGAGAAAAACTTATCCCTATTCCTCGGCCACCATGCCTACGATGTGCTCACCGAGAATAACCAGATCACTGCCATTCACGCGCTGGAAACTCGCACCGGCGAGATCCGCGAGTTTCGGGCCGACTACTTCTGCGACTGTACGGGCCACGGCTACATCGGCCTGAAGGCTGGCGCCGACTATGAGATGATCGATGGCGGCCGCATGGGCATGAGCAATATGTGGGCCTGGCGCGACACGGGTAGTCAACAGTCTTTTCCCGAGACACCGTGGGCACTTGATCTAGGAGAAGCCGACTTCCCCTACCCGCGCAAATATCATGCCCAGTGGTTCTGGGAAAGCGGCTACGATAAACACCCTCTCGACGATCTGGAGCTGATCCGCGACTGGAATCTACGGGCCAACTACGGCGCGTGGAATGCCATCAAAAACAAAGCCGCTCACGGCCGCTCCGACGAGACCGGACACGACCATGCCCACGCAGAGCTCACCTGGATGGCCTATGTCGGCGGCACCCGCGAGACTCTACAGCTACTCGGCGATGTGATCCTGACCGAGGAAGATGTGGTGGAAAAGCGTGACTTCCCCGACAAGTGCGTGCTCACCACCTGGTCGATCGACCTGCACTACCCCAACAAACGCTACGCTGAGAAGTTCAAAGACAACCCCTTCATCTCAGTAGCCGTGCACGGCAAAGGCGTAGATCGCAAGCGCGGCTACCCTGTCCCCTACCGCTGCTTCTACAGCCGCAATATCGAAAACCTATTCATGGCAGGGCGCAATGTCAGCGTGACTCACGAGGCGCTAGGCACTGTACGAGTCATGAAGACCTGCGGCATGATGGGCGTCGTAGTCGGCAAAGCAGCCGCCGTCGGCAAAAAGTACGATACCAGCCCACGTGGCGTGTACGAGAAATACTTACCTGAGCTGATAGAGCTACTCAAGCTAACTGGCAATCACCGGCGAGCCGATCTCGATTCGCCCCTAGCTGTCGACCCGAGCATACCAGTCTACGATTCTGCTCCCGGCGTGAGTCTGAGCGAGCTGAAAGGACTGATCCTAGATGACGAAGCAGCCACACGCCAGGGCGTCTGGCGCAGTGGTGCAGGCCTCAAGCCATTTATGGATCTGGGCTACCTCTACAGCAATGACTCCAATGCCACGATCGACTACCCATTCACCATCGCTGAAGCAGGCACCTACGATGTCCGGCTCAACTACCAGCCACACGAAAATCGCTCGAAGACTACTCCAGTCATCATCACCCAAAATGGCAAAACAATCTCTGAGACAGAAGTCAACCAACAGGAAATGCCCCTGCTGAAGAATGGTTTTCACTCCCTAGGGAGAAAGACATTTGCAGCGGGCGACAAGGTGACGGTGACCATACTAGGCAAAACCGGCGACGGTAAAAATGCCCATGTGGATGTGGTGCAGCTGCTGAAAAAGTAGCCTGCCGACTCTCGGGTAGAATTTGCTGGCTATATCAGAGCTGCCCTGTACCATCGCAAGCATGCGTACACACCACTTAACTACCGCTTCACTCCTCATTCTCACCATCACCGCATGGGCCCCGGCCAGCCTAGCGCAGGAGCCAGATGGCGAGCGAAAGAAGCTGGAAGCGGTGGTGAAGAAATTCAAAACCGACTTCGATAGTGGCAACTACCAGGGCGTGATCGACGCGGTCCCACCCAAAGTCATCGCCACTATCGCCAAAAATGCCGGTGCTCCAGAGGCCGAGCTCAAAAAATTTCTAGTCGAGCAGACCACACAGATGATGCAGCAGGTGAAAGTCGTGTCATTCGCAATGGACCTCGATGGCGTAAAGATCGAGAAAACCTCGAGCGGCAGACACTACGCTCTGATCCCTACCTCGACCATCATGGAGGTGCCAGGCGCAGGAAAACTGAAAGCGGAAAACACCACCGTAGGTCTAGTAGACGATGGGAAGTGGTACCTAGCCAGAGTCGAATCGGACCAACAGCAAGGCATGCTGATTAATGCCTTCCCAGACTTCAAAACCATCGACATCCCCAGCGGCACGATGGACCCTATGGAGTAGCAAAGTACGGCGATTGTACCCTATTGAATCAAAATTGTACCCTATTGAATTCGAGCAGTAGGAGCCACACAGAGCAACCCAAGATGCGCCTTTCAGCCTATACGCAAACAGATCGGTAGAATTTTTTGGAAAAACCCACCCTATGAACATACAGATCGCAGGCTCCGACTGTATCATGTGTGCAGAGCGCATCATGATAGAAAAGGAAGGCACCTACTGCTATAGGTGTGACACACCACTCTGCCGTGAGTGCGCCCAGCCAGACTGCATATGCCCAGTATGCCGCAAAGCGTGGGATGACCCAGCATCCCATTACTACTTTTCAGAGTTTTGCCCCGGCTGTATGCAGAAAAACCACAACCACGAATACTGTGGCCACTGCGACAGTCCCACTCGATGGCCCGACAAATCCTCTTATGACCAATTCTTCGTCGCACACCACGCTTGGGTGCGCAGATCACCTCTAGTCGGCTCACTCATGGCGGCTGGAGGCCTACTGGTTATCGCTTCACCTTTTCTGATCGCAGCCTTGGGGATCAGTATCGGCATTGGGATCTTCTTTCTCTATGGGCTGATATTTGTCGGCATCCCCATCGTCGCCAATGGCTTGGCCCGTATCATAAAAGGGAATCGACGGAGTGGCTTCCGTTAGCTTTACCTAGCCAGAGTCAGATTCCTCTCCACCCAGCACACCGCTCGGTAGGTGAGCTCCGCGGCGTCTTTCAGCCCTAGGCGCTCTTTGATGTGAGTGCGGTGGGTATCCACGGTGCGGATGCTGATACCTAGCTGACCAGCGATCTCACGAGAGGTCTTGCCGCAGCCGATCAGGCGGTAGACTTCCAATTCACGGTCGGACAGGCGATCCTCCTCCAGAGTGCTACCCGCACCACTGGTGACAGCCTCCATCATCCGCGATGTCATCAGCGAACTAAGATAGACCCCGCCCGAGAGCACGGTCTCCACTGCCGACTCGAGAGAAGCCATGCTTCGGTCCTTCATGAGGTAACCTCTTGCGCCTGCTTTCAGCACTCGCACAGCATAGATCTTCTCATCAGCTCCCGACACCACCAGACATTTTAGGTCTTTATTGATGTGATGGATCTCTTTCACCAATTCCAGCCCACAATTATCCGGCAGCCCCAGATCGATGATGGCGACATCATACTTCTCAGGCTGATCACGAACCAATTCCTTGGCTTCGGCTGCGGTAGAGGCGATATCTGACACTTCAAAGTCAGAATTTCGCTTCATCAACACTTGGAACCCCATAGCGACTATGGGGTGATCGTCTACGATGAGGACTTGGAGGTTTCGGGGCATCTCAACCCCTTAATATAATATAATTTCTATAATTTCACCAATTAATTTGTGACAATAATTTGGTAATCCTTGCCACTGGTATCACCAGACTAGAGTGTACATCATTCCTAGCGATCGCCACTCCGACCAGCTCGCCACCGATACTAAAGGCTCCGATCCCCTCCTGTCCAGGATTGATCCTCATATCGGTGATCAGCGCACAGGGATAGCCACTGCGGATCTCGCTCACCTGCAGCCCGAGATTTTTCCAGTGCTGCTGTAGAGACTTTACGACGCCCTTAGGCGGGGCGAGCACTTCTCCCGGTAGACTGGTGATAGCTCCTACCTTCCAATCGCATCCAACACCGGAGCAAAAGGCAATGTAGTAGCCATTGTTCAGAGAAGCGTGCCGCTTCCATTCCACCCTTTTACTGGCGGGCAGATAGGCTAAATTGTCCACTTTAGAGAGCAGTTTAGGCACGCCTCCAGCGATCTTTTGCCCTGCCCAGGAGTGGATCTCCACCTTTTGGGCCAATGTCTTGTGAGCCGGCATGACCCAAACTCCAGCTATCAAAGTGGCTGCCGCAATCCTTTGACCACCAACAATTTTCACATCCCCGGTTAGTTCTTCAGCGCTGACTCCACAGTTGCTGGCAAAAACTCCTTTCAGGCTATTTTCCAGCTGTTTTATTCGATTCGTAGCACGCTTTTCTCCGTCCACTATCCAGCTAAACAATCTGTCCCCCTCTGCCTGTGCACTTGAGCTAAAAGCGGCGACGCAGATGATCAAAGCTAGGAAATCGGCAATGTCTTTTCTCATGATTGTTTAGGATGTGTGGGGTTTGGGGAAGACCTCCTGCACCAGATCCGGCCAGAGGCGGAAAAAGATGTCCACAGACAGGTGCTCCGAAGCTCCATTGTTTTTACTCATTGCGATATTGATGCCTAGTAGCTCGCCATTGGCGCTGAAAATGCCGCCGCCAGAGTCACCTTTGGTGATGGCACAGGACGAAACCAGACGCTGCTGGTTCGCCCCGATATAGCCAAATCCGAGGCGCACTTCGGCAGGCCTCGAGCTGCAAAATCCAGAGGCATGACCGACGGCTAGCATCGTAGTGGGCTCCTTGTAGACCGCCGTGCTATGAGCCACAGGCGCGACAGCCACTCCCATCGAAGCTCTCAGGCGAAGCACGGCCGCATCCATAGCCACATTCTCGCCGATCACCACAGCATAGCAGTCGTGCTTCTGGTAGCTGCGGACTTTTACCACCTCGCCGACATTTCTGACCAAGTGAGCTGCGGAGAAAATCAAACCCGACTCCGACACCATCACCCCGCTGCCTATCTGGCCATATCTGGTCTCCAGAGCCACGCAGCTATCGGCTACCTGACCGATGTGCATGGACACCTGCGCCTGCAGCTTAGCCCAGCCCTGTGCGGCATCTGTATCCTGCCCATCAGACTCTGCCCAAAGCAGGCCCACCGCCAAAATCCCAAACAGTGCAATTTTTGATCCTAGGCTGCTTCTCTGCTTCATAAGTTCCCCGGTCCTGTTTTGTGACCATAGAAACCCTAGCTGAGCGAGCCCCAGAATGAAATGGGTGGAACCGGAGATTGTCCCGTAGGGGGATCTGCGAACTCCGCTTTACGAAAATTTCGTATCGGGGTATCGGGGCTACCCCCAACTGCTTTATACAGCTATTCTTACAACCTGCTAACACTGAGCCACCCGCTATCAGCCCACGTCTCACGGCTACCGGATTGAGATCAATCGACGGACCGTAGCCTCGTATTCCTGCGTGACCATGATCCTATCTGGATAGATCCAGACAGTGAAGTCATCTTCCGCCTCGACCTCGTCGGATTGAAAGTAAATGATCCAATCTTTCTTCGCCCACCCGAGCACCTCCTGTATAGCTAAAACCAACCGTGGAAATGCCTCTACAGCCCGCTCGCCGTACAAAACAACGGTTCTCGATCTAGCACCATTCCATTGGTAGGGAATAGCGTAGTCCTCATCTTCATCGAAATCGACACACAGAATGTCATCGATCTGCTCATCCAGCCAATCCAACTCTGATGAGAGCAATCCATGGTTCTCCCCCTCTTTCTCCACATTGAATGGCTCGATACTATCGTAGAGATCGAACACATCTTGCTCGACTACCTCCAGAGCTAAAGAAGGCGTATGCCGAGATGCCGCAGCGCGAAACTCCACATCCCAAGCAGGTAAAGTAGCCCGGAGTTTATCCAGCCCAGGTACCTCTTCGCTATCACACTTTATCACCACCTCGTGGAGCGCGGGCAATCCATCTAGAGGAGTGAAATCGGGCGCTTCAGTCTCAGCATATAGAGAGAAATCTCGCAGTCTATATAACTTAGATAAAGGCTCCAGCGACTCTACGCTGATACAAAAAATATTGGCATGGGTCAGATGGGTCACCGCTCTCAAAGGCTCCAAGGAAGCCCCTGCCTCAGCTAAAGTCAGATTCGTTAAATTTTCGAGTTTAGGAAATTTCTCAACGCCCTCTAGACTTCTCACATCCGCTCCCCAAATCGCCCTAAGCTCGGGCATTTCTGGGAAATTTTCGAACGATTGAAAAGAACCCAAACCTAATTCCAGCTTTCTCAGAGAAGGCACTCTAGCTACTTGTTTGAAGTACAAAAGCTGCGCCGCGGAGATAGATAGCTCTCGCAAGCCAACCATCGACTCGAGAGCTGAAAAATTCTCTATCGGCGTGCTACCCAACTCCAACTCCTCGAGTCGATCACATCCCGCTAGCGCCGAAATATCCTTTACCCCGTCTTCCCGCAGAAATATCCGCCTCAGATCTCGGCAATGCGCTAGGGGAGAAATATCGGTAATCTCATTGCCCGCTAGCGCTACCCCTCTCAATGCAGACAGGTAGCGCAGCGCCGTCAGATCTCGGACTGGCCGCCCCTTCTCCCCCTGAAAACTCAACCACGTCAGCCCCTGCAACACCCGCTCTGCAGGCTCCAAATGCTCAGTAAAAAACTGCGGCTGATAGTCTGCCCGCAGACGAAGCTCCCCCACTCTATTGCGCTCGTCCCAAGTGTAGGCCTCATCAAATCGACTCCTCACACGGTCGATCAACAGCTCGATGGTGTAGATCTCATCCAAAGTCAGATCAGCCGAAGACGCATACTCGACAAACGAAGTCGCACTCATAGGATCTGCTAAGCTCACACCACTACCTATCGAGAACCACGATAGAATTCCTAATACCAAAGAATGGATCAGGCCCTCACACGCTCTCACCACAAACCACCCCTACACTACAGCCTACGCCACTTGCGACCATCCTCGCCGAGTAGATCGTCGGACTCGATCGGCCCCCAAGAGCCAGCTGGGTATTCGGCCATCGCGGGTGGTTCCTCGCTCTGGTGCCAGGCATCCTCGATATAGTCGATGAATTTCCAGGCCTCTTCGACTTCGTCTTTACGAGCAAAAAGCGTAGCATCGCCAGCGATGGCATCGAGTAGCAGACGCTCGTAGGCCTCCGGGCTGCTCTTGCCAAACGCGGTCTGATAGCGGAAATCCATCTTCACCGGCTGGATGCGTACATTCGCGCCAGGGCGCTTCGAGCAGATCCCCAGAGAGATGCCCTCATTTGGCTGGATACGGATTACCAGCACATTGCCGGGATTTTCACCACCCTGATCCATGGCATTGAATAGCACGCCAGGTGGCTTCTTGAAATGGATAGAGATCTCGGTCGCCTTCTTCGGCAGTCGCTTACCCATACGCACGTAGAATGGCACATCTGCCCAGCGCCAGTTATCGATGAGTAGGCGCAGAGCCACATAGCTCTCCGTCTCAGACTCAGGATTCACCCGATCTTCCTGACGATAGCCGACCACCTCGTCACCAGCTACAGTGCCATTGGTGTATTGGGCGCGAACCACATTCTCAGCGACTTTATCGACGGTGTCGAAAGCGCGAAGCGACTTGAGCACTTTCACCTTCTCATCGCGCACGCCATCGGCGCTGAGATCGGCTGGCGGCTCCATGGCGATCAGGCTGACTAGCTGCAGCAGGTGATTTTGCACCATGTCGCGTAGAGCTCCAGACTTATCATAGTAGCCCCCACGACCACCCTCCATACCGAGATGCTCCGCACAAGTGATCTGCACATGATCGATGAAACGATTGTTCCACAGCAGCTCGAGGATACTGTTGGCAAAGCGCAGGACCATGATGTTTTGCGCTGTCTCCTTGCCGAGGTAATGATCGATCCGGTAGGTATCCGCCTCTTCAAAAGTCTCATTCACCACCTCATTGAGATGCTTGGCTGTAGCCAGATCAGTGCCAAAAGGCTTCTCCACGATCACCCGTGCCCAGCCATTGGGCGCTGTGTTCAGACCCGATTTCTTCAGATTCAGCAGGATATCGTCGAAAAACTCCGGTGCCGAGGCGATGTAAAAAAGCCGGTTCCCACTGCCGCCCTCAGCCTCGATAGCGTCGAGACGCTCACGTAGCGCGTCGTAGCCAGCCTCATCGGTGAAGGTGCTCTGGTGGTAATGGATATTCTGCGAAAACTGCTCCCAGGCAGCTTCGTCGTGGCCCTGGCGAGAGACTTTCTCATTCAGCTCGCGCAGGCCTTCGCGAAAGACTTCGTCGCTCTTGTCACGACGGGCAAAGCCGATCACTTTCAGTCCAGCGGGCAGCTCACCATCGATGGCGATGTTGTAGAGAGCCGGTATCAGCTTGCGATGAGTCAGGTCACCTGTGGCACCAAAGATCACGAGATTGCACGGCTCTGCGAAGCGGCGAGCATTCAGATCGTCCTCTCGAAACGGGTTTCCCCCATCACCATCATTATCCATGGCGATTGGGTCGCCTAGAGCACAGGGTTTTTCAAGAGAAGTTATCACCCCTTATCCCGACCAAAAGCTGCGGAAAAATAGTAAGATCTGCCATTTTTAGGTCATCCTTCTTTATGAGCAGTAGGCCGAATCACAAGCCGTATCGACAGAGGGTCTTACTCTGGCTAACTGCATTCTTCTTAGTGTCTGGCCTAGAGGCACTTGCAGCTTTAGATCTGCGCCTACCAGCCGATGGCTCCAAACTGGGCAACGCCGGCCTAGAGAAAACCATCGCCACCAGAGTGCGCAGCGGCGATATCGATCGCCTAGCCGACCGCATCCACGACAAACTGCTAGATACCCTACAAACCGAGGATGGCGCCCCGCCTGCAGTGCAGGAGCTACTCAACACACCTGGCTGGCGGCACGCGCTCATCCTGCATCGATTCTTCCAGATCGTGCCGCTATCCCAGATCGAGGAAAACCTGGCCAACTCGGAGACGGCCATACACTTCTGGGTATGGCTACTCACCCACCCCCAGATGCCACAAACCTTTGTCGATCAGGTCAGCGAGCACGATGATCTGACTCGAGTCTTCTCGATCTGGGAAACCATCTTCTCCAAAGAAACGGCCGAACAACGCGAGACCTATCGCAACCTGGCACTCGCCACCGCTCTCGTGCACGATCGCCCCATCCACGCGATGAACGCCTCCGAAGAAGAGACGATCGATCCCCTAGCCCGCTACCAGCTATTTCGCAGCAACGCAGAGCGCAAACGCCTGAAAACCCGACTACATGACATGAGCGTATCCGATCTGGTATGGGTAGTCGACGTCGCTCTCGATGATACCGAGATCGAGTGGGCACTGACGCGTGTCAGCTACAATCGCAGGAAATGGGGCAAAGCCTACTCCGATATCGACTACCTCATGGAGCGTGCCGTGCTGGGGGAAGATCCCTACGAGGTCTACAGCCTCTCCGAGATCGAGCGACACGGTGGTATCTGTGGCGACCAGACCTACTTCTCGAAAAACACCGCTAAAGCCAATGGCGTACCCGCCACTGGCATCATCGGGACCGGAGCTAGAGGCGCCCACGCCTGGCTAGCCTACAAACCCGACAGCGATGAGTGGGACACCTCTACCGGCCGCTACGAAGACTACTCCAATGGATCGACCAGACACCCGCAGACCCACCAACCTTTCGCCGAATTTGATCTGCTGATTTCCTCCGATAGGAAGATGCGCCCCGAGGCCATCGAAAGAGCGGAGATGATGATCGCCACCGCTCAACTGATGGAGAAAAACAACCTTTCTACAGCAGTGAGATCGCAACTGATCGAGCAAGCAATCGCCACCGCTCCCCTACACGCTCCCAATTGGCTAGCCTACATCACCTACCTAGAGAGCAATCAGGAGCCCTCCACCACGCAAGCGCAGTGGCAAGACGTCGTCGACGATATCGAGCGCACCTTCAAAGCTCACCCCACGATGTGGCTGACCGCTCGCGACATCACCCTCAAACACCTACTGAAAGACGCAGATAAAGAAACCCTCGAGAAAAACCACAGTCGATTTCGCAAAGAACTAGCCCGCCGATTCCCCGCCCGTACCGATCTGATCCGGCAGGTATTTGAGGAGCAGGTCAAGTCGCTCCCAGAGAACACTTCATACGACGATTTGCGGAAGTTTTTCAGAGACACTCTATCCGACTTTGGTGAAGACTCGGAGAACTTCAAACTGATCAGCAGAACCTATTTCGACAAAACCAAAAAACTAGGGAATCAGAGTAAAGAAGTCGTCGATGATATCCACAAATCTTTCTCTCGTCACATCGACCAGGAGTCTTCCGACTTCTTCCGAGCCGGAGTCGAGATCGGTATACTACGCGATATCGCAAGCTTCTACGGCCAAGCCGGCGAAGCCCGCATGCGCGAGAAGCTCGAAAAAGAAGCCGATAAGCGCGAGGCAAATTCCTCAAAGATATAGGCCCCGGGACCGCCGCGACGTCCCCGTCGGCTTACGAGCAATCCAAACATCAAATCAACGAATCCGCTTGCGAATAATCTCCCCTCCAGAAAGCTCTACTAGCTTTGCCAAATTCTTATCCGGCCGCCGATCGGATGAATGTAGATAAAACTTCACTCCATTTGCCTCTAAAGCAGCCCAAAGGATACGAACCGCATCCAAAGATATATCATCCTGGCAATTTGAGAACCAGTACAACGTGTCCACTTTGTGTAGTTGGATCAAAGCCATTAGTGCCGCCAGCTCATTCCGGATCAGACTGTTGTGCCTCAGATGAGGCTCTTCGCGATAGATCTGAGGCTCATGCCACTTAGGATCAAATGGGTTAACATCGGGCGGTAACACGCCATAAAACCACGAATCATCAGCCGACACATGCTCACCCATCTCTCCGTCCGGCGGCACTAGTGTCCAAAAGCCATCCACCGACAGCCCCGATCCCGCAGCTTCTCTAAAATGGGCATCTGGAAAAGACTTTTGAATTTCGGCCCGGACCGCATCGATGTGGTCTCTCATGCTGCCAGAATTGTCGAGTACCACACCCAAGTTGGAGCTCTTCATTTCCGTGCCATACACTTTGCCACTCAGAGCCACGACGCGCTCTTTGATCCTTCCATCCGACTTGCCCTTGTTCTGAGCTTCCCACAGCTGAAATGCCTTTTGCTCAGCCTCCGCCAGACGGATCCGCACTTCCTCCAATTCGATCAATGATTGAAAGAAAAGACGCGCTCGATCCTTTTCCTTTGCTTTATCTCTGAGGAACTTATCGTAAATCTCCTGCTCGTCCTCGGTCAGCGCACGATACTCAATCTCCTCGGGAAACTCCAAGTACTCAGCCACTCTCTTAGCCCTATCTGCAAAGCGCTCTTTGACTCAAGCAAGATAGTCTAGCGTATACTTTCTGACCTTCGCTTCACTCCAGTCTTCACCATGCAAAGACCCAAAGATGAGTGAAACACAAACGCACAATAGAAGAGACTTCATATCCCTCCAGCAAATCACAAACCCAAATCGGTGTAAATGTAAGAAGTCTTTAATTTAGAGCCAGACAAGGTCATAATTATCAAATACTTATGACCCCTTATTTTCAACCGCCGCAGGCGCAAGATTGAGGTGCCCCGCCCACTGTCCATCCTGCGCGAAAAGAGGGTGAGCTAGGCTGGTTCCGTGCTGATAAGCCAGCGGTTCGGCGATCGGCCAGGCTTTACCTGGGGAGAGAGCGCCGACACCCGGCACTTACCCTAACGTCTAGGCCCCAGCGCTTGCGTTAGCCTGGTGACCGTTAGGGAACGTGACTCGGGTAGGCTGGTTGCGGTTGAGGCGAGACCCTAACATTACCAAACGTCAGAAGATTAGACCTGACCCCTTATTTCCATGACCCCTTATTTCACAGCCCGGTATCATTTATTTCTGGCGCAACACGTATACTATTTCTTCTGCGTTCCTATTTTTGGTAATTAACAGTTTCTAGTTTTATGCCATTTTCTTGCCAATAATACCATACTCCAATCTTTTTATTATTGGAGTAAAGACCTGCTGATTTCGGTTTACCATTAGGATGAAACAAGACGTTTTGCCCATTGAGTTTGCCATCTTGATAATTGGAAATTGAAGTTACGACTCCCATCTTGTTGTAGCGAACAAAAGGGCCTTCGTTTTGTCCTTTATTGTACTGCCCCATAGAAGATAATTCTCCAGTCTGGCTGTTCCATCCTAAAAAGTCTCCGTGTTTTTTACCAGCTTTATATGAAATTGAATAGATTTTAACATGTTTCTTCTTTGATAGCCAGATTAGCTGGGTGCCTTCTCGGAGTTCAGACTTGATTGGTGTTTCTGAATATTGGTGTAAAGTTTCTTTAGTAAGCAGTCCCGTAAACAATGATCCATTTTCTGTTCTAAAAAAGCCATCTATCTCTTTTGGTTCTTCTAAATTCGGCGGTTTAGCGCGCGCACCCTCCATAGCAACAACAATGAAAATACTTAGAATTATTACTAAAAAAAATGTATTTTTCATTAATTTTCCTTTTCTGGTGTATAATGGGGAATTGTCCCTCCGTTAGATAAAATACTATCAATGCTCCGTTGAATCTCAACACTGAAATTATTAGTTAGAATTCCTGTATTTCTATCCCTTAGTATTCTAATAAAGCGAAGATTCTCCTTCCTAATCCATGATGATGCAGTGTTCGCTCCAAAGAACGGAGTATTGCCTGCTTCCCTGTATAACTCAATATCTTCATCTCTTTTCGCGACTCTGCGATTCCAAAAGTCGTACGTTTGTTGAGGTGTTGAGTAAAACCACCTTTTATTCTCATTCTGCGTAGCGCGGTATCCGTTTGCTTCATTTACGGCATCATATTCTGTAATAAGGGGTCAGGTAATAAGGGGTCATAATAAGGGGGCAGGTTTAATTTCTTGACATTTTGAGAAACTCACGAATCGGCTTCGGTAGTTTTCGCTTATCCATTTTACAAAACCGATTGATGTATAACTAAGGGGTCAGGTGTATTTTCTTGACACTTTGAGAAATTCACGAATCAGCTTAGGTAGTTTTCGCTTATCCATTTTACTAAATCGATTGATGCGTTGGCTTGCATTGGCTGTAACTAAGGGGTCAGGTGTATTTTCTTGACACTTTGAGAAATTCACGAATCAGCTTAGGTAGTTTTCGCTTATCCATTTTACTAAATCGATTGATGCGTTGGCTTGCATTGGCTGTGCTGCTCAATTCTAATAACTCCGCGATTCGCTGATGACGCAGCGTCGTGTATAACTAAGGGGTCAGGTGTATTTTCTTGACACTTTGAGAAATTCACGAATCAGCTTAGGTAGTTTTCGCTTATCCATTTTACTAAATCGATTGATGCGTTGGCTTGCATTGGCTGTGCTGCTCAATTCTAATAACTCCGCGATTCGCTGATGACGCAGCGTCGTGTGAGTCGCCAGTACATAAGCGACTGCGTTGCGCCGTTTATCACCATACTGATCCAAACACCGGAGACTTACAAACGTCAGACGGCCGGGAAGCGCCTGATGGGCTTTACTGTCTGAACTTTCAGAAGTTCAGCTACGGCGGTTTGTTCTGTATACTTGTTCGCCGTCGAAATTGCGGCTTAATTAATTAAACTAGCGCCATTCAGCCTACCCGCCCTTGCCCCGAGTCATCTGCTCTGCCTGGCGGATAAGATCGCTGGTGTCGGGACTACCGGTTTTCAGAATGGTGGTCGGGATCGGCTTCCACTCGGGGCGTGGCACTAGGACGATGCCATTGCACTCAGGATGCGGGCATGGCATCTCTTTGCCAAACTGGTGACTGACCGCCGAGAGACGATTTTCACAATGCGGGCAGAGAAACTTGATCACCTCATCCTGCGTGGGATCGACCATCGGTGCGGTCGGCGTGTTTGGGCTCGGGGGCTTGGGCACTGTCAGGGCTTGGCTGCACTGAGGGCAGTCCACCGCTTGACCATATTGCTCAGAGCCTGCAGAGAGGTAAGCCTGACAGTGAGGACAGTAGAAGTTCATGCTCATACTGATCAAACACTCAATCCGAGAAAAAGTTTTGCAACTACGGGTTCAAAGCTGCGGCAAATCGCTCGCCATCGCGGCTGAGGATCATCATCGACCGCTTATTCTGCGGCAGAGAGCCTAGCAGATCATAAAATGTGGCGACATTACTGACTCGATTTCGATTGATGATATGGATCAGATCACCGGGCTTAAATTGGGCTGCAGCCTGCGATCCACGCTGGACATCAGAGATCAGAATAGCTGGCACATCCTCAGGGATATTCATCACCTGCCGCTCCTGAGCGGTAAGATTTTGCACCTGAATCCCTAGGGCCTGAGCGATCTCAAAGCCGCTTTTGCTAGCCATATCTTTTTTAAATGTTAGCGAATTCATCGCCGATTTAGAGACAAACTGTGGCTCTACCTTCAGCACTTTCCCGTCGCGAAGCAGCTCGATCTTGGCCACATCGCCGCCCTTTTTCTTGCGGATACGAGAGATGAAATCCTCTGAGCTAGCGATTTTTTTGCCATCGAACTTCACGATCTGATCTCCTGGCTGCAGCCCAGATAGCGCTGCGGGTGAATCGACCGCGACATCGACCACCACCGGCGCGCGGCTCGCCAGCCCCACACCGAGGTACCCGCGCTCCAGCGGCTTATCCAGAGCGATCGCCTCATAGATCTCTCTAGCTTCATTCGCCGGGATAGCCAGCCCCACACCCTGCCACGCTTTGACATTCTGATCGCCGGTAAAGATCGCCACATTCACCCCGATGATCTCGCCACGGATATTCACCAGCGGACCACCCGAGTTACCCGGATTGATCACCGCATCGACTTGGAAATACTCATTGGTATTGTCACTGAGCTGGCGCTGCTTGGCGCTGATGATGCCGCGGGTCACCGTCTCGCTCAGGCCAAAGGGATTACCGATGGCGAGAGCCATCTCGCCGACTCGCACTTGATTGGAGTCGCCAAATGGCAGCGGCTTAAAGCGCACCACCGGCTCGCCCTCGGGCTGGATGATCTTTAGCACGGCCACATCGGCACGCGGGTCGCTACCGATCCACTCGGCCTCGTAGCTCTTGCCGCCATGAAGTGTCACCATGATCTCGGACACATCGGATACCACGTGATGATTCGTCACGATATAGCCGTCCTCCGACACGATCGCTCCCGAGCCTAGGCCCGCCGGTATCTCTGCCCGCTCATTCAGCGAGCGCCACGATAGACCAAAGGGATCTGCGGGCACATAGCGGCGGCGGTTGACGGTGCGCTTGGTATCGATGCTGACCACCGATGGCACCACCGACTCCGTCAGATCAGCCAGGGCCGAATTCACCTGCGATAGCACGGCAAAACTATTCACATCCATGACCGGCTCGCCGCGCAGCGTAGGCGTAGGAGTCGTCGCTACCGTAGGTGCCTGGCCGCGGAATAGGTCGAATACATTGTAGACCTTGTCGGAGTCGGCCATCGCTCGGTAGGCGAGGATAGCCACTGCCACGGCTACCGTAGCGATCATGAGATTGGTGAAAAATCGGCTCATATCAGTTTGGTCGATGGATGATTAGAGAAAAAATGAAACTTCACTGCGCAGCCTGCCACTCACTCGGCGGCAGTTGCTGATTGCGCAGCACTTGGTCGATGCGAGGGAAAGAGCGGCTCATCTTCTGATCTGGCGGCGCTAGCTGATTGATCTGTAGGGTCCACTCCTGACCACGACAGTCTCTAAGCGTCATCAGATGGTCGCCTCGTCTAATAAATCGGGCAAAAATATAGCGCCCCTCACTGTTGTGCCATTTGCGGTAGCCCTGATTGATCAGCGATGCCTTCTGCTGCTCGATATCGGCGAGAATCGGTGCGCAGGCGGCCTTCAGCTCGTTGAAATAATCGACGGGGCGATCCTTCTTGTAGCCACGCATCGAGCGCTGCACCTCGCCATGCGGATTAAAAATCAGAATCGACGGGTAACCCGCCACCTTGAACTCCTTCTTCACCCAGCGTTTGGCCTCGCCCGCTTCGGTGATGTTGCGCGGGTAGGTCATGTAGCAGATCACCAGATTCTCCTTCACATATTCATTGAAGCTGCGCGAGGAAAACACCTGCTCGGATAGCTGCATCGCCTCGGGAGCCCAGACTGCGGTGAAAAGCAGCATCATTGGGCGCATCTCGCGCTGGGCACGGGCGAAAGCGTAGCGCGGATTGGTCTCCCACCAGGCAGACTGTGGATCGTCGGGGTAGACGAGCGCCTTTTGATCGGGGTTTTTCTCCTTTTTATCGACTAGCGAGGATCGACCGATCTGTCGACCGATGCTCTTACCATTGCCCAAGTCCTCCTCGCTAGACTCGGGAAATTCCACGATATTTACCTCGCCTAGCTTGGGCCTATCCTGCTGGCCCTGAGGCGGCAGCATCCCCTGACTGCGAGCGACCTGATAGGGCAACGGAGCCCCGGGCTGGCTCAGATCGATCATCTGCGGTTTGTCATTGGAGACAGGCATCGGCCCAAAACGAGCCGCAGCAGCCGCATCGTCGCTACTCTCCTGAGCACACAGCCACATAGCTGTGCTCAGAGATAGTAGAAGGGAGATGTGTGTCAGGCGGACCATGTTTCTTCTCCTAGTAGAAAAGCACGGCTTTCGCCAAAAAGCGAGCCTACAGCTGTGCGAGAAAGAAATGGATCATCTCCTCGTAGAGATCATCTCCTCCTGCACGCAGCACATCGTAGTGATGGGCCTCCGGCAGCTCGCGCCAGATATGGTGATCGCCGGGCAGGTTTTGGTAGATCCGGCTCGCCTGCTCGATAGGGATCACCTCGTCGAGCCTGCCGTGGGCGATCATCACCGGCACCTGGATCGAGCTAGCAGCAGTCGCGGGCGAGAGCTCAGCCGCCGGCAGCCCCGCCCGCCAGCTGGCGAGATCTACGATAGCAGTGCGCAGCCAGCCAGGGCAGCGCCCCTCAGTGACATTGCCGATGGCGTGGCGTACCACCTCTCGATAGTCTGCAAACGGTGCCACCGCCACACCTGCTCGGATACGTGTCTCCCCTCTCTCTGCTAGAGTCAGCAGTACCGTGGCCGCACCCATGGAATTGCCAAACGCAAAGACCGGCCCCAGCTGCTCGCCACTGTGTGAGAGATTGCTATCGACCTGATCGAGAATCGTGCGCAGATCCTGCGCCTCACGCCAGCCATAGGTCGAGTAGCGGCCCCCGCTCTCCCCCTGCCCTCTGGCATCATACACGATGCAGCGCAGATCTGCTGCCACCAGCCGCTGGGCGATGACTAGCATGTTCTCTTTTTTCCCGCCGCGACCGTGGTGCAGGATCACCGTGCCACGAGGCTGATTTTGGCGGCTCACACCAGCTTTCTCCAGCCGCTGCCACATCCGGCGAGTACGCTCGGCTGCTCCCGGCTGCGGATGCGGGTTCACGAGGTAGCCTTTTAGCTCCAGCCCGTCTGCTGTCGCAAAGGTCATCGCCTCGAGAGCGATACCATACTCTGCCGACTGCTCTCGATAGGCGATATGCCTCTCCTCCAGAGGGCGATGCGGTGGCTTCAGCACCAGCCCAGAGCTGATCCATAGCCCAGCGGCCGCAGCCATGACTAGCAGGACGACTAGCGATATGGAGATGACGAGTAGCAAAACCTTTTTCCTCGATGTCATGTCTCGGCTATACGCCGCTGATGCAAGTTATCTTTCATAAGGGGCGAACCTGAGGGCCTCCGCCTATAGTTTGACAAGCCCTAGGGCTCTCGCCAGTGTGCCCTACCATGAGGTACTCCCTACTCGCTCTCTCCAGCCTCCTACTCGCCTCGTGCGGCGCGCCCGACGATATCGAGTACAATGACGACGGCGTGGTGAAAGCGCAGAAAGTCGGGACTCAACTGATCCAAACCCAGCTGCATCGCCACAATGGCCGAAACTTTTCCCCCGTGCAGATCCATCAAGAGCCACGCTACTACATACTCTACTACTCTGCCTCGTGGTGAGGCCCCTGCCGCGTGAGTGCTCCACAGGTGGTGGACCTATATCAGCGCTATGTCGCGAGCAATCCCCGAGTCGAGATGGTACATATATCTCTCGATAAAGATAATCTAGCTGCCTCGCGCTGGGCGAGTAGTAGCAGATTTCCCTGGCTGACCGTGCTCCCCGAGAATGTGAAAGCCAGTGGACTCGAGCGCTATCGCAATGGCAAATTCGTCCCCGACTACACCCTGCTCAGCTACGATGGTAAGAAACTAGGCAGCGGCCAAGGGGTATTCCAGCAGGCTGGAAAGCTATGATCAGATCGGAGAGCTTATGCCGCTCGACAGAGTCATCCAACTATGATACACCTTAAACCAATAACTGAATGATATGAGAGTGGTCTTATTTCTAGTGGTGCTCACCATAACCATCGACGGTTTTTCTGAAGATCAATTACCCAATAGGTATCAATTACTCAAATCGAATTACCAAACGGCCATTGAAAGAGTATCAAAACCTATCACTGCAAAATACATTCAGGAACTCAAAAATTTGCGAAGTGAAATGACAGCCAGCGGGAACCTGAACATCGCCCTAGATGTTGAGGAAGAGCTAAAGCGGCTCGGTGTGATAGCCGTCACTTTAGAAGAGGTTTTAATGACCAAAGCCTGGGTTTTGAATAACTCTCACAAAAAGTACCCTGTTACGTTTCTTACAGGCGGGAAAGGCATTATTTCTGGCTTTGGAACCTCAGATTGCAAATGGGAAATAAAGAAAGAAAACATTCTTAAAATCACCTGCCCGAACCCAGAAAACTATTTTGAATTCGAGTTTAGCTCTTTGGATAGTCAAAGAATCCAAGGAAAAAATAGTAAAGGCAAGACTCGGTTCTTGGAAGTAGTCAAACCGGCTCAATGATCGGATACCAAAACAGTAAAAACATCACCACAAGCTACTTATTGCGGCTCCTTTAAAATACCCATCTAGAATCTTCCACCCATTTCAATAGGGTACAATTTTGACTCAATAGGGTACAATTCGCCGGCCTGAAGGAACGCGGGGAGTAACTTTACAACGTTCTAGGTCGAATAGTCCCAGAGGGACAACAGAAAATAGCCGGTGGTGTAGCGCAGCGAAACCACCGGATTTCTAGCGTCTCATCAGGCAAGTCCCGGCAGGGACGACAGAAGCGGGCTGTTTCCTTACCGAATGGAATGATGGCTTGCCGTCGATTGGCCTAGGCGCGCTTCTGTCGTCCCTGCCGGGACTGAAAATGGTTCTGAACCCGTCTCCGGTGGTTTCACCACCGGCTACTTTCTGTCGTGCCTCCGGCACTGGGGAGGCGCTCCGATTAAGTTAGTTCCACACGAAAGGGGAAATTTGTTATTCAAGGGGCTCCAATCGCCCTATCAATCACGGACTGAGCCGGACAATGGTCCAGTCTCCATCTGCGCCACTCTCACCTCCCCGAGTGTAGCGAAAGCGATCGTGTAGGCGGCCTGGGCCACCTTTCCAAAACTCGATACTGATCGGCACCACGCGGTAGCCACCCCAGTGATCGGGGATGGGCACACAGTCGGGACCTCCATCATCTGGGTAGCGCTGGCGCATCTCGGCATCCTGCTGCTCGAGGTGCTCACGGCTGGGGATCTGCTCGCTCTGGCGCGATGCCCACGCGCCGATCCGGCTGGCGTAGGGGCGACTGTAGAAGTAAGCCTCCGACTCCTCGCGGCTGACTTTCTCCACACGACCTCGGATCTGTACCTGCCGCTCGAGAGCCTTCCACAGAAAGGTCAGTGCCGCCTGCGGATGCGCCTCGATCTCCTGCGCCTTTCGGCTCTGGTAGTTGGTGTAGAAGGTGAACCCTCGATCGTCGAGATCTTTCAGCAGCACCGTGCGGCTGGATGGCAACTGATCGAGCCCTAGGGTGGACAGCGTCATCGCATTCACCTCGCGGATGCCAGCGTCTCTCGCATCGGCAAACCAAGCATGAAACTGCGCAAAAGGATCGCCGACCAGATCTCCACGGCGGAGTGGTCGGAGCTGGTAGTCCTCGCGCAAGTCAGCGATGTCTTTTTCGGTATCGGACATACACTGATGGTACGCCTGAGACAGCCTGTGCGGCCTACTCAGGTAGAGGATCTAGCTTCACCCGAGGTGTCTGAGTGCCTGAGACTGTCGTCTCTACCGTGCCGACCGGTGGGCTAGGCAGAGTGACGGGGATGCTGCTGTTGGTCAGGGTCTCTGAGCTATCGAAAGTCTGAGCAATCTGATTGGGACCCTCGATCGGCGCAGCTGCGCGCGAGCCGAGGTAGTAGAAAATACCCAGGGCACCAGCGAAGACCAAAGTCGCCGCCATGAGGAATACCGGCGAGCCCTTGCGAGTGTCCATGCGGCGGTAGCGGCGGTTTTTCTGAGAAAACTGCGAGGACTCCAGATTCTCCCGAATCTTGTCCGGCGGGATGTAAGTCGCCGACTCGTCTGTGACCAACATGAGCTGATCCAGATCCACACCCAAATCGACATCGAGAAACTCACTGTACTTCTTCAGGTAAGAGCGAAGGTAAGCAGCACTAGGGATATCTGCATAATGATCGGCCTCGAGATCCATGATGACACTGGCGGCAATCTTGGATTTGAAGCTAACGTAGTCGATACTCCATTCGCGAGCCTCGCGGGCTTCGCGTAAAAGAGGTCCAAATAGTTTCATTGTAGGTGGTAGCTGGTGGTGCGTTGAATTGTGTTTCAGGGATGGAAGGGGACCCTACCTGAAACTAGACTAGGGTTATTCCGTGGAAAGATCGATCAAAATTTCACGGGGTTTTGCGCCATCTCCTGGACTGATGACTCCGCGGCTCTCCAAGATATCGATCATCCTAGCCGCTCGAGTGTAGCCCAGCCTAAGTCTACGCTGGAGGAGGGATGTGGAGGCTCTGCCTTCGGTGGTGATGACGTCGATGCAGCGCTCGATGAGCTCTTCGTCTTCGTCCGATACGGCATCGTCTGTAGAGCTGGCGAGAGTATCCGCCAGCGAAGATCCTAAATGAGCAGGGCCAGCCCCTGTAGCAACAGGCTGCTCCAGCTCCTGCGGGCACTGACTGGCGCACGCCTCTACCAGTGCCTGAGCCTCATCATCTGTGATCAGAGCACCCTGAGCACGAGTGAGTTGCGCGCTACCCGGCGGCAGGTACAGCATGTCACCTTTGCCCACCAAATTCTCGGCACCATTCTCATCTAGGATGATGCGACTGTCGGTTTTTGAGGAAACCTGAAAGGCTATCCGCGATGGGATGTTGGCCTTGATGATACCAGTCACCACATCGGCACGTGGCGTCTGAGTGGCCACGATCAGGTGGATACCAGCCGCCCGGGCCTTTTGAGCGATGCGGGCAATCGCTGTCTCGACGTCTGCCGGAGCGGTCTGCATGAGATCGGCGAGCTCGTCGATGATCACCACTATATAGGGCAGCGAGTCAGGCATCGGCTCGGGCGAGCCTTTTGATTTTTTGGCCTTGGACACCTCTGAGGCCGCTACAGCTTCGTCCGCAAAATCATCAAAAAGCTGTCCCTGGACGAGGGACTCATCGGTATCGACGTCATCAGGGCTACCGCCGGCCTGCTTCTCATTGAAGCCCTCAAAATTTCTGACGCCTAGCTCGGCAAACCACGTGTAGCGCCGCTCCATCTCGGTGATGACCCAGCGCAGCGCCATGAGCACTTTCTTTGGCTCGGTGACCACTGGTACGACCATATGTGGCAGCGCATTGTAGAGCTGCATCTCGACCACCTTGGGGTCGATCATGATGAATTTCAGCTGATCTGGCGTGAACCGATAGAGCAGGCTAGCGATGATGGTATTGATGCAGACGCTCTTACCGCTCCCTGTCGCCCCAGCGACTAGCAGGTGCGGCATTTTCGCCAGATCACCGATCACCGTGTTGCCATAGACATCTTTGCCCAGGGCCAGCGGCAGCTTGGCCCCAGCGTCGCAGAAGGCATCGGTCTCGAATAGCTCACGCAGAGCCACTGGAATCCGATCGCTATTAGCTATCTCGATACCGACGGTGTCTTTGCCCGGGATCGGTGCCAGGATATTGATGCGCTCGGCGCGAGTCGCCCTAGCTATATCGGCCTTTAGTGCTGTGATCTTCGAGACTCGCAGACCAGTGCTCGGGTAGACCTCAAAGCGGGTGATGGTGGGACCTTTGGTGATGTCGCCAGCATCGACCTGGACATTGAAGCTATTCAGCGTATCTACGATGGTATTCTGCAGAGCGATGAGCTGCCCCTGATCGGTCTCCGGAGTATCGGCTGGCAGCTCGGCGTAGCTGAGCAAATCGAGAGAGGGCAGCTGGTAATCGGCAAACGACAGCGATGCCTCTGAGGCAGGAGTCACGACCTCCTGATCGAACTGGCCGAAATCGAGTGGCTTCAGACGCGGCCGCTGAGTGACCTGCGACGCGTCGATGATCTTCCGCTCACGCTCGGCACTGCTCGCCGACTGTGGCTCAGTAACAGGTTTAGCCTGCGACTTTTTCTCTGTCTGAGGCGCCGTATCTGCTGCTGTCTTTTGCTGTTTCTCTTTCAGCTTGGCAGCGACCGCTTTGTCGATCCGAGAGGAGTCTGGCGTCTGCTTCTTGCGACGAGACTGGGCGCATGTCGGCTTGGGGATCGGCTGCAAGTCATCACCATTTATCCACTGCATCAATCGGTGCAGCGGACGATGAGCACGCCAGTGGTGGACGATCCTAGTTTTTACCAAAATCAAAAACCGCCATGGGTGGATACCTGTGATGGCCAGCAATGTGGTGATGTAAAACAGCGACATCAAAAACAGAGAACCCACATGCCCCAGCAAGTGAGCAAAGATCTGCCTACCCAGGGTGTAACCGACCAGCCCTCCTGCACTCTTCGGTAAATTGTAGAGGCTGACCCAGTTTTGGAACAACACCTTCTGATATTCGATCAAACAAGCCGCTGACAGCAGGAATATCACCAAAAGAGGAAATTTCTTACTATGAACACGCTCGCCAGTCGAGACGACCTGCACAGCCCACCAGAGCAAAACCGCTGGCGCGAGAAAGCTCGCTGCACCAAGGAAAAAAAACGCATAACCAGCCACCAGCGCACCGATAGGACCGACAAAGTTTGCTGGCACCGATTGCCCCACCCCTCCAGCACGAGCGAATGGCACCCAATCTGGGAGCTGCTGAGGAGAGTACGAGACTAGGGATAAAATCAATAGCGTAGCGGTGCCCCCTAGTAGCAGGGCACTGACCTCTCGCGAGCCGACTCCACCTATCCAAGAAGCCGAATCGCCAGTCTCGCCTCTGCGCGACTTCTGCGCGGAGCGGTGTCTAGCTGTCTTGGTCGCCATTAATTTGAAATTTATGGGGGTTCTAATATTAAATCATTTTAATAAATTAGCTACCAAAATATTTAAGACATCCTTAATAAATTTCAGAAAAACGAAAAAGGCGCAGCCCTTTCGGACTGCGCCTTCAAAATTTTCAGGAAAGCCTAAAAACTTCCCTTCGAGCTGGTAGCTATGCGGACTACGCCTCTTCGCCTACTGCGAAGCGGTCGAAACGCACCACCTTGAGCTTGTCGTCGCCGATCTCTTTGCCGACTTCTTCCAGCAGGCCACCGATGGTCTTGTCGCCATCTTTGATGAACGCCTGCTCGAGTAGGCACTTCTGTGAGAAGAATTTGCCCATCTTGCCCTGAATGATGTTTTCGATGATGTTGGCTGGCTTGTCCTTCATCTGCTCGCGGAAGATGTCTTTCTCTGCCTCTACGAGGTCAGCAGGCACACCATCGCGATCGATGCAGATAGGAGTCGAAGCTGCGACCTGCATAGAGATATCTTTGAGCAGGGTCTGGAGAGACTCAGACTCAGCGGACTTCGCATCGCCTACCTCTACCTCAGTGAGCACGCCTACGCGGCCTGCCATGTGGATGTAGGTGCCGACAGCAGCGTCGCCAGTGTATTTCACGAAACGAGCGATGCCCATGTTCTCACCGAGCTCACCCACCTTGGCTTTGATGAAGTCACCGAAAGTGGTGCCAGCATCTGCCACGTGATCTTCAGCAAGCAGCTTGTCCAGATCGCCAGTCTCGCTGCTAGCAGCGATTTGGTCGAGGATCTGCTCCACGAATGCGACGAAATTTTCGTTCTTAGCCACGAAGTCGGTCTCGCAGTTTACCTCTACGAGGATACCGCTTCCGTCTTCGAGGATACGAGATGCTACGACACCTTCTTTGGCATCGCGACCAGCCTTCTTCTCAGCATCAGCGATGCCTTTTTTACGAAGGATAGTCTCAGCGGCCTCGAGATCGCCATCGGCTTCGGCCAGGGCGCTCTTACAGTCCATCATGCCTGCGTTTGTCTTATCACGCAGCTCTTTCACCATTGCAGCAGTTATTGCAGCCATTTTATTATTGGTTGGTTGGTTTCGATTCGGTTGGAAAAAACATTACGGCTTGGCAGCGATCACAGGCTCGATAAGCTTGGATAGCACCACACGGATCGAGCGGATCGCATCGTCGTTGGAGACGATAGGATACTGGACCTGCTCTGGATCAGCATTGGTATCGACCATGGCCACGATCGGGATGCGCAGCTTGATTGCCTCGTTCACCGCATTGTACTCACGAGCGGAGTCGACGATGACGAGAGCGTCAGGTGCCTTCTCCATGGTACGGATACCATTGAGACGCAG
The DNA here is from genome assembly GCA_020630975.1 of Verrucomicrobiota bacterium. Classification (GTDB taxonomy): domain Bacteria; phylum Verrucomicrobiota; class Verrucomicrobiia; order Verrucomicrobiales; family DEV007; genus Arctic95D-9. The sequence goes on from JAHDID010000008.1 coordinate 68,140, forward strand.
ATTGAGCTTATTGCGCAGACGGTTCAGAGAAGCGATCTCCTTCTTACTCATCTTCTTGAAGTCAGGTGACTTCGAAAGATTCTCCAAATACTCCATGCGATTCACACTCTTACGCACGGTCTCGAGATTGGTCATGGTACCACCGAGCCAGCGGTGATTCACATAGAACTGGCCAGTCGCCTCAGCCGCCTCACGCACAGCATCCTGCGCCTGACGCTTACATCCTACGAAGAGGATCTTCTTGTTCTTGGAGACCAGATCAGCCAGGTAATTTCCGGCCTCGTCGATCTGCTCGATCGTCTTCTCGAGGTTGATCAGGTGCACGTTGTTCTTTTCGCCCAGGATGTAGTTTCTGATCCTTGGGTTCCACTTGCGGCTCTGGTGACCAAAGTGGACACCTGCTTCGACGAGTTCAGTCAGTAGTTCTGTAGACATATTATTTTGGTGGATCCTTTACGCAGGGATTCCGGTTTGCGTCGAAAGACACCGTAGTAGCGGAGTCGTCTTGTCTTTCTTATCAGTTCAGTTCTACGGAAAGATCCAGCAAACCTGCTGGATCTCAGACGGCGGGAACAATCCTAGATAAATTTTTTATTTCAAGGGACAAACGGCATAAAAAATCAGCCCGCAGCCCGCAATCTATCGACAAACGCGGCGATTCGGTCCAGAGCGACCTCCAACTCCTGGAAAGAAGTCGCGTAACAGCAGCGCACACAGCCCTGCCCCGCCTCGCCAAAGGCATCGCCAGGGACCACAGCGACATTCTCCTCCTCCAGCAGGCGAAAGGCAAAATCCTTACTGCTGATGCCGAACTGGCTAATATCTGGAAAAGCATAAAACGCTCCCCCAGGTGTGAAACATGGGACCCCCATCGCCTCGAATCTGCGTAACAACAGATTGCGACGTTCCGCATAAGAGCGGCGCATCTTTTCCACCTCGGGAGCTCCATTTTTCAAAGCTTCGATGGCAGCCATCTGGCTCAAAATCGGCGCACAGAGCATCGAGTACTGATGGATCTTCATCATCGCCTCGGTCAATACCACTGGCGCGCAGCTATAGCCCAGACGGAAGCCAGTCATAGCAAAGGCTTTGGAAAAGCCATGGAGCAAGATAGTGCGCTCCTTCATACCCGGCAGACTAGCGATAGAGGTATGCTCCGGCACCTCGAAGCCATCGTGACCATCGTAGATCAATTCACTATAGATCTCATCGCTGATCACGATCAAATCATGCTCGATAGCAAGTTTTGCTATCTTTTCCAGCTCTTCACGCGGCTCTACCCCACCAGTCGGATTGGTTGGGAAGTTGAGTAGCAGTAGTTTAGTCTTATCCGTGATAGCGGCCTCCACATCGGCAGCCATCAGAGCAAACTTATCCTCTAGTCGAGTCTGGATCGGTACCGCCTTGCCATAAGCCATCACGATACTCGGGCTATAGCTGACGTAGCATGGCTCGTGATAGATCACCTCATCGCCGGGGTCCAGCAGTGCTCTGCAGGCGATATCTAAAGCCTCTGATACACCTACGGTGACGAGCACTTCACTACCCGCTTCGTACCGAACGGAAAACTTATCCTCCACATAGTCTGCAATATGTTCGCGCAGAGAGGGTAAGCCTAGATTGGAAGTGTAGCTGGTCAGGCCTTTCTCCAACGAAATAATAGCAGCCTCTCTGATATGCCATGGCGCCGAAAAATCCGGCTCCCCCACACCGAGAGAGATCACATCATCCCTCCCCTGCACGAGCTCAAAGAAGTCTCTGATACCCGATCTGGGTATGCTATCGATCTGCTTGGCAATGCGATCCTCGAGCGGTCTCATTGTAAATTTCTGTTTCGAGATTTAAAGAATCGTTATCGATCCTCTCAAATACATCAGCTGACAGCAGGTCTTTCGCCTTCTGCACTATCCTTGGCGATGAAGCCACTGTCTTTATAAGCCTTTAGCTGAAAGTGAGTCGAAGTGGCGATGACACCATCGATAGTACTCAACTTCTCACTGACGAACTTTGCGACCTCTTGCAAGGTATCAGCCTGCACGATCGCAGCCAGATCATAGCCACCACTCATCAGATAGCAGCTGGTGACTTGGCTAAACTTAGCAATTCGCTTAGCTAAAAGATTGAAGCCCCCCTCGCCCTGTGGAGTCAGCTTGATCTCAATCAGAGCCGATACAGCGGTATCTCCGGCTTTTTCCTTATCGACCACAGCGTGATATCCGAGAATGGTGCCATTCTCTTCCATCGCAGCGATTTCGCGCTCGACGTCCTCGACCGACAGATTGAGGTGATCCGCCAGTTCGCTAGTCGTGTAGCGGGCATTCTGCTGGAGTAGGTCTAAAATAGAATTCATCTGGTAGAAGGTATCAGTCGCTAATCTAACGGCAAAAAGCAACAGGTGATATGTGAGCTAAGTAACTAAGAAAAAAGCCGCTGCAGGCTCCCCCACAGCGGCTTTGTGAAAACCTTTAGGTGTTGGTGTTTAAACCAACCCCAGTCTTTAGAGCTGACCTTTCAGAGACTTGTACTCTGCCTGAAGGCTGTCGATCTGCTCCTGAATCTTAATCATACGATTAAGAGTAGCAGCTGGAGATCCGCTCTTAGCTGCTACTGCAGTAGTAGCTGCTGCTGGCTTACGACCTGGCTTGCGGCCTGGCTTACGACCCGGCTTTGGTCCTGGCTTGCGGCCAGCCTTACGACCTGGCTTTGGTCCTGGCTTAGCCTTACGGCCTGGCTTTGGTCCTGGCTTAGCTTTAGCTGCAGGTGCCTTAGCGGCGGCTGCTTTCTTACCAGCTTTTTTCTTTGAAGTGTAACCCTCAGCTTCGCACCACTTGTTAATCGAGATCGGATTGATCTTGTATTTCTTGTGCGCAGCGGATTTACCACCTCTTCCATTGTTAGCGGCGTCATGTTTCTTAACGAAATCGACGACCTCCTTCTTCATTGCATCGGAGTATTTTGCTCGAGTTGCCATAATCTAATCAGTATTGAGTTGAGTAGCGAGCCATGATAATACCTAAATAGTTTTTTCAAAGGGAAAAATAACAATTTAACGAAATAATTCTAATTTACATAACTTATCACTCTAACTGATTATTATTTATTAAAAGATAGACTGCAGAAGTGATAGTATTTTGCAGCTTTGGTAAGCTTTTTGTTATGTCGACACTTCGTTATTTGATTCCCACTGTCTGCTTTACCCTCGTCTCGCTTCTTTCATTTGGAGTTTGGGCATTTGGCAGATCCCTATGGCAGGGCTCGACCACAGCTCTGTATAGCGGCTGTGCGATAGTGTTTGTCGTGCTCGGCGGTATCGCCTTACTGCCTTATTCAAAGGGTAGTTTTTCCAGCATACGCAGAGATATACTCTGGGTTTTCCCAGTAGCGTTTATCGCATATTCCGCTCTGTGGTGCGTCGGGTGGTTTGCGCTAAAGAACCACCATGGGGAACTCCTAGGCTCTGCTCTAGGCTTACTAGCTATGACCTCTATCTTTCGGCTATGCCTCGGCTGGGGGCAGGGTGGTAGCCATATCTTGAGCCCTTTCGCCGTAGTCTTTCTATGCTACACGCTGGGCTACTATGCAGGGGAGTATGGCTACCAAGCTGTGGGGAAAACAGCGGGAAAACTCTGCTGGGGAGCAGGTTTCGGTATGGGATTAGGGCTGGGAATCAGCCACCTGATTCAGCTATCTGCAGCTGCCAGATACCCCGCTAAATGCTCCAGACACAGTGCAGACCAAGTCTCCAACTGATCGCTATCTGCCTGTAGTTCGGCCAGGGTACGAAAGCTGAGATCCGCGATATTATCCTCACCAGCCTGCACATCCTGACTATCTAGGCTGACCAGATGGACCACTCCTAGGTGCACCTTGCCGACATCATTACTATCGTCATTGATCAGGCCTATGATCTTCTGGGTGTAGCCGCAGCCGATGTTTAGCTCCTCCTCGATCTCCCTCTCCACACCCACGCTGTAGGTGTCTTTATCCAGCGATGCTGCTGCATGATCCGTATCATTGATATGCCCACCGATACCGATTGAGCCTTTCGATGCTAGACGCTTCTCTCCAGATCCACCGCCTCGATAGTAGTGCAGCACCGAGTCCCCACAGTGGAAGATGGCATATGGGATGATCTGCTTGTGCGAAGGATCATCCTCGGCCAGATCTCTCTGTAGAAAGTGGTTATTCTGAGGGTCCAGTATCGATGGCAAATAGTCTGCTGCCCGATCGCAAAATCCCTCAAATGCCCCCAGCTCGTCGAACAAACTACGGGTAATCACTAGAACATTCTCATCGGCATATCGGCTCATAGCGTCAATCCCTCAGCTTCGTTGCTGGTAAGTCAACGGGGAAAAGTCACATTTTTAATGCCATTAATATGGGAATCTCGGAAACTCCCTAAATTGACAAGCGACTGCACCGAAATATGATCGTAGGGACGTAAGCCCCCACTGCAAAGCAGCGTCGGACTGCGTGAATACCCAATTGATGAAGCACGATACCTCTCTAGACCTGAAAAAGACTTTTCGTTCATCGGCGCCTGGCTATTGGGCAGATCGAGATGTGTCCGAAGAGCAGTGGAATGACCACGTGTGGCAGCTAAAGAACCGGATCAATTCGCTATCCCAGCTGGAAGAGCACCTAATCCTATCCGAGGAAGAAAGAAGCGGTGTGATCCTATCGGGAAACAAGCTCGCTATGTCGATAACCCCACATTTCTTCAATCTCATCGATCGAGAAGACCCCAATTGCCCAATCCGACGTCAGGTCATACCGCGAATAGAAGAGACATGGAAGGCCGATTATGAACTAGCGGACCCATGCGGAGAAGACTCCCACATGCCGGTGCCAGGCCTGGTTCATCGCTACCCAGACCGTGTGCTATTCCTAGTCACAACTCAGTGCGCCTCCTACTGCCGCTACTGCACCCGTAGCCGGGTAGTCAGCGGAGCCGGCGAGCAGAGCCTATCGACCGACTACGAAGCCGCATTTCGCTATCTGGAGGAGCACACCGAGGTCCGCGATGTTTTGCTATCTGGTGGCGATCCATTGCTGTTTTCCGACAAAAAGCTCGAAAAGATCCTCGAGCGTCTCCACGCCATCGAGCATATCGAATTTATCCGGATCGGCTCTCGAGTTCCACTATTCCTACCTCAGCGTATCACGCCGGAGCTATGCGAGATGCTGCAAAAGTATCACCCGCTATTCATCAGCGTGCATGCCAATCACCCTAGAGAGCTCACTACCGAGGTCAAAGCAGGCCTAGAAAGACTGGCCAACACCGGCATCCCACTAGGCAACCAGAGCGTGCTGCTAAAAGGCGTGAACGACGATGTGGAAACCATGAAATCTCTGGTCCACAAACTACTGATGTGCCGAGTCCGCCCCTACTACCTCTACCAGCTAGACTTGATCAAAGGTTCTGCTCACCTGCAAGCTGCCGTGGCCAAAGGCCTAGAAATCATCGAAGGCCTACGTGGGCACACTACGGGATACGCTGTGCCCCAGTATGTGATCGATGCACCCGGTGGTGGCGGCAAAGTCCCTGTGAATCCCGAATACATCCTACAGCGCAACGATGAGCGAGTGATGGTGCGCAACTACGAGGGCAATCAGTATGAGTACCCTGAGCCTGCTGTGTCTCCTGAATTGATCCTAGATTATTGAAAATAGCCATCACCAGCCCTTTCCCAGTCGATTCGACTCAGGGAAATTCGGTATCAGCCAGACGCATCGCTCGCCTGATCGAGCAATCTGGACATTCTGTCGTCAATTTACACAAGAGCCACTGTTGCGATGCTGATATCGGCATCTTCCTCAATGCCTGGCGCAGTTCAGAAGAGATCGCTCGATTTGCGAGTGAGAGCAGCGGCAAACTAGTGGTAGTCCTGACTGGCTCCGATATTTACCCACTAGATGGAAAAATATCGGCCCAAACCAGACACTCTCTATCTCTAGCAGACGCCATAGTAATCACTCACAATCAAGGGATTACAAAACTAGAACACCCCTGTATCGTCGAGATAGGGAAATCTATCGACCCTCTAACCATCGCTACCGAAACGAATCCCGCCGATCAGCAGCGAAAGTGGAGTGAAGGCGTGATGGTATCTCACCTGAGAGAGCAAAAGAACCCGTTTCTCTATCTACGAGCCCTCCCCCACATCGGTTCACATCTATCGATAAGCCACTACGGCACTGCGACCGACACGACCTATGCTGAAGAAGCTGCCAGTGCAGAAAGTGCTGCCTACCAATGGCTAGGTGCTATACCTAGGGAAGAGCTACTGAAGCAGCTAGCCAACGCAGGCTTCCTCCTGAATACATCCTATCTGGAGGGTAGCTCCAATGCGATCTGTGAGGCTCTTTGGCTAGGTGTACCCGTGATCGCATCGGCAATCCCCGGAAATATCGGTGTATTGGGCTCGGATTACCCTGGCCTATTTCGCAGCGACGACCCTATCGATCTCGCTCGTGTACTCAATCAATACGCCAGCGAACCGGTATTTCGCGAGGAGTTGATGGGGCACACGCAAAGGCTAGCGCACCATCTCGACCCCACTCGCGAGCAATCCGACTGGCACACACTACTCAGCATCCTCGGTAGCAGCGACTGGAGCGCTAGTCACCCTGGGCTCGATACGCTGCGCCCAGATATAGCGACGGAATAATACCTTCAAAGAGGCCGTAAGCGGGATCGCCAACAGCGCTCCCAGTAGACCGCCGAGCAGAAACGACCAAAACAGAACGGAAAAAATCACATTCAATGGGTGTAACCCCACCGAATCGCCGACAATCATCGGCGCTGTGACCAGACCATTTATCTGCTGTAGGATGACAAAGATCGCGATCACTATCAGCGGGTAAAACCACATATTAGGCAGGTAAGACCACGCATTCTGCATCACCTCGACACGTTTCTCCGATTTGATCACCGCTTCGATGGTACGCTTTTGCTCCAAGCCATTCGGCATTTTGACGATCATCACACGCCCTACCTCCGCCGGTATACCGCTAGCCAGTTCAGCCCCTTCAGTCTTCAAAACCTCTTCACCATCGACGTTTGTCACCTCCGCTGCCGACTCTTTGCCCGGCTCGATGTATGGCACCTGGCCTTCGACCATTTTTCCACTATCATCCTTCACCATGACACGGGTGATGGCCTCCACTTTGGCCACATACTTTCGCTCCGGCTTAGAGTAGCCAGCTAGCTGGACATATTTCACCTGGCCAGTCTCGATATCAGAATCCAGCGGCCGATAGATATCCTCTCGATCACCAAAGTGAGCGATCGCTATCAATACCGCAGGAATCATCACCAACAGATTGCCGATATAGGGGATCAAACCCAGAATCGCCAGAAATACCCCGATAAGCAGGGCATGAGGCAAGCCCAGCAAGGTAAGAGCCACTGCCACCAGCGCCCCATCGATGATACTCACGATCATCTGCCCACGGAAGAATGACACCAGGTATTGATTGATCTCCTGTAGCGTACTGACCACTTCATCTTTGAAATTCGAAGCTCGCAGAGGCAGGAAGTCGCTCCACTTCCTTTTGATATTGTGCCCTTCTTTGAGGAAAAAGAACAAATAGATCGGTACTAATACCAAACCCAACAGATAACCGAGGAAACCAAATGCCCCGCGCAGTCGTCCCAGCGTCCATGAGCCGACTTTCTGTCCCAGATCAGGCGCCTCTTGGGTGATCCAATCGAGACCTCGATCATAGTATTTCTGGGTGTATTCGCGCAGCGCTGGATTATCGAAGCGCTTCTGGAAATCGTCCAAGGTATCACGAGCCACCTCGGTCATCTGTATCTGGTAGCGATCCCAGTCCGCCAGAAACTGCTGCCCCTGCCGGACACTCGGCACCACCACCGCTATGATAAGCAGTACGATAGCCACCAGAAAGGCGACAAATACTAGCAGCATGCACCATTTCTGCTTCCAGCGGGTCTTTCTACGTAGCCATGTGATGATCGGCTCTAACAAATAAGCCAAAATACCCGCTACCGCGATCGGCACCAAGATCGGCTGAAGATAGGCCAGGACCTTTCCTCCTAGGACGATGGCTCCCACCGAAATCGCTGCGATGGTGACGATACACACTGCCGTCAAAGCCGCCCAAAAGGTCTTTCTCTGGAATTCAGAGGGCATTCTCAATTTTTCTTCGGGCTCGTTGGTATCGCTCTTGGGATCACTCATAGGTCTGTGGGTCTGGGATTTTGCAACAGACTAACTAAAAAACGATTACAAAATCCACCCTGAATTATCAGCCAGGCATCATGGCAGGTTTACTTTTCGCCATAGACGCCGTTTATTGGCCGGTTTCTTAAGATGTTCGTCGATCATATCAAGATTTTCGTCAAAGCTGGCGATGGAGGGAATGGATGCTGTAGCTTCCGCCGAGAAAAGTTCGTGCCCAAAGGCGGGCCCGACGGTGGAGATGGGGGTAGAGGTGCGGATGTGATCCTGCAAGTCGATCACCACACCGATAACCTGAAGGAATTTTTCTATCGCTCCCATCACAAAGCCGACAAAGGCCGCCCAGGTGAGGGACAGCGCAAAACCGGTAAATCCGGCAAACACCTGATCCTCAAAGTACCTCCAGGCACTATCGTCTACCGCTGCGAGTCTCCCGAGCCCAAAGTCGAGGACGAATTCGAGCTGCCCAAAGATCTCGACTGGGTCGGCGATTACGACTCTGACGATGAAGGCCGCATGGTACTGATGGACCGCGACGAAGGTCTCGAAGATGAAGGCGAGGAGGATATCGCCGAAGACGCCGGGACCGATTGTATGGTCGAGGGTGAGGAAGCCGAGGCCTACGACTTCAGCGCAGAAGAGGAGGTAGATACCGAGGAAGACGAAGAAGAGGAAGAGTCTCCCTTTGGAGAGATCGTCGCAGACCTGACCGAAGTCGGCGAAAAATTTGTGCTCTGTAGTGGTGGCACTGGTGGCAAGGGTAACTGGAACTTCCGCACCGATACCAATCAGGCTCCCATCGAGTACACTCCTGGGGAAAAAGGCGAATCTGGCTGGTACTACCTAGAATTGCGCAAAATCGCCGACGTCGGGCTAGTCGGCTTTCCCAATGCAGGCAAATCCACTCTACTCAGTGCTTTATCCAATGCGACCCCCAAAGTCGCTGCCTATCCTTTCACGACTTTGAAACCCATGGTCGGCGTGGTCGAGTTTCCAGGATTCATCCGCTCGACTGTGGCCGATATCCCAGGACTGATCGAAGGAGCCCACCGCAATGTAGGCCTCGGCCACGACTTTTTGCGCCACATCAGCCGCTGCAGTATCTTTCTATTCGTAGTCGATACCGCATCAGTCGATCAGCGAGACCCGATATCGGACATCCAGATTCTCCGAAAAGAGCTCAAGCTTTTCGATGAGGAACTCAGCCAGCGGCCTTGGTTGATCATCGCCAATAAAATCGATCTAGAGGAGGCAGAGCTATTTCTCGAACCGCTGAAAACTCGCTTTCCCAACCAAGAGATCATACCAATCTCAGCTAAAGAAGGTGAAGGTATCGATGACCTGCGCCGCAAACTCTGCGAGATGGTCGGCACACGGCCAGAGTAGCAACGAAAAATCGGGAGGTAACCCAGAGACTTAAAACCAAACTGGGTTAATCCCGATCTGTTCGATCGCCATCCACATCGTGGAGGCTCTTTGGCTGAGGGACTTTACCCGATACCACGTCTGCGATCTGTTTCTCCAGATGCCGCGTGATCTGGTCCATCGGATTCATACTGATCGCTCGCTGTACCTGGGAAGCGGCATCATCGAGCCGTCCAGCTATCAAATAGGCTAGCGCCAGATTCGAAGCCAGCCCATCGTCCTCTGGGTAGATATCGACCGCTTTCTGCGCAGCTACCACACCCTCGCTGGCCAGCCCCAGATTCAGGCATTCAAACATATACTCACGCCAGGGGTTGGGATTTTCCTCCCTACAGCGTAGAGCTGATTCTTTGAAGGCTTTATAGGCCTCGCGATGGTCACCCATCAGTTGCCAGCATTTGCCCAGTATCCACCAAGCATTCCAAAAGGCCTTTTGCACCGCGACCGATTGCTCCAGCATCTCGATCGCACGATCGACTTCTCGCTCAGCCTTCCCATCGGGTAGCTCCGTATAGGATAAGTAAGGACGGACCAGTTGTACGGCATCCTCAAACAGGCGCATCGGTGTCGACTTGGTACGCGCGGAATAGACCGTTTCTCCGGTCTGCTTATCGTAATAGACCTCCACCCCGTCTTCCTCTTTGACGAACTCCAGACGCTCGCGCACCTCTTCTGGGCTGAAATGCGTCATCGGCTCAGCTGTCGGATCCCAGCCCTCGGGAGCCACTACCGACTTAGGCTCAGTGCCTGCCAGCCATACGATCTGAGCCTTTTCATAGTGAGCAAAGGCCAGCCAATCAATCGCCTGCTCGGAAAATGGCACATGCACCTTTACGATAGCGAAATCGATTTCCGGCTGCATACCATAGTGCTTGAGCTCTTGCGCAAAGAGTTCTGCATCCGACTCGCTCATGAAAGACACTCGGCCGATGTCCCCATCATGACAAAATGTCGTATTGGGAACAATCGTCTCGAATCCATCTACCCCGCCAGCAAAATTTGCTTCCAGGGGCGATAGTTTAATCACAAGCGTAGTGGCCTCTAGGGGTATTGCCATCTAGCAATAAATTACGATAATTATGAAAATTTTACTATTTATTTTTTCTGAAATTACTTCACTCAGATGTAAGTCGCACAATTACGCGATTCTCATCCGTGAGGTATTTCTCCGCGACTTCCGCCACTTGCTGCCTAGTCAGCTTGCTGATGCGGTCCGAAGTCGAACGATAATGATCCCAACCCAAGCCTACAAGCTCGTCGATCGAAGCAGAGGTCGCGAGCTCGCGCACGCCCTGCAAATGGATAACATCTCGGCCTATCCATGAAGCCTGAGCCCTCTCGAACTCATCTTTGTGCAACCCCTCCGAAGCCAGCTTTGCGATCTCGTCGACCATCTCGGTCTGGACGAGATCGAGCTGCTCAGGAGCAGTCGCCACATAAAATGCCAAATACCCCGTATCCAGCCCCAGCATCCGCATGGAGCCTACGGAGTACGCCAGTCCTAGCTCCTCGCGTATCCGAATAAACATACGCGAGGCCATATCGCTACAGGCCTCGTCGATCAGGCCCAGCGCATCGGAGTCTTCACTAGCGAGATCGGTGGTGCGATAGCCAATCAAGAGGATGGCTTGCTCCTTGTCATGAGTCTCCTCGACGATCTGTCCATAGCTAGCAGGCAGACTGTGCTCGGTACTCTGGAGTAGCCTATCGCCACTAGCTAATCCCTCGAACTGGGCACGGATCAAATCCTCGGCATGAGATAGATCCAGATCTCCGAAGACACCCACTACCCCATTGCCCCCTCTCACGATCGAGCTGCGAAAGTCATGCAAATCTTCAGCCCCGATACCCGCTATCGCCTTTGCCGTGCCTTTCTCAGGTAGACCATAAGGGTGCTCGCCGAATATCTCCTTGCCCAAGCGATTCATCGCTATAGTAAAGGGGTGATCGGCCTCGGCTTTGAGAGCAGATAGCTGAAATACTTTTTCTCTATCGATACTGCCTTTGAGAAAAGCGGGCTTCAGGATCGACTGGCCGAGCAGATCGATGACTAGCGGTAGATCCGTCTTCAGCGCACCCACCGCACTACCCACTGTGTTATTACCCACGGTAGCAGAGATGCCGCCACCTGCAGATTCGATCAGATTGGCGATCTCTTGTGCCGAGCGCTTTTCGGTATCCTTAGTGAGCAGACGCCCCATCAGCCGGGAGATACCACAGTTCTCCGCAGTCTCTAGCAATCGCCCACCTCGAAAGGCACTAGTAGCCTGGACAAAAGGCAGACGATGATCTGCCAGCAGCAAAACCGTCAGCCCATTGTCGAGCACCACTCGGCGGATATCTTCGGAGCGTTGGGTCGACTTCTTGGTCGCTTTTTCAGCCTCCTCCACCTTGGGCACTAGGGCGACTCGAGTGGTAGGTGCATCGCTGGCTAGGTATTTCTGCGCGACTCGCTGGATATCATCAGTCGTGACGGCCTGCACATCGCTCACATAGTCTCGTGTGTACTCGAGATTGCGCGTCGATAGCCAGTTGGATCCCAGATCCGATGCCACCCCACTCATATTCGTCAGGGTAGAAAATTGTGCACTGAGAGATTGGTTTCTCACACGGGCCAACTCATCTTCGGTCACTCCCTCGCTCTTGAGTCGCTCGATACATTCAGCAGCCCCTTTCTCTGCGGCGGCGATATTTTCAGGCTCAGCATCGATAGCGAGCACGAAGATACCACGATGCTCTGGCGTATAGGCATAGGTGGAGACACTCATCGCCAGCTGCTGCTCCTCGCGCAGACTCTGGTAGAGACGCGAACTCCTACCACCACCGAGTAGCGCAGCCAGGAGATCCAATGCCGCCATGTCCGGGTGAGTCTGGTCTGGCACTTGCCAGGAGATCCGAGAGCGACTCAGCTCTGTGGGAAATTCGCGCACCTCCTCGCGCTGCCCGATCTGAGATGGCTCATCTGGTAGCGAGATAGCCGATCTCCGCCTGCGCTCTATCCCACCGAGATGCCCCTCTATGAGAGTGCGCACCTCTTCGGTATCCACATCGCCAGCGATCACCAAAAACAAATTATCCGGTGAATACTGCTCTCGGTAGTACTGGTAGAGATCGTCGCGGCTCAGCTGATTGAATAAATCAATATGACCTATCACCGGGTGCCGACATGGATGCGTCGCATAGGCATTTTCAAAAAGCATCTTGCTGACCACCTGCGAAGGACTGTCATCTCCCATCGCAAACTCACGCCGGATGACTTCCTGCTCTTTGTCGAATTCCTCTTTAGGTATCGTAGCCCTACCGACCACATCACAGAGGATATCCAGGCAATCTTCGAACCCGGTAGACGGGCAATCAATCCAATACACCGTCCGATCATAAGACGTGTAGGCATTGATGTAGCCGCCTTTCTCCTGCACCTCGCGGGCCACATCGCTAGCGGAGCGATTCTCTGTGCCCTTGAATAGCATGTGCTCCAGGAAGTGCGACATGCCTGCGCCGAGCCAATCCCCCTCGTGGATACTACCGGCTCGACACCACGCCTGTAGGCTCACCACAGGCGCTGAGTGATCTTCTTTTACGATGACCTCCAGACCATTGTCTAGAGACCAGACTTTGGCTCCACTGAGTGGAAATACCAAAGCATCAGGATTTGGATCTTTAGGTGAGCTCACGCTTCGTCTGTGTAGCGGGTTGATTGGCAGTAGCCACCGCTAGCGTGCCCACCTGGGTAGTCAGCACAGGGCGACTCGGGCTGTAAGGATCGCGAAATACACGCTCGAATGGCTGAAAGTTCTCAAAATCGGTGGGATGATCTTCCTCAGATCGACCAAAGGCTTTTTCATTGATCAGATTGTAGACCATAGCTCCGACATCTTTGCCGGAGTGGATCCCCCACGACTCCAGCACAGGGAGTGCCATAGAGCCGAATTCCTTCATAGCGAAGTCTTTGAATCCCTCCAGGAGCTCAGCTCCTGATACATGCGCTTGGCCGATCAGCTCGTCGTCATGCAGGGCCTTCACTGTGAAGTCTAAAGAATCTTTGATGAAGTAATAGCCATCTTTTTTGAAGCGAAAATCTTTTGCGAGAATAGCAGAAACCGCATCCTCAAATTGGATATTGGGCATAGGTGGTGGACAGAAGTGTAGGTGGAATAGATACAAAATCGTGGTCTAGCGACCTGCTCGGGGCAGGTCTCCCACTGATGATTTCTTTGGGGAAAAATGGTATAGGTATTACTAACAAAACTCCAAGCTAGGGAATTAGCTCGTCACTCGCATCGGCATGATCACGTATAGGAATGGTTCGTCGATCTTGATCACACCAGGGCTCGCCTCATCGATGAGGTCGAGGAATACCTCGTCCTGATCGATATTTCTGAGCGGTGCCATGACGAACTCTGGATTAAACGCCAGAGAGATCTCGGGACCATCATACTTGATGTCGAGGCTTTCTTTAGCCTCACCGACTTCGGGAGAATTCGTTGATATGGTCAACAGATTATCACCAAAGGTAAATTTGATTGAGTTGGTCTTCTCATTGACCAGCAGGGCGACACGTTTCACCGCATTATGCAGCACCTCGCGCTCGAGCGTGATGCGGTGCTTAGCCTCGTCTGGGATCACCTGCTTGTAGTTCGGGTAGTTACCCTCGATCAGCTTGGTCACTAGGAAGCTATTATCCAGCGAGAAAGCAGCCTGGCTCGCTGTCAGCTGTACTTTGATCTCGCCCTCGTCTCCGAGTAGACGCTGCAGCTCCATCACCGCTTTGGTCGGTATGATCACTGCAGTCTCGACATCGCCAGGTATCTCGAGGCTCTGCTCTACCATCGCCAGACGGCGACCATCGGTAGCGACTAGAGTCAGACTCCCCTCACCTAGCACAAAGTTCACACCATTCAGCACGTAGCGCGTCTCATCGGTAGAGATCGCATAGGCCGTCTTGCGCAGGGCATCGCGCAGCGTGCGCTGATCCATGGTGAATTCCTTGGCATCGCCAAACTCACCGATCTTTGGAAACTCGCTCTCACTCAGACCGAGGATCTTGAAGAAACTGGGACCACTCTTCACCGAGGCAGTATTGCTTTCATCCACGGCGATCTGCACCTCGGTGCCAGCCAGCTCGCGGACGATCATACCCAGCCTACGTGCAGGTAGGGTCGTCTTGCCAGTCTCCTCCACATTGGCAGGCACCCGCACCGACATCGCCACATCGAGATTCGTGGTGGACAGCTCCAGCCCCAGCTCATCGGCTACGATCAATACATTCGACAGGATCGGCAGGGTAGTCTTGGTCCCTACCACGTGCTGGACCTGCGATAGGGCCTCCTGAAACACATCTCTCTCTATCTGAAATTTCATCGATTGTTTTCTGACTCTGAATGGTACTATCGCCACTGTCACCCCAAATCTGGGCCCTCATGGCTATTATCGTGAGTTTTTATGTGCGATTTACAGGCCTGGGTAGCGAAAATCCCCTGATTGATCGGGGCGATCCTCTTCTCTAAACGATTTCGCACTCTGCGATACCGAGCTCTGACTCCCTCTCCCGCCTCGAGTGATGCGGCGGCGCAGGGATTCCACCGTGTTTTTCATCGACTCAGAGTCCTCGCACTTCTTTTTGGTGTTCTTCACCGCATAGACCACAGAGGCGTGGTCCTTGGCAAAAGACATTGCGATCTCCTTGAGCGAACTACTGGTCAGCTCGCGGCACAGATACATCGCCACTTGGCGAGCCTGACTAACCTTTGCCATCCGTCTTTTGCTTTCCAGATCTTTCACCTCGACCCCGTAGTGATCGGCCACCACATCTTTGATATCGTCCAGGCGCAGCTGCTTGCTCGCCTCGGGCGCGACCATATCAGCCAACAGCTCATCTAGCTCCATATCATCTATGGACCCATTGTTCAGCGAGGTCACCATGGCGGCGCGGATCAGAGCTCCCTCCAGCTGGCGGACGTTGTTCGAGACGCGGCCGACGATCTTGCCGATCACCTCGTCGTTCACTTTCAGACTCCAGTCATCGCGCTTCTGGCGCAGGATCGCCTGGCTAGTCTCATCGTCCGGTGCATGGATCTGCACTGTCATCCCCCACTGCAGCCTGGATACCAGACGCTCCTCCAGTTGGGTGATCTCGGTGGCCAGACAGTCACTAGCGATCACGATCTGATTGCGCTGATCCATGATGCTATTGAAAGTGTGGAAAAACTCCCTCTGGAAGCCACTCTTTCCACCGAGGAACTGCACATCGTCGAGCAGCAGCAGGTCGACATTGCGGTATTTCTTGCGAAACTCAACTTCCTTGGAATTGCGAATCGCCTCGATATACTCGTTGGCGTAGGACTCCGAGGAGACATACACGATCTTCGAGTGAGGTCGGCGGCGCAGAAATGACCACCCGATAGCATGCAGCAGGTGAGTCTTGCCCAGACCAGACTTGGCATGGAAAAACAGAGGCTGATAAGTCGTGCCAGGACTATCGACCACAGAGTGCGAGGCCGCATAGGCGAGGCGAGAGTTCCCCCCCTCGACGAACGTTTCAAAAGTCAGCGTCTCATTGAGACCGGCAGCCTTACCCTTCTCGATCAGCTCATCCTCGGTCAGAGGACGTTTGGCTCTCTTGCGCTTTTTCGGTCGGCCAAGAGCCTCGGGCTCAGCCACTTCACCATCTCTGGCAGCATTATCCGAGAGCGGCAACATCACCGGACCGGGCGAGCTATCCGCCTCCTCCTCGGCAGCGTTCAAATCGAAGGAAAATCCCTTCAGATCGGTTAGATACTTTTGCAGGTTGAGTTTCAGGATTTCGCGGAAATTCTCCTCGATCCAAATGGCGTACATCGCTCCTGGTGAACTAAGTACGGCATGAAAATCCTCAACTTTGATAAGCCGACTATGACCAAACCAAAGGTCAAAAGTGGACTCTCCTAGGGCTTCTTTTAGGTCTTCAGAAACCCAGGTCCAAGCAGCGGCAAGCTGCTCTTTTCCAAGGGCGACATCTGATGGGAATGGTGAGCGTGGTGACATGGGTGCAAAGCGGCGGTGGACGCAGAATTTGGGAGGCTAAAAACTATTTAAACCGCTAAAAATAAGCGATTTATGTAGTCTTTAAATTCCACAGAGAGATTGCTCTCTCCATCTCCTCCTTTGCACGATAGGCAGGCGTAAACGGGGGATAGCTCTGGGCTACCTATAGCAAGTGAATGCTGTGTTTGTGTGGTTCGTGTCTGTTGTCTCGTGCTGCTACATGGGTATCGATTTGCAGAGAATTTACCACAAAAAAATTTCTCAATTTTAAAATTAAATCCCTTGAAAACTCACATCCCGCTTAACACCGAGCCTCGGGCCCGATACCCGCGATTTCCCACAACAAACTAATGATCATTAGGTTTTGTTAGGGTTATGCACATCCGAACTAACCCACCCAATTCAATAGGGTACAGAAATTTTTAAATAGGGTACAATTTCTGTTCAATAGGGTACAATTTAATAATTCTACCCTAGCCGGATCACACCCAGTCTCTCCGCTCCGCTGGAGAGATCTAGCGAGTCACTGGAGCCGGGCTGGTGAATGCTCGCTCGATAGTGATCTCCCCACCATCGAAGATCACACGGTCGATCGGCGATACGGCCACATCCTGCTGACTATCGACGAGCTCTGTCACACCGCGAGCTGACAGCTCACCAGTAGAAGGGACAAAAGACACGGTCTCAGCACTGCCACGGTAGCCACCATCACGATGCTGCACCTTGGCATTCAGCGCCTTCAGCACAGGCGTAGCGGCAGCCTGATCGATCACCAGAGAATCAGCCGTCAGGGTGAACTGAGCATGCGTCAGCACCACATTACCACTGTAGATCAGCTTATCGTCGGTCGTCTCCACCGTATCATCCGAGGCCAGCATAAAGGTCGTCTCACGATCTGCGACAGCTGGCAAGCTCTCTAGCGACCTCTCAAATTGGGCAATAGGCATGTCCAGATCGCCATGCTCAGCGATAGCGAGCTGAGAGATAGCAGCCCCCCCTGCCTCGGCATGGATGTCAGTACCAGCGGCTTCAGCATCGCGATCCGCCACTATCAGCACCTTTCTCTCGATACGAGGCGCCGCAGGCTGGGCATCACCATCTGCCACGACGAGCTGAAAGACGTGCTCCTGGCGCTGCTCCTGCACCATCGTAGGCTGAGCTGTCTGAAAGCGCTGCAAACCCAGCACGCAAGCCCCGACACACACCGCCACGACAGCTGCCATCTTGGCAAAGTCTGTCCAGCGCATCGCAGGCTGCGGCAGTGGCTGCATAGGCAGCACCACATCATCCGATGGACTCGCACTACCCGTAGCAGGAGCCTGCACTGTCTGAGCCAAGATGGCCGAGATCAGTTGCTCATCATCGCCGCGTCCCAGACGTGCGTGCTCTGCTAGCAGGGCATCTGCCAAGCGATCCTGGGCTGGTGATAGGTCTTTATCGTTCATCGGTGGTGTTTTCGGTCGGTTTTTGAGGAAAAGGGATGGGCTAGTTAGTTTGGTTTGGGAATAACAGGTGGGTTTTACTGGGGCTCTTGTGCAGATTGCTGGGCATTCTGCAGCTTATTATCTACGCAGTCCTTCAGTAGAGTCCGCGCTCTTTGCAGCCGCTTTCTCACAGCTGCAGGAGCGATGCCTAGGGCATCCGAAGCTTCATCACCGCTTTTCCCGTCGTAGTAAAAGGCATGCACGGTTTCGCGCAAATTATCAGGCAATCTCTCTAAACAAACCTCTAGCGCATCGAATACCGTAGAACTACCATTGGCAGCTTCGGCCTGCCAGACAGCGATATCGGCATCCATACCGCTCAACTCATTGTCCGTCAGTTCATAGCGCTGATTTTTTCGCACCCACTCCCGCCACTTGTTGCGGACGATGCCGCGCATCCAAGTCGCGAAATCGCGAGTCACATCGAAGGTATTCACCTTCTGATGGGCTACCACAAAGGCATCCTGCACGATATCGCGAGATGTGTTGGCCTCGCGAGTCAGCGACCGAGCATAGACCAACAGCTCGCGATGGTGCAACCTCACCAATTCGGCGAAGTCATCAGGATCACGCGGATCCAACGCGGCTGGGACACTCTCGGCTATGGTTTGTCTGAGATGCATTGATTGACCTCGACTACTGTTGCAGTTTCGCAGGGTCGTACGTGACATAAATCTTCATAATTTTCCATAAAACTCGCCCCTTGGTCACGGATTTGTGCCCTAGCCAAAACGCCCCCGTTGCCTCACGGTTTAGCCATGCGCTCACTTTCACACGCTCTGCTCGCCATCGCCCTGCTGGCCTCAGCCACTCTCCACGCGGCGGAGAAACCCAACATCCTACTCGTACTCGTCGATGATATGGGCTACTCCGATCTCGGCTGTTTTGGCAGCGAAATCGACACGCCAAATATCGACGCCCTCGCAGCGGGCGGCATCACCTTCACCGACTTCACCAACTGCTCGAAATGCGAGACTACCCGCACCACCCTGATGACTGGCCGCTACCACACCGAGGTCAAAGGCAAGAGCCGCAACTCGATCACCATCCCGGAGAATCTCGGCCTAGCCGGCTACCACAACATCATGGTCGGCAAATGGCACATCTTCGACGAGCCACTGCAGCGCGGCTTCGACCGCTATTTTGGCTTCCTCGAAGGCGCGACCAATTTCTTCACCGGCGAAGGCACCTATGGAAAATTCTCCTACCGTCTGGAAAATGAACCCTACGAGATACCGGAGGACTTTTATTGTACCGACGACTTCACCGATCACGCCATCCGCTACATCGACGAGCGCGACCGGGAGAAACCTTTCTTTCTCTACCTCGCCTACAATGCCCCCCACTACCCCCTCCACGCCCACAAGGACGATGTCATGAAATACCGCGGCCGCTACAAAGACGGCTGGGAAGCACTGCGCCAGAAGCGCTATGCCAAGATGAAGAAACTAGGCATCATCCCCGACGATATGCCACTCTCCGAGCCCGCCCCAGACGTCCGCGCCTGGGATAGCCTGTCTGCCGATGAGCAAGACGATATGGATCTACGCATGGCCGCCTACGCCGCCATGATCGATCGTGTCGACCAGCAGCTGGGTCGCGTCATCCAGAGACTCGAGTCCGAAAATATCCGCGACAACACTCTGATCATCTTTCTCAGCGACAATGGAGCCTGCCCATTCGACCGCACCCGCGAGCCGACCCTCGAGGACAATCTCATGCCCTGGGACGGCGCCTCCTACTACTGCTACCCCAAAGAGTGGGCCAATGCCTGCAACACCCCTCTGCGCCTCTACAAGCAGACCCAAAACGAAGGTGGCATCTCTACTCCGATGATCGCCAACTGGCCTGACGGCATCGCCAATCCTGGCCGCATCGATCGCCAGCGCGCTCATCTCATCGATTTTCACGCCACCTTCCGCGAGCTAGCCGGAGTCGACTACCCCGAGACCTATGGCGAGCACCAGATCGGCCCCGCCAGAGGCATCAGCCTCGCCCCCACCTTCCGCGGCGAAACCCGCCCAGAGCATCCCTACCTCTACCAAAACTTCAGCAACAAATACACCGCCCTAGTCAAAGGCGAATGGAAACTCGTCGACTACAAACACCTCTACAACATCAAGAAAGACCGAACCGAGATAAACGATTTAGCCGAGCAAGAGGCCGAGAAATTTGCCGAAATGCAGGCTGCATTTCTCAAGCTGGATGAGGAGCTAAATGGCGGTGAGTTTTTGAAGAAGCAGAAAAGGGCTAAGAATAACAAGCAATAGGCCTGAAAATTGCGAAATAGAGGCACTAACCCGTCTCCACGGCATTGATGAAGACGGATTAGGACCCAGTCAGTAAAAATATTGACGCTAACGCTACCCTGTTTTAATTATTCATGTTACGAAACGACATGAAACCAATCCTACAGGCGCTGCTCCTCACCGTGCTTTCGGCATTGGACAGCTTCGCGCAAACCTTAGATGTAAGTCAGCCTGATTACTCCACAACCAATGACCTTTCCCGCAGCGGCGAATCTGGGCAGACTTTTACGTGTACGAAGTCAGCGACCCTCAAAGGCGTTCGTCTGTATGTTGAGGGAGAAGGAAGAAATAGCACCTCTCCATATGGCAGCGAATTTATCGTCTCGCTACACAAAGTAGTGGATGGCAAAATTCAGAATCCTCCGATCACTTCAGGCTCCGTCACAAAAGAAGCCATTCAGTTTAGAGTTCCCGTTCAGATAGATGTGTATTTTGATCAGCCACACATTCAATACTCGGGCGATGTTCTCGCATTTACCATCTTGGGGACAAGCGGAGGCGGCGACAACGGATGGAATGAATACGGTATGATTAGAGGAGATGTCTACACTCAAGGAAGTCAATTTTATGGATATTCAGACGATGGATCAATAACACCCAGTGACAATGATTTTGCATTTTCAACCATCATAGAAAATCGACTTATCCTCGCCCCTGAAGAGCTCTCAATTGAGCACACAGGCAACAATCAACTTTCTATCTCGCTACCTAATTCAGCTCCGGGAAGAATCTATGTATTACAAGGGAGCACAGATCTTAGCACATGGACCGACCAGAGTTCAAAAACAGGAACTGGTGAAGCTTTGACGTGGTCTAGAACAGCTGATAATCCTAAAGAATTTTTCCGGGTCAGAAACGAGTAGCCCCCCCTTACTTCCTCACAGTCTTACTCTCTCATCCAAAAACAATGCTCACTCGCGAAGAGATCCTCGACGTCGAACGTATTGAAAACGCCCATCATAAGTCAATACAGTCTACCTTTACATCAAGACACAAAGGCCCTAAGGCTAGGAAAGCTTGGCAGGACGCAACATCAGCATGGCATGCGCAAGTTCACCCCACAGAGCGGCTTTGGAAACCTGAGTTCTATCAAAACCTGCGCCAATCCTGTCGCCAATCCATTGATGAAGCAATTCTTTATCTTGAGGTGGATCCTTGGTATTTTCGATCAGGATACCTTAAGGAGCGACTTATCAGAGGGCTAAAGGCTGCTGAACTGACCGATCGTGATTGCCAACACCTGCGCAATATCATCTGGAATGTTGCAGATGGAAAAAACCGAAGAGAATTTCGGGACTATTGCTCACTGGCATGCGTTGTAGGAGACAGCACGCTAGTGCGTCTGCTTGAAGAAGTTTCACCTGAGAAAAACAAAGCAGCGAGAGGCAAATTCGGATACCTTCTACACTACCTAGGCAGAAACACGAACCTGCTTCGCTAACAATCTCCGAAATGAACGATGAGAATCTTGTTCATCGAAAATCACAAATACTTTTCTACAACTGTCACAGAACAGTTTCTAAACGATCACAAGGTGACGGTCACGCCAACAATGGCAAGAGCACGCAACTTAATGCGCGACCAAAGGTTTGACCTAGTCCTTGTCGATTTTGATCTAGACGATGGCAAAGGCGCAGAAATTGTTTCCGAGATTACCTCTAGCGACCCTCGACCTAAGATCATCGCCACATCTTCTCACGAGTATGGCAATACGATGATCCTTGAAGCGGGAGCCGACGCAGTGTGCAGCAAAATGAATTTCGATCAGATAAGAGAAATTATCGAAGGAGTTTTCAGAGAAGCAGACACAAAATGAACCGCATACTCATCACAGGGAATGCCGGATCGGGAAAAACCACCACAGCGAACCTCGTTGCCAGTGAATTAGATATACCTTACCATTGCTTAGACCGCATCGTCTGGCAAACAGGATGGCAGAAAACTCCTCGAACAGAGGTCGAACAAGCCATATCAGAACTCACCAACCAACCCCGATGGGTGATTGATGGCGTATCCCTCCAAGCACAAGCTCAATCCGATACCGTCGTATTCCTCGATATCCCACGACGAGTTTCATTTCTCCGCGTCTTTCGGCGCAACTGGCGCTACCTATTCCGATCGCGCCCTGACCTTCCAGACGGCTGCCCTGAGATACTGATTATTCCAAGACTACTGAAAATCATTTGGAACTTTCCAACCAAAATTCGCCCACGAATCCTCACTCAAGCCAAGAGGCAGGCAGATAAGCATAATTTCTACCACATTAAGAACGAAGATGATTTGACGAAATTTCTCACTACTCTTGATGATCGAAAAAGTAGATAGCAAAGAGGTTGAAAACATATCTATCACCAGCGACATGAGGCAAGCTGAATCTATGCGAATTGCAGCCAGTCAATTACGACCCACGCCCCCTGTGAAGGTGATTAAGTCGTCACACAAAGATAAAATATTTTTGTATTGGGTAACTGGTGATAGACGTGCCTAGATTTCAAGCATTGCCTCTACGATTATACCTCGCTGGATAGCGGCGAACTAGGAGCCATGCTGCTCGAAATCTTCCAATATCTGAATCACTTTCTCGGTCTGCTCTTTGGTCCCAATGGTGATCCGCAGCCCTACTGCACCATTAGCATCTTTCTTAGGGCGGACCAATACGCCCGCTTGCTGCAGCGCCTGCTCGACGTCATCTGGATTCTCAGGAAAGGTCCAAAGGTAATTGGCGGAACTCGGCCAAAACACAATTCCTTTATCCTCTAGATACTTCTCGAACAAAGGCTTGGACTCTTCCATCACCTCGCGAGTGTAGGTCTGCATATCCTCGGGAGACTCTAGTGCTGCCTGACAGGCTACGATAGCCAACTGGTTGATATCATACGGTCCACGTACCTTTAGCAGAGATTCTATATTCTCCGCCGCAGACATGAGGTACCCCATACGCAAAGAGGGAATACCCCAGGTCTTAGAAAAAGTGCGAGTGATTAAAAGATTCGGATAAGAAGAGATCAAGTCGACTACCGTTTCCCTCATATACTCGTAGTAGCACTCATCCACTAGCACCGCCGCATCAGGAGCGGCCCGCAGTATGCGGACGATATCATCTTTGGACACAGGAGTACCACAGGGGTTGTTCGGATTTGCCACACAGATGATTCGCGTCCTTTCGTTGATCGCACTCAATACGCCCTCGATAGGGAACCCAGTCTCACGATCATACTGCGGAGAGATTACCTTTAGATCCTCGATCGCAGCGCACTGGGTGTACATCGCAAAACTAGGCTCAGGAATGATCGCCTCGTGCCCCAGCTGAGCGGCCGCTCTAAACACTAGGTCGATCCCCTGGTCCGAGCCGTTTGTGATCATCAGCTGCTGCTCCTCTACCCCACTGTAGGCGGCTATCTGCGCCACGACGTCCCCATAAGAGGGATACATCTGCAAGCGGCCCGACTGAATGTAATCGATCAGCGCC
The DNA here is from genome assembly GCA_020630975.1 of Verrucomicrobiota bacterium. Taxonomy (GTDB): domain Bacteria; phylum Verrucomicrobiota; class Verrucomicrobiia; order Verrucomicrobiales; family DEV007; genus Arctic95D-9. The sequence goes on from JAHDID010000008.1 coordinate 92,057, forward strand.
TGCTCGATGCACTGGGATATGGGCAAAGTCCGCTCATTGAAATCCAGTAGTAAAAAACGATCCGGATCTCGACCCTCCAGGGGCGGCTTATAGGCCCCCATCGACATAATGTGGTTGTTAAAAATAGGCATGGCTAAGAGACCTCGCTCAAGGCCGGCAACCTACGATCATTTTCCACCCTCGCAGCTGTTGTTTTTTGCGATCAGACTTTATCCAAGCGGGGTGCCTAGCGATCCCAGAAGCTGCCCTCAGCCTGGATCTGCTGAACCAGCTTTTCGCGCAAAGCCCTCAGCTCCATGACTCGCTCCGGCTGCTCTGCCGCTCGGTCGATCCTCTCGCTCAGATCCTCCTCGACATTGAATAAAATAGGTTTCTCCAAAGTCGCCTCGAAACCGTGTTTGGTCCCCAATTGGGAAATCAGCCGTGTGTGCAGCTTCCAGCTACCGGAACGGATCGCATTCACCTCATTCCGCGGCCCGCTATAAAGCAAAGTGAAGGGCAGCTCCTCTGGCTGATCCTCCAGCAGATACCGGCTCACATCCCGCCCATCTAGGGTGCAGCTAGGCAGGGAGGCACCTGTGAGACTGCAGATGGTCGGTAGGATATCTAGAGTCGAAACTGGCTGCAGCTTATTGCCCGACTTGATCATCCCTGGCCAGTAAAAGATGCCAGGCACCCGGTGACCACCTTCCCAGTTGGAGCCTTTGCCATCGCGAAAAGGCATAGCGTAGCCGACATGCATCCTAGCCTCGCCATATTTGGTCTCCGCCATGTCCCTAAACCGCACCCAAGGCCCATTATCAGAAGAAAAGATGATGATAGTATTCTCGATGATCCCCGCCCTCTCCAATGCTTTTTGAATCTGTCCCACCGAGTCATCCACCTCCGCCATCGCATCGCCTAGGATACCGCGGCGCGACTTCCCTTTAAACGCATCACTGGCGAACACGCCCAGATGTGGCTGATTGTGAGCCACATAGGCAAAAAAAGGTTCATCCTTGTGATCCTCGATGAATTTCACAACCTCGCGAGTGTATAGCCCGACCAACGACTCCGATGCCTCTATATCCGATGGTAGATCTTTTGCCATAGTCGTGTAGCCAGGTATCGGATCGTCCCCCTTCCCATCATAGGCGATCAGTTTGGCGTTGCCATAGTCATGCGACACATTGGTCCCCACCCAGCGATCGAACCCATGGGCAGGCGGAAAGGCACTAGCAGCCATTTGATTGCCCGCATGCGCATTACCGAGATGCCATTTGCCAAACATGCCTGTGGCATAGCCGTGGCCTTTCAGGATCTCGGCCAAAGTCTGCTCATCAGGGTGGATATGTTTCTTTGCACCAGGCCCGATCACCCACGAGCCCAGGCCACTCCGAGCTGGGTAGCGCCCTGTGAGCAATGAATAGCGAGATACCGAACAAGCTGGCGACGTCACGTAGAATTGAGTGAAATTAGCACCTTCATACGCCAACCTCGCAATCTCAGGCGTCTCGATCACTGGATTGCCATTGTGAGAAAAGTCACCATAACCAGCATCGTCCAGATACACCACGATCACATTCGGTCTATCAGCAGCCTCACGAGCTACTGTGAACTCAAGCAAAACACTCGCCAGTAGTACACACCCCCAAATATATACCAACCTATGCGACGACTGACCAACCAGAAATGAACCACTCATTGGGCATAAACCAAGCAGATACGCTTTGTTTGTCACAACCTAATTTAGGCGCGATAAGTCATACCTTACCAATCGCCGACGCCACCGCTAACACTCTGACAATATGCCCGAGATCAAGCTCACCACCCACATAAAAGCTCCGCCCGAGCGTGTATTCGACTTAGCGAGAAGCATCGATGCACACACCTCGAGCACCGAACAAACTGGCGAACGTGCCGTAGCTGGTCGCACATCGGGAATGATCGAACTCGGAGAAAGTGTCACCTGGGAGGCCAGACACCTAGGCGTAAAACAGCAGCTAACCGTGGAAATCACCGGCTTTGATCGCCCTCACAGATTTGAAGATCAAATGACCAAAGGTGCCTTTGCATCTATGCGGCATGTCCATCAGTTCCAGCCAACCGACGAAGGCACACTCATGACAGACGAATTTCATTTCTCAGCGCCCCTAGGCATTCTGGGGCGCATCGCCGAACAGCTATTTCTAACCCGGTATATGACCAGTTTCCTAACGACTCGAAATCAGGCTCTCAAAGAAATGGCGGAATCGGAACAGTGGCGTCACTACAGCAATACCGACTAAAGAAGATCGCCTTCTCGCCGTCCGACTACGCTATCTCACCTTACCCGGATAGACCTTGTTAGGGTTCTGATTGTGCTCGACGACTCCCCTGCGGCTCCCCTTTGCGTAGTCATAGTTACGATTCCCTGGGCCACCCCAGGCTTTACTATTGGGCAGGGTGCTATCCCAGGCATCGAACTTATCCTGCAATCGCTGGGCCAGCTTGGGACGCTTCGCGGCGAGGTCCTGATACTCGCCGGGATCTTCGGATAGATCGAAAAGCTTGATCGACATATCACCACTAGCGTCATTCCAGGTCAGCTTCCAGTCTCCCTCACGGATAGCGTAGTCATTGTCCCTACGCCAGTATAGTGTCTCGTGCGGTCTATCCTGACCGCGCCTGCCTTGTAGAAACGGCAGTAGATCGACACCATCGAAAGGCAGCCCTTTTTCCGGCGCATCAACGCCGACAGTAGCCGCCACAGTCGGGACGATATCTAGCGCACTGACTGGCAAACTATAGGTCGAGCCCGCAGCGATCTGTGCAGGCCAGCGCATGGTAAACGGCACTTTGATCCCACCCTCGTAGGTGTCGCCTTTAAACCCTCGGTGAGGCCCAGGATTCGACATGACGGTATCGCCACGCGGCTGCGCATTATCCTTTGGCTTAGGCTTCAGCCCCTGCCCTCGCGGTGAGCCATTGTCGGACAGAAAAATCACAATGGTGTCGTCTGCCACTCCTGCCTGGTCGAGACTATCCAGGACTCTGCCGATACCATCGTCCATCGCCAAAATCATCGCTGCGAAAAATCTCCGATCCTCGCCTCCAGCTAGATGCTTGGTTCGCTCCAGATACTTATCAGGTACCTGCCAGGGATGATGGACCGCATTGTAGGACAAAAATAGGAAAAACGGACTGTCGGGCTTGTGATTGATGAAACTAACTGCGCGATCGCTAAACTCATCCGTCAGATAGATATCCTTGGTCGCAGGTAGCATTTTGTTATTCCGAAAAACCGGCCATTTATCTTTTCGCTCTGCGAACACAGGCTGCCACTCGGTATAGGTATGCGAACCATTCAGAAATCCCCAAAAGAAATGAAACCCGCGAGCATTGGGCCGCAGTGGCTCGTCGACACCGAGGTGCCATTTGCCGACCATACCACAGCGATAACCATGAGGCCGCAGGATCTCTGCCAGAGTTGGCTGGCTGGTCGGCAGCCCCGACATACGGAACTGAGGCTGAACCTTGTCTGGATAGCCAGTGGCATTAGCGTTCTCCCCTGCCCCGAGTCGCTGCTGGTAGACACCCGTCACCAGTCCCGCTCGCGAGGGGCCACAGACAGATGCCGACACATAGCCCTGACTGAACTGCACACCTCCCTTGGCGATCCGGTCGATGTTTGGCGTCAGCACATCATCGAATCCATGATAACCGACATCTCCCCACCCGAGGTCATCGGCGAATATCAAAACAACATTGGGCTTTGTCTCAGACGTCGCCGCTGTCCCCGCTGCCATAGACGCATCATCCGAGGCCAGTATCGTATCCATCCGATTCTGTAGCTGGTCGATCGTATCTCGATCTGCCGATGACAAATCATCGCGACTCAAAGGCTTTTTCTCATCCAGATCATTGGCCAGATCATAACAAGTACCATCATCGTACAGCTTCCAGCGCGCCTCATGTATCGACGTCTTAGCGGCCTCCTGCTTTCTACCAAACTCCCAGTAATGACAAAACACCACATCTCGATCCGTCACATCACTCTCTCCCTTCAGCGCTGAGGCGAGAGACTTACCATCCTGAATCCGATCACTAGGCAACTCGCCTCCACCTAGCTCGACAAAGGTGGTAAAAAAATCGGTAAAGTCGACCAACCCTGTATTGGTGTGGCCGATCTGTTGGAAATTTTTTCGATACCTAGGCCAGTCTACGATCAGCGGCACATGGACCCCACGCTCACTCATCAGATCCTTTCCACCCGGTATCATCCCCCGGTCGGTACGTGTGAGTGGGCCCTCAAAGTCATCCTTAGGTTTGCGAGCTTTACCCTCCTCTAGGTGCTCGATATGGCGCACACCATGGATTCCGTCGACCTTGGGGAAACCTTCAGGAGCCGGTTTGGTCACCTTCACGGGATAGGTCGTGCCATTATCTCCGGTAAAGAGAACTAGAGTATTGTCCCGAATCCCTTCATCCTCCAAAGTCGATAAAACTCGGCCGACCAAGTGATCTGTGTACTCAATCATATCGCCGAAGTACTTTAGCTCAGATATCTTCTTACCGCTCTTGTCACCATCCGTGGACAATGGAGTCGGCACAAACGGCGAGTGAGGCAAGATCATCGGATAGTAGAGAAAGAACGGCTCCTCTTTATTCCGACGAATAAAGTCGCACGCGTACTCATTGAGCATATCTGGCCCATAGCTGTTCTTACTCTCATACAGCTCACCATTGGCCACGATCACCGGATACCCCCAAAACCTCTCCCACCCACGAGTCTTGCGGTCGAACGGCTTCTCCGGCATGATACTGTTTTGCAGGCAATACTCATCGAAGCCGATCTGATGAGGCGTCTCATGGTCACCGCCCAACTGCCACTTTCCTACCATACAAGTGGTGTAACCCGCATCCTGGAGCTGATGCCCAAAAGTCCTCTCACCGACAGGGAACTGCCCAAAGCCAATGTAGTTGCGATGTGTGTAGCGCCCCGTCATCAACTGAACTCGAGTCGGCGTGCAGAGCGGTGTGGAATACGCCCGCTCAAACTTAACACCAGACGACGCCATACCATCTAATACAGGTGTCTGATAATCCTGAGTCCCATAGGCACCGATGGTCTCTGCACCGAGATCATCCGCCATGATCATGATGATATTGGGACGATCGTCGGCGTGGACACTCAAGACCAATGCCCATGAAATAAAGAAAAAACAACAAATGGTCATAAAATATATAATTACTATCGACTAAATAACTGTGCTTTGATTGGCTTTAGAGTTCACTCGCTCAAACCTCATTTTTATCATTGCCAACAGATCTTCAAACTTTTCAGGATATAGCTCACCATCAATATGACTATATACATCTCGTAGTTCACTTGGAGAGCAATCTTGATAAGTCGATTCACTCACTGGTTCATAATCAATCAGGGCCAATCCCTCAGCCTCATAAATTTTGCGCAAATGCCTCTCTTCCATTGAGACCATATCGTAGCGTTCATGCATCAAGTAGCGTTCACCCAGCTGATACAAACCAAATGAAACTAAAGCAAGAATTGTAAGCTTGATCATCAAAGGAACCAACCGAACCAAAACATCCACGGCCTCGAGTCCTGAAAGTAACAACACTTCCGCAATAAGCCCCAACACGGTAAAGGTGATAGCAATCGCACCTATGACCATCAAAATGATACCGCAGATTACCTTGAAAGGTTGTATAGATTGCCCCTCCCCCTCGCTGCCAGCTGGCGCTCGATAAACTTCGTCCATCACTCAGTAGGCTTAGAAAATTTCCAAAGGTGTTTATCGCTACGAATGTATAAAGAATCGTCTGACAATGCCGGTGTCGATAAAATCGTATCATCTAGCTCAACCTCGCTCACCACCCGAGCCTCTGCCTCGCCAGTGATATCGATGCACTGGCCAACTCCCATCTCATTGAAGATATACAGATGCGAGCCATTCGATACCGGGCTGCAGCCAAATGGGCCTTTCAACCGAATGCGCCAGAGGCGTTCGCCAGTCTGCGGATCGCCACATGACAGCACACCGGCACCATTGATGGTATAGACTTTTCCATCTACTACGATAGGGCTAGCAGTCCCTGGACGCTGCGCTCCTTCGTTCCATAGCTTTTCGATACCAGATCCGTCAGCACTAGCTCGCAGTGCCGTGAGGCCATGCGACGGGACATACAGGGTATCCCCCACCGCCACGCTCGACGGTATCGTAGACGCCCCTCCGTCGAAATCGAACAACGCCGACCCCGTCTTGGGCAATACGCCTAGCACCCCGGCACTCGACTGCAGCGCCACGACAGCCTGCTGATCCACCTGCATGACCACTGGCGAGGTCCAGTTAGCCTTCTTTGGACGATCGATCTTCCAGCGATTCAATCCCGTCGCTGTATCGATACCCGCAGCGAAGGACTCGGAATCATTCTCGACCTGCACGACCACTGTATCGTCGGCGACAACTAGGGATGACGACATACCCAGACTATTCGATGCATTGGGGTAATCGAGCGTCAGTCCCCGCATCCAGCGCACGTCGCCATCTAGACTGACTGCTATCAGATCATTCGATGAGTAAAAGGCATAGATCGACTGGCCATCGCTAGCCGGGCTAGGTGCGGCCACGCAGGTCTTTTTGTGACACATAGTCCGACCTGTCGCCCAGAAGCGCCGCTCCCAGATCGGCGCTCCATCGGCTGCTGAGAAACACAGTATATGCAGCTGGCGCTGCTCTGGCCCACTAGCCGCCGTCAGGTAGATGCGATCGCCTACTACCAGAGGACTACCGAGCCCACGTCCCGGCAAGTCGATCTGCCAGGCGATCGCCCCTTCTGCTGCGAGATCGGTAGGTAGATCGGCACAATCGGAGACCACTCCATTGGCCCCCGGGCCTCGGAAATTCAGCCAATCGGCATGAGAGTCCATAGGTAGGTAAATGAGACATAGCCAAAACAGGTAGCGGATAAAAAACGAGACAGATCTCATGGGTAACGAATAGGGTGAATCCAATAAAACTAAGCACTAGGGCGGCGTGTGGCGGCTGCCTTCTGCGGAGTCGGCTGCCGATCGGTCGACAGGATCGCAGTGCCAGTCTGGTCACAGACACGCAGCTGAAATTGCCACTGCTTGGTCCAGTCTTTTTCCTGCTCGCACTGGCACGCCTTGATCAAAATAGTGTTTCGCCCCGGCTTGATCGTGACCGGTAGCTGATACTGATCGATGCGGATACCTCGGTGATACTCGTCGCGGCCAAAAAGCAGCTCGCCATTGAACCAAACCTTCCAAGCATTCTTACAGCCCAGCCTCAACTGAGCTACCTGCTCACCATCGCTTTGGAATTCGGTATAGGCATAGGCGACCGCTTCCTTCAGAGGTGAAAAGGGCGAATTAAAATCCACCATCCCATAGTCATCAGACGTCGCATACTCGGTCCAGGAGACAGTCTTGCCATCGGCTAGCTTCCCCGGGTAGCTAGCCTCGAGATCGATCTGCTCCTCGGGTGGAAACACCGAGTCGAAACCCTCGCGCCCGGTATTGTCGAATGGGCCGATGATGTGCCAACACATGAGAAAACCAAACTGCGTCGGCAGATCCACAGTATCACCGATATCGCTACGCAGGTGTTTGGCTATGGTGGTGATCTGCTCGGCATCGCGCGCCGAGTCGAGAGCCCGGCGGAAGGTCTGACCCGCTGCCTCTTTATCCTCCGCGAGCGACGCCTTCGCCTGATCGATGAGCTGCTGCACAGCGATTCGACGCAGCGTAGGCGATGGATCGCTCAAAAAGCTAGGAATCAGCTTAAAGGCCAGATCCGCTTGGGAGCGCTGGAGTAGATCAAATGCCAATTCACGAGGTGCGGCGGGATTCGCGGTGTCTGATATGAAATTCTGCATTTCCGCCAGCGGCAAGGCAGCGGCAGAGGTATCTGCGATACGACTATAGACCGTCTCCAGTGCCGAGCGCAGCCAGTTGCGCTGGAGTGGATCGTCGTGCTCCCCGATCGCTGCGAGCATTGGCAGGATAGTCTCGGCATCGCCACTGGACAACACCTGCCACGCCGCTGCCGCCTCCGCATGCCCTGCTCCCTCTGGACCGACAGCCGACAAGGCTGCGATGGAGTCCTCTAAGCTTGCGGACTGCCCGGATGAAAATGCTATCAAGCTAGCTAAAGCCAAAGCTATCGACAAAAGACGGTGCATGCCGAAAGCATGGCTGAAAGATAGCACCTAGGCAACTGCGCCATTCCGGCGCGGAGCGTCCAAGGAGGGGCACACGTCTCGTCGCCCGGCAGGCTGAGCCTACTTCCCGCTGGCAGCGGCTCGGTGCTTATGCAGCCCGGCGGTTGAAAACGCGCCGCTCCCAGCCGGGAGGCTCTGCGATCTTCCTAGCTACTTCGCGTCTACCAGACTCTGATAGAGCTCAGTGGTCTCTTTGGCGATGGCGGTCCAGCTGAAATGCTCGATCACCCGCTCGCGCCCAGCCTTGCCCATCGCGGCACAGCGCTCAGGATCGGCGATCAGGCTATTGATGGCGGTGGCTAGATCTTTGGCAAAGGTCTCGGGCTCTGTCGCCTCGAATGGTGACTCATCCTGCTGCTCGAGGGGCACATGCAAACCATGCTCGCCGTCGACGATGATCTCTTTCATCCCGCCCACATAGGAGGCGACGACTGGCGTCTCGCAGGCGAGTGCCTCGAGATTGATGATGCCGAAAGGCTCATAGATCGATGGGCAGCAGAAAACCGAAGCGTGCGAGTAGAGCACGACCTTCTCGTAGGTGGGGATCATCTCCTCGATCCACACCACATCGCCGTCGAAATTGGCCCGAGCCGCATCCACTGCAGCGCTCATCTCAGCCGCGATCTCTGGCGTATCCGGCGCTCCGGCACAGAGCACCACCTGACAGTCTGGATCGAGGTGCTGGATGGCATTCACCAGGTGCACGATGCCTTTCTGTCGAGTGATCCGACCTACAAACAAGACAAATGGCTTCTCGGTATCGATGCCATACTTCTGCAGGATCGCATCGTCACGAGTCGGCTGGTACTCGTCGGGATCGATACCATTGTAGACGATGTGTACTTTCTCCTCGTCCACATCGAAAAGGCGCATGATGTCTGCCTTAGTCTCCTTGGACACGGCGATCACCGCATCGGCCCGCTCGATAGCTGTCTTTTCCAGCCACAGGGTAAAGTCGTAGCCACCACCGAGCTGCTCACGCTTCCACGGGCGCAGGGGCTCTAGGGAGTGCACGGTCAGCACCAGGGGGATGCCGTAGTTCAGCTGGGCTAGGATACCGCCAAAGTGGGCATACCACGTGTGCACGTGCACCACATCAGCATCGATTCCGGCGGTATTGAACTGCAGGCACTTATCCAAGGCTGAAAACACCGAATGCAGCGGCTGAGGAGCCTCGTAGTCGGACTTGTCCGTATCGAATCCGCGGGCACTCAGTGTCGGGCTTATCTCATCATTCTGCCCCCCAAAACAACGCACCTCCACATCGCACAGTTTGGCCAGCTCGCGGGACAGGTATTCGACGTGGATACCAGCCCCACCGTAGATATTCGGAGGGTATTCGTTGGAAAGTAGCAAAGATTTCATGGCGCGGTTTTTTTACGGTTAGGGACGGTGTAGCCACAGAGCTTTCTGTCAAGCTTCCGCCATTCCTGAAACACCCTAAATTTCCCACTTTGATTATTTCCCACCGAGAGCTATAGTAAAAAATGGGAAAGCCAATTCAGCTTCGGCCAGACTCCAAAGGTAGAATCACTCTGGGCAAATTGGCCGATGGTGTCAGTAGTTTCCGAGCTCATCTCACCGATAATGGAAACATCGTCTTAGAGCCGTATGCCGAGATACCTGCACGGGAGAAATGGCTCTTTGATAATCCTGCTGCCCTAGAGTCCGTTCAAAAAGGCATCGAAGAAGCAGGAAAAGACGAAGCGATCTCTAGAGGTAGCTTTGCTGAATATGCCGAGGCAGAAATAGACTGATAGCCATGGCATTTCGTCTAAAATTCACACACGAGGCGGACCGCAATCTCAAAAAACTCGAAACCGACAAAGGCCTCACCAAACGCCTGAAGGCAGTCAGGAAGGCGCTCGCCTATCTGGAGAACAATCCTAGGCATCCAGGACTCAACACCCACAAATTCAGCTCTCTAACGGGACCGAACGGTGAAGAAATTTTCGAAGCCTATGCCGAAAATAAAACACCTGCAGCCTACCGGATCTTTTGGTTCTACGGCCCTGATCAACAAGAGATCACTATCATCGCGATCACTCCGCATCCGTAGGCAGCACTGCCTCGGCATACGCTCTAGCCACCTCTTCGGCGATGATCTGGATGCCTGTCTGGACCGCATCCGACTCCATCGTGTAGGTCACTCGTATACACTCTTGTGTGTGCTGCCAGTCCTCATCCAAGCCGAAGAAGAAGTAACTGCCGGAGATGATCAGCACGCCGCGCGCCTTGAGCCGTTCATACAGTTCACTGGATGGGATCGGCAGCCCCTCGAAGTGCATCCAGAGGAATAGCGCCCCCTCGCTGAGATGGACGCGGTAGGGCAGACGATCATCGAAATACTGCGCCACCCAGGCCTGCGCCTGTCGGCTTTTCTCGATGTAAAATGGCCGCACCACTTCATCCGAGAGCCGCAGTATCTCGCCACTCTCGACTAGCGGCAGCATCATCGTCTGGCCGACATTACCATTGGCCAGCCCGGCTATCGCCGTCATCCGTCCGATGGCCGTAGCCAGCTCCTCGCTGCAGATCACCATGCCTGTACGAACACCAGGCAGACCGATCTTGGATAGACTCAGCGTCAGGATGATGTGCTCTGCCCATATCGGATTGGCATCGGCGAAGAAAATATTCGGGAAAGGCGCCCCGTAGGCATTGTCGATCAGCAGCGGGATATCGTGCTCGGCAGCGATATCGGCTAGGCGCTGCACCTCCGCATCGGTCAGCACATTGCCACTGGGATTGGTCGGACGCGACACACAGATGGCAGCGATATCATCGGTGACCTCCAGCGCATCAAAGTCGACGCGGTATTTGAACTGGTGATCCCCGATAGGCTCGACGATCGGCTTCACCGCGCGAAAGATATCCGCACCGACACTTTGGTTGGCATAGCCGATGTACTCAGGCACCAGCGGTAGCAGGATCTTTTTGCGGGTGCCATCGGCGAACTCCCCTGCCAGCGCATTGAAGAGATAGAAAAAAGCCGTCTGCCCACCATTGGTGATGGCGATATTCCGCTCAGTGATATCCCAGCCAAAGGTCTCGCGTAGCAGACCTGCGAGCGCTTTGAGGAAATGCGGATTCCCCTGCGGCGGATCATAGTTCTGCAGCAGCCGATCGACACCACCACTCTCCTCGAGCAGATCTGCCAGACGCGCCTCCCAGATAGCCGTCAGCTCAGGGATCTTGGCCGGCTGGCCGCCACCGAGCATCTTGATATCGCCCCCGCCAGCCAGAGCATGGCCGAGGTCGTCCATGAGCTCACCGATGCCAGATGGCCCCGCCAGACGCTCGCCGAAGATAGAGAACTGCATGGCGGGAGTGTAGCATGGATCTGCATTCCGAATAGGGAAGGTGTGGGGTACTATGGGATAGGTCCTATGAGATATACCGCCGACTTGCATACCGGCATGTTCTATAACAAGCTATTTAATGAGAACGGTCATAGAATTGCCAGACTCGTTGATGCGGCGAGTCAAAGAACGATTGAATCAAGAGAATATAACATTCAGAGCAATGGTGATTTCAGCTTTGGAAAACGCTCTAAATGAAGAACAAAAACCTTTCACTCTTCGAGATGCCGCTGCAGGTGAGCCAAACAAGCAGAAAATTTCTGAGGGAGAGATCAATGCCGAAATTCAACAGTTCAATGATTTCAAATTACAGTCCTTGTAGTATTAACAGGATACCTCAGAGAACTTCTCGAACTACGATTACTGAACAATGATAGCAGGCCAAACTTTCCTCATCTTGCTTGTAGAAATCATGATCCCCTCCTTTTAGCTCGCAGTCTTTTCCTTTCCTCGCCACACCTAAATTGAGCAGCCAGAAAGGTAGACACTGCCGAATTCTGGTTCGATATCGATACGGATACTTCATTTTCTGAAGTTCAGGCCACACCCTAAATCTCCGGCACCGGATCGTTCGGGCCGACGTCTTTGCCTTCCCAGTTCACCGTATCTGTCCCATCGTAGAGCAGGATGCGGCTAGCACTGCCTGGCACGGGCTTTTTGTTCACTTTCGGGATGTATTTCCGATGCTCGGCGATGATGTCGGCGTATTTTTCGTCACCAGCTAGATTAGTCCACTCGTTGGGATCGTTAACCATGTCGTAGAGTTCCTGAGAGCCATCAGCGTAGGTGATGTAGCGCCACTTCTCAGAGCGGATGCCGTGGTTATCATGATTGTGAGTGGTGATGGCTGGCTGCTCACGAGTGGTCGCGGCATCCTGCAGCTGTGGGCGCAGAGACAGGCCCTCTAGCCCCTCTCTCTCGCCACCCTGACCACAGAGATCGACCAGAGTCGGGTAGATATCGAGCAGCTCGGCCGGCTGACCACAGATCTGACCACTCTGCACTCCTGGCCCGGCGAAGATCAGCGGCACACGGGTGCCATCATCCCAGAGCGTGTTCTTACCCGTTATGGCTTTCTCGCCGATGTGCCAGCCATGGTCCGACCACAGCACGATCACCGTATTGTCGCCGTAGCCATTGCGATCGAGCGCGGCCATCACCTTGCCCACCTGATCGTCGACAAAGGTGGTGCAGGCCAGATAGGAGCGAGTCAGATTTTTCCACTCGTTGGCATCTTCGAGAAATTTCAGACGCGGCTCGGGCAGCGTCCAGTGCAGATACCAGGAGAAACGCGGAGTGTCATCGCGATCATTGCGCTGGATCAGCGGTAGGATCACCTCCTCCTCGGGAAACATATCCATCCACTTCTGGGTGGCGTAGCAGGGCACGTGCGGCAGGAAGAAGCCACAGGCCATGAAGAATGGTCCCTCCGGCTTGGCATCGAGCTGCTCGACAGCCCACTCGGCGATCTGATAATCGCCCTTGTCCTCATCTTTGTGATCGAAGATCCCCCAATCGACCAGCTTGTGTGGCTGCGGTGTATCGACCAGCTTCTTGGGTGGGAAAGGCTTGCCCGATGCCCCTGGGCCATAGATGTCGAATTCCTTATGCGGCTTGAACTTTAGAGCGGCCAGCTGCTTCGGACCCATCTTCTGCCCATAGCGCCCGTGGGATATTTTACCTGTCGAGTAGGTCGTGTAGCCCTGGCGCATGAAGTACTGCGGCATGGTCTCCAGATCATTTAGCTCCGGCACCGCGCGGAAGTAGGGCGCTAGCCCATACACCCCAGTCGTGCTAGGTCGGCGCCCCGTCAGCACACTAGTCCGCGAGGGATTGCACAGCGGCGACTGGCAGTGCGCATTGGTAAATGCCGTGCCCCGAGCCGCCAGCGCATCGATATGCGGCGTCTTCGCCTGTGGGTGGCCGCCCATGTAGCCAATCCAGTCATTCTGATCATCGATCGCGATCATCAGTACATTGGGTTTGTCAGCGGCGTGCAGGGCGGTCACCGCACCACACACGAGCAGGAAAGAGAGAAATCGACGAATGAACATGGTAAGAGAGTATGAGAAAAAGCTCTCCCACCCAAGTGACTGATCGCGCTAGGCAGATGTTAGCAGAAGCCGACTATCCCAGCATCTCCGCATTCTTCCGCTCGTAGAAAGAACGCTCCTCTGGCGTGCAGTCGCGGCAGGCTAGCACACGGTACTGCTTGCCATCGGTCCAGAAAACCGAGAAGAGGCAGCGATTTTCCACTGTCCTACCGATGGAGAAGTAGCGATTCTCGACATCGTCGTCGAACTCCGGCAGCAGCCGGATCGAAAAAGGATCCTCGAATGACTCAGCTACCTCATGGGGAGGTGTCTGCTTCAGGTCGAAAGGGCAGTCGATCCAGTCAAATTCCATCGTGCAGGGATGGTACCGGAGACGAGCCCCGAAATCAATGCTTGGTTTATTTTTAAAATTATTTAAGAAAAATTAATATTTTAGATTACTTTAGGAATCGAACATGAGAATTCATTCGATTGCCTCCCTTTCTCTCGGACTTTTGCTTTTGGCGCTACTGCCTGCCTGCAAGACGACCACCACCAAAACCTCGGCGACGAGCTTTCGCTCAGGCGGACAGCCGGCGCAGATCGAGTCGGTGGAGATCGAGACGACCTACTTCTATGGAAAGCCAGATGTGACCGCCATCGTCAAAGGGCGCCTCACCTCCAATGCCGCCCAACTCGCCGAGGTCGAGCAATACCGGCCCGACCCAGCCACCATCGAGGTGCGCATCCCAGAGGTGACGCCAGTCGGTGCTGTCGCTAGCAATCGCATCGCCCTGCCACCCTTTCAGACCCGCGTCGTCCTCGAGACCACTGGTCTCATACCGGGCCAAAACTACCGCGTGCTGATCAATGGCTACGTCTCCATCTTTGAGATGCCTGAGGAGAAGGTCATCCAGCCCAAGCCAGCCATCCAAGCCACGCTGGCACCGCCAGAGCCCGTCATCGAGATGAACGATGCGCGCAGCCTCTATCCCCAGTAGTCCGGCCCAAAATCGAGCCGGCTCACATGCCACGCCTGCCATCTCGCAGGCGGAATTCTTTTTAGAAATGGGCTAGACTATCTGGCCCACAGTCTAAATACTACCATCTACCTCACACGTCGATACAGCACATGATCAGAAAGAAACTAGCCATCGCCCTAGCCATAGGTCTACCCATAGCAGCCTACACTCAAACTGCAGTCGAGATCGCGACTGACTACGAGAACCAAAAAATCGCTGCCATCGAGAAATACATCACTGACAACAAGGATGCCGCCGATCTCGACCAGGCATTCTCCATCCTAGTAGGCGCACACATGACCATGGGCGCCATGGATAAAGTCCTAGACGTGCTCGACCAGCGCTACGAGCTAGCACCCAAGGGAGAAAAAGCTCTGCTCGGTACTCTGATCGGCGACATCAGCCGTCCTTACATCGAAATCAGCTCGCAGAATGGTGAGAAAGAGCGTGGTAAAAACTTTGTCAAAAGGCTGAAAGCCGACCTCGAGCCACACCCTGAGTCAGAGCAGATCAATGGATTCATCGACCAGATCGCTGCCGACCTCTACGTGCCAGGCATCGGCGATACCATGGACCTCAAATTCACCGCCACCAATGGCAATGAGATCGACATCTCTGCCCTGCGCGGCAAAGTGATCCTCGTCGACTTTTGGGCCACCTGGTGTGGACCCTGCATCCAGGAGATGCCCAATGTCATCGAGGCCTACGAAAACTACCACGACAAGGGCTTCGAAGTCGTCGGCATCTCTCTCGATGATGATATCGCTGTGCTAGAAGAATTCATGTCCGACAACGGCATGCTCTGGCCGCAATATTTCGACGGCAAAAGCTGGGGCAACGAGATCGCAGGTGCCTACGGCATCAAAGGTATCCCTGCTACCTTCCTGATCGGCAAAGAAGGCAAAATCATCGCTACCAACCTACGCGGCCAAGAGCTCGAGGTAGCTGTGAAAGAAGCCCTCGGCATCGAGTAAGGCAGCCAGCTTCCCAAAAAAGTGGCGGCGAGCGCCAGCGAGTGGATCGCAGAGCTCAGCCGCCGCCCCAAAACCCTGAAATTCAATAGGGTACAGTCCCGACTGAATAGGGTACAATCCGCCCCACTACTCCCGCGGTGCCCGCTCGATCTCGCCGATCACGCGATATCCGCTGGCCGTTACCTCAAACACCTCCAAGCTCACTGGCAGAGGTGTCTTTTCGTAGATCCCGACCAATGCTGGACCAAAGTCGGTCAGATTCCCTCCGCTCGCGGGAAAAACGTATAACACCTGCCGATCGATCACCACCACGTGCAGTCTATCGCCCAGCGTCTCGCCGAACTGTCCGACGAAGTGAGGCGATGTGATCGCACTCGTGTGAAAAGGGCTCTCCCCCGCTACGATCGCGTAGGCGATGACACCCCGGTGATCGCGGATATACTTCGGCTCGATGCTCTTGGCCAGCTCGTCTGCCGTCGCCCCAGCCCGAGCCGCAAATGCCTCCCACTGCATACCCGACTCCTGCCAGCTCTGATCCGTAAAAAGCCGCACCCCATAGCGCCAAGTGTAAGCGGCTGCGAGCTTAGTCTTTTTCGCCCCCTCCACTTTGGTCTCGATATCGGCCTTCTCAAAAGCCCCCTCAAACAGCAGGCCGATCTGCCGATCGTGCTCATCCGCCGAGGCGATCGAGACAGTCATCCCGAGCATCGCCAGCACCACTGCGGCACAGATAGAAAAGAAATGAGAGGTTGCCATCGTATGTTTGTTGAGTTGGATTGAGGCCTGCTGAGAGGCATCGATGCCTCCCACCCCTTTTTCGCTCATGATTGCATTTTTACAAGGCACCCTAGAGGAGAGCTGGCCAGGCCGAGTCATCATCAATGTAAACGGCCTAGGCTACGAAGTGATAGTGCCGACCATCGGCGATGGCGACTTTGGCCAGGTCGGATCCACCGTGAAAGTACTCACCCACTTTCACGTGCGTGAGCAGGAGCAGACCCTCTACGGCTTTCCCGATGAAGAGGCTCGCGACCTGTTTCGCCTGCTGCTGCAGCGAGTCTCCGGCGTCGGCCCAAAGGTAGCCATGTCTATCCTCAGCGGCGTATCGGCCAATGACTTCAAGCAAGCCGTGGTGGCCGGCGACATCACCGCGATTTCCAGCATCAAAGGTCTCGGCAAAAAGACCGCCGAACGAGTCGTGCTAGAGCTACGCGACAAAGTCGGCGTGAAAGACGCCTGGGAAACACAGACCAGCCCCAACGCCACTCCGACTCAGCGCGCACGGGGCGATGCGATGCTCGGCCTGATCGCTCTAGGCTACAAGCAAGCTGAAGCCAAGAAGGCAACCGATAAGGTACCAGACACTGTCACCGATGCCGATGCCATCCTGAGGGCGGCGCTCCGGCTGCTACAGAGCTGATTAGCGAAGACTCCGCCAATAACTAATCTAAATTTCTCCTCTTCGGCCAATCCGACTTATGCCTCAAACTGAAGATCACATCCGAATCAAATCCAACCTATTTCAAGTGATCGAAGGTGAAGATGATGAGACAAATCCAGGGATCTACGGCAAGGAGCTGGCAAAATGGCTAGCCTCTCAACTCCAAGAGGCAGGCCAGCCAAAAGCCGATGCTTTTGCAGAAGACTTTGGTTGGATCGTTCTCTGCCACCATCCTCATATGGCGATCTGTAGCTCCGATTTCAATGATCCACATTCGGAAGACGAAGAACGTAAATGGTTAATTTATACCACGACAGACTCTCTAGCACCTATCGCACGCATCAAAGATTGGCTAGGCGTACGAAATCTACAAAAAGAACGAACAGCTCTTCATTCTGAAATCCTCCAAATTCTCCAAAGAGAAGAACGAATCCAAATCTTACCCAATGAATCTTAAACTGCGCAAGTAAGGCTATTGATGAGAATTACGACATAGTAACAACGCCCATCAATTAAGCATTCTTGTCCGCATCCCATGCAATCCACCGATCTCGAATCCCAAGCCCAGCGTATCCGCGATTCCCTGCCCGAGAGTGGGCTGTTCGCCGACAAAGCTTGGCGGGTATCGCCGCAGCCTTTCCCTCTCGATAAAATGACACTCAAGCGGCTGACTCAGCTCGGCCCTGTCTTTTACAAATTTCAGCGCACGCTGGATCTATTCTACCGGCGCAGTGTCAAAGGCACTCTACCCAGCTGGATCTCTGACTACCTCGACCAGGGCAAACCCACAGCGCTACTCGATACAGCTCGCTCCAGCGCCCTCACTCAGCAGCTACCGCGCGTCATCCGTCCGGACCTGATCCTGACCGAGACCGGCTTCGCCGCCTCGGAGCTCGACTCGGTGCCTGGCGGCATCGGACTGACGGGCTGGCTAGCCGAGGTCTACGCAGACTCTGGCCACGATATCGTCGGCGGCACCTATGGCATGCAGCGGGGCTTTCAATCGATGTTTCGCGATGGAGGTGCCGACATCGTCGTATCGGAGGAAGCAGCCGACTACCTACCCGAGATGCAGTGGCTGGCTCCACGTCTAGAGGGTGACTATAGAGTCGAGCGAGCAGAGAGCTACCAGCCCACCGACGATCGCGAGATCTACCGATTTTACGAGCTATTCGACCTACCCAACATTCCCCGCGCACAGGACTGGGGTGCCAGAGGTCTAGTCACCAGCCCGCACAAACCGTGGCTGGAAGAAAAGATGGGCTCGGCCCTATTTTGGTCGCTACCGCTGCGCGAGCACTGGCGGCAGGAGCTGGGCAGCGGCTACTGCCAAAAGCTGCGCGACACCTTTCCCCGCAGCTGGGTAGTCGATCCCGCCGAGCTCCCGCATCAGGCAGGGATACCGGGTCTGGATATCCAGCATTTCTCCGAGCTACGCGACTTTAGCCAAAAGCAGCGCGAGCTAGTGCTCAAGCTCTCTGGCTTCAATGAAAAAGCCTGGGGTAGCCGCAGTGTCACCATCGGCCACGACGCCTCGCAGGCCGAGTGGTCCGCCGCAGTCGACGAGGCACTGGCCAGCTACGGCACCAGCCCCTACGTGCTACAGACCTACCACCACGGCCGCCTAGTCGAGCACCCCTGGTGGAATGAAGAGACCGGCCAGATCGAGATCATGACTGGCCGAGTCCGCCTATGCCCCTACTACTTCGTAGATGCCAAAACCGACCGCGTGAATCTGGGCGGTGTGCTGGCTACCATCTGCCCTGCCGATAAAAAGATAATTCACGGTATGAGTGAGGCGATCCTAGTGCCGTGCTGCGTAGTCTAAACGAATGAACGAAAAGAAGATAGCCATCGTAGGGGCTGGCCTCTCTGGTCTCTGCGCCGCTCGAGAACTGCTCCGCACAGGCCACAGCGACTTCACTATCTACGAAGCTAGCGATCGCCCCGGCGGTCGGGTGAAGACGATCGAGCACCAGGGCTATCGTCTCGACCTCGGCTTTCAGGTGTGCCTATCAGCCTACCCAGCGTTTCGCCATATCATTCCACGCGACACACTCGCGCCAAAGCATTTCGGATGCGGTGCCCTAGTCGAAGAGGCAGATGGCTACCTAAACTGCCTGGCACACCCGCTGAAGCACCCCAAACTCATCGGCAATGCCCTAGACTCCAGTCTCACCTGGGAGGACCGCTTTCACCTCGTTGAGTTGACCGCAGATTGCCTGGTCAAGACCGACGCTCAACTACTCACCGAGATAGGCTACTCCAGTTACGAGTACCTAACCGGGTTCGGATTTAGCGAGGATATCATCGACCGCTTTTTTCGACCCTTCTTCGGCGGGGTCTTTCTCGATAGCGATCTCGATACCGATGCATCTCTACTACGCTACTACCTAAAGATGTTCGCCAAAGGCGGCGCTTTCGTCCCTGCTGGCGGTATCGAAAACCTGCCACGCCAACTAGCGAAAGATATACCAAAAGAAAAGTTTCATTTTGGGCATACTGTCGAAAGCCTAGACACCCTCGATGCCGATCACATCATACTAGCCACCGATCCCACCACCACAGCACAGCTACTAGGCGGCACCCCACCCGCGATGCGCCACACTCGTGTGCTCTACTTCACCTCCGACCAGCCGGTGTACGATGGGAAATGGATCGTCCTACCCTCAGCGGGGCGAAGCCAAGTCATACAGCACTTTGTGCAAAGCACGAATGTCGACCCATCGCTGGCCCCTGATGGCAAACACCTACTCAGCGCGACCGTGCTAAACGCTGGAGATCACGACGAAGAGGCCCTATTCACCGCCGCCAGAGCGGACATCTCTCGCCTCTACCCAGAGGCAGAGAAACAGCTGACGGCGCTCAAGCAGATCACTATCCCACAGGCACTACCCAAACAAATCGCAGGCTGGCGCGATAGCCTACCGCCTCCGCCGGAGCACATCACTATCGTGGGAGATCTGACCGGCAACGCCAGCCTCCAGCATGCCATGGCATCTGGGACTAGCGCTGCTCGATCAATATCTAGTAAAAACTAATCTAGCATCTACTGCTGCACACCACCGATACCCGACTGCGCATAGAGCTCGAAGTTACTCAAGCGCCAGTCGTGATTCATATTACCGCGCGGACCCTCGCCTTCATCCTGCATCTCTTCCAGCGGATGTAGTCGGCGCCCCATGACGGCATCGACAGTCATTTCCTCGGTCTGAGTGTGACTTGGATTGATAGCCGGTGCGAAATAAGTCCGCAGGTTGTAGCCATGGCGATCATTTGCGATATCCCAAACCGGACGCGTCTGCTCGATCACGATCTGATGCGGCTGATCGGTCAAAACCAGTCCTGGGAACTTCGCTAGCCAGTTACCACCAGCATCGCCTACGACTGTCATCTCACCATTTGGCAGAGGGGCACCTGCTGCACCTAGGATCTTGATCTTAAGCACCGTCCCCGGATCCACCAACCCTGAATAGAAAGGCATCGGAGTGAGGAGCTGAAAGTCTTCGCCATCACCCTCACCTATACCGTCCTCGCCATCCTCGATGCCACCGATCAGACGGAACCCTTCTAGGATACTAGATCCTCCAAAGAACTCGGCGCCCAGCGCCTCGATCACCATCACATCCAGATCCTGATCGGCATTGTCAGAGAGAATCGGCTCGAAGAAATCGCTACCGATCTCCACCTGATTGATAATCTCATACTCCGCAGGTGGCAGATCATCCTTCACCACCACATCCACTTCGATCGCTCCAGTATCACCAGGATTGAGCAGCTCAATGTTCCAAACCAGAGAGGTCGTTCCATCAGCATTCACCACCACCTGATCAGGTGTGACTGAAGCGCCTGTATAAGTCAGCTCCTCGGGTAGCGTATCGGTGATCACCACATTCCTAGCTGGACCTGCCTGCTCCGAAAACGGAGCATCGTGGGACTCTTTATTTCCGTAGTCCAGCGTATAGGTATAGGTCTCTCCCGGCTCGCGGGTCTGCTCACCATCATTTTTAGTGATGTAGAGATCTGGCGCCACGATCATGACCTCTGCGGCATCCGTATCAGTCGCAGAACTACCCTCAGTAGGTGCTGTGTCATAGCGAAGCTCCGCGACATTGAGAATATCGACGCTATCGACACCACCACGCTCAAGTAGCAATGATGCCTCCTCGCTCAACTCGACGATAAATTCCACCGCATAACGCTGAGCGACATCGGCACCATCTGTGAGCAGGAACGGCTGAGATAGCTGAACATCCAAAACTGTGGTCGTGCTGGAGTCGGTATAATCCACACCTTCAGTCAAAACCGCACCAGTATTCAAATCGATCACCCGAATCGAGCCCTCCACGATTTCACCAAAATTGGTCTGCCCCATCTGAGCGATATCATCGTAGAAATTCACATTATAAGCAGCCGAAGTCGACTCTGCTGTGTGCTGAGCTTCCAGACGATAGACCAGCGTCTCCCCTAGAGTCGCGACAGTCGTGTCATTATTGACATCATCACCGTCATGGTCGGCAGCCCCTGCATCGAGAGTCAGAGGGTTGCCATCGTCATTCAGTCCATAGTAGCCAGGGATGAAGTTATCTTGATTCGATACAAACTTCTCAAGATCCAAAACCGGAGCCACCACATCGACCACGGCTATATCTGTGATCGGAGCAAAGTCCTCCCCAGATGAAAGCGTAGCCGTATTGGTAGCGGTATCGCCATCCGCCAGCTGCCCATCGTTCGCCACTCTCATCGTGATCTGTATAGCAAACTGATCTACCTGCTGTCCCGCATCCCCCGGATTGACCAGAGAAAGGAAATCGAAGTCGAGTGTCTGAGCACCAACAGTGAGAACTGGACCTCCAGCCGACAGATCGAGCTGCTCTAGCAAGACGCCGCCCTCAGTCATAGCAGCCGTATTCCCCGAAGCGAGGATCTGAGCACTGACGAACTCAAAACCCACAGGGAAAGTATCGGCAATCCTTAGATTCTCATAGGTCCCGTCACCGATGATAGTGCGTAGCTCATAGGTCACCGTCTCACCTGCTGCCACATCGACATGGTCATCACCAGCCCCGGATATGTCATTATCGCCAGTGGCATCGCCTTGATCCGTGTGTTGGCTAGCCCCAGTCTCATCTAGACTCGTGCTCACGATCACTTTCTCAAACTGGATCGAGCCGATGGTATCGACGTGAGCATCGTCAGACTGCGTCTCACCAGCACGACCAGTATTCTCATCTGGATGACTACTCCAATCAACAGACGCTGTATTCGGCACCGTCTCGTTGGGACCTACTGTGCCTGTCAGACGCGCATCGTAGGTGACCACCAGCGCTTGGTTCAGCGCCAGACTGTCCATCGAGATCACAAATCCACTACCATCAGCATCCGCTGCGATGGTGTAGTCCACACCTGCCGTCAGCGCAGTAGTGGCAGGCACGCCGTCGGTATGCAGCACCACCGAAATCGCCGACAATGCACTATGCAGCGTGATCCTAGAGTCAGATAGTGTGTCTGTGATGACCACATCGAAGGCATCGGCAGACGAAGAATTTCGTGCGGTGTCATACATCGAGACATCACCACTACCATCGGTCTGGAATGTACCTGAATCCCTATCAAAGGAGGACTGCAGATCATTACTCGCATCAGCATCGCCGAGATCATCGAACATACTGTGATCCACCACTAATGTATAGGTAAACACATCGCCAGCATCACCGACAGGCTCTTCAGCCGTGGTATCGCCCTCATCATCGCTGAGATCCCCATCTGCATTCTCGACAAATTTCTTCAACTCCAACTGAGGCTCTACAATATCGACAGAAGCGATATCAGTATGGCTCTCGCCCTCGGTCTCCAGAGTAGCCGTATTTGTCGCGACACTTGCGTCGGCGACCGCAGCCACATCGGTAGCGCGAGTGACGACACGGATCGCTACGGTATCAATATCTAGGCCTTCCTCGCCAGGATTGATAACCGTACCAAAATCCATGGTGACGGTCTGTCCTGAGACACTGACGATACCTGCACCCACAGATAGGTCCAGAGCATCAAGCTCTGTGGTACCCACACGCATGTTGGCAGTGTTCCCAGACTCTAAGATATCCACTCCCACTAGCTCGAAGCCGGCAGGAAGCACATCCGTGACGACGAAATCGTCGTAACTGCCCTCACCTATCGTAGCACGCAGTTCGTAGGTGACGGTCTCTCCTACCACGACATCTTCGAAATCGTCGGCAGGCACTGCTCCTAGATACAGGCCACTAATCGTGACCGCATTGTCCGTAGTGGCATCGACTCCAAAGGCCAAGGCCAACCAATCGTAATCCGCTAAATCCGATACATCGTAACCGCTGATGTCTATCACCTCATCAAACGTCCCAGAACCAGTGAGAGCCCGTGCATTTGCCCCCGCTCCTGACAAAGGAGTCTCTGTAGACACATCGTCTCCGGAAAACAGATTATACCGTGTGCCTGTGCCGCCGAACGACGCATCCTGAACATCGCCATTTGAGGTCAGAAGGTTCAAATCCCACTGCAAGTCCTGGTTATCATCATCTGCACCCCGTAGGTGGGTATACAAGGTATTACCCGCACCGACATCGTAATCGAAACGCAAGCGAATCTGCGAACCCTCGATATCCGCCAGCTGAGTCAGATCGATCATAGTAGCTACGCCACCCTCGTCTTCTGCCGAATAAGGAGCGCTAGGGCTCAAAGCCAATGTCCCCCCTGCTATGCTCCACTCGGAATCCGGAGCCGCATACCAATTGGGAGTCGCTGTGCCAGCGATACTATCAAAGTCGCTATTCAGCCTGCCAGAGTCACCATGGTTGGTCGACAAAGTCCCGAAGTCGAGACTCTGAATCATAGGCACACCTAGATCGATATCACCTGTACCATAGCCCAACTCATTGTGCTGATCAGACCCTGTCTCAGTCAGACTCGTACCGACTATGACCTTCTCAAATAGGACCTCTCCAACTGTCTCCACATGAGCGCTATCACTATCGCCATCTCCAGTCCGCTCATCATTAAAGCCTTCGTCACCTGGCTCAAGCGGATTATTATCCCATGCGACCGATGCCGTATTGGGAGCTGAATTATCCTGAGTAGGATCGACATTGTATTGCTCATTCGGATCGGCGGCATCTCCCAACTGACCATCAAAAGTCACTCGCACACTCCAATCGGGCTGAAGCTCGGCCAGAGTGATATTGAAACCAGTCCCACTATTCACAGGAGTCACCGTAGCTGGATTGGGAGCCACAGGCGCTCCTGCCGCATCGTAAACTGTCGCCACAACTGTCCCGGGCACCAGTGTCACACGCGGATCGACGAACAGATCAGATATCTCGACATCGAAAACTGCGACATCCATATCCCCGTGATGAGCCACATCTAGTGTGTAGTGGAACGTATCGCCAGCGTCTCCGGAAGGAATACCAACCAGAGAATAGTAATTATTTTGTACCTCTGCCGCTGTGAGCACATCTGTGTAGAAACGAGAATCCGTAATCGCTCCAGTGAAATCAGCCATCTGACTGGTCAACTCTAGCGGATCAGCTCCACCGTGCCCCGTCACGACACTACCCAAAGAAAGTGCTGACCCATCGGACCATGCCGAGAAATTCGCTAACGTAGCGGTATCGACATGACTACCATTGATGAACAACTGAATCGTATCGGTAGCAGGATCTGCAGTGACCACAAACTGAGCGAACCCCTCGCTCAATGCAGCCGGAAGCTCCGCCTCTATGGTCTGGAGAATAGCTGTGCCATCACCAAGTACCTCGCGGACCGAAAGTTGCACTCGATTACCATCGACAAGATTTAGCGACATCCCAGTGTTACCACCGACTTCCCAAATCACTTGATCGGCCGTCGACGATGTCGGGAATAGATCTGGCAGCTCCACACCTACCTCGATAGAGACAGGCCCCGTGCCTGTGGTCGAAGTGGTGAATGTGGTGCTAAGAGCATCAGAAATCGCTGTCGGGAAACGCATATTATCTCCCTCGACATTCTTCACAATGTATAGGTCCTGCTCCACCAGCACTACTTCGGCCGTGTCGGTCGCTTCCTGCTCGGTGAGCACGTCCCCGACCAGCGCATCGTAGTTCATCGTAGCCGTATTCACGAAGGCATCGTCCTCGACATGATTGGCTAGATCTGGCACATAAGCCTGCACCGCTAGTGTGATCGTATTATTGGAAACGTCATTATCTCCAGGCGCAACGACTGTTCCTAGATTAAAAGTCGTCACCCCATCAGTCTCACTGATCGCCACCTCGCTGGCCAACAGACTGGAACCATCTGCCTGTTGGAAATTGCCAATCGCACCCGTAAGTGGGTTACCCGTAGACGGGTCGACCACGAAGGCATTCACAAAGGTCAATTCGTCACCATTGAGGTTTGCCAGATTCAAGTCATCGGTGATCACAAGATTCTCGGTGGTACCCTCTGGCACCTCGACAGTGATGTGGTAAGTCACCAACTCGCCTACCACAACCTCGGGCACGACAGCCTCTGGAGTGATATTGGTGAAGCTAAAATTATCAACTAGGATAACCCCAGCACCAGGAGCACGGAAACGTGAATCATCAGGCACCTCGAAACCCTCGCCATCCGCAGTGGCTGGCAGATCAGCGGTATCGCCTGAAGTCGGATCGGCTAAGCCGAAGCCAAACACACTCGACCAGTCATTGGCACCACCACCGGTCTCGCCAGCAGCTCCTGCACCGCCACTACCATTACCCAGGCGTAGCTCAAAGGTATGCCAACCATCATTATTAGCCCCCATACCGAAGTCTAGGATGCCACGATCTGAACCACGGTTCGCGTTATTGATCGACTCACCAACAGTTCCACTATGGACCCTGTGACCATCGTCTGTCGTAGATGTGGATGCCACATTCCACTGCCAATTATAAATCACCTGCTGGCCGTCGATGTATAGCTGCACGACATCATCGATATTCTCCGCAAAAGCGAAGATCCCATCGGCATCAAAAAACTCGCCGGTGTAAACGATTGTCTCATTAGTTCCAATAATAGCCCAAGGCCCTGTTCCATTCTGAATATTACCCGCTACTGGACCATCCACCACACTTTGGCTCACCACATTCCCAGAAGTGGGATTGGTCACACTATTCACATCGTAAATAGTTTCGACGAGACCTGAAGCCAAGGTATTCAGCGAGCGAACCGTCACGTGATACCCCTCGTCTTTGGCCTCGAAGGATACAGCGCCTGAGAAGTCAGCGGCATTTACCTCGCCTAAATTGAACGTCTGTGTGTCATTACCATCGACAGACTCAAACACGACCTCGAGCTCACCATTATCAATTCCATTACGAGTCACCGCATCGAAACTCATCATGTAGGTATCACCCACCTGAAAGCCCTCGACCGTCTGAGACATCTCAGCATTATCACCACTGAAAATACCTACCTGACCAGAGCCAACAGCTGTCGACCCATAACTGGACGCCGTGCTATCGATCACACCAGCATTCTCACTAAAAATCCAGTCAGTCGATATCAATCCAAGACCATCATTCTCTGAACCTAAGCTTTCTTCATCCGCGCCATTTCGCGCAATGAAACCATCCTGAACCGAATCCTCGAAACCGGCATCAGCCAAATCCGGACCGGGTGCACTCTGCTCCTCAATCAGGCATGCCACCTGACTCCCTGTAAGCGCGGTGCTATAGACTCTAAAGTCGTCTAACGACCCATCATAGAGGGGATCACCATTCAAACGGGAACCGAGCAAAATATCAGCTAGTGAACCACCGGTGGCACCAGACATATCCAGGGTAACGGTATCAGCCAACACTCCATCGGTGTAGATACGAATATTCTCCGTATCACCAACCAGATCTACCGTCATGGCGACATGGTGCCAGCTATTATCGAAGACCACCCCTGTATTGCCCACGCTGGCAAAACCTGAGCCATCATCGACAAAAAAGGTCAGCTCATCGCCACTGCCGCTACTGGATGCCTCAAACACTCCCCCCAGACCAAGAGGACGAACATTATTTCCCTGAGCAGCATCCCCATTCACCCAGAATGAAACCGTCCATCCATCCTGAACAGCAGGATTATTGATGTCCTGAATCGTGGCATTATTTGCGATTCTCACTAGAGCCTCGCCATCGCGATCTGGAGTCTGATCACCAACGACATCGCCTTGAAAACTAAGCCCCAAAGCGCCAGTCGCGCCATCGACGCTAGTCGGATTCGTGCTATCGACACCGTCCACGATCTGATCGATCAATTGAATCGAAGCGGTGGTGTTCCCGGTCGAATCAACTGGATCCTGCCCATTACCATCTTCAAACTGATAATGAATCACCAGATTATCATCCTTGGAGTCTGTCGATCCAGTCTGTGTGAACTGTGTCGTGACGACCTCTTTCGTGATAGTCGGAGTCAATCCTGCAACTAGAGCCACATCCGCATCAGTGATGACTCTCTGCTCAGGATTATCTCCTGAAATATTATCATACTGCAGAGTAACCGTATTTACCACTTTCTCCTGAGAACCAGCTTCGAGAGCATCCGCCTGGATCGCATCAGTCATCCGAGCATCTAGTTCTATCCTGATCGGAGGTCCATCCAGAGCGAATTCATTGAAAGACACCGTTGCTCCATTGCTCTCGTCTATAGTGAAATTAGATGAAGTTGCCGTCGCCCCAAATACTTGGACTTCGGCTAAGGATAGTGTGCCATTGCCTTCATTATTCAATCCATTCAGCTGCACGCGAACGAACCGACCGCTGACATCGCCAAGGGCAACCCCATTGTCCCCAAGTTCTTCAGCAGACAAAGCGAAAGATCCTCCTTGATCAACAGATCCCGAACTAAAGTAATCCTGCCCCCAGACTTCTGTACCTCCAGATGCCGGATCACCATCCCAAACCGAAACTCGGAAATTCGATAGGCGAAGCCCACAGCAGTCGGCACGGTTGAATAAGACAACTTCATCCATTTCAGCGGATGCACCTAGATCGACCTGCCACCAATTATTAGCATTACCATTAGTGTGGGTCGTTGAGCCTAGACCCCAGTTTCCATCAGTATTTCCATCTATTGCACGGTCAGCTGTACCTCCAGCACCAGTACTGGATTGCGATGCTGTACCATTTAGAGCGAGGTTCTCAATCACTCGAACAGACCCCGGAACTAACTCCAGCCGAGGGTCGCTAAGAAGATCCTGAATCACCAAGTCATAGGCATTAGCTGTCGAGTCGGGAGTGTGATCGACATTGATCGTATAAGTGAACACGTCACCAGCGTCGCCAACTGGAGCCGCATCAAAATCAACCAACTCACCGGTCACAGGATCGGTCACATATTTGCGAATCTCGAGTTCAGGCTCGACCACCTCCACATCGACCGAGTCGCTGACCACTCCAGCAGTCGAAACCATTGTCGCAGTGTTAGTCAATATATCACCACTCATCGCCGACTGATGGAATAGACGATCGCCAAGCGAATTACCGGACAATGTGCCACCTGCCGTATCCATCGACAAGGTCAGCTCCTCTCCACCAGCGCCTTCGAAATAATACAGATCCAACTCATGGAAACCCTCGTGGAAAAAGGTATGGACTTCCGGACCTGCCCCTGGCCCTGGTGCCCCGTGGCTGCCATCATTATTCACCACCAGGTCGTTATCCACATAAAGAACAGAACCATCGTCTGACGAAGTCGTAAATGCGACCTGTATTCCATTACTTAAATCGCCATCTAGGTCATCCGCCTCCAGCACCTGAATCACACCATCCAGATGGATCTGAGCTCGATCCATTCCGATACCCAGTAATGACTCATCAGCCATCCCAGTACTGATATTGAGACTGATATCTTTATCCTGAGGCTGGTGGAACGCCGTGTAATCCGTACCCTCGACACCCAGAAAGCCACCCAACGTCCCACTACCCGTATGACTACCTGTCAGAGAGACAAACTCAGCGTGATGATCATACGTATCGAACCGGTCTTCAACAAACCTAACCTCGTCTGTGTGCCCGTGCAGATCATAAAATTCTCCATTAAGATGTGGCTGAAGAGTACCCGAGTCCGACTGGTGAAATAGCAGATCACCATAATCAGTCGAGCCGTTGACCTGAAGCTCCAATCGAGCATCGCCACCATCATTGAATCCTACCAACTGAATCCGGTGCAGGCCTGGAGTATTAAAGGTATAAGTGGTGGTGGCGGAATCCGTACCCGAAGTAGACGGAAATCCATCGCGGCTCAACACCTCTGCCCCATCGATCCATAGTTTGGAACCCCGGTCCGAAAACAGCTCCAAATCAACCTGAATACCACTGGTCGTAGGATCCTGATCGAGATTCGGCTCGATTTCGATATACCCTTCCAAATTTACAATGAAGTTATCATCAGTCTGGCCACTGGTCGTACTAGCAGGACGATCCTCACCGAAAAAGCCTCCTAGGTTTCCTCCACCATAGGAGCCACCGGAACGATAGTCGATCCCGCCATAAACTAAGAAGTCGCCGTCTGGCTCCTGACTATTCACAATACGCAGAGCATTGCTCACTGAACTCGTCTCACCAGATGAGCCCCCGGCCACCTGTGAGTAAATATAGCGCCCTCTCAGTCCAGAGGTGAGATCACCATTGGTCGGCACTGTGCCACTGTTATCCGTATCCTGCTTCACCAACGCCTGTAGGGCGATTTGGATCTGGTTTTCATGTGCGTCCGTCTCAGTAGAAGTGAGTGCCGTCACTGAGCCAAGATTCCAAGATATTTCATCGTTGATACCATCTCCATTCGAATCCGTTTCGGTGAAGAAGCCATTAGCCAATAAATGAGCAATACCTGCGGCATTGACCAACCTCGTAGTCGGATCCACGTGTAGCGACTCATCTAGATTAGTCACATCCAGATTCGAACCGACTCGAATCTGATACGAATCGGCCACATACTCCATCGTACCATCCAGGAGTGGCAAGCGATCGGTGATAACGACACCACCCAGATCGCCATTCTCAAATGAAGCGGTTAATACATAATCAATCGTTTCACCAATCGTCAGGTCCGTTCCAGTCGTGTGAGCCAAGGAAGTCGGGTCCGCAATAAAACGCGAAATTTGGACATCATTCAACTGTCCCCAGCCCCAACTACCGTCATCAGTGTCGTAGAAATGAATTTCATAGACACCATCAAAGTCGAAACCAGCAGGCAAATCGGCAGCCGTCACATTGATAGTCTCGGTACCACCATTACCACTCTTAAAGAAGTGCGCATCGTAGACACCAGTCGCCACATTGTAGATAGCGAAGCCTTTCTGCCCTGTGCCGGTGCTAGTACCTCCATTAGCTGAAATGACATCGTTTGGCGTATTATACTGAGCCCCGAGCCCATCTTGGTCACCCTGCCCCCCAGCAAGCTCTACCGCTAGAAGGGTAGCACCATCGAGAGTGCTACCATCGAACTGAAATGAAGGACTGGTGAACAACAAATTATCGTGAGTCGCATCACCAGTCGCACGCACTCCGCCGCCATCATTGCTACGCCACTCAGTGGAGCCGTTCTCAAGCGTCCACCCATCCGGCTGCCCATTTGTGAAATCCCACTGCAGATTCTCGGCTAGCGTCTTCTCTCCATCGGTATTGAGACTTCCGATCTCCTTAGTAAAAGACTGACCTGGAATCAACACACTCGCTGAGTCCTGCCAGCGATGATCATTGTTGAAGGACCCTGGGTCACTCGTATCGCCAGTTCGCTCAGTCGAGTCCCCGTAGAATGTAGAAGCCTGACCTGGGTCACCATTGATACTGGTCCAGTCTATCGATGCGGTATTGACGATCACGTCGCCAGGCTGCACCAGAAGCGGATCTATGCTCACCGAGTAGCGAATGGTGATAAATTCATCTTGAGCACCATCAGGTAAACTTGCGTCAGAACTATGCAGCAAGTCCACATCTGAAGTATCAAAAAACTGTAGCGCAGGCTCTTGGACAGCCACACTACTGATCCCCGTCAAAGTGGAGCTCGTGATCTCGATCAACGGCTGATCAGCCGTCGACATGGAATCGATAAACTCGATCAGCACAGGATTAAATCCCATATCTCCTCCCGTCACGCGTACATTGCCTTCCCCGATGGCAGTCAACTCTTCTAGAGCAGCCTGAATCTGAGCAATCGTCGCATCATGAGCCAGCTCGACAGTCTCTTCTCCATTGAAGGTCAGTTTAAAGTTTCCATCGAGCATATTGGAAGAAAGTGTCTGCACCTCGCCACCAAAGTTTGTCAGGACCGTCTCCTGAAGTGGAATACCATCCAGAGAACCAGTAGCGGCGAACTCAATGTTTGGAACATCCTGACCAGCCAACACTCCGGCAAATTCCACAAACACATCACCGCTACCAAGCGGGCCACCGGTCACGATAAAGTCAGAAGCACCATAACTCGGAAGCGAGCCCAAAGCCGCCTGAATATCATCAGCCGAAGCATTAAAAGGCAAATTGATACGCCCACCAGAGCCATTGTTCGTCACTTCCCCATCAAATTCGATCTGGAAAGTACCAGTCGTCGCACTCAAAGAAAGTGCCTGAATCTCGTTTCGTGTACCTGCAGGAGCGGTTTCAGCTATTGTCGCATCAGCACCACCTGTCAAAGAGTTCACAATGTTTAGCGCTTCGACATTGGTATCCGCTAAACCACCAACAAACTCCACCGAAATCGAACCGGTATCTAGCGGTCCACCAGTCACAATCACATCACCAGAGTCGATCGTCGCTAGACTCTCGAGAGCCGCTTGTATTTGCGCAGCTGTTGCATTGTGTGGCAACGCAGCGGATGTCGTCAGTCCATCAAACTCGATCTCAAACGTACCACCGCTATAATTCGAAGTGATTGTCTGAATCTCATTTTGAATGACAGTACCAATCTCTCCCGTACCACCTGACGATAGATCTGTGGTGGTTCCATCAAAATTAGTCTTTACCGCGCTGAGCACATTGACCGTAGTCGGATCCATACCAGGCGGAATCGGGTCATAAAGACTGATATCATAGGCACTAGAACTGAAATCTTCACCACGGTGGCGAACTACCAATTCATACACAAAACCTCCCGGCGCATTGGGATCGTCTGCCACCGTCTTCTCGATCAAAAGCTGTGGTTCTCGCACTCGCACATCTTCTGCGCGGATATCATCGCGGAAGGTATTCACACGATCGCCGCCTGCGACATTGTTATTCGAATTATCATCGTCTTGATCGTTATCGTAGAAAATCGTCGCCCAGTTATTCTTCAGATCACCCGCATTGGTATCCTGCGAATCCAACGCCACCACCTTATAAGTGAGGCGAATCGTCTCTGACACAAAATTCAAGCGATTGGTATTCTCGATATCACCCAAACGAAACTCGACGATCTGCTCACTCCAGATCTGATTGGCCGCATCTTCGACCTCCTCGAGAAATGTCACCACGCCATCATCATTGGAGTCCGCAGTCACGTGGCTCACAGCCCCTCCCAGATAGCTCAAGGTCCCTGCAGCTACACCAGCCGCTGTCTCTAGGGCTGCAATAGTCGTCACAGCACCACTGGCGTCGAGAATTTCGACCAAATTGCCCGACTCATCATGAGTCACACTACCGACAAATACTCCATCGCTGTCGGATACTTTGGAAACCAGCTCTGCCTCAGCTATCTTACCAGTGCCATCGGCATTCACAAAACCCAGGCCATCGTCCAACCAGTCACGTACCGTCGCATTACTAATCCGACCTTCGATCAGCTCCAGATCGACTTCGTAGTCAAAAGTCTCACCCACGACCACTTCCAAACCATCGGTATCATTGAGCGCTGTGTTTGCCTGAGAATCACTATCAGGCACCAGGCGCTTAGCGATAGTCGGCGTCGCCGTGACGTTCGCGATATCAGCGGGCTCCTGCCCTTCGATCACAAAGTTGTCGCCATCGTCGCGGCTAGTGTAGTTCTCCAAAATCGCTAGGTTAGTCGTAGGCGCGGCAGCGACCGCTTCATTGATCAACAGCTGATAAGTGACGATCACTACATTTGAGCCGTCTGAAGTGTCATCCGTCTCGAGACCTCCGATAATACCTAGCTGTTGAGTTTGATCCAGAACACCCTCAGTCGGATCCAACAAACGAATACCATCGCCAAACAAAGCGGAACCATCCGTAGTCAAATCGGTACCATCGACATTCTCAAACCAAGTCCCAGTAGAGATCAGAGTACCGTCACCGGCACGAGCTTGTAGATTGATCCCGCCTGCTGGAATCGAAAACTTCGAGCCTATCGAATCACGAATGGTCAAATCAAAGCCGTCTGCATGACCTGTATTCACCAACGTCAGCGCAAAGGTCACTAGGTCACCCTCGTCTGCGCCCACCACATCTGCATCGATCGGGCTATTGATTCCGGTAAAGGTCTCACCATCATACCCGACAAGATCAGAAGAAATCACCGAAGTCGTCGCTCCACCCAAAGTAGGATCAGTCATCCAAGCGGCTACATCCAATGGCCCAATAGCATCAGGTAAAGTATCACCATTGGCATCCACCTCACTACCTGCACCGACAAAGGTGGGAGAGGCGTTATTGTTATTAGGAATCTCAGGTATAAACTGAATCTCATCTCCATCCTCTGTCGTCACTGCACGGGTCGCTCGGTCGACGTCGATGATACCCTTTAGGATATTGACCTCAGGGCTCTCCACCTGTACCATCACGATGTCGCCCACTTCCTGAGGCTCGAGGAATGTATTGCCCTGATAGGACTGCACTTTATTCGTGAGGAACAACTCGTCTGCCATCGGATTACCCGAAGCCGTCAGAGTAAAAAGCAAATCCACGGTAACACCGTTATTATCAGGGTCATCGTAAGTGCCAAAATTAAAGGCCACTTGGTTATTCGCGGCATCCACCTCACCGTCGACGTAGGTCACCGAGCCGTCGCCATTCTGCTGGATATACCCCACTGTCGGAGTGATGGTAAATAGAGACGCATCTCGACTGCCATCGATGCTTAGACCATGGTTTGGACCGAATGCAAAGCTGCCAACCCCTGGGATAATGAGACCCGCATTATTGGGGTCGTTGATACCAGCTTCAGGCTCCCACAGATTATCAGTGGTACTGGAGGTATCATTGAAATAATCTGGGCGAGTCACATCGTATAGCGGCTGAGGAAGAAAGTCCGCCAAGACCAAGTCCTCAAAGTCGCCCAATGGGAAAGTCTGCGTGAGTCGATAAGTCACCGTATCGCCAGGCTGGATACGAGGCAGAATCCCGTTATTTCCATCTGGTCCATCAGGAAACTCAATACCCCATGTCGACTGATCCGTAGTCTCACGGATCGCGAAAATCGATTTATCGATCGTGCCGACACCGATAGGTACATCTTCAGTCCCACCACCACCGGAGGTGATGGTATTATAAATATCGAAATGCGGCTTACCATCAGGTCCGAGTATAGGATCGACGAAACCACCCTCCTCACCAGGTCCAGCACCAGTGTCAGGCTCTTCATCACCTAGGACAGACGAATCCACCCCAGAGTTTCCATTACCGTCGGTCACAGGATCCTCGTCACCAGTTCCGTTTGACAGTTGATCATCCGCATCGTCATCGTCATATCGACTCTCGACCACATCAAAAGTCAGATCATACTCGTTAGACAATCTTTCAGCCTCGTTCAGAGACGGGTTACCACTGGGAAAACTCTCAGTGTATTGATCCTCTACCACTGCCCAGTACCGGACGATCACCTGTACTTCACCATTATTTAGGTGCTGGTCATTATCATAGACGACCACGTCGTCGTTCTCAAAATATAGACCTCCGATCAACGCACCACCCACACCAGCATCTTCCGTGAGGTCTTGATCCATCAGTTCTTTCGATATATCGAACTGAATGAAAGTCTGCCCAGTGTAGCTATCGTCAGACTGAGCCGTGCCATCACTACCAGTCTGGCCCTGATTCACACTGTCAAAGTCCTGAAAGCCATCGGCATTTCTAGAATCCGTGTTACGAACGAAGGACCAATTATCATCAGAGAACTTAATGATCCGATCCGTACTCCCTGCCGTAGCTGGATCATCCGAGAAATGATTGTACCCAGACAACTGAATCTCAGGTGTGAAGTCCACATTCGCCCCATTTACTAGGCCAGTCGTTGCTTCACCACCATTCTCACTCAGGCGATCTGCATCCACACCGAGGACATTAGTCCTAGCCGCCTCGACCAGTGCCGCATACTCCGTGTCGTTTGGATCGTAGTCCTCAAACAACAATCGCTGACCGTCTGACATACGATCACCCGATACTCCGCCCGCTTGGCCTAAGACATATGCCCAGTCAAAAGACGCATTTGTCGGGTCCAAACGAGGATCATAGCCCTCCTGAGTGATAGCAGCCTTCGGCGGGAAGAGACCGCCCGTTAATCCTGCAGGATCGACCTCGATCGTGTCGAATGCCCCTGGATTATCAAAATTAAAATCAATACCTGTGGTCGAGTCTCCTGAGATAGTTACCACTCCTGCACCCCACGCCGCATCCACGGCAGCCTGAATATCGGCAGTGCTGGCATTGTAGGCAATGGGACCGGTGAATGTTCCATTCAGGTCGAGACGATACGTGCCGCCAGGAGTGGTTCCCGCCACCCCATCATCGCGAAACTCCAGCCTCTGAATCTGGGTCGCACTGGGGTCATATTGCTCGTGATCCGGATTCGACACATCGGTAGCCGAGGCACCGATCCGCACATTAGCGATCGCGACAAAATCTGAAATACCGAATACGATTTCATACTGAATAACCGATCCGACGCTGACCTGACCATTGCGATGGTTCTGCAATCGGTCTGGATCATCAAAATCACCGAAGTCAGGTTGATTCAGAACCTTTAGGGATTTATCTGTCCCAATAGGAACATCCGTGGAGTCGGCATTACCGCCAAAGTTTGGCACATCGTCCGATGTCTGACGATTGTCATCATCTAACGGATCTGATGTGTCATCATCTAACCCTGCATTGAGACGAACAGGGTCCTGTGAATCGCGAGGGTCTAATCCCTCATGTATCGGCGATACTTGCACTGTATTTGGCTCACGATCACCGTCAGCTATGTTATCCCCCTCGTGGTCAGGATCAAAATCATCATCTGGATTTTCTGCATCCTCATCCAAACCTGTGATGGAGTGATTTCGTGGATTCTCTTCGGTACCTACCTGATTTTCATCATCGATACCATCCTCGTGACCATCCCCATCCGCGTCCTCTGAATCAATG
Organism: Verrucomicrobiota bacterium; assembly: GCA_020630975.1. Taxonomy (GTDB): domain Bacteria; phylum Verrucomicrobiota; class Verrucomicrobiia; order Verrucomicrobiales; family DEV007; genus Arctic95D-9. Next base: position 128,416 of record JAHDID010000008.1, read on the forward strand.
AGAGTCGTGGGGCCGCCCGTGACACCAGCATCGAACTCTGAGTAGTAAAAGTCATAACTCACCACCAGATCACCCTGTTGACGACCGAGACCATCTAGTGAACTGACTTTCTGCCCGACAATCGTGGAATCACCGGTACCATCACCATCCAGATCCTCGTTGTGAAAAGTCAGCTTAAAATTATTACCGGGGTGCTGCAGCTCCAGCGGTATGATAAAGGTATTCGGCACACCACCTCCAGGACCTGTGTGGATAGTGGGATTATTCTGATTTGTATCATAATCACCGACCAGAACCTCTTGCTCCAGCGAACCTGTAAAAAATGTCGATGTCGAGTAATCGAATGGAATATACTCCACCCCCACTGGTAGATCCGGCGTATTGACCGAACCTGTATAAGCCGCATTCACAGTCGGAGCTGTATTACTAGGTGCTCCAGTCCCATCATATAGCGCCTGATTATAAAACACATGGGTCTGGCCGTGCTCATCAAAATACTCAACAAAAGCAACGGAATTAAAGTCCATGTCGACCATCTGGCCACTGGAATTCGCCTGCTGCAGCTGGATCTGCTTTACGATCGCATCCGTGGGCCCTTTATCATCGATGATGAAGCTGTGAAAGACCTGGTCCTGCGCCATGGTCATATTCACGTAAAATGTCTGCTCATTATTCGGCCCGACTCCGAGTGCATGATGCTGTGAGAATGCCTCAATATGCTTGTGGACATCCATCAATGATGGCAAAAAGCCAAACTCAGCCACATGATCACCGAAGTCTGTCGGTGTATTCGACGGGGCAGTCACCACCTCGGTGACTGGCGTCTCTCCAGGCGTCAGAGCATAGATGGGCTCATCGCCGACACTTAGATTCACGTAGTCAGTGACACCATCGTTATTGGCATCGACAGGCGTCTCAATGATGTGATTATCAAACTCATCGCAACCCAAGAGGTAACCTCCAGCTGCATAATAAGTCAGCTCATGGTCTGCATCTGCCATATTGGAGACATCCGCTGTGAATGTAATAGTCTCCGGTGGCTGACCATCGGTAAAACTACCGAATGGCAATTGAATCGCATACAGTATATCGCCTGGATTGCCATAGACCACGATCCTCTCAGGATCGGATGGATCAGTGGGGTCGCCGAAGAGCGGGTGTACCGCTTCGCCGATACCATCGCCATCGGTATCCACAAAGTGAACCACCTGCACCAAGTCTTGGCTAGCGAGATCGAGCCCAGAGTTGGTGATGTTTGACACATTACCAATCCCATCAGGAAACGGATTGATCGGATCACCACCAGCATCGAGTAGACCGTTAGCCGCGTTGATGTAGGTACTGCTCACGGCTGCATCATTAGGGTCAAGATCCAGCCAGTCAAAAGCTCCGTCACCATCAGTATCGGTAAAACTGCCCCCTAATGTATCACCAAAATCCAAACTACCAGTGCCGCCACTGGTCGGATCCGCATCATCTATGGTAATGATGTCGTATACCGGTGCGCTTGGATTGATCACATAGTCCCCCGCTGCATCGAGCACGCGGTAAGTGGTATTCCCGATCCGCGTGGTCAAGATATTTCCCGTCTCGGGTGCCGGAGGTGAGGCGCTCAAGTCGAGATACACAGACGGGTGGTAGATCACCTCACCAGGATTGGGTGCCGCATAGTCAGCCAGGACTCCGCCCGCATCGAACAACGCCGTCAAATCCCCTGTCAGCCCCAGTCCGCCGAAAACAATCTCCATTTGGGCATCAAATTCTGCAGGATCTGCTGACCACCGAGCTGGTATACCCACATCATTACCATCGATATCGGTGTAATTACCGACAGGATAGCCTATCAATCGCCCATTCCTCAACTGCTGCAGAGGATCTCCTGGATTGGCGCCCTGGGATGCCGGTGTCACCACTGCCCCCGAGTTAGGATTCTCCAACTGCATGCCAGCCGTGTACTCGAGTCGCCCGAGATTGAGCAGGCCATCCGGAAAGCGAGTCGTAGACTCCTGCGTGCCATCAGATAAAACGCGAAACCTCTCAGCAGGTTGTGTCAAATCGACCATACCCGCCAGACCACTGGTGTCCTCCCACTGAGTCGCAGTGAACAACTCGGAACTCCCGTCTGCCCCCTGAGAAGGCACCACCAAATCAACGTAAGGAGAGTAGCCCGTCTGCCCAGAGTTGTTATCGAATGTGATTTGGAACTCGACATTATTATCCCCGATATAAGTCGGCCCCTGCCCCGGAGAAAGGCCAACACTCACATCAGGATGTGGATTGGCAGCAGTGATATAGGCTACCCCATCTAGACTGCCCGCAGTCGCACCAGTCGCCTCGCCAGCCTCTGGTAGCAGACGCTCACCCACCGAGAGCACCCCTTCCATCAGCGTATTGATCTGCCCCGGCTGATCCAGCAGCCCCAGCACATGGCCCTGCTCATGCATCACCACCGTCAAAAGATCGAATCCCTCTGCTGCAACGGCACCTAATGCTCCATCTAAATCCGCAAACTCCTCGTCCAGCATCGGTGTGCCATCGACAAACCAGCCCTCCCCAGCTGCATCGACATCGATCGTCACCGTCATACCCTCTGCACTACCGAGACGACCTGCAGCCAGATCTTCGATGGAATAATCGATCGCCTGCAAAGCTGCTAACTGCTCATCGGTGATCCCAGCCTCCAGCCAGCGTGCGATACCAGCATCTGCAGCCGCATCGACTTGCTCTTTCGTCACATCCTGCTCAACATCAGACTGCTGCGCCTGCACAGGCTCCGGCGCCTCGGCTGGCGGTTCTACTGGAGCTGGACTGGCAGAGAAAAGAACTCGAGGCTCCAACACCTCCATCTGCAGTCGTCGCATCTCCTGCACTTTCTGCCTTCTTCGCTGCCACCAGCGACGATTGGCACGCATGCGACTACGAGAGAAATACCAGCTTTTTAGCCTATCGGAGGAGGTCGTTTTCATATTTGTCTTAATCGGGTTGACCGACCTCCTTCAGACAAATATCCACGTACCTTCCGCTACTTAGGAAGGGCTAAGCGTTAATAAAAATTATTTGGGTATGGGAAATTTGAACCGGGGAAATCGGTTATATGTGAGAAAGGATTGGAGTCTCAATTTTGAGCCCAAACAGAGCGAATATTCACTTTGTCATTACAGGTTGTCTCAAATCCCGCTCACTGTGACAAGAATATAACGTAATTTCGCTAAAATAATATCAATAAATTACATTATTATCATAACTCAACTAGAGTTAGGTATCGATTTATCAGGTTTCCAAGATTTTATCAAAAACGAAAGCCAAACGATTTCATAAGGATTCCACTCCCTTCCCGAAACAAACGGAATGTGAGAAAATTCCCAACGCGCTTCTCTCAAATGCTAAACACTCCAATCCACCGCCACCTCGTCGCGCTGGTTGAAGCGATTCACATAGGCCACGCGACCGTGGCGTGCGCCAAATTCATGAACCTCTTTGGTCACCTTTACGTCGTAGCAGCAGTACTCGGCGACTTCCTTGTACTTGCCTTGGCGCCACCATTTGATCGCATCGATGCCGATAGCGGTCTTGCCCTCGCCTAGGCAGGCACTAGCTACCGCATCCAGCTTGGGGCGGTGATCTAGGATTTTCTCCAGATCTAGCATCAGATCGAGATTTGTCGTCTGCTCGGCTAGGTCGAGGATAGTGTAGCCCATCAGTACCGCGTAGTCGAAGTAGATGTGATTGTACCCGACGACACAGTCCGCGTCGAGTAGCTCTTGGATCAGCTCTTCGACATCGTCCTCAGTGTAGATGCGGTAGTTGCCACGCTCGGTGCTGTAGGTCACCCCTACAGACATGAGCATATCGCTCTTTTTATCCCAGCCACCGACATCGTTAGCCGAGCGCTGGGTCTCTAGATCGAAGTAGACGTAATTCACGAGACAGTGGTGTGTGTGCTTTTCTCCCGAGTGTAGTAGCGGTAGTGGTGTGTGGTGGCAAGGTTTGGAGAAAGGGGTGCAGCCGATCTAGACGACTACATTGGGCTGGAAGGTATCCCAGGCCAGATCCGCAAAAATCGGGTAGCGATGCTCAAGATCATCCAGCGGGCTGATATCGCCAAACGTCGTGCAGATCTCCCAGACTTGATCAAAAGAGTCGATGTAATCACTGAGACTGTCTTTGGCGAAGCCGGCAGACCCTTCATTATTTAGCAGAAAGGACCAATCACTCGCCTGCGCCATGACTAGATCTCGAGTCAGCTGTGCCAGGCAGCGCTCGCGGTGCTGCTGGCGATCCTCGGACATACCCTCGCGGCTCTCCTGATGAGTCTGCACCATGCGAGTAAGCTTGTTACCACGCTCACTCAGCTCATGGTTGAGCCAGGTGTTGGAGTCACTGAGCCACGTCTCGAAGTAGCCACCCTCGCCCCACGAGGAAGAGATCGGCATACCCTGCCTCAGATCAGGGGCAGCCTTGTCATACTGCTCGAGAGTGACAAAGCTGAAATCCGTGCGGTCCTGAGCCCGACGATAGACGCGATTCAAAAACTCGATCCCTTCGAACCACCAGTGGCCAAACAAGGTCGCATCGAATGCGCAGACCACGATAGGATCGTTCACCCCACCCGATACCAGCGAAGCGAGCTGGGCTCCCCGGCTATTCACAAAGTGCACCGAGTGCTCCTCCATGGCCTGATGAGCCAGCTTCAGATCGTAGAGCTCTTTCTTGTCGGCAGAATCGCCGGTGCGGCGGAAAAACTTGAGCCCTGTGAACCGGCGCACATCCGAGCCCTCGAGATACTCATCGAGCAGCTCGATAGGTGCCTCGATACCGACATCGCGGAAGTAGTCACGATAGCGGGCATCCGATGGGTAGCCATGCTGCGAGTCCCACACCTGGCGACTGGACTCGATATCGCGGCTAAAGACGCGCAGATCATCAGTGGTCTTGACCGGCTGATGCGGAAAGATCTTCACCCCATTATTCAGATGAGTGACCCCATGCTGCTCGACCACAGTGTACTCGACACCCTCTTCCTTGAGGATCTTGCTCAGCGCCGGAGCGAAGGCACACTCTGGCAGCCAGAATCCCTTGGGACGATAGCCAAAGGTCTTTTCAAATTCTGCAATCCCGAGACGCACCTGAGAGGTGACCGACTCAGGCACCTTCATCAGGATAGGCAGCACGCCATGAGTCGCCGCAGAGGCGAGTAGCTCCACATGACCAGAGGCATGTAGACTGGCAAAAGCACCGACCAGATCGCAGTTAAATTTATCCAAATAGACCTGACGCATGTGCTGCAGGCGATCTAGGTAGCTGCGCGCCAGACTGCCGAAACCTGTGGAATCCCCACGATCGATCTCGTCTTCGCACAGCTTGATGGTGCGGTCGAAATAAGCCAGCGTGCGCCGCGTCATCGTGCGGTCGCGCAGCATCGTCAGCAGTGGTGGCGATATGTTGAAGGTCAGGCTGAACTTGACCTCATCGTCGCGCAGATCGTGCAGCATCTCCAGCAGCGGCACGTAGCACTCGACCACTGCTCCGAATAGCCAATCCTCCTCTAGAGTTCTATCCACGTTGGCATCTCGCACCCAGGGTATGTGTGCGTGTAGGACGATGGAACAGAATCGGCTCATGGGTGTCTCTTCAAATTAAGCTTTGCAGAGTCATCAACGCTAGGAACGCCCCGACCACTAGTAAAATTCTACCAAAAGTCATAGGGGAGTGCCTGACCTCCATCCCCAGCCACTTGTCCCACTGCGTGGAACCTTTGGACATGAGAATAAAGAAAGCGAGAATCATCGTCGCGACAGCTATCAAAGGATAGAATAACCCGACACCTAAAATGTAAACTAAAAAAGATCGATAAATGCTCTTAAACATCGGGATGACTGAACCATCTCGAGAAGCCACACGGATACCCATCAGCGCCTTTCCCGGAGTGGGAATGCCCAGTGCAATCAGAGCGCCCTCCAGCGCATGCCAGGCAAAAAGGCAGATGTAGAGGGTGATGGCGAACTTCTGGTAACTCGGATCCTCGGCCATCTCAATGTACATCTCGCGCATCTGAGCGGTCGTCATACCCTGCTCCGGTTCCGGTATCTCGACTCCACTGAAAAAGACCACCGCGGTCATCACCAACATGTAATCGTACCAGCGCGCGAGAAATCGTGAAAACGGCCGCGCGCGGACACTATCGGTGTGCGCTGCCGAGTCTGAGCGAGGCGGTGCGTAGGGATCTCTAGGCGCGTCACTACGCTCAGCAGAGTCGGGGGCTGCACCATCCTCATCCGGCAAGCCCTCGCGCCGCTCGCGCTCGCGCTCCAGTCCTGCTAAGGCAGATGCCAGCGAAGGCTCTTCGGAGATCTGCTGCCAGCCATCGGCCGCAGCGGCGTGCCAGACCTTGTCCTCAGCCGTCACCTCGCCATCGCGCAACATTCCGACGAGTTGATACTGGGTGAGAGGTCCGACTTTTTCACCAGATAGGGCGACGTAGTATTCCATCCATTTTCTTTTGAGTACGGCTCAGACTAGATAGGGTACAGAAGAAATTCAATAGGGTACAATTTTTCTTAAATAGGGTACAATCGCCCCAACCCACCCATGTGAGCAGTCCCCACAGGATGGGGATCTACTCCCAAGTCAGCTGTACCCCGCGCTCGCTAGGGTACCAACCCTGAATCTTTTTGGCCAAATCCGCTACGACTTCGGGATTTTCCGCGGCCAGATTTTTCTCCTCGTGCGGATCGGCCAGCAGATCGAATAGCTGCGGACGGCGCTCCTCGCGCGGGTGAGACCAGGCGTAGCGACCTACCACCCCATCGTAGGTGAGGATGAGCTTCCACTTGCCCTCTACGATCCAGCGATAGAGCAGCGAGGCATCGGGATTGTCGACATCGGCTATGTCATGGGCAAACCCCTCGCCAAACACTTCCTGGCGCGGAGTGGCATCGCCGCTCTGCAGACAGGGTAGGAGATCCAGTCCAGGCATCGCCTCAGTAGCGTCTAGCCCTGCCGCTGCCAGCATAGTGGGGACGATGTCGATACTGGAGCACAGCTGCTCGCCACGATCGCCAGCCGGGATCTGCCCAGGCCAGCAAAACATGGTCGGCTGGCGCGTACCGCCCTCATTGCAGCTCTGCTTTGAGCGAGGCGCATATTTCTTGGAGTCGGAGCTCTGGATCCAGCCATTGTCACAGACATAGACGATCAGCGTGTTTTCTGTCTGGCCTTTCTCATCGAGATAATCGACTAGCTGACCACAAGTCTGGTCAAACCACTCACACATCGCGTAGTAGCGAGCGATGTGATCGCTCTCCACACCCTTGTCCTTGTACTTCTGGAACAGCTCCTGAGGAGGATTGTGCGGTGTGTGAGGTAGAAATGGCGCATACCACAGGTAAAAGGGCTTTTCCTCAGCCACCGACTCATCAATGAAAGAAAAGATCGGCTCCATACCCTCGCGACCGATTTTCAGACCATCATCGCCATGGCGACCACCTTTCTGCGGAAAGCCACGCGTCATCCCATGGGTGAAGCCACCCCTCTTGAAGTTGCCCTCCCACCACTTGCCCGACTGGTGGCTCAGGTAGCCAGCCTCGCCGAGCATGCGCATGATGGTTGGGTTCTTATCGATATTCGAGATCAGCTCCTCGCGCAGGCCATTGTAGGCCTCGCTGTCTTTAGGCGCTAGAGTGATGCTAGGGTCATTGCCAGAGATCTTGTGCTGGTGAGTGTACAGGCCAGTCGCCAGAGTCATCAGCGATGGTCGACACAGAGCTGTCGGCACATAGCCACGGGTGAAAACCGCACTGCGAGACGCGAGTTTATCCAGATGCGGGGTCTCGATATGCTCATGCCCCATGAAGCTGTAGTCCGTCCACGACTGGTCGTCGGATAGGATCAGCACGATGTTTGGTAGCTGCTTTTTATCCGCTGCTGTGGAGAAGCCGCTCACGAGCACACAGGCGGCCAATACTGAAGAAAAAATCCTAGTCACCATATCCCTCTCACTATGAGTGAGCAGCATCTCGGGTCAAAACCGGATAAACGTGTGGCAGAAAATCGTAAGCCAAATGCAAAAAGTTTGCACCAAAGACAACTTGGATCGACTGATACCCATGGTCAGACGGACTTTTTCTCTTCTCTGCTGTGGGCTCATCGCCTGCCTAGCCATCAGCTGTAGCGACTCGGGCAGCGATAGTGCTACCACGCCTCAGGGTAAACCTGTCGCCTACGTGCCAGTGCCTCCCTATAAGCAGCTAGCCTCCCGCATCGCTGGCGATACATTCGAGGTGCGCACACTGGTATCTGAGTCCGACGACCCGCACGACTATCAGCCCACTCCCAAGCAGATCGCCAGCCTATCGCGGGCCGATGTCCTTTTCACTGGTGTCATGCCTTTTGAGGCTGGGCTGACCGAGACACTCGGAGAGAGCCGCTCCAAGATCAAAATCTACAGCCTCACTGAGCATATCGATCTACTCGAGGGCTCCTGCGACCAGTGCGGCCATGGCGACGATGATGAACCATTCGTCTACGTGGTCGGCGAGGACGACGCGGAGGCAGACCACGAGCATCACCATCATGATGAAGACGAGGAGCACCACCATGAGCATGAGGACGATCACGAGCATGCTCACCATGATCATGATCACGACCATCACCACGATCATGACCACGACCACGATCATTCACACGAGCTCGATCCACATGTCTGGCTCTCGCCTCAGATCCTGAAAAAACAGGCTGAGATCATCGCTCAAGTGCTGAAAAACACCGCTTCGGCACCCGATGCTGCCGCTACTATCGAAGAGAACCTCGCTACTGTGCTCGCCGATCTCGACGCCCTCGATCAGAAGCTAGCGACTCAGCTAGCGCCCATCAAAGGAGAGTCTTTCTATGTCTACCACGGTGCCTTTGCCTACTTTGCCCAGGCTTACGGGCTCGAGCAGATCGCCATCGAGCTAGCCGGCCGACGCCCCGAGCCCAAGCGCCTCACCGAGCTAGTCAAACAAGCCAAGGAAGAGGGAGTCAAAATCGTCTTTGTGCAGCCCCAATTCGATCAATCTAGCGCCAAGTCTCTAGCCGATGCCATCGGCGGAAAAGTCCTGCCACTCGATCCTCTGAAGCAGGATATATTCGCCAATCTCGAAACGATCGCGGATACGATCGGAGGGATGTGAATGCGCAGGCCGTCCTGGGAAGAATGAGAGTAATGGGAAGAATGCGCTTCCCGACGCTTTTCAGTAGTTGCCTTACTCCCATTACTCCCATTACTCCCATTACTCCCACCACCGCCACACTCTATGCCCAATTCACCCGATCTCGAAAGAATCCGCCTGGCCCAGAGCGATAGCCGTGAGGAAAACTGGCAGCGCTGGGGACCCTACCTTTCCGAACGCCAATGGGGCACGGTGCGCGAGGACTACTCGAGCGATGGCGATGCGTGGAATTACTTGCCACACGACCATGCCCGTAGTCGAGCTTACCGCTGGGGAGAGGATGGCTTGCTCGGCTTCACCGATCGACAGTGCCGACTGTGCTTTGGCTTGGCTCTATGGAATGGTAACGATGCAATCCTGAAAGAGCGGCTGTACGGCCTATCTGGCCACGGCGGCAACCATGGCGAGGATGTGAAGGAGCTCTACTACTACCTGGATGCCACACCCACCTCATCGTATGTGAAGAGCCTCTACAAGTACCCTCAGGCAGCATTCCCCTACTCTGAGCTGAATCAGGAGAATAACTTTCGCGATAAGAAATCGCCCGAGTATGAGCTGCTCGATACCGGTGTCTTTGGTGAAGATCGCTACTGGGACATCACTGCTGAATACTCCAAAACGAGTGCCAACGACATCCACATCAAAGTATCGGCTACCAACTGCGGGCCAGATAGCGCGACGCTACACTTCCTACCCCACCTCTGGTATCGAAACACCTGGAGCTGGCACTGCGAGTGGGACCAGCCAGTAGCCAAACCAGTCCTACGCCAGACCAATGCCGCCCAGCTGAGCGCCGAGCACGAAGTACTGGGCGACTACGTATTCCAGGCTGCAGAGGAACCGACAGAATGGTTATTCACCGAGAACGAAACCAACACACAGCGCCTATTCAACAACGCCAGTGACACGCCCTATGTGAAAGACGCCTTTCACCGCTACATCGTGAATGGCGATGAAGAGGCGGTAAACCCTGAGAAAACCGGCACCAAAGCCAGCGCCCACTACATCGCCGAGATCGCTCCAGGCGAGACGCGCACCTGGTATTTCCGCCTAGCCGACACAGCCGAGGCTGGCGATCTCGATGCGTCCTTTGATGATATCGATCAGTTGTGGCAAACGGCCGTCGAGCATGCCGACTCTTTCTACAGCAGCGTGATCAATCCCGACCTCAGCACCGACGATCAGTCGATACAGCGCCAGGCCTACGCTGGTCTGCTACATACCAAACAATTTTACCACTACTCGGTGCGCGACTGGATCGCAGGCGACAGCGCCCAGCCAGACGCTCCAGCCCACCGCAATCGCAACACCGAGTGGACCCACCTCTACAATCGCGCCATCGTCTCGATGCCAGATAAATGGGAGTACCCTTGGTATGCCGCGTGGGATACGGCATTTCACATGCTGCCCTTCACCGAGATCGACCCCCAGTTTGCCAAAGATCAGCTGGTGCTATTTCTACGCGAGTGGTACATGCACCCCAATGGGCAGATACCGGCCTATGAGTGGGACTTCTCAGATGTGAACCCTCCCGTACACGCCTGGGCGGTGTGGCGCGTCTACCAGCTGACTGGGGCCAAAGACCGCACCTTTCTAGCCGAGTGCTTTCACAAGCTGATGCTCAACTTCACCTGGTGGGTAAATCGCAAAGACCCCGAGGGGAAAAATGTCTTCGCCGGTGGATTCCTAGGTCTGGATAATATCGGTGCCTTTGACCGATCCAAGCCGCTACCCGATGGCACCGAGCTCGTGCAGGCCGATGGCACGGCGTGGATGGCATTCTACGCAGGGACGATGCTGAGCATCGCTCTGGAGCTAGCCTCTGAGGATATCGCCTACGAGGGCGTCGCTTCGAAGTTTCTCGAACACTTCGTCCACATCTCCGAGGCAGCACACGATATGGGCCAGGGCGGTCTGTGGCACGAGGAGGATGGCTTTTACTACGATCTACTGCGCGTGAATGGCAAAGAAATGCCGATGGCGATCCGCTCTCTAGTAGGCCTGCTGCCGATCTGCTCGGTGGAGCTATTGTCCAAAGACGTGATCGATAAGCTGCCGCTATTCAAACGACGCATGGAGTGGTTTGCCGAGCACAATCAGATATTCGAGCGCGGCGACAGTAGCATGATCCATGGCTCCGCAGCCGAGGGCACAGCTGACGATACCCTACTGCTATCGATGGCATCGCGAGATCGACTGGAGCGCGTGCTGCAGCTGCTACTGGATAGCGATAATTTTCTCTCACCGTATGGCATCCGTAGTCTGTCGAAATACCATGAGGAGCACCCTTTTCAGATCGAGATGGATGGCGCTGTGCACTCCGTCGCTTACACCCCGGCCGAGTCCGACAATTACTTATTTGGCGGCAACAGCAACTGGCGCGGGCCTGTGTGGTTTCCGATGAACTTCCTGATCATCGAAGCTCTGGAGAAGTATCACCGATTTTACGGTGACAGCCTCCAGGTGGAATACCCCAAAGGCTCTGGCACACAGGTGACTCTGGATGTGGTGGCTAGTGATCTGAGTCAGAGGCTGGTCGCGCTTTTCCAGCAAGACGACCAGGGCGATCGACCGATCCATGGCGATCATGCCGAGATCTATCGCCGACCTGAGTTTCGCGATCTCGCACTCTTCTACGAGTACTTCCACGGCGACAATGGCCGCGGTGTCGGTGCCTCGCATCAGACCGGCTGGACCGGACTCGTGGCAAACTTGATGGGGCAAAAACGCAAATAGCCACTACACTAGCGGCTCGTCTCTTGAATCTCTCTCTACCACAGCGCGGCAGCCGCTTCTGGATAGGCCCTGCTTTCTTCTTACTCGCAGCGGCCCCGGGATGCTGGGTACCGGTGCTATCCGGCGTACTGGACGAGCAGGGCTGGAGTCAGCACATCACCACGGCCTTTCTACTACTGCCGATCACGGCCATGCTATCGCCCCTATTCGTGGCGGCCCGAGCCGACCAGGTGATCGCTGCGGAGAAGCTGCTGGCCATCCTAGTCGGCGGCGGCACGATCTTTCTGTGGGCAGCTTTCGAGACTCTGGCTCGCGCAGAGAGTGCCACCCTATTCCTCTGGCTCCTGGGTCTGAATTCGCTGTGCACCGCACCTGCCTGGTCGCTGCTGAATACCGTGACTCTGAGAGCTCTGGATGATCCAGCCCGCGACTTTGGTAAATATCGCGTGTGGGGAACGCTAGGCTGGATGGCTGCCGGCTGGACCGTGAGCCTGCTGGCTATGGATCAATCCCCCGAAGTGGGTAAACTATCCATCGTAGCTCGCCTGCTCGGTGCAGCCTGCTGTTTCATGCTACCACACACCCCACCCAGCGGGCAGGCCAAAAACTGGAAAGACGTGCTGGGCCTCGGTGCGCTGCGACTTTTCCGCCAGAGAAACATGCTGGTTTTCTTTGGCACCTCATTCCTGTTTTCGATCCCTCTGGCGGCCTTTTACCCGCATACCAATCTGCACCTCAAAGAGCTAGGATTTAAATCGATAGCCGCCGGTATGACCGTAGGCCAGATGACCGAGGCCGTAGCCATGCTAGCGATGGGCTGGCTACTGCGGAAGTGGCGGATCAAGTGGCTACTAGCCACAGCGATCGGCTGCGGGCTCATCCGCTACACCTGCTACATCTTTGGCGGCATGATGGACTCGCCTATCATGATCCTCATCGGCGTGGCTTTCCACGGCGTGTGCTGGGCCTATTACTTCGAGGCTGGCCGAGTCTTTCTCGATCGCCGAGTCGGCGCCGATATCAAAGCCCAGAGCCAAGCACTACTAGGTCTGCTCACCAGCGGACTAGGCACTGTGGTAGGTATGTCCGTCGTCGGTGCCATCCACAGCCATACGGTGGCCGAAAACGGCGAGGGATGGCCCACCTATTGGGCGATCCTCACTGGTATGTGCGCCGTGTGCCTAGTCGGCTTTATCCTCGGCTATCGAAAGCACGAAGACTAGGCGCGAAATGTCTTCTTCCAGACCACCTCTTTGCCGCACTTATCAGTCGTCTTGTAAGTGACCTCGACTAGCTGCACGTGCTGCACGACGCCGTGCACACAGACCGCCTGTGAGTAGTAGCGACGACACACTTCCTCGGTGTGAAAGCTGTTCACCTCCAGACACTTGACGTGCTGAAATGGATTACAGAAATTAAATAGAGGACGCTTGAACGACTCACCTGCATCGACAGACGAAGCAGCTAAAAGAGTGATGGCAGCAAGGGCGGGCAAAAGCTTTCTCATAGGTGTGTGTGGTTTCACCTATGAGGTAGAGCTAGAACGATTGCCCGGCAATCAAAAAATCAGGCGGATTTGCTAGAGCCAACCGAAGTTCTTCTTCAGCTTCCGATTCCCCTGAGAGCTCTGATCCAGCTCTTTCACTTCTCGCCAGATCTTGACCCGACCGCAGTCGTCGACGCTCTTGTAAGTGGTCTGCACATAGTGCATCACCAGTGTGTCGCCATACTTGGTGACTGTCCGAGTGAACTCGCGGGTCTCGATGACCTGAGCGCTGGATTTGGATTTGAAATCGAACAGCTTCCGCTTGTTGCACTTATTATGAGGCGAAGCAGAGGCAGCAGTGACAGAAAGCACGAGACCGAAGGCCACTAGGAGAATTGAGAGAGATCTGTTTTTCATGTTAATTAAAATTACCATAATTTGATAATTTTGGAAACCTAAGAGTTAAGAAAAATTAACTATCTTCCGTCGCCCCATCAAAAAAGGCGACCCAAATGGGCCGCCTTTTCTACTTAAACAAATCTAGAATCAAGACCCGATCTTACAGACGGTAAGTCTTAGTCCAAGTCGTGCAATTGCCGTGGCAATCAACAGTGCGGTAAGTCACTTCGACGTAGCGAACGACTTTAGTCTTTCCGCAGCACTTTTTAGTCTCGCAGAAATAGCGGCGGCAAAGCTCAGTAGTGGTTTTGTGACACTTAGGCTTGCAGAGGCCTGCTTGGACGGGTTGTGCAGTTGACACGAGGCCAGCGATCGCGATTGCAGCGCAGAGTATTAGGTTTCTCATAGTTTTTTGTGTGGTTTGTTATGTTTAATGGTTCAGAGGAAAGCCACAAAGGAGGTGGTTCGGAAATTTTAGATGGTGCGCTGCCAGGTGCGAGTCGAGCCATCTGAGTAGACATCTCGGTAAGTCACGACTGTGCGCTGGTAAGAATAAGTGCGCCCGCATGTGCCCTTGGCATGATGGGTGCGAGTGCAACGATTGACGACACAGGTCCGTACCTTCTTTTTGATAGGACGCGCGAAGGTCCGTGGAATCGAATTTTTGCAAACGGCTCCAGGGCAGGAACTCGCAAAAGCTGTCGTGGAAGTGAGGCCACTGGCCGAGATGGCTGTGACTGCTAGGATGAGGAGGAGATTTCTCATAAGTTTGTGTGTGCGTGTGTGTGATAAGTCACGCACGTTGCGCGACTTCGGAAGGATACCGTAAATCTCAAAAATCTTACAAGAGAAAAATTGAATTTATGCTTATTATTATTAATAAAATAAACATAATTTAAGAACTTGAGATGCGTGGGCATCAAAAAGCCCTCGAGATTTCGAGGGCTCCATGAGGGTTAGAAACTTGTGTGAATTTTTAGTGCTTACCGAGTGATCGTGATCGAAACACCAGGACGACGGTAGGAATAGCTCGGACGGTAGTGGTAGTTCGACGGTGCGTATGGGCCATAATAGTTCGAATGGCTCTGGTATCTGGCTCTCTGAGCACAGGTATTGTGATAAGCTGGCACCCAGGTGTAGCGCACACAGCCGTTGTAGTTGACCGGGCGGTAGTAGGCGTAGACGTGTTTTTTGCAGTAGCCACAGGTACTGATGACCCGAGATTTGTAGGAGTGAGCTTCTGCTTTAGGAGCTGCAATACTGCCAAACAGCAGCACCGCAATCGCGATGAGAGTTAATCTAATTTTCATAATATCAAGTAGCTAACAGCGATGTGTATTCGCTGAGCGTTCGGCCGATAGACGAAGCGATTTTTCGCCTATGCAGGAAAATCAGAAAAAATCTCGATCTACAGAACTTCTTGCAGGAGAGCTTCGATCTTGTTTTTCTCTGGGCTACGCAGTGCCAAGTAGACCGTCTTGGGCTCTTCCTCGAGAAAACAGCGAATCTGGGCAGACTCGAGGGTACGCTTTTCGACACGAAAAGTACGATTCTTGAAGCCGGCCTGAAAAAGCTCAATCAGACGCTCGACCACATCTGCGGCTAGTTCCACAGATCGGGGCTCGGCAGATCCTGAGTCGATCGTCTCGACTGGCTGGATAGACATGGTAGATCCAGTCAGATCAAAAATAGTCCCGACACTGTCGACGTATTGGTATTCGGCCATACTACAGAGCTACATTCCTCTAGGAATCTGAGAAAGTATACTCCAACTCCAGATGACGCGAAATGCACGAGAAGATTTCGTGAGCTTTGAATGGCTTGGCCAAGAAGTCAGCGCAGCCTGCCTCTAGAGCAGCCTGCTTGGCCTGCTCCAGCGCATATGCCGTGAGCGAAACGATGATCGGACCATCGTCTGGATGAGCTCCTTTGATCTCACGAGTCGCCTCAGTCCCCGTCATCACCGGCATATTCTCATCCATCAGGATCAGATCTGGCTGCCACTCGGCACATTTCTCGACAGCTTCCTTACCATTGTGCGCCTCGCACATCTCGAAGCCGGCTTTTCCCAAAATCTTCTTCAATAGCAGGCGGTTGTTGGGCATGTCCTCGGCGATGAGGATCTTCACAGGATCGTGATGGGCAGCCAGACCATTGACCTTTTGCGCCTGATCCTCGCTCAGACTGCTGGAGCCATTGTCATCGACTGTATCTGGTGCCACCTCATCGCACTCGATGTAGAAGTAAAAAGTCGTGCCTTTGCCATACTCGGACTGCACATCGATATCACCACCCATCAGCTGGATGAAGCTACGAGCGATCGGCAGTCCGAGACCGGTTCCCTCGGATGAGCGTAGCCCCGACTCGGTCTGACCGTATTTCTCAAACAACTTGGGTAAGTCCTCCTTTGAGATACCTTTACCCGTATCTTGGATCTGGAAGGACAAGCGAAGCTTGCGTCGCGAGCCGTCTTCGGCCTCGAATGGCTCGCCTATCACCACTGCACTGACCGATAGAGTGACCGCCCCTTTATCGGTGAACTTGATCGCATTACCCATCAGGTTGAGCAGAGTCTGGCGCACCTTACTCCGATCGGTGAACACTCGATCCGGTAGTGGCGACAGCGCGCTAAACTCAAAACCAATGTTCTTGGCATCGGCTTTCATGCTCAGCATGTCGTAGACCGACTTCAGCAGCGGTGTCAGCTCGAAGGTTTCATCCACTTTCTCGATCTTGCCGGCTTCGATCTTCGATAGGTCTAGGATATCATTGATCACATCGAGCAAGTGATCACCACTGCTGTTTACGATCTCGATCAGCTCGCGCTGGCGCGGAGTGAGCGACTCATCCTCTTGGACGATCTCGGTGAAACCGATGATTGAGTTGAGCGGCGTCCTCAGCTCATGGGTCATCTTAGCCAAGAAGTCACTCTTGGCTCGATTTGCCACCTCGGCCTGGTGTTTTGCCTCCTCGAGGTGCTCCATGTAGTGCTGCTCTTTCTCCGCCAAGCTCAGCTGAGAAATCGAGATACCAAATTGAGGCGAGAGTGCATTGATCAGCTTGATCTCATCGTCATGCCATTCGGCCTCTGGGCGCTGCGACAAGAGCAGGATCACCCCATTTGGCCGATCCAAAAATCGAGTCGACGAAAAGATCACTGAAGAAAATTCATCTATACCTTCGAGCTCCGCCAATACCTCTCGGAGCTCGTCCGATATCGATGCGATAAACGCTGTCTCCGACCCTAGAGCACGGGTCACCACAGCATCGTCATACTGCAGCGGCACGCTCACATCACAGTCTGAACCATCTGAATGATAACTGGTGATTTGCTTGAGAGTAGTCTCGGCCTCTTCTTCCTCCGCCTCGATAGCTCGGTAGATGATGCCCTGCTCCACCCCGAAGTGATCGACTAGGTTTTTCAGCGGGGCCGTAAAAATTTCATCCTCGCGACTGCTCTGGTGCAGGCCGTGCGAAGTCCTCTCGATCAGCACCGCATGCTGCAGCTGCCTAGCTAGAGCGACCTCGGCACGATCTCGCTCGGCACTGATCGTGGCCTCCCGCCTTTCGATGGCTTTGATATGGTTTGCAAAAATCGTCCTGACGATACAGAAAACCAAGATCAACAAAGCCAGTATCGAAATGATCCGAAACCACCAGGTCTGGTAAAACGGCGGGATAATTTTCACCCTGAGCTGAGCGATAGTTTTATTCCACTTCTCTCCATCGGTCGAGTTCTCCACCATGAAGTTATAGTTACCCACTGGGATACTCTGATAAGAAGCACGCAAACTAGCATCAGCTTGTTTCCACTCCTTATCGAGACCTTCCATCTTATAGCGGAAGTAACCTTGTCGTGGAAAACGATAGTCGAGATTGCCCATCTTGAAGGCGAACTGGTTGCGATCATCGAATGGGATTCGCAGCTCAGACGTAGAAGCAATAGGCTTTTCGAGTATCTGATCAGGTCCGGGTTTCACTAGGACACCAAAATGCTCAAAACCAGTGATGAGCGGCCTCGGCGTCTGAATCCGCTGAGGAAACTTCTGCGGATTAATCGGATTAAATCCATCATTCCCCCCGAACAACAGCAACTCTACCCCATTGCTATCACGAGCCGTAGCCACTGCGTTTCTACTGAAATCACCTGGCTGTAGACCATCTTTCTCGAAGAAATTCCGAAACTTGATCTCCTTGCGTATATTCTCCAAACGAGAGAGGTGCCTACTAGTCGCTACCCACAGGTAGCCATCGCTATCCTGAGACAAGTTCACAATATGATCCTCTGGCAAATCTGAAGCAGCCTTGCGCAGATGGGTCATAAAATCGCTCTCTAGATCAATACGGCATAGGCCCTTGTCATCCGTTCCTACCCACAAAAAACGCCCGATGCGAATGATGGAAGTGATGTCATTGAGCATCGTGGCTATCTCATTTGGGATAAAGTTCCTAGCCGACTCGATCTCACCATTCTCCTCAGACCACACATAGATACCCTCATCCGAGGCTATCCACAGTTTCTTGCCCTCCTCATCAAAGTGAAAGTCATTAATAAATTCCACTTCCACATTGTTTTTTGTCGGGACCGATTTGAACTCCTTATCAGCCTCTGAGTAACGATAGACACCGCCTCCATACGTACCGACCCAGATAGAGCCTGTAGCGCCCTCGACTATACTGTTGATGTAGTTGTGCCCGATGGTCCCCACACCATTCTGGTTCGCATATCGCACTACCGTCCCATCCGGATCTCTCGCATATAGACCAGCGCCTTTTGTCCCCACCCAGAGAGTCCCCTTTGAGTCTTCCAGCAGAGAAATCGCATACGACTCACTCAACTCATCCAGCCCAGGCAGCTCCGTCTCGGGCCGCCTACCAGCCACAGACCAGCGAAACACGCCTCGCTCCGTGCCCATCCAGACACTTTTCCCATCCTTGTGAGGCGTCATCGATGCTATCGATGGATTGGGCAGCTCCACATCATTGACTCCATCTTTCACGAGAGGGAAATAGTAATCATCGAGGCTGAATCGACTGGTGCCGCCACCCTTGGTAGCGATCCAGATCATCTGGCGCTGCTTATCTTGGAAAGCAGCCGACACATGGTCATTACTCAGACTGTGAGTCTCTCCACGTATCGAGCGGTAAGTGCTTTGAGCGCCCGCAGCTACATTGAACTTGATCAACCCCTGAGTACTGCCCACCCAAAAGATTCCATTCTCATCCACCAGTATCTCAGTGACGTTTTGCACCTTCAGATTACTTTTCGTAGGCGTCCCCTGACTATCCAAGCGAAATAGCCCCGAACCCTCTGTCCCCACCCAGACACCATCCTGATCATCATCGCGGCAGACAGCTGTGATCGGTGCATCGAGCCGGCACACATCCTCGAACTCAGAAATCGCTGCGTCCCATCGAAACACCCGCCCTTTCGCCGTACCGACCCACACATCACCATCACCAAAGGTCGTGATTGAAGAGATCCGCTCCTTTCCTAAAGGCCCTTTCACCCGCGCAATAGTCTTATTCTGCATGTCGAGGACAGCTAGCCCTCGCTTGGTCCCCACCCATAGCTGCGAGTCATTTGCATTCGCCAGCGCCGTTATACTCGGACTATTCAGCTTCGATGCATCGTATCCCCCGATGTTATGCTCATTGGGCACCAGGCGGATCACTGTCTCGGTATGCTGATCAAATCGATTCAACCCTTGGTCGGCAGTACCTACCCAGATAGCCCCATCGAGCCCTAGGGCCAAACAAGTGAGCCGATCCGAGCTAAGAGAAAGCGGATTGGAGGGATCGTGCCGGTGGGTACGGTTATTGTGCACGTCAAATTGGTTCAGCCCCCTCGAAGTGGCCATCCAGACCAATCCCGCTGTGCGACACTGCAGGATGTCATGTACCTCATTAGAGGACAGGCCCATTGATTCATTGTGATGAACAAAGCGGATCTGACCACTAGCCATGTCAGCCGAGCCCACAGGCATCACAAAGGATACCGCGGCTAAAACGCTGATTAGGATGGATACAATTTTTTTCAAATTTTTTAAAACATATTATTAATATTTAGTTGATTCAAACTATATTGTTCTTATATTTATAAAAATTACAACCCTCTCACATCTTCACCGATGAACCAAACCAACACAAAACTGAAGGCATTCAGCCTGGTCGAGATGATAGTCGTAGTCGCTGTCATCGGAATCATTGCCGCTGTCGCTATTCCATCCATCAGCGGGCTTCGCCAAAGGAGTACTTCTGCTAAAAACCTAGCAAACGCCAAAAGCGTGGAACGAATGTCCGCCACACTCGCGAGTCTGGGTGTAGCACACGTGATCCCCGATTCTATGGGAGGGGTGGAAGCTACGGCACGACTGCTCCGCGAGGGCGTGATCGTCCCTGAAGGCCCCATGGAGGGCGAAATTTACATGCTCAAAGGCCTACGTGACAACGACATAACCGAGCTGGCCAAGTATCTCCAAGTCCGCTACGATATGCGCGAACTGCGTCTGGTGATGAGAGACACACCTCTCTCACTCTACCTGCGCCCTGGAGCACTCAATCGTCTATCAGTGATCGCGTGGCGCAGCCCAATGCGGATCGAAAAGACGAGCCTGGCATAGCCAAGCAGCCCATCTAGCCAGCAAAACTATCTGCGGGTACGCCCTGTGCCCCAGGCTGCACGGCAAACACTCGACCTGCCAGCGGCTCATCCACGTTGGCAAATTGACCGGTGGTGATATATAGGGTAGCCAGATCGCTGCCGCCAAAGGCGCAAGATGTCACGCCTGATACCGGCAAAGCCAATTCTGCAGTCACTTTCCCTGCCTCTGGATCGATCTGGCGCACACAGCCACCTCGGCAAAACGCCACCCACAGCTGATCATCCCGATCGATGGTCATCCCATCAGGAGATCCCTCGAGATCAGCCGTGTCATAAGCCACCCGCTCATTAGAGATCTCGCCAGTCTCCTTATCGTAATCAAAGGCGCGGATCTTCTTCGAAGGCGTGTCGATGTAGTAAAAAACCGTGTGCTCGCCATTCCAGCAAAGCCCATTGGAGTTGGTCACATTCGGGTATTTTAGCGATAGCTCCAAGTCCGTGGCTAGGCAGTAAAGCGCCGCATCCCCTTCTTTTTTTACCGTACTGATAGTCCCTGCCCAGAGGCGTCCTGCAGGGTCACACTTGCCGTCATTGAAGCGGTTATCCGGCTTCTTATCTGGCTCTGGGTCTGCGATAGCCGTCTTTTCACCCGTAGCGATGTCTAGGAAGTGTAGCCCAGTATCGCCCCCTATCACAAAGCCGCCACCAGCTCTAGGTACGACGAATCCGACTCGCTCTCCGATCTCGCAGGCGGTCTCCTCGCCCGTAGCCGGATCGTAGCTGCAGACACGATGCCCCTCGATGTCGACGTAATACAGACGATCCTGCCACCATACGGGACCCTCGCCCCACTTCGCTACATTTGTGCCTACTGCTTCCATAGTGATGATTTTTGGCTACTAGATCGGGATTTCGGCTGAGAGCAATCAGCATTTGCAGGAATACAGCGGCGCGATACCTTTGCCGCCCGCTGTGCCACGGAGCGCAGAGGGAACCGATACTTTTTCAGCATGAATCAAGAATCCATCGACGGAGTACTATTGATCGATAAAGGCCAGGATATGACGTCTCACGATGTCGTGGCCGTAGCTCGCCGCTCTCTCAATATGAAGAAGATAGGCCACTGCGGCACCCTGGACCCTATGGCCACTGGCCTACTCATCCTCGTAGTCGGCAAGGCCACGAAACTATCCGACCTGCTCATGTCTGAGGACAAAGAGTACATCGGCACCATGACCCTAGGGCAGACCACCAACACTCAAGATGCCGAAGGCGAAGTGGACGAAGAAAAAGAAATCCCAAGCGATCTCGACGATGCGGCCATCCAGGCTGCTTTCAAAAAGTTTCACGGCGATTTCTACCAGACTCCGCCGATGGTCTCCGCGATCAAAAAAGACGGCGTGCCTCTCTACAAGCTAGCCAGACAGGGCAAAGAAGTGAAACGCGACCCTCGCTTTGTCCACGTCTACAGCCACCGCATCGATCGTGTGGAGGTGCCAGAGATCGATTTCACCGTACGCTGCACCAAGGGCTTTTACGTCCGCACCTACGCTCACGACATCGGTCAAGAGCTCGGCTGCGGCGCCCACCTCAGTGCCCTGCGCCGGACCAAATCCGGCCGCTTCGATCTGGAGCGTGCCGTGACCTTCGACGAGCTAAAGCACGGCGACCGAGAAGACATCGTGAAAAAGATGCTGACTCTGCCTGAGGTCTCCAAAATCCGCGGCGCATAGCCCTACCGCTCTCTTACCACTGCTTGATGAGCATTCATCGCCAGATATCCGATATCAGCCAGCTGCCAGGTCCTTTGCACCTAGCTCTGGGGGTATTCGATGGCGTACATCTAGGCCATCAGGCAGTCATGTCACGCTCGCTAGAGTCCGCGAAAAACAATGGCGGCACGGTGCTGGTGGTCACCTTTGACCCCCACCCTGCCACCATCCTCTCGCCAGAGCACACCCCTCAGCTACTGACGACGATCGAGCAAAAAGCCCGCCTACTCGATCGCTTACTCGGTATCGAGCATGTGCTCGCCATACCATTCGATCGAGATTTTTCCCAACTCAGCGGCGAGACATTTATTCGCCAGCTCTGCGAGGCTGCCACGGTAGACAGCATCGCAGTCGGCGAGGGCTTTCAATTTGGCCACAAACGCAGTGGCGATCTCGAACTACTGCAGCGTCTGGCGCATGAGCTCGGCTACCGCACTCACGAGACACCGATTCACCAGCTAGATGGCGAGACGGTCAGCAGCACTAGGATCCGCCAAGCCATCGAGCAGGGCGATCTCGAGTTAGCCAGCCACCTACTGGGCCGCACCTACCGAGTCGCCGGCACAGTCATCAAAGGCATGCAAAAAGGCCGCACTATCGGCTTTCCCACCGCCAATCTAGACACCCACTGCGAACAGCTACCACCCACAGGTGTCTATGCAGTCCGCGCCTATCTGGGCGACACCGAGATCTCCAAACCCGGCGTGGCCAATCTAGGCTATCGTCCCACAGTGACTGGTGGAGACGCCGAGCTCCTCCTCGAGGTGCACCTCTTCGACTTTCAGTCTGAGATCTACGGCCAAGAAATGGAAGTCGAGTTCGTCGAATTTCTGAGAGGCGAAGAGAAATTCGATAGCTTTGATGCTCTCAAACAGCAGATCTTGAACGATGCAGAGACGGCTAGGCGTGTCTTAAGCTAAATCCTATAGGGCATATTGGCCCTATAGGTCCTATTGCAAAGCCCCAGCAACCACTACTCAGCCGCAAATGTCCGCTCTCGTGGAGTCAGGATCTCAGGCTCACCATCGGTGATCAGCACGGTGTGCTCGAAGTGGGAAGATAGCTTGCGGTCTCCTGTGACTACCGTCCAATCATCGTCGAGGATGTCGACTTCTTCGACGCCTTCGTTAACCATCGGCTCGATCGCCAGGACCATACCTGGCTTTAGACGCGGATTATCGATGCGCTTCATCTCCCTTGGGTTCCAGTAGTTGGGCACCTGAGGCTCTTCGTGAAGCTCTTTGCCGACACCGTGGCCGACCAATTGCTTCACCACGGTGTAACCATAGTCTGCCACGTAGGGCTCTACCGCTCCACAGATCTGAGAGAGACGATTGTTGGGCAGTGCATGGCTGATCGCCTCGTAAAGAGACTGCTCAGTCACCTTCATCAGCTGCTCAGACTCAGGTGTGTAGCTGCCGACTGCCACTGTCTTGGCATTATCTCCGATCCAGCCTGCTGGTGTGCGTATACCGACATCGATCTTCACGATATCTTTATCCTCCAACACGCGGTCGGAACCGATACCGTGGACGACTTCCTCGTTCACCGATATACAGATATGCCCAGGAAACCCTCGGTAATTCAGAAACGCACTGATACAGCCTCGCTTCTTGATGAGATCTGCTGCCGCACGATCGATCTCACCTGTAGTCGCACCCACCTTAGCGAGTCCGCATGTCTCGCGCAGAATCTCTGCAGCGATGTGCCCCGCCTCTCGAAGATGATCTAGCTCAGCACCTGAGCGCAGGTGTATCCTGTTCTTTCTCTTTGCCATCGTGAAATCTGTCGTGAACCAACCAACTCCCAGATGGCACTCGCTCCACTAGCGAACCACCGAGATTACTAGAAGCTACCGCCAGTGCGGATCATGTAGTAGACGATCGCTGCGATCACCAGGATAGACACCGCTACCAACAGCCACAATACTTTGGACTCGGAAGCTGCAGAACCCTGCTGAGAACTCCGATCAAAGCGACCCTTAATGCGGCCTTTGCGTAGGAAGCCATCGTAGTGACGCTGGATGAGGTGAGTCTCTACTTGGCGCATGATGTCGAGCAACACACCGACCATAATCAGTAGACCTGTGCCACCAAAGAACTGCGCCGCAGTAGGAGGCACCTGTAGAAAACGGGTCAGTGCCATTGGCAAAATCGCTACGATAGTCAAGAAGATCGCACCCGCGAAAGTCAGACGACTCATAGTGCGGTCGAGGAACTCAGCAGTCGCATTACCCGGACGAACACCTGGGATGTAACCACCGTTTTTCTTGAGATCTTCAGCGATCTGGTTGGGCTGGAACATAGTCGCCACCCAGAAGTAGCTGAAGAAGAAAATCATCAAACCAGTGATCAGGTAATAAACCCACATCCACACCCCGGAACCACCGCCACCAAGAATCATAGCGATATTCTGTGCCGTTGGGTTGTTAGGCATCGCCCAACCAATGATCTGCGATGGGAACATCATGATCGCCTGAGCGAAGATGATCGGCATCACACCAGCGTAGTTCACTTTCAGAGGCAGAGTCTGTTTCTGCGCACCCATCATCTTACCACCACGCATCTGCTTGGCGTAGCTCACAGGCACTTTCCTCTGAGCTTGGGTAATAGAGATGACCGCGGCCACCACCAGGAACAGGAAGGCTATCAAGGCGACCAGCACAAACGGCTTGAGCGGATCGTCACCAGCGCCTGCTACGTAAGTCTGGTAGACCTGGTAAAGCGCACCAGGAAGGGCAAAGATAATGTTCACTGTAATGATGATCGACACACCATTACCGATCCCTCGGTCGGTGATCTGCTCACCGATCCACATCAGCAACATTGTGCCGCCAGTGATGATTATAACAGTCGAGATAATGAACCACAGCGATGGATTCGGCACCAGTTGCAGGGACGAATCTTGCGCTATCTCACGCAGGTAAGGGTTCGCTTGCGGATTCACCAGCGACTTGGCCAGCATCCAACCCTGCACCACACAGAGCAAAATGGTGACGTAGCGGGTGTAAAGACTGATCTTCTGGCGACCACCATCCTCACGAGCCAGCTTGCCCAACTGTGGAACAACGGCTGTCATCAACTGCATCATGATCGATGCGCTGATGTAGGGCATGATACCCAACGCAAAAAGCGCCGCATTCTGCAGGCCACCTCCACTAAAAACGTTTAAAAGGGCAAGAACAGCAGCCTCGCCTCGACTTTGTGAGCTATCAGTGATCTCTTGGATCCACTGCTGTAGCACGTTAGCATTGACTCCTGGCAGCGTGACTACCGCACCTAGGCGGACTACGACTACCATCAACAGAGTAAAGAAAATCCGGGTCCTAAGCTCAGGGATCTTCAGGGTGTTGGTAAAGGCAGAAATCATGGTCGGTAGCCTAGTTTAGAATGAAGTCAGTGAGAAAAAAATCTGAATTTGAATAGGGTACAATTTTGATTCAATAGGGTACAATCTGGGCTGAATAGGGTCTAACCCCAAACTCCAGCCCCCTTGTAATACTCCCTACTTGGAATCAGCCTGGCGCAATGTCTCAGTGACAGAACCACCAGCCTTTTCGATCGCCTCGCGAGCGGTGCCGCTCACTTTGCCGACCTCTACAGTCAACTTCTTAGAAAGCTCACCATTACCGAGCACCTTGATGGAATCGTAGATGCCCTGCACGAGACCACAGCTACGAAGCGTCTCCTCGTTCACCGTATCGCCTGCCTCGAATTTAGCCTCGAGATCGCAGAGATTGACGAGAGCAAACTGAGTCTTGAACTGAGCGTTGTTGAAACCCTTCTTAGGCAAACGACGGAAGATAGGCATCTGACCACCTTCGAAGTTTGGACGGATAGAAGCACCTGAACGTGACTTCTGACCCTTGTGACCTTTACCACAAGTCTTGCCCAAGCCTGAGCTCTCACCATTGCCAACGCGACGCTTGCGATGCTTGGCTCCAGGATTTGGTTTTACGTCGTGCAGTCTCATTTCTCTAGTTCAAAAAATTATTAGTATGATAGCTCACAACCACTTAGAGAGCTTTCTTGGATTCGACTTTCTTACCACGCGCGGAGTAGATCTCCTCTTTGGTGCGTAGCTGGTGTAGCGCGTCGAGAGTCGCCTTCACCACGTTAGCGTGATTGTTCGATCCCATGGACTTAGCCAGGACATCTTTGATACCAGCAGCCTCGACAACCGCACGCACACCACCACCAGCGATCAGACCAGTTCCTGGAGACGCAGGCTGTAGCAGCACACGACCACCACCATGGCGCCCGATCACTGGATGAGGAATGGTGTTAGGACCGATATTGACTGGCAGCATGTTCTTACGAGAAGCCTCGCTTGCTTTCTTGATGCACTCAGACACCTCCAAAGCCTTACCGAAGCCGAAGCCCACCTTACCCTCTTTGTCACCTGTAACGACTAGGGCACTGAAGCTGAATCGACGACCACCTTTCACTACCTTCGCGCATCGGTTGATGAAGACTACCTTTTCGAAGATGTCCTCCTCTTCCTCGCGGTCACCACGGCCTTCGCCTAGGATAGAACGGGCACGATCTAGTTTGCGTGAGCCAGGACCGCCACCACGATGGTCTCTATCGCCACCGCCTGCAGGGGCAGATGACTGCTGGACCGGAGCCTCAGTTTTGGCGTCCTCTTTAGGCTTATCAGCCTCTTTTTGGTTCTCGTCGCTCATAGTTAGTGTTTACTTTAGTAATGCTGGGACGTTAAAAACTTTAGAATTTCAAACCGGCGTCGCGGGCCGCATCGGCCAGTGCCTTCACTTTACCGTGATACTGATAACCGCCTCGATCAAAGACAACAGTCTCAATCTTAGCTTCCTTGGCACGCTCGGCTACCACCTCGCCTACCTTAGTAGCAGACTCGACACTTGCACCCTTCTTACCCACTGCCTTATCGAGAGTCGATGCAGAGGCGATAGTGACTCCCTTATCATCATCGATAAGCTGAGCGTAGACATTTGCGTTGGAGAAGTGCACAGCCAAGCGTGGACGCTCAGCAGTACCCGCGATCTTCTTACGGATACGGCGTCTTACTTTTGCTCTAGCAGCTTTGCGATCTAAGTGACTCATGGTAGTGACCTATAGTAAATCGGTAAAAAATTAATGAATATAAACAGAGGCTACTTGACGCTCTTACCCTGCTTACGGCGGACGTGCTCGCCCTTGTAGCGAATACCCTTACCCTTGTAAGGCTCTGGTGGGTAGTAGTCGCGCACATCAGATGCAAACTGACCTACCAACTGCTTGTCGATACCCTCCACTTTGATCTTGGTATTATCAGTCACCGTCACAGTCAAACCCTCTGGGATAGGGTGAAGAACTGGGTGTGAAAAACCGAGATTCAAATCAAGCGCACTCCCCTGAACCTTGGCACGAAAACCAACACCCAGAATCTCTAGCTCCTTGACGAAACCATCGTTAACACCCTCGATCATGTTAGCCACGAGCGCACGACTGGTGCCAAACATAGCCTTCAATGTCTTATCGCGAGTTGGCTCAGAAGAGAAAGTCAATTGACCATCCTCATGGCTCACTTCGATACCGGTGGGCTTCGCCCAAGACAACTCACCCTTAGGTCCTTTTACAGTGATATCGTTTCCATCGACCTTCACCTCGACCTTATCAGGCACGCTAATTGGCTTCTTTCCTACACGTGACATGGTTCTATTCCTTCTAAATCAGTAATTGGTTAATGAATGACTAATTACCAGACAAGTGCGAGCAACTCACCTCCGATATTCTTCTTACGAGCCGTGTGCCCAGCCATCACCCCCTGAGGAGTTGATAGAATAGCAACACCCATACCACCGAGAACCTTTGGTATCTCCTGGCAGCCCACATAGTGACGAAGACCCGGACGACTGACACGCTTGAGATCAGTCAAAGCAGGAGTCCTGTCGGTATAACGCGGCTTGGCGGATATCACCTTAAAACCACTCTCCTCGCACTGCTTCACCTCGTATGACCAAAGGAAACCCTCTTCCTTAAGGATACGGGCAATTTGCTCCTTGATCTTGGAATGCGGCGCGGTGAACTCCTCGAGCTCCGCGCGTGTCGCGTTCTTCATCCGAGTAAGGAAATCTGAAATGGGATCGCTTACGACTGCCATCTGTGATTCTTTCTAGGTAAGTTTGTCAGTTAATAAAAATTCAATACACTCAAGACCACTACGCAGCAGCCGGTGCCTCCTCTTTCTTCTCCTGCTTGCGGAAAGGCATACCAATCAAGGTAAGCAGCTCGCGAGCCTCTTCGTCAGTCTGAGCTGTCGTCACGATCGTGAAGTCGAAGCCCACTTGCTTCTTGACCTTATCGAGCTCGATCTCAGGGAAAATTGTGTGATCCGAAATACCACAGGTGTAGTTACCGCGACCATCGAATGACTTGAATGAAAGACCACGGAAGTCACGAATGGTAGGTGACGCCACATTGATGAAGCGATCTAGAAATTCCCACATCTGGCGACTACGCATAGTGACCTTCGCACCGATCACATCACCTTCGCGCAGCTTAAAGTTAGAGATAGCCAGCTTTGACTTGGTAGCAACAGGACGCTGACCAGTGATCTTGCCCAGATCCTCGATAGTCGCCTCCAGAGAACCCTTACGATCGTCATCGCGACCGAAGCTGCTATTCAACACGATCTTCTCGATACGTGGAATCATGTGCACATTAGGGTACTGAAACTTCTCCTGAAGTGCAGGAACGACTTGTTCCTTGTAGCGGTTTAGCATTGTTAGTTCCATGATCTGGTGCCTCTACTGGTAAAAATTGATAGTTCTAGCTGCGTTTACGCAAGCTTCACGTTGGAGATATGAATGGGACCCTCGCGCTCGATGATACCACCCTCGGGATTCAACTGGTTTGGCTTGGTGTGCCTTTTGATCATGCGCACACCTTCTACGATGACGTGACCCTTCTCAGGTAGCACCTGAAGGATGCGCCCCTTCTCACCTTTGTGGTTTCCAGAAATCACGACCACATCGTCGCCCTTCTTTACGTGAGTTTTGATTGCCTTAGCCATTTGCAGTATCAGTCTGAATTCAATAAAATCGATCCGTTCGCCTTAGAGCACCTCAGGTGCCAGAGAGACGATCTTCATAAAGTTCTGCTCACGCAGCTCACGAGCCACAGGCCCGAAGATACGAGTGCCACGAGGATTCTTATCCTTATCAATGATCACGATAGCGTTGCTGTCGAAACGAAGCACAGAACCATCGCTACGGCGGATCGGAGCAGCCGTCCTGACGACTACTGCACGAACGACCTCACCCTTCTTCACATTCGCAGTCGGGATCGACTCCCTGATGTGAGCAGTGATGATATCGCCTACTCCTGCCTGCTTAGTCCGCTTGCCGATCACACCGATCATCTTCGCTACGCGAGCACCGGTGTTGTCCGCCACCTGGACTTTGGATTCCATCTGGATCATAACTTCGAAATTACGCGGTTGAAAGTTTCAATTAAAACTCGGCCCGATCGATGACTCGCTGCGCTCAAGAATAGCGAACCCATCTAACTGACCAAAAGTAAATTAGTGAGAAAGCACCTCCTTAAGAACCCAGCACTTACTCTTGCTGATCGGCTTCGTCTCTTCGATCAATACGCGATCACCCACAACTGCCTCACTCTTCTCATCGTGAGCATAGAGCTTAGTCGTCTTCTTCACAATCTTCCTGAACCTTGGGTGTGGCACGCGGCGCATCACCTCGACTGTGATTGTCTTATCTGCCTTATCAGACGTCACTACACCGACACGTGTCTTTCGTAGCCCGGGCTTCTTTTCAGTTACTGAATCGCTCATCGATCAATTAAAATTGGTTTTGCTTTCCCTAAGTGCCGTAAATTATGCTGCGGTAGCTTTGGCACGCTTTTCGGTGAGAAGAGTCTCGATGCGAGCAATCTCGCGACGAGCTGATTTGATACGAGCAGGATTCTCGATCTGACCACTTTCCTTCTGAACGCGAAGGTTGAGTAGTTCTTCTTTGAGGTCGCGACGGCGAGTTGCAAGTTCCTCGCCGCTCAGTTCTCTGAGTTCTTTGATGTTCGAAGCCATGTCACAGTATCCTTTGTGGACTTATCACTAACTTTTATATTAGTCTTCTGCCTTTCAGCAGGTCTCCATTCTGATGGAGGGCCGCACTTAACGCGAGAAAAAATCTTTTTCAAGTAATTTTAAAGAAATAATCTTCAGATTATCTATCTACCATGGAGTTCGATGTATTAGGAGAGTATGAAGACGCCGGCTACAAGCTGCTAGCCGGAGTGATCGTGCCGCGGCCGATAGCCTGGGTGACCACGCTGAACGATGACGGTTCCGTAAATGCAGCCCCATTCAGTTTCTTCAATCTACTTGGAGCCTCGCCTCCCATCGTTGGTTTCGCTCCCGGCGATAAAGAACCCGGAGTGCCCAAAGACACCGCTCGCAATATCCGCCGCAGCGGCGAGTTCGTCGTACACTTGGTCGATGCGGATCACGCACAGGCCATGAATGTCTGCGCCTCTGATCTACCCGCTGGTGAAAGTGAACTAGCTCTGGCCAATCTCCAGACCACACCTAGCCAGACCATAGCCGTGCCCCGCATCGCCAGCGCCCCAGTAGCGATCGAGTGCACCGAGCACAGCACTCTCTCGATCGGCCAGAACCGACTGATCATCGGCCTGATCCAGCATCTCTATGTCGCAGACGGTATCCTAGATCCCGAGACGCTCCTCGTACAGAGAGAGCACTACTCCCCTATCGGCAGGATGGAGGTGCCGGCGAGCTACTGCCGCACCAGCGATCGATTCGACATGCCGAGACCCTAACCCGCATTTTTCATACAAAAACTACTACGACTTGCTGTGGTAGATTCTGCCTGTGTTGCGCTCGATTTGTCTTTGGGCAGTGCGTACTCAGAAATGCGGGCTAAACATCTGCCTCGCTCATGCGTTATACGACCAGTCTATGAGTTACCGCTGTCTCACTATCGTCTTACTCATCCTGCCCAGCTTTCTACTCTGCGCCGATGACAAACCTGTGACCAGCGTGCCGAAAGAGGCGTACCGCATAGCCCAGCTCGAGACGGCCAAAGCTAAAGCCGCTGAGGCATCCAAAGCGCTCATCTTTCACCTCTACGATCCCGACTCCCGATGACGCCCCTGCGTGGCTGCCAGTTCGGCAGCATGGGAGACCCTCGGCGATCACGCTGTGTTCATCTATGTCGATGCTTTTACCGAGTATAAACAAATCCCTGCAAGCGCTCGCAGCTTGCGCCAGCAGGCTGGCAACAATGTGCCCATGCTGTTTATCACCAATGCCGACACATCCACACCATGGCTAGGCATCTCCTACGAGCGCCTAAAACATGAAATGAGCGCGGTAGC
The DNA here is from genome assembly GCA_020630975.1 of Verrucomicrobiota bacterium. Classification (GTDB taxonomy): domain Bacteria; phylum Verrucomicrobiota; class Verrucomicrobiia; order Verrucomicrobiales; family DEV007; genus Arctic95D-9. The sequence goes on from JAHDID010000008.1 coordinate 159,996, forward strand.
AGATGAAATAAGAGCCAAACTAGCTCCAACAACCTCGCCGAACGACGCCCCTCAATAGGCAGGGATTAAAGACTTCTTATAAATTATAATATTTATTGAAAATATGATAATTGACAATATCTTTGTGATGAGATCCATCACATGCCCGCTCTCTTCGCATATCGCCTCGTTATCGGCTGGCTCTGCTACTCTATCCTAGGAGGAGTCGTGCTCGCCTATGAGTATGTACCACGCAGCACGCGAGTGCGCATGACAGCCTACACGCACAGCGAGTCGGACCACATCGAGTGGGGCCGAAAGACGGCTATCGGCACCCAGCTCAGATTCGAGCAGAAATACAACTCAGCCGCATCCGACTGGTCCCATCTCCCAGTTGGCACCGAGTTTCGCATTCGCGGGGTGAATCGCCACTTCGTCGTCGACGACTACGGTAGCGGACTAGTCGGCAAAGGCCTGATCGACATCTATTTCCCATCAAAAAAGATGATGAATACCTGGGGTATGCGCTGGTGCGACATCATCATCACCAAATACGGCTCGTATGAGGAGAGCGAGCGCATCCTCGAGAATGCGGTCAGATACAGTGGCAAGTGGCATGTGAAGAAGATGCTCGCCGGTATCAAAGCTAACGCCAAACGCACAAAGGGGAAACCCGAATACTTCGGCACCGTCCCAGAGATCCCGACGGAGGTGCAGCCCGAGCTGATGGCTGGCATGTCTATCCCGCCCAGTCAGTGGAATAAACCAGCACCACCCGTGGTGCCCGATCCCAGACAGAGTGCGCCGCCACCAGTCGCAGAGCCAGTCATGATCGCAGACGCCAGCTCTGCCACGATCACACCGCAGCCCCAGCTCCCGCCGATGCCACCACCACCAGGCGAGGAACCGATCGCCCAGGCACAGCGTCTCGAGCCCCTACCACAGCAGACTATTCTACCACCGATCGCACAGGCTACGCCGATCGCCGGAGCAGCCCCCCCCCTGCCCTACGATACCTCAAAGCCACGCCCCAGGATCTTTCGCCCCATCCACCAGACAGTGCCAGCCAGCAGCCAACTCGGCGAGCGCACCGGCACGATCTTTCGCAATGTCGGCGGCAATCTACCACCAGGAGCGAAGCCTCCTTTCAGAAAGACGGGAGCAAGCCGATATAGCACCAGCCGCTTTCGCATGCTGCCCTAGATCGCCGAGGCTGGAAATGCGGGCTAGAGGCTGATGCCAAATCGCTTTAATACCACGACCATCAGCGCGTAGAGCAGCATCGTCATCACACAGCAGATGCCTATCGACAGCCAAAAGGATAGCCCTTTTTTCAGCAGCATCGGAAAGACGAGAAACATCGGCAGACTGGGCAGTACAAACCAAAACACACCCGTGGAGTGCGATGCGAGCTTCTCCACCTGCGCCTGAGGTTCGCCCTTCAGATCGAAGTAGATCCAGAAAAACGTGATCAGCGATACCAACGGCAGCGAAGCAATCAGGCTGCCCATTAGCGGCTTGCTACGGACCACCACGATCTCATTCACGAGATAGATCAGTCCAGCCGAGACCAGTAGTTTGATGACGAGTAGCATACTTTAAAGATGCTACCGATAGAGCCCAAAAAGTCGAGCGCACAGATGGATTGAGCGGAACTCTGGGGAGTTCCGCTACGGTGGGGTGGCTCTACCCGGCAGCGCCCAACGCCAGGCGCTCGTCATTGGTCGCCTCGGCCTTTTTATAGGCCTGGATCGCAGCCAAGATGTGCATGATGAATCCTAAGGTGCCGCCGGAGCCGACCTGAAAACCCACCGTCAGAATGATCCAAAATGCACCCCAGCCCCACTTACCGATGTAGAAATGTCCGACACCCGGCATCAGTAGACTGAGGATAGCCGCTAGACCTTCGTTTTTCAGCCTCAGAGGTGCTGCTGGCCCCCTTTCTGTGCTGATTTCTTCTGCTGTAGTTTCGATGATTGCATGTTCCATTTTCACATCGCTATAGTCGATCATTCACAAGGCTTTACGCGCTACAAAGGACAAGCCCGTTTGTAGAGATCTGCAGTTGCATCAGCCAGCGTTTGGCCGCAGGGATTGATCACTATGAGTGAACATCGAGCGACTTTATCTTGGCAGCGTGGAGAATCCGGATTCGGCTACAAAGAATACCCCCGCCAGCATGAGTGGGCATTCCCGCGCAGCAGCCAGTCCCTACGAGTCAGCGCTGCGCCCGACTACTTGGGCGATGCGGATTGTGCCGACCCCGAGGAAGCCTTCACCGCAGCTCTCGCCAGCTGCCACATGCTCACTTTTCTCGCTATCGCATCGATGAGCGGCTACACCGTCGATAGCTACACCGACGAGGCCGTAGGCCACCTGGCCAAAGCCGACGATGGCAAGCCCTGGCTGGCCAAAATCGAGATGCAGCCACAGATTGTCTTTTCTGGAGACAAAGTGCCTAGCGAGGCAGTAATCGCCAGCCTCCATGAGAAAGCTCACCACGAGTGCTTTCTCGCCCGCTCAGTGAAAACTGAGATCACCTGGAGCTAAGATCTAGATCTATGAGGAGCACTCTCTTCCCAGCACAGCTCTATGGCATCGTCGATCTCGGCTATGCCCAGCCCGACCAACTAGCCTCTGCGACACAGCAGATGATCGCTGGCGGCATCGATGTCATCCAGCTCCGTGCCAAAGACCACACCGAGCAGGATATCGAGGCCTGGGGCCGGGAGCTACTACCCATCTGTCGCGATGGCGGGGTACCCTTTTTCATCAATGACTACGCGCAAGTCGCAGCCAGCATCGGCTCCGATGGCATCCACGTCGGTCAGGACGATCTGTCCATGGACGAGGTGCGCGCCATCGTGGGCGACGAGATGCTAGTCGGCCGCTCGACCCACAGTGTCGAGCAGGCTGCCGCAGCAGCCGCCGATCCGCGTACGGATTGCATCGGCTTTGGCCCACTATTCGCCACACCGACCAAGCCCACCTACACACCCATCGGCACCACCGAGATCCAGACCGTGCACCAAGAGCACACCGATATGCCGATATTCTGCATAGGCGGGATCAAAAAAGAAAACCTCCACGATGTGATAGCCGCCGGAGCCCACCGCGCCGTGATCGTATCCGGCATCCTACAGGCGGCAGATATCGAAACCTACGTCCGCGAGGCCAAAGCTATCCTAGCCCAGAGCCAACCGTAACCGTACCATGAGCGACACCGCATCCCCCACCCCGACCTCTGCTCCCAGATGGGAGTACCAAGTGCTTCGTTTCCCTGTGCAGAGCGAAGTGAAATTCAACCCAGACGAAGTGAAAGATAATCTCAACCTATGGGGGGCTGAAGGCTGGGAGCTGGTCTCTACCGAAACCATCGAAAAATTCAAAGGTGGGACACTTTACTTCATCGCCACGCTCAAACGGCAGGTGAATTGACATGGCTTCAGGCCGAACCTGGGTAGGGCTAAGTATTGAGTAGGGGAAAAATCCACAAAAAAAGGCGAAGCTAGCCGCTTCGCCTTTTGAAAAATTGGCTAATGAACCAGAAAGATCTTTTTCAAGCCAAGTTAACTACCTTTCACCTGCTCCAGCACTACAAATCCCCCCGGATTCCAAGCGTAGACGAGGAGAAACACTGTGTCGCCGACCTTAGTCCATGAGGCATTGTGGACGTGCTCGATGTTGGTATTCCCTTCGCCGAGACCCAGGTCTAGCTTCGGGCTGATGACGGATAGCACCTTGCCATCTTTATCGAGGATGTAGACCTCACCAGGCTTATTACCAGCACCACGCAGACAGCCGACGACTGCTGTGCCATCTGGCATGTAGTCGACGTCGCATGGGCGAGCACCAGCAGGCAGCTTGGTGACGATGGCATTTCTGCCCTCTTTGATCTCGTTACCTTTTTTGTCGAAATAACGAATCTGCGACGCCTCACGATCTGCGATTGCGACCTGGCCTGTCAGAGGGTTCAGATCGAGACCATGACTAGTGGTGAACAGCGGGCGGCCACCGTAGATACCTTTCACCCACTTGCCGAAAGGCTCAGCTGGGAAGATGTACTTAGAACCGTAGCCATCAGCTACCAGCACCTTGCCATCGACGACCAGAGTATCGGTCGGCACAAAGCGGCCACCGACAAACCAATCAAGCGCATCAGGGCGATCCAGTGTGTGGAGCATCTTACCCTGAGTGTCTGCAAACAGCACCTGAGCTGTTCTGTTATTAGGAATCACGAGGTAAGGCTTGCCTGCATCGTCGTAGCCGAGGCTAGTATTATGCCCATTGCCTTTGCTCAGCGCAGCGTCGCCATTGATTTTGCGCACTGTTTTCAGATCTGGGCTCAGGTGGATCACCCCGTAGTCGCAAAGCTGGAAGTAGACATCGCCAGCACCCTGACGATCCACAGCGAAGCCGCCGTGTGCCTTGCGGATGTGGGCATCTGCGCCCTCAGGGAGTTTCGATAGATCTGCGCGGTACTTAAAAGTCCAGTCGCCCTGGCCACTGGTTTTTTCCTCTGCCTGTAGGCCGGCAGAGGTCAGTATCACACCAAGAAAGAGAGAAGAGAGTAATTGCTTAATCATGTGAGCGGCCTTCCTGCCACCGAACACGCAAATCTCAAACTAAATATCACTGCAAAACGCCGAAAAATTCGCCTCCTTCACTCATCGATCACCTCAGACTCGACGGTGATCACATCGCCACCAGCAGAGGAGCGCCCGCTGCCAGAGCGTGGTCTAGACGTACCTGGATCGCCAGAGACAGGGCCTCCAGGGCCCATCATGTGCACCTTTCCCTTGAGTTTTTCGGCGAGCACACCCCGTACCCGATCGCGCACCCAGGGTACCAGCAGGGAGAAGCCCACCGCATCGGTGAGAAAGCCTGGGGTGAGCAGCACCGCCCCCGAGAGCAGGATGAGGATACCATCTATCATCTCTCGATGTGGCAACTGCCCGCTAGCCAGCGCTGCCTGATATTTCTGCAGGGTCTTCAGGCCCTGCGCCTTGGTCAGCCAAGCGCCGATAAACCCAGTGATGATGATGATGGCTATGGTCAACTCGATGCTGATCAGTTTGCCCAACTGCCAAAAGATGATGAACTCCACGACTGGCACGATGGTGAAGATGAGGACGAGTTTTCTAAAGATACCCATGAAGCAAGGCTAGAAGTATGGTTTGTTACCCACAGGGTTTCAAATGGGAAACAATACTGATACAGCCACCTCGAACCAGCTAGCCACAGGACTCTCCCTGTCGGACTGGTCTGATGTGCTCCAGGCTGAGGGGCACCCCAAATTTCGCTCCAAGCAGATCACTCAGTGGCTGTATGAGAAGCGGGTCAGCGACTTTGCCGGCATGACAAACCTCAGCCAGCCCATGCGTGACTGGCTGGATGACAACTACACGATCGACGCGCTATCGACCGTACGCGTCACCGGCTCGGAGGATACTACCCGCAAGTTTCTCTTTCGCCTAGCTGACAATCGCCTGGTAGAGACAGTGCTAATCCCCGCCTCGCAGGCTCTCTTCGGGGAAAAGAGCGACCGCCGCACCATCTGCGTGTCTAGCCAGGTCGGCTGTGCCTATGCGTGCAAATTCTGCGCCTCCGGGCTGGCCGGATTCACGCGCAACTTGACCGCCGGAGAGATCGTCTCCCAGGTACTGAAAGTCGAGGCCGAGAGCGGTGAGAGCATTCAAAATATCGTATTCATGGGCATGGGCGAGCCGCTCGCCAATATCCGCAACCTGACCAAAGCCCTAGAAATCCTCAATGCTGAGTGGGGTGTGAATATCGGCGCACGCCGCATGACGGTATCCACGAGCGGCCTGGCCCCACAGATCGAAAAGCTCGCCAAAATCCCTATCCAGATCCGACTAGCTATCTCGCTGCACGGTGCCACCGACGAGGTGCGCGAGCAGATCATGCCAGTGAACAAGAAATACCCGATCGGACGACTATTTCAGGCGCTCGAGGCATGGCGCGAGCAGAAGAAACAGAAGATCACTTTTGAGTACATCCTCATCGACGGGGTCAATGACAGCCTAGATCAGGCCAAAGTGCTCGTCAGTCGCTGCCGCTCGATGAATGCCAAAGTAAACCTGATCCCCTACAATACCGTAGAAGGTCTACAGTGGGAGAGACCACCCGAGGCGCAGCAACAAGCCTTTCTAGAGGTACTCACCAGTGCCGGTATCCAGGCCACCCTGCGCAAGGAAAAGGGTCACGATATCTCTGCCGCCTGCGGCCAGCTACGCCTCCAGCAAGAGACTGCCGAAGGCAAAATCGAAAAGGCTGCCTCGGGTAGCTAACCCCATCCACTAGCGCCACTCCCAGGTATCCTGCTCGTCGAGCTCGGACTGAGGTGCTGTGGATGAGAGAGTCGCCATCGTATCGGTATCGCCACGCAGATGAGCATCCCAAAACTGGGTAGAGAGCTGGGCCACTTTGCCGTGTACCTCTCCATTCTCATCAGAAACTCCCAGAGCACCAGCCAGCGCCGCATGGGAAGCTCGATCGATAGACAGACTATACTTATTCGACGTGCGAGGTAACCCGCGAAACACTCTAGCACGAGACTCAGGAGTCACCGATGGATCAAAAGGGTGACCATCTCGGCTGCCCGACACGCAGAGCACAGGATCGAACACCCGACGAAACGCCTCCATCTCAGCCCCCAACTTGGGCCCTGTCGGACTGATCACGCAAAATGCATCGATACGCGTCTCGGGAAATTGCGTACCATTAGGTAACTGCTGACCCATCAATAACTGGGCTACCAATCCACCAAACCCCTGCCCTGCCATACCGATACTATCCATGTCGATAAAGTCGACACCACCCAACTCGTCGGTACTCGCACTAGTGGAGAGCCAATCTAGCAGAAAATTGATATCGCGGATCCGATGGACCAACTGGCGAAAGTTTGCCGCCTTTTTCATCTGAGCCGCTCGGCTATAAAGCGAGCCCTCATCTACCGCCTCAGCCCCACTGCCCGTATGGCCTATCGTGATACAGACATAGCCGGCACGCGACCAAGCATCGGTCAGATAATCAGTGCCATCGAGACGAGCACCCACAGTCGGCGAAAACAAGATAACGGGCTGCTTTCCGGACACAGCAGAACGATGAATCCGCAGATCCAAGCTACGCCCTCCCCTAGCCTCATCCTGAATCTGTAGCTCCTGGATATGCACCACCTCAGAGGCAGGCATGATCTCATCGATAGGCTGCAGCACAGGCAGGTCGCTGGCTATCGATATCGCACTCGGCTCGGCGGACGTGGTAGACGGCTCCTCTTTGGAGACTATCGCTTCGATCTTTGATTCCTGACCGCAGACGAAAGTACTGATCAGGCACAGTACACAGAATAGTTTAAAGGCGTCCATGTCATGTGTTGTGTTTCAAGGGATATGACTCTTCGAACGACAACTAGCGTGATCTACCGAAGAGCTTACGGCCTAGATTATTCAGACCCGCCTGAGACTTCGCCGCCACAGGCACTGCCTGGACAGAAGCTGGCTGCATCACCACTGGTGTTGCCACTAGATCGGCGACTTTCTCTGCGCAATTTGCAGGTGCAGGCTCATCACATGGTGCTGGGCACTTCGGAGCAGTAAACTCATCGACCTCTTCAGGTGTCAAAAATGCCTTCCTCGACGCCCAGCTGTCAGAACGATCGTCACAAAGAGCGAGCTTTTGCTTAGCATAATCACCTATCACAGACGAGGCAAATCGCCCCTGCTCACCAAGCGTCCTGACCTTGGAGGAAATCACTGTATAGCGCGAGTCAATCTCCTGCGTCCTAGCCTCAAAGTACTCGTTTCGCACATCGAGCAGATCGATCAAGCTCTGCATACCGATATCAAACTGCTCCTCGTAGTCACCAATCACCTTGCTCATCCGATTGGAGTAATTTGCGAATGAGTTGACTGAACGATTTGCAGAATCCAACTCGGTAGCTAGCAACGATTGGTTATACATACAATCCTTCTGAGCCGCACGAACTAGCTCAGCAGCATTCTCTACCTTGTGCTTGTAGTAACGCTGATTGGCGCGATTCGCCCCACCCGTCGACAAATCCCACGACATAGTGAACATAGCACTCAGTTCATTATCACTACCCGCTACACCGATATTATTCTCGCCACGTGAAGCACCGAGATCGAGATATACCTGAGGCACACGCAGCCCTGCCTGCGCACGAGCCTGATGGATAGCGGCAGCCAGAGCAGACTGCGATGCTAGAAATTCCCAATTCGCCTCGCAGCACTTACCACCATTGAAATTAGCTACTGGCAACGATAGGCAGTTAAAATCTGGCCTCTTGCCAATCAATCTTTCAAATCGAGCGATCGCCTCCTCCCGCTTGATCTCCTGCATGTCAGCGCGATTCATCGCCTTGCTCAGTCGGCCCTGTATCAACTGAGTCTGCGTGCGAACTTCACCTCCCGCTTCGCGAATCCTCAAATTTTCCAGCATGCGCTTGTGATCAGCCACATTCTGCTGAGCTAACTTCATCTGCTCGTCGGTGCGAAACAACTCTAAGTAAACTTCGGCCAAGTCTACGATCCGATCCTCGATCATACCCATTTGCAGGTATCGAGCTGCCTCGTAATTATTGAATGTCGACTCAGAAGAGTTCTTAGTCGTGCCTCCATCGAACACCAACTGACGAAGCGAAACTCCAATATCTCTAGAGAACAAACCAGTCGTAGATGAGGTCCCTGTCAGCCCGTCGGTGGTTCTGGTCCGCTCAATACCACCGGTAGAAGCATTAGCGCTGATCTGTGGTTTCAACCCAGCACGAGCCGCATTCCATGACTCGTAAGTGGCCCTGCTGTCAGCATTAACAGCGAGCAACTCCGGCTCATTGTCCAGCATCATGCGCACAGCCTGATTGAAGGTCTGTGCCTGGCAGGGATATACAGCTACGCCAACAAGCGCAGCCAAGAGGCCTAAGGGTTTTTTATAGTTCATTGTGTCCGACGGAAGACTGAACGAAATATTAGGATGTGTCTAACACTTTTTTTTGAGCAATATCTTGAATGACACGTATTCGAGATTTCTTAATATTTAAAAAAAACAACACGAAACCCCATTGTATCGACAAGCCCAAAACTATCTCTAACTCGCTAAAAACCAGAACACAGGACGCCAAAATCAATAATCTCCTACGTTCCAATAGATTGTTAAGACCTCTTAAATATTTGTTTATACTGAGTATTTAATTTCAAAACAATCAAGCATCTCTTGTAAGTTTTTAAACTTTTATAATTACCCTTAAAGGGATTTTCTGAAATTTTTTGCTCTTTATCAAAAAAAATTGGCCAGGAAACCCTGGCCAATCGAAATTCTGCTTTAAGAATGCTTAGAAAGTCAGCCCCTTTTAGCGCTCGGTCATCGAATTAATTACAGTTCTATGGAGTGGTTTTGACAAGTATTGCAATACAGTCCGACGTCCTGTGATCACATCCACCTCCGCAATCATACCCGGCAAGATATCGAGCTCCTTACCCTCCTTCATCAATTTACCTTCAGAATTCCGGACTTTGATTTGGTAATAATGCTCACCATCCACTTCATCCAAAATCGTATCGGCACTGATATGCTCTACGACACCATTCAGACTCCCATACATCGAAAAGTCATAAGCGGTGAATTTGATTTTAGCTTGGTTACCAGGTTTGAGGAAACCAATATCAGACGGTTTGATTTTAGCCTCGACCAATAGCGTGTCATCTACTGGCACCAGATCCATAATAGACTCACCGGGCTGAATGACGCCACCTACAGACTTGATATGGATCTTATTGATCGTGCCATTCACAGGAGATCTTACCGTCGTGCGAGTCAGGCGGTCTTGATGCCCCTCTACCAGCTCAGTGGTACTTTCCCACTTGGTATTAGCCTCGTTATAAGCCTCGAGCGCACCATTCCGATACTCATTTCGCAGCTCCTCGATCTGCCCTTTCAGCTCATTGACCTCTCGCTCCAATCTCAGCATATCGACCTTTGGTGCCACCTTTCGCTCTACCATCGGCCGCAGTAGCCCCAGCTCATCAGAGGCCAGCTCTAAGCTACGAGCCAACACATTCTCGCGCTTCTGCAAATCTTCGCGACGCTGATTAAAGAGACGAGTCTCACTCTCTACTAGATCAGGGCGCTCATCCTTGATCCTCTGGGAGAAACTCACCAAGGCCTGTCCCTTGGACTCTGCCAAATGTCTAGCCCTGACAGCCTCTAGCGCATCGCGCTGCACTAAGTTCTCCCGGTAAGTCGCGGCCGACTGAGTATCATCGATACGAGCGAGGATGTCACCCTTCTTGACGGCCTGACCCTCCCGAACACTGAGCTCAGCGAGAATACCACCTTCGAGATTCTGAATCGTCTGAACCGAAGATGATGGAATCACCTTGCCATGGCCTTTTGTGATCTCGTCTAGATAGGCAAATGCCGACCACCCGACAATGATTGCAAACGTCGCAATCATGCCGAAGAGCAAAAAGTTTGCTCCATTGATACGCTGCCCTTTTACAGCCAGCTTAGCATCACGCACGAAGTCGATATCGTGATTATTTATAGATTTCATGAAGTTATTTGAATAAGGGTTAAAAATAAATTTTTCTGCTTAGTAGCGACTAGCCAGACAGTTGAGATGCATTTCTTGGCTGTCCTTCCTGCGCAGGCTGATTTTCTCGTTGATGAGCTTGAGGCAGCTTGGGTGCAGCTGATGTCACGGGCTTACTACCTTTGATCACTTGATCTCGAGGGCCATCGGCGATGACCTTTCCTTTTTCGAGGATGATGACGCGATCGACGAGTTTCAGCAGACCCGATTTGTGGGTCGACAGGATGAGAGTGCTCTCCGACTGCTCCACATAGTTTTTGATATTGCCGATCAACTGCGTCTCAGTCGCGTGATCCATAGCAGCCGTAGGCTCATCAAAAAGCAGTAGCTCAGGTGTGCCCATTAGCGCTCTGGCCAAACAGACCGCCTGGCGCTGCCCACCTGACAGTGAGCATCCCCCCTCGCTGATGTGCATATCCAAACCTTCTGGGTGACTTCTTACGAATTCCGCTACACCAGCGATAGATAGCGCACGCCAGATATCTTCATCCTCGGTCCAGGGGTGTCCTACCGTAATGTTCTCCCGCAGCGTGCCATAGAGTAGCTGATTGTCCTGTGGCATGTAGGCGATATTTTTGCGCAGATCGACAGGAGTGACCTGACGGATATCAAACCCACTCACATCGATGCGCCCTTCGGTCGGCTCATAGAGAGACAGGAGCAATTTCATGAGCGTGGTCTTTCCAGAACCGTTTCGGCCCAACAGTCCAACCTTCTCGCCCTTTTCGATAGTGATATTCACATCGGACAACACATCAATAGTCTCCGCAGACGGGTATGAAAACTTCAAGCCTGTCGTGGCGATGGTCGGAGAGAAATCGGTGATACTGATCTTCTTCTCCTCATCCTCTTCCTCGCGAGGCATTTTCATGATGTCGTTCAAACCTTTGAGTGAACGGCGCGACTGCTGCAGCCTGGATAGAAGCGATGCTAACGCATTAAGCGGAGCCATACCTCGCTGGGAAAGAATCACACAAGCGATCATCGCACCCATCGTCATCGAGCCGCCCAACACTTGGTAGAAAGCAACAAACACAATAGCGATCGACACCAAATGATTGATCAATGCCGTCGAATTGATGGCTGCCTGGGAATACCATCTGGATTTACCATCTGCTTTCGCACAGGTATTGATACAGTCTTCCATACGCTTCTGCAGCACCGACTCACCACGAGTGGCTTTGACTGTCTCGAGGGCATTGAGCGATTCAATCACCATCGCGTGGCGCTGGTTCGTCGCTTGGTAGCTCTGCTTCACAGCCTTGCCCATGGGTATCTGCACGCACATCGCGATCATCATCACCAGAAAGGCACCCGCGACCATAGGGATCGCAGCAGGCCCGCCTAGGCAGAACACTACGAATGCAAACAGGAACACAAACGGCAGATCAACCAGCGTAGCCAAAGTGGCACTGGTGAAAAACTCTCGCAGTCCTTCATAAGCACGCGCCTGACTCGCCAGAGTACCTCCAGAGTCAGGACGAGCCGAGAACTTCATCGCCATCATCTGCTCAAACAGTTTTGAACCCATAATCAGGTCGGCTCTGTGACCCGCGCGATCGACCATAAAGGTTCTCAAGCTCTTCAGGCAAAACTCCAAGACATAAGCCAGCAAAGCACCAGCTCCTAAGACAAAGAGAGTTTCATGAGCCTGATTTGGCACCACTCGATCATACACATTCATCACAAACAGTGATGAGGCGAGAGCCAGCGTATTGATCACCACTGAGGCCAAGGCAACTCTAGCATAGAAACCACGGAATCCCCACAAGGTGCCCCAGAACCAATTCTTAGAGCGTTTCTCCATCTTTATCTCAGAACGCGCCTCAAACTTGTGCTCAGGCTTCACCATGATGGCATAGCCGGAATACATTTTCTTGATCTCAGAATTAGCGACTGTCTCCGAAGCATCCCCTACCTGAGAGAAAAACACTTCGGACTCTTTCTTACCCTTCTTTGTGAGAAGCAAAACTTCATCCCCTTCACCCAGTAAAACTACCGGCAAAACAGCTTCGTGAATCTGCCTCCAGGAACGCTTCACAATCGCCGCTTTAAAACCACTCCGCTCAGCTGCTCTCACAAACAACTTAGGAGTCAACTTACCGTCCTGTAGCGCTAGACCTGCTATAGCGCTATCTGCATTCAGAGAAACAGCGTGTAGTTTTCCTAAGGTTTTCAGAGCACACAACAGCGGATCGGACATCGACACTTGTGGCATCACCTTTGGTTCTTGATTTTCAGCACTAGGCTGCTGCATTTCGTCTTCTGGCATTTCCTGCTCAGAATTCATATTCTGGGGGTTATTCATGATTATGAGGGTTTCTTTCTAACTTTAAATTAAATTGGGTAAATAGACTCCTAACAGGGATTGGACCTATCTAGGTAATCAACTGAGGGGATAAAGGGCTATACATTGCCTTGAGATGCGATCAGATCATCATCGCTAGAGCTAGAGGGCATAGCGCCGCCATCACTCACCTCTGCATTTGGCTGAGCTGGCGGGCTCGGCGCTTCTTCGTCGATCGTGACCGTCTCACCAGTTTCGGTGACGACCTCGATCGGCTGCTCCTCATCGGAGACCAACTCGCTATAGTCAAACTCTGCATCGGCTGCAATACCAGTGGAGCCATCGCTGAAGACCACCTCGGACTCGCCGTGCACCATCACATCGCCATCGGCTGACTCATAGCTCACACCATCGCTGACCAAGCCGATCGACTCGATACCTGCCTCCTCGAGGCTGATCATCTCGCCATCACCGACCTCGCCATCTCCATCAGCGTCTTGCCAGATTTTGAATTCGCCGAACTGCTCATCATCGGCAGACAGAATACCATCATTATTGGTATCGAAACCAGCTCGAAGACCTTCAAGGTCAGTAGCGCCTTCATCACCGTAATCGGCGAAGGCGAACTCACTACGTCCATCGACTAAACCATTATCATTGGCATCGTGAATGAGCACAGCATCGTCCTCACTCGCCCAGGCTGTCTGCTCCTGCACACCATCGCCATCGACATCCATTTCGATCCCATCGGCGATCGAGTTGAACTCAGCCCCATCTCCATCAAGATCAATCACAACGGGGGGCACCGAAGCCGGCACATGATACATCTCAATATCATCGATCATGAAATCATTACCTGAATCACCAGCAGTGTTCTTCAGCACGATATCAACAGAAGAAGCGGTATTCACAAACGAGAAAGACACATCCTGCCACTGCCCGACCGCAGCAATGTCTCCACTATCAAAAGAATCAATCAATGTGGCACCATCGTACACCTCTAGAACAAGATTCGGTGCCCCACCTGCGTAGGTCCTCAATATCGATGCGCCTAACTTATAGGTATCGCCTATGACCAAATCACTAACTGTTGCACGATACAGCATGCCATCGTTGTTGAACGCCATTGCACGCCCGTTTGCATCGCCCGTCCTATCGCCCGGGAAATTGTCAGCGACCCACGCCCCATCTTCCGCTGCAGTAAACTCAGAATCGATGGCATACTGGTCCGCACCAATCTGAATCGCACCACCATCAAGACCATTTGATCCGGTGCCATCCTCATAGACATAATCACTGGTCGCAGAATTATTGAGACCGGAAAGATCAGTTCGTCCACCCTGACCGAAAGTCTCTCTGAAAACCAGATCAGAATTATCATCGTCCCCGTCATAAGGATTGGTCATCCCTCCGCCAGGCAGCAAGTCAGACCCCGTCACATTTCCACCAGAAACAGAACCATCGCCATTCGATGCTCCATCAATGGTACCATCTGAGCTCACAGCAGAAGCACCCGCCTCAGTAGCGTCAAATACGCCACCACCATCGCTGTCTGTATCGAACCGATCATAAACTCCATCACCATCGGAATCCACATCCGTAGTCCCATCCACCACGTCTCCAGACGCAGTCCTAAATCGCACTTCGCTCATTTCCCCAGAGGAACCATGAAAGAACGAAGTCAAAGTCAACTGCACATGATACAACCCTGACCCTAACTGAAGGTCATCAAGACTTAACGGGACACCAAAAGCCAGAGCAGACGGGGCACTATTGGAACCCGAATAAACCTGCTCACCATCACTGTTCCAGATCGTTAAGTCATAGGACTTAGGTTGCTCAGCAACACTGCCACCGACACCACCGAACATGTCAAAACCAGTGATAACCTGGCCACCAGAAACAATCAGCTCATAGTTAAAGGAAGGCGTTTCACCAGTAGAGTAACTGAATGCAATACCATTAATAGAGGAGGAATCATTCACCACACCGTCAAATGTCGTCCTAGGATCTCCATAGACCCCACTAACAAGGTTAGCATCGGTAGAAACAAGCTTAAGCGCCCTTTCATAGACATCCGCGATACCATCATTATCGTCATCAACATCCAAAGAGTTAACAACGCCATCCGCGTCAGCATCATCGACATCTCTATACAAGCTCTCCTGAACCTCAAAACTCACAACCTTTTCAAATTCATTCCCAGCACTATCAGTCACCCTAACAGTGAAAGAATGACTAGTGGCTACATTGTAATCCAACGACTGGCCGGCGAGCAGACGAATCTCATCTCCGACAATCTCAAACTGACCATCATTAGCGATCACATTACCACCAAGCCCATCCAACAGCACATAAGTGTAAGTATCATCATCCTCACTGTCCGTATTATAGAGTTTAGCCACCGTGCTCCCTTGATCCACCGAGTCTGACACTGCCATCGAGAACGTGCGCACCTGGAAGATACTCCGCTCTCCCTGATCATTATTCTGACCAAACATAAAGGCGATATCACCATTATCATTCTGAGTCACAAACGGACTAAAATTAATCCCGACATCCTGAGCCACGATTAACTCGCCTCCAACTTTGTTACCATCACTGTCAAACCGCTGAGCTCGGACATCCATGTTATCTTCCCGAGCCTCCGCATTATCCCAAGTCACTATAAATCCGCCATCATTCAATTCAGTGACATCATAGTATCTCTGCTGACCATCCACCACCGTAGTCACTACGAACTCACTCCCTACGAAGGTTCCGTTCACCGTATCATAGACACGCCCAAAGATTCCTGTTTGGTTAGCCGTTGAGCCACCATCCTCGGAGCGATAAGCCTCCCAAATCACTGCTACTTTACCATCGCTTAGCGCGATAATATTGGGGTTCTGTTGGTGATAGAGAAATGTTTCATTAACCAACACCCCAGAACCGACCTTATTTCCTGCAGCATCAAACTGAACCAATTCAATATCTCGGTAATGCCCACCTGACACGCTATCACTTTCATAGACGACTACGAAACCTCCGTCCTCGAGCCCCACACCATTAGCCTGTAACTGGTGGTTAGCAGTGGTGTGGTTGACAACGAAAGCACTACCATCCAGACGACCGTCGGTATCGAAACGCTGAGCCACAATAGAGTGCCCACTTCCGTCGGTCTCACCCACCGTAGTAGAGTGATTTCTGTAGATTCCCACGTAGCCTCCATCTTTCAGTGCAATCACATCATCTGCATTCTCCCAGCCACCATATTCACTCATAATAACTCGCCCACCGATCTGCTGCCCATCAGGGCCAAACCTTATCACTGCAGGCGTATCGGTATTACTACCCGAATCCCCACCCCGAACCGTAAAAGTCAGGACAAAACCACCATCTTCCAGACGGTCGGCCTGAGGGCCCCATCCGCCTGAGATATTAATTTGACCACCCACGGCATTACCATCTGGATCGACTTCCTGGCCTCTCACCCAGCCACCACTCTCATAGAACATCATGAAATTACCGTTCTCGAGTGCAACCAATTCACCGCGATAGAAGCCTGTCACAACCTCCGCAGATACATCATCTTTCACAGTCACCACTTCTGTACTCAGATTTACCTGAGCATGACCAATCGCTACACCCACATTATTCTGCCAGGTGAGCGCCACATCGCCATTAGCAAGCTCTGCAAGTTTGATCTGACTCTGATCCGCAGAGCGATCATCAACAAGAATCTCACTGCCGATCTTTGCTCCGCTAGCGTCGAACTGCTGGATATAAACATCATATTCACTACCATTATAACCACGCCACGCGACCGCGAAGCCTCCATTAGAAAGAGCCAACAATTCTGAGTGAATCTGTGCAGAAGCGGTAGTGGTATTAGCCACAAATTCAGAGGTAACCACATTCGACTCCACACCATCCGGTCCGTAGATCTTAGCTGCGATCCCCCAGTGATTGCCATCAACATTGTAGCTAGAATACACCACCACAATATTTCCGCCGGTAAGTGTCTCAATATCAATCCCGTGCTCACCCTGCTGACTAGCGGTCACTTCATTAATAATAAATTCATTTCCTTGAGGAACACCATCCGCATCGACCTTACGCCCAATAACAGCATAATTACTACCATCCTGACCATTACTAGCCCATACCGCTAAGTATCCTCCATCATTAGTCGCCGCAGCATCGGCATGGATCCCCTGAACTGATGGAGTAAACTGATTCAGCTGAGTGTCACCTGAAGTGACTTCTGTGAGACCAAACCCAACAGGGTCATACTCGAACACCTTGGTTTCGGTATTCCAGGCACGATCGCCTTGCTCATTACCCCATACGACAGCAACACGATTGTTATCCAGAACGGTGATATCGTGAACCTGCTGCTGACGGCCACCATCATCATTGACACGAGTCCTTGCTGTCAGTTCTGTGGAGAAGTCAGAATCCCAGACCGAAACCTGAAGTCCTGAATAACTCCCGTCGTAAAACTGCTCAATGAATAACCAATTTCCATCAGCAAGCTGCTGGACCTCCTGACCTCCACCCCAGTTGATATATCCTGCGTGGGTGTCAGTGTATAAGATTCGAGCACTTCCATCAGCATCACCGTTCGCATCAAAACGCTGAGCAAAGGTAGAACCACCTCTCCAACCATTGCTAGCCACATAGATCATATCATATGATCCATCCGCATATGTGGCAAAGATTGGTCGAGGAGTGGGCGCTGCTGTATTGGCAACAGCGAAGCCTTCATCATTGGCCACTAACTCACCATGAGCGGACAACTGAATATCAGTCGGTGCATCATTGGTTCCTGTAACGGACACTGCCACAGTCTCAATGTATGTCGCGCCCTGAGAGTCGGTCACCTGCACCTTTACCGTGTGATTACTTCTCACATCAGCATTGAATGCAGCTCCCGATTTGATCGCCAACTCATTACCGTTGACCACTTCAAAGAAATCGTATTCCAGAGGGTCGTCATAGACCACCTGAAAGGTGAAGGTATCATCGATATCTGGATCATCAGCATCTAGGGTACCTATCACAGAGCCTGCCCCTGTCGTATCAGCGATCACCACCTCCATCACATCCTCTTCAGTGGCCGCGTTATTATCCTCTATCCGAATATTCGTGGGGCCGTCGATACCGCCGTAAACCTGGATCTCAACTGTCGTTGATAACGTCAATCCACCAGAGTCCTCCACTTCCACGTCGATCGAGTAGGAGTGAACGAACTCTGAGAGGTTATCGAACATCTCACCAGCCTTCAGCCATACCTCATTTCCGTTGATAATCTCTAACTTTCCGGTCGGATCATTGATCAGCGTATAGGTATGACTGTCTCCATCGTCAATATCATTGTTGGACAGTGTGGCTAGAATAACAGGACCTGCGATCTCTTCATCCCCCATCTGCTGAAAGTGTCGAATCTGAATACCCTCGTTATTAGCACCCTTCGTGTCTTCCATATGCCAGGTGAATACGACATCGCCATTCACGAGTTCTGCAGCGGCGGGGTATCCATGACTATCTAGTGAAGTATCAGTGGTCTGAGGTACCGTAACTTTTGTTTCCGGCCCCATAGGGTTACCATCAGCACCATATCGCTGCATCCACACTTCCGGCTGGTCGACACCATTATCATGGTTGCTCTTCCAAGTGATGATGAAGCCGCCATCAGACAAGCCAATCACTTCTGGCTGGGACTGATGACCAGTCCCCGTTGGATTGGCAACGAATTTACCTCCTACAGAAGAGCCATCAGCGCCTACACGAAGGGCCATAATAGAACCATAGTCACCGTCTTCACCACCACTGCTCTCCCATACCATAACATAGCCACCATCTTTCAGTGCAGCGACCTTGGTGAAGCCCTGATCACCAGCATCAGAGCTAGTTCGGTTTACCTCGTTTCCAGCCGCAGTGCCATCCGCATTGATGCGACGGATCATCGAATCGCCTCCAGCGGAATCCCAGGTCACCATATATTGCCCGTTGGTAAGACCTGCCACAGACACGACACTATCAGTCGCGACGGCACTCTGACTCACCAACACTTCACCACCGACCCGCAAGCCATCACCCGAAAACTGCTGCATGGCAATACCATTACCTTCAGAGTACCATGCGATCACATAGCCACCATCTTCCAAGTCCGTAACCGAAGGACGCCCTTGAAATCCACCGGCATCAGTGTTTACCACGAGATTACCACCAAGCGGCGCATTGGTACTGGTGTAACGCTGCATGATAATATCCCCTTGGCTCTCAAAAGCCACCACATAACCACCATCTTTCAATGTTGCCGCACTTGGGTAGCCCTGATCACCTACTGTGACCGTATTCACCGTGTAAGCGGAACCAATTTTGTTATCGTCAGCATCATACTGCTGAGCCTGAAGAGACCACCCATCGCCATCAACACCCATTGTGCGCCAGAATGTGACATAGGTCCCATCCGCAAGACCAACCACTTCGGGAGTGTAGCTACCAGACTCGGTAGGTAACTGCTCCATCGTAGTCGTCGAACCAGTATCACCAACAGCACTGATGTGGCGAGTTCCCACACCGCGCCACCCTGCTGTCTCTGCACTATCTGAATGGAAAACCACGGTCCAAGCGCCTGCATCACGCAAAATCAACTCAGCGTCAATAGCATCGTAACTGGTGCCCATGAACTGCTTAGGCGCCGCCCCGACTGGTCGCGCTAAGTTATCGTACCAATAACTGAAGAGGTTATCATTACCACTACCATCCTGGACATGGTAAAGCACCATAAAGCCTCCATTAGCACCAGCCTGCAGCTCCAACTGATCCATAACGACGCCGGACTGCATGTAAATTTCAAACTCTGCACCATCCACACCGGTGCCTCCAGGACTTCCGGAGAACCCACCACTAGCATCGAGGAGGCGTCCCATCACAGCGTGATCGCCATTCCCACGATCCTCCTGCCATACAATCGCCAACGTACCATCCGTCCTACGAGTGATAGCCGCATTACTCTGATCGCCCGCACTGGTCTCGTTAACTTGAACCGGCCCGCCCACAGCAGCACCGCCAGCATCAAAAATCTGCATCATGACGTTATCGTCGGCTCCAGAAGTGTCTGTCCAAGTCATGATATAGCCGCTCGTATCCAGCGCCTCGACATAGACCTCCTCTCCGCCAGCCATGGTTGCAGGACCACCCACAGGAGTGCCGCTGCTATCATAGAGCTGAGTGTGAGCCCCAGAAGCATCTTGCCACGAAACCGCAAAACCGCCGTCCTCGGTGGCTATGATCTTTGGCTCGGTCTGATCCCCAGCTGTCGCTCCAGTGTTAACCAAAGTCTCAGCTCCTGGGTTGGCAAAGCTGCTATCAAAATGACGAAATACGATACCACTACCTGAACCATCAGCACCAACGGCTGCATAGGCCACCACATAAGTACCATCTACCAGTCGAGTCGCTGTAGCACCTTCACCTGCAGGAATTTGGCTAGTGCTGAGCTGAAATTCGGAACCGCTATCACTGCTACCATTGATCTTCTGCGCCCGCAAATAATACCCCTCACCCGACGCATTCAACTCATCAAACTGAGTCCAAATTTTCATCCAAGTGTTACTACCTGTAGCAACACCGGTCGGATTTGTCGATGCCTCCAACTTCAGACCTGATGCCGACTGTAATTGGTTAATCTGACCATTAATGTCTCCTACCAGACCGACAATGATCTCGGCAGGTGCCTCGTTGAGATCGGTCACCTGTATCTGATGCACCTGAGTGAAGCTATTACCTCCACTATCAGTGATCTGAATCTTAACATTATGGAACTCGCGAACCTCATGATTCAGATCCGTCCCCGCCTTCACCACGATCTGGTTACCGCTCATCTCGAACCAGTTAAACTCATTCGGATCATCTTCGATGATGGCGTAGGTATAACTATCGCCCGCATCAACGTCTACAGGCGTGACCGTAGCCACTACAGCACCAGCTTTCTCCCCCGTCCCACTCGCCAGATCATAAGCGATATTTTCGTCAATACTATTAGCATCGAGTGACATACCTGAAACCACATCGTTTGATCCGTTAATCGTGATCGTTACTGTCTCTACGCTTGAAGCCCCTTGATCGTCCACAACGGTGAAAGCAAAGCTATCAATTAAGGTGTCACCAACATCCAGACCTTCAACATCTGCGTTCGAATTGTTCAATGTGTAAATCCAATTACCAGATGAATCGAGATCAAAATCTCCATAGCCCAGATCGCCACTAACTTGCGACTCGACATTCCACGTCAGCGAAGAACCATTATCCACATCTGTAGCGGTAAGCGATCCTGTATGAACCACATCTACAGCAGCCACCTGAACTAACGCAGACCTCACCTCTTGTAAGGCGAAATTCGTATCAACTCCTTTAATCCTAAACTCGGCTATTTCAACTCCGTTAGATACAACTCCTTCAGTTCCGATTCGAAGATGAGGTGTAGCACCATTAGGAATACCAACAGATGCAATACTCCCAACAACAGCTCCGGTAGAATCCAGAAATTCGATTGAGAAATCATCGTCTCTATCCTGAACCCCTGCCCTTCCCCAGACATCCACCACAAACTCCACACCTAAAGCAGTTTCCACTGGCGACTGAAGCGTGTAACTGATAACGGAATTTGGCGACGAAGCATGATAGCCAGGATCCGCGCTAAACACTATTTCAGGAAGGCTAGATGTCGGATCAGCTGGATCATAGTCAAAACCATCGTCAAGAGTACTATTCCTTTCAGAATAAGACTGTTCACTCCCTGAAATCAAAGTGGGATTATTCAAAGCCACCTCTGCAGCCACAGACTCAGTCACTTCCCCAACAACATCACCAGTGATTACAGGAGCATCATTACTACCGTTAATAGTCACCGTAATAGTTTCAGTATCAGTCGCCCCATTATCATCCGTAACAGTCACGGTGATAGTATCTGTCACCGAGTCACCCACATTGAGAGCATCCACGGTCGCATTAGCCGCATTGGCAGAGAAACTCCAGTTCCCTGAAGCATCCAGACTAAAGGCTCCATACCCGCTATCGCTAGCCGCACCAGCAAAGTCACTCCATGTAAGAACCGCTGTGGTATCGACATCTGTGGACGTCAGAGTCCCCGTGATCCCTAGCTCCTCGAGCGTAAATGCATTCAGAATATTGTTACGATCTGCCGCACTAGCATCATCATCGATGACGATCTCTGTAGAAGTAGCTGTAGCCACAAACGTGTGAGTAATCACATGCCCTTCAGTCGCGGTGGACGCCCCTTGATTGTAAGCATCCAGTATCAGTTGCCCATCCTGGAAAATATCAACGACGCGTGCATTATTATGCAGATCCATCACTAGTAACTGGAGCTTGTAGGTCTTTCCGACCTCCAAATCATCCATCGTCACTTTCAGCGCACCATCAGCGTTCGACTGCCAACGTATCCCTTCGAAAAGGCCTTCCAAATCAGACTCCGATCCTGTGGTAGGGCTACCACTACCATCGAGATCTGCTGCGATGTAGTTAGTGATTGTCTGATTGGCATCGAGCGTGATACCAGCCGTCGATTGACCGGTAAATTGAGCATCGCCTATCAGAGGGGTGTGACTATCATTACCCAGATTCACGGCATATTTAAAATTACCAGTAAAATCCAGATCCGAACTTCCAAATACTGATGTCAAAGCAGTCCCAAGATTCTCTTCAGCAAGCACTCCTGCCTGATCTCCCCCGATCACAGGGTCGTCATTCGTACCTGTAATCGTCACATCGATCGTCGCTGTAGCGGTAGCCCCTTGATCGTCCGTCACCGTCACAGTAACTTGGTCGATCAAAGTCTCTCCAGCATTAAGCGCCTGAACTGATGCATGAGAATTGGTCATGCTGTAGGTCCAGTTACCACTGGCATCAAGGTCATAGGTGCCGTAGCCATTATCCCCAGCCTGAGCGCTTAGGGTTGTCCAGGTTGCTGTGGAACTAGCATCGACATCTGTCGAAGTAACTGTCCCCGTCGCCGAGAGCACAGACTCCTCAGTGGTCGCGCCAGTAGCACCAGTCGCCACAGGGATATCGTTAGTGCCATTGATTGTGATATCAATCAATGCGGTGTCAGTCGCACCATTATCATCAGTCACCGTCACGGTGATCTGATCAGTCAGGGTTTCACCAGCGTTTAGCGCCTGAACTGACGCATGAACATTATTCAAGTTATAGGTCCAGTTACCTGCAGCATCCAGATCGTAACTGCCATAACCATTATCCCCTGCTTGCGCACTAAGCACGGTCCAAGCGGCTGTAGCTGTCGCATCAATATCTGTCGATGTAACAGCTCCAGTCACCGATAGACTGGTCTCCTCTGTCACGCTACCAGCATCACCGGTCGCTACGGGATCGTCATTGGTACCAGTGATCGTGATGTCGATCGTCGTGGTCGCTGTCGCTCCCTGATCATCCGTGACGGTCACTGTCACCTGATCAGTGAGGGTCTCACTCGCATTCAGTGCCTGCACAGAAGCATGCGCATTATTCATGCTATAGGTCCAGTTACCTGCAGCATCCAGATTGTAAGTACCATATCCATTGTCGCCAGCCTGGCTACTCAGGGTCGTCCAGGTAGCAGTCGATGTGGTATCGACATCGGTAGATGTGACAGCCCCCGTAGCCGAGAGAACCGATTCCTCTGTGGTAGATCCAGTATCACCTGTAGGCACAGGCACATCATTGGTACCATTTATCGTGATATCGATCGTGGCAGTGTCGGTAGCGCCCTGGTCGTCAGTCACCGTCACAGTGATTTGATCGGTGAGCGTTTCGCCAGCGTTTAGCCCCTGCACCGAGGCATGGGCATTGTTCAGATTGTAGGTCCAGTTGCCAGAAGCGTCTAGATCGTAGCTACCGTAGCCATTGTCGCCTACCTGAGCACTGAGGACCGTCCACGCGGCTGTAGCAGAGG
>JAHDID010000114.1 GCA_020630975.1 Verrucomicrobiota bacterium
CCCGACCACACTGCGGCACAGGATATCCTACAAGAGACAGGCAGTCGACTATGGCAAAAATTTGATTCTTTCGAACTAGGCACAGACTTTGCAGCGTGGGCTTTGCGGGTGACTCGATATGTCGTGATGGACTGGCAAAAGAGCCAAAGGCGAGTGCCTCTGCCAATGGATGAAGGCGAGTTACACGATCTCGCCGACGCTTTTATAGAAGTGCAGCACACAGAGCCTGAAATAAGGGCACACCTCAATGAATGCCTGGTCAAACTAAATGACCGCCAGTGCGAAGTCCTGCGACTCGTCTATACCGAAGGCCATACGGTGATCGAAGTGGCTTCGATGAAGGGTGTAAGCCGCCGAGCGATTCACAAAATGTTACAAAAGATCAAAGCCTCGCTATTGGACTGTATTCAGAGGAGAAGCTCATTTGCCTGATTAGCCACATGAACAAATCGGAACATCAAGAACTGCTCGAACAAATCGAACAGCTGTTTCACCCAGAATCAGGTCTCGGTGAGCAGGAGCGTGCGCAGCTGATCAAACAAATCAATCAGTCTGACGAAACTCGGATGCTCTACCTACAGCATTGCGAATTGGAGGCAGCTATTCGCGATGTTGCTCCGTATGGTGCATTCGGCCAGAGTACGAGGTCCAGTTTTGCGACTCGTTGGCGACCGCTCAGCATTGCTGCCATCGCCCTATTAGGATTGTTTGTGATTTTCCAAATTTTCGTTCCCTCGGCTTCTGCCGAAGCGGCTCTGGCAAAATCTTTGGAGGCCATCTCAAAACCAGTGCTGCGCAAGTATAGCTTGCAAGTAGCCCCAGACTCCATAGCTGGCGCGATCGTACAGCACGATATCTATTTGCGGGGCCGGGATCAATTTGCCATGAAAATCAGGGGGCGTAGCGGTGAACTGTGGATGGGTAAAAGAAGCGCTAATGATGCCTGGATACTTCAGCCTAGTGGCCCAGTTTTACAAGGAGACGCGAAGTCTGTCTTTGGTTGGTTGAGCACACACCGGGAAAGCTTGCATTTACCCGAAATGTCTAGACCCAACACGCCATTTTTACATCTGCCCACAGCCCTGAATGCAGTGACCAAAGGGTATCAATTAACCAAACTTGCAGATGAAACCCTGTCACTAAATGATGGCACCCAGGTTTCGTGCCAGCGTTTCCGAGCTGAGCGAATCCGTGCCAAGCGATCGGACATACCCGAGGTGATAGAGCTGTGGACCAGTCGCGCTCTCGATATACCGATAAAGATGGTAGCGACATGGAGCGATACCAAATCTAAAAAAGTATACCAACGTTCGATTGAGTTGTTTTATCAAGGTCAGCCAGATCCTACAGTCGACTGGTTTGCCGCAGGCTCGCACTATGAAGGGCATCGAGAGGTCGAGACTATCAAATAGTACTCCGTCAGTCTTTCATCCCCTAGGCAGAGGGATGATGGCAGAGGAATTTTCGCGGGTTGGTTGCTTTCTTGGGACCACGGATGGACACCGATGAACACGGATCTGATGAGCTACGCTGGATGAGGTTGTTCGAGCAAGGGCTGCGAAATATTGAGACGGATTCCCGTTAGTCGAGCGGGCGATTGATTTGGGCAGGTTTCGGTGCCGTGGGAGATATCTGATGGAGGGAGGCCATAAAGAGACTGACCAAGCCAGGTGTCTCATTATGAGGATTTTAATAATTTAAATAACTGACATCATTTCATGAGAAGAAACCACCTGCAACGTCGCCAGTTCCTCCGCGGAACTGGAGCTCTCATCGCTCTGCCAGCGCTGGAATCCATTGGTTTTCGCCGCTTTGCCACGGCCGCTCCGGCAGCACCTCCCAAGCGCCTGATGTTTATGGGTATAGGCTATGGCGTCACAGCGGAGACTTGGTTCCCTGACATGGCAGATACAGGCTCGGGCTACAAGCTACCTGAGGGGCTGAAGCCTTTAGCTCGGTACAAAGATGACTTTACCATCGTGCAGGGCTGTAAGCATCAGTTCAGCCGACAGGCGCACTGGGGTAGTACTTACTGGCTGACTGGGGCGAATCAATACGGCACGCCGGGGCAGTCTTTTTCCAATACCATATCGGCTGATCAGGTAGCGGCCGCACAGTTTGGTCAGCACACTCGGTACACATCGATCCAGCTGGCTAGCGATGCCGACGATAGAAATGGGCATGGCCCAGGAGATTCCCTAGCATGGGATCAGCGCGGTAAACCGCTGTCGGCCTGGAGCTCGCCGCTGGAGACGTATCTGAAACTCTTCGCAGCCGACGACCTGCCCCTGGCACAGCGAAAGGCGATGCTGGCTGAAAAACGCAGTGTCCTAGACTCGGTAATGATCGAGGCCAAGGATATGCAGCGCGGCCTGACCCAGAGCGATACCGATAAGCTGGACGAGTATTTCCAGAGCATCCGCGATATCGAAACTCGCCTGAGCAAAGCCGAGCAATGGATGGATGTGCCCAAATCGGAAGCTCCCTTCGTAGAGCCCGACGAGGCCCTAGTAGGGCGCAGCGAGATCGAGATGATGTATCGGCTGATGGTCGCGGCCATCCAGACCGATAACACTCGAGTGATCACCTACCGCGAGCCAGGATCGCGCCTACTGTCGAGCATCGGAGCGGGGGGCAATCCTCACAATGTCAGCCACTATCGGATCGGTGGCGAGACAGAGGTATCCTCCAAAATGAGAGACAAAGCGCACAGCGAATTGCTAGCGGGCCTGATCGATCTGCTCAAGTCCACCAAGGAAGCCGATGGCAGCAGCCTGTTTGATCATGTGGCATTGGCCTTTGGGTCAAATATACGCTCGATCCATTACCTGAATAACCCGCCGACATTGATATCTGGTGGCGGAGCGGGGCTCAAGCTAGGCCAAAACCTAGTCCTAGAAGAAGACACCCCACTGAATAATGTCTGGCTGACTATGCTACAAGGCGTAGGAGTGAATGCCCAAAGCCACGGCGACAGCACAGGTGTTGTCAGCGAATTACAGGCCTAACCTAAACATACAGATCGGTCCTATCCGACTGATCAGAAAGATCCGACCGATGAAATATGTACTTCCCGCGATCCTTAGTCTGGCCGCTACTTTCGTCGCTGCTCAGGACACACCGCGAGCGCAGCTCCCTGAAAAGCACTTCGATTTTCTCGAAAGCTATTGCCTCGATTGCCACGATGCGGATACTTCTAAAGGCGAGGTCAATCTCGAGGACCTGCCTTTTCATATCGAGAATATCGAGCAGGCGGAGAGCTGGCAGAAAGTACTCGCCACGCTGAACTCGGGTGAGATGCCGCCAGAGAAAAAGAAGCAGCCCGAAGGGGCTGAAAAGGCGGACTTCCTCGATGAACTGGCGCAGACACTGGTCACCGCCCGCAAGCTACTCGCCGACTCCGGTGGTAAGATCACCATGCGTCGTCTCAATCAGCGCGACTACCAAAACAGTATCGAAAGCCTGACTGGCGTGAGGCTGAATGAGGATAAACTACCCGATGATGGTAGCTCTGGCGACTTCGATACCGTCGGAGCTTCACTGTTTATTTCCAGCGACAAGTTCGAGCAATATCTAGAACTCGGCCGCCACACGATCGATGAGTTCTACGAGCGAAGAGCAGCGCGCACAGTGGAGCCATTTGTCTACCGCGTAGAGCCTGAAGAAACGCTCAATGTCGCCCTGCGAGAAAAAGTGGCACGCAATGAAGAGTATAATCGACGCTTCGATGCGCTAGACGCAGAGCTACAGGCCGCGCTCGCCCTACCAGAAAACGCAGGCTTTGAGAAATTGATAGGTGGCAAAAAGGCCTTGTCTAATCAGCTCCTATACCGAAAGATCGACCTACATCTCGATAAGCTAAAGGGCGCCCCCAACCCTGCAGACCATGGGTTTGGTAATTTCTTCAATGCCGTGAAGTTTTATGATAAGGCCACACCCTACCACAAGCACTACGCCGGATTGCCCTATAATGATACCGGCACCTGGCTACAGCTGACTATGGGCTCTGCAAAGGTCGTAGTAGCACCACCCAATGACATGCCCGTCGGCACCTATAAGATCCGCATCCGAGCTGGAGCCACCGACGATACCCCAGAGTTCCGCCACTTCCTCGAGCTAGGCCATCCCTCAGAAAGAGAGCTAGGCAGAGGCCAGCTCGACGGCTTCCCCCTGCAGGCGCTGCACGTGACCGGTAGTCCAGCCGATCCGCAACTCATCGAGACTCAAGTCGAGGTAGGCAAAGATACAACTCGACAATTCGCGATAAGAGAGCGACAGCCCGGCTGGGGTGCCTTGCGGAAGTTTTACTTCTACCCTGCAGCAAATCGAAATGGCTACGGCCACGAGCCCTCGATATGGGTCGACTATGTCGAGATCGAAGGCCCCCTACCACAAGGTGAACCCAGTCCGCTAGATCAGATCTACGAGGAAAACCCTGCCAGAAGCCATTCCTCGGATATCGAGCGTGCTCGATCGATACTGCACCAATTCGCGGTGAAGGCATTTCGAGAGAGGCAGCCGAAGCCTGAATTTATCGATGCGCTAGTCGAGGTGTATCAAAACCGGCTCGCGATCGATAAACAATTCGATGTAGCGATCCGCACCCCACTGAGCATGATCCTAGCGTCGCCGCGATTTCTATTCCTGAAAGAATCTGGCCAGGAAGGATCGCCTCGGGCTCTAGATGATCTCGAGGTGGCGGTGCGACTGTCGTATTTTCTATGGAGTTCACCACCAGATTCTGAACTGCTGGCACTAGCGAAACAAAAACAGCTGCGCGACCCCGAAGTCATGCGCAGCGAAGTCGACCGCTTAATCCAAGACCCGAGAGCGCACGAGTTTGTCTCCGGGTTAGCCCATCAGTGGCTGGATATGAAGCGACTAGATTTCTTTCAGTTCAATGCCCAGAGGCATCGCGAGTTCGACGAGAGCACACGAGCCGCAGCGCGAGAAGAAGTCTACCAATCGATCCTGCACCTACTCCGATCGAACGATCGGGGTCAACTAAAGAACCTGCTCGACAGTGACTACGTCATCGTGAATGGACTGCTAGCCGCTCACTACGGACTGGATGGCGTAGTAGGCGATGAGTTTCGCAAAGTCAGTCTTCCAAAAGACTCGCCGCGTGGCGGGCTACTGGGCATGGCTGCGATCTCTGCCATGGGCAGCGATGGTATCGAGAGTAGCCCCGTGGAGCGAGGGGCTTGGGTACTACGCCATCTACTGCACGCGCCGCCGCCACCCGCACCGGCCAATGTACCACAGCTATCGCGTCTCGACGACAAGCCGCTAACCAAACGGGGGAAACTCGCCGCGCACATGGAGGAAGCCCAGTGCGCCAGCTGCCACCGTAAGATCGACCCGATAGGCTTTGGCCTGGAGAACTTCGATGCCGCTGGCAAATGGCGACAGAAAGAAGGCACCGGCAGAAAAGCTCACCAAATCGATGCCGCAGGCGCTTTTCATAATGGGCCGGCCTTTGCTGATTTCTACGAGCTACAGGATCTGATCGCCGCCAACTACGAAGACCAGTTTGCCCGCGGCTTTACCGAAGCACTAATCGAGTATGGACTCGGCCGACCATTCGGCTTTACCGATGAGGAGCTGGCACTAGAGATACTCAGCAAGGCTGAAGGTAATGGCTTTCAGCTGCGCGACTTGGTGCAGGCTTTGGTAAGTAGTAAACAATTTGGAACGAAATAAACCAATAGGATCCTAAGGCTACAATCAAAATCCATGTAATCCATGTTCCATCCGTTAAAATCCATGCTCAAAACACCATCCCCAAGCAGTGCTTTTTTTTGCATGGATTGAACATGGATTTTAAAGGATTTCATGGATTCTACTAAACAAAAATTTATCACCCTATGAAATCACTACCACTATACCTAACCCTTTTGTTCAGCATCATTACTCTGGCCGCATCTGGAGCAGACAAAAGCAACGGACTCATTGTCGGTGTCATCACCGCCGTAAATGGCGACAACATCGAAGTCTTTGAAAAAAGAGGCAAAAAGACTCACAAACTAACCTTGCCGACTTCAACAACTCCCAATTTTATTGGCGCCCTGAAAGAGACAAAGGAAATCAAAGTCGGTTACCCGGTGCGAGCTGCGACAGGAAATGGCGTCATCAACAGCATCTATGTTACTTTACCCATCAAAGAGGTGACTATCACACCCACACCCGAAATGGTGAAGATGTCGCCTGCCGAGTTATTCAAAGTAGCTGACTACAATAGCGACGGCAAGGTTTCCTATGTGGAGCTATCTACGAAAATCAAAGCCTCTCTAAAACACGGCCCAGTAAGCTTCTCCAAAAGCGACAGAGACAAATCCGGAGGGCTGAATGTGAAGGAGTTTGAGGCCGTTATGGACAAGATAAAATGGTGGAAAATGTCCAGAAAAACTCCAGCACAGTGGTTTGAGTCGTCCGACAAAGACACGAACGGAGTACTAAACAAAGAGGAGTTTGCCATCCTTCTGGGGAGTAATGCTCACATGAATGTGTTTTTTCCCAGGGCCGATTCCAATAAATCAGGAGATCTGGATCAAGAGGAGGTAGCGGCCTATATCCAGACCTTGATCTACCCTAGTAGTAAGAAGAGAAAGTAGTACTAGAGCAGACTACAGATAAGGAATCAGCTAATCATGAAAAATCATCACAAAAGCCTTCTCACCCTCACCTTCGTAACACTAGCGACTAGCACGCTGCCCATCGGAGCCGAGCAACCCGATCAGCAAGCCCTGCCACCAATCCAGTTCACCACAAGCGACACTCGCTTCACGCAGGCCAATGAGGAGCGCGTCAACCGCGTTACGCAAATACCTGGATTGGTCGCTTTATGGGACTTCGTGCAGCGACGAGATTCCTTGCAGACGGACAACCCATTTGTATCCATACCGGGAGAACCGGGAGCACAGACCTACGAACTTGAACCAAGGAACCTTTCGCTCGACTATTGGCATCAAGGACCACCAGCGACGTTGGACGACTTTGAGTTATTCGGCCGAGGCCCCTTCGGCCAGGCCGTCCGCTTTTCGAGCCCTAGTAGCCTCGATCATCTCCCGGTTCTAGCTGTGCCCAGAGAGAAGCTTCACGATTCGCCTTTGGATATCAAAGGCCAAGGAAAATCCGTGACCCTAGTCGTATGGTTGCTCTACGAAAAAGGCAACCATGCGATCGCAGGCATGTGGCACGAGGGCACAGTGACACCTCGGGGTGAACCTCCCGTCATACAAGTGCCTGGTAAGCGTCAGTTCGGTCTGTTCGCAGGGCTACAGGCCAACAAGGGCGGGATCGGTGCTCATATTTCAGAGAACGGCAGCTCATCGTTTGGCGATATCTACGCTCGGCACCTCGCGGCTATGCCAATGAAAATGAAGAAAATCAAACCGGGCACCCCCCCCGCCGACTCCGATACCTATTGGAACGCAGTCGGCCTCGTATTTCACAACGAAGAAGACCGAGTAACCGCCTATGTGAATGGTATTTCCAATGAAGTCTGGGTAGAGAATCCAAAGGAATCGAGATTCTATCAACATGCCTACCGCGCTTGGCAACAGGGCCAGCTAGCGGCTCAAGATGGTGTCCAGCCCGAGGAGGACGTGAATTTTCCACAAGACCAGTACTATACCCCACCCGAGGATGAGCCGATCGAAACCAAAATCATCGAGCAGACAGCCGACCGCATCGTACGACTGGAAACCTATGCATTCACAAAGGTCGAGGCTACCTACCAAGTAAAGCCAGACGGATCACTAGGCAAACCACTGAAACGCGACTTGGTTGCCATAAAATCCAATCCCTACTACTTCGGCTACGATATCTATGCGCCTAAATCGATTGAGGAAGGCGGCCCCTTCACGATAGGTCGCGTCATCCACAGCAATCGACACCCAACACTATCCGCCTGGATCGGCGGTGTCGCCGTCTTCGACCGAGCACTATCTGACCAAGAAATGAAAACACTGGCGACCATTGGTAACTGCTCGGCAAAGGCTCAGTGATATACAACAATAGCGAGGCGAAGCTTCCCATCATTTGTGTCAATCCGTGTTCATCTGTATCGAGCGAAGCGGATTTCTGTTAAATATCTGTGCCCTACGTATTCTATGTTTCTACCATAGATGCACACGAAATCTGGACGGACTCTACCCGATTTTGCGAATCCGGCCTAGTCGTAGATCCTCTAGCCAGCGCTTGGGCACTAAATTCTAAATTAGCGGTGCACGAGGTAGTGGTTTGGGCTGATTGCTTAGCCCAGGGCTTTTGTTGTGCTAGGCAGAGATATGATGGCAGAAGAATTTTCACGGGTTGATTCCTTGCTTTGGACCACGGATGGACACCGATGAACACGGATCTGGTGGGCTTCGCTGGATGGGGTTGTTCGAGTAAGGGCAGCGGAATTTTGAGACGGATTACCGTTAGTCGAGAGAGTGATTAATTTGGGCAGGTTGCAAAGGCGTGAGTGATATCTGATGGAGGGAGACCACCAAAAAAACTGATAAGCCCCGGGCATAGAACACTTTTAAAACTTCAAGATTTATCATGAACCGACTTACTATATCACCTATCCTAGCAGTGGTGGCGACCGCCTGGCTTTTGCCTGTGCTGTCTACAGCTGACGAGGCACAGAAGCCAAACGTGTTATTCATCTCCATCGATGACCTGAATGACTGGATCGGATGCATGGGCGGTCATCCTCAGGTACAGACACCCCATCTCGACAGACTGGCCGCACGAGGTACTCTGTTTCTAAACGCGCACTGCCAGTCGCCGGTGTGCAATCCGAGCCGCACCTCCGTGATGATGGGGCTGCGGCCAACGACTACAGGTATCTACAGCCTGCAGCCAGCATTTCGCACTGTGCCGAAGTATCGAGACTATGTATCGATGCCAAAGGCATTTCAGGCAGCTGGCTACACCACATCGAACTGTGGCAAGATGTACCATAAAGATGCCGGAGAAGGCGAATTCGATATACAAGGTAGACCGAAAGGAAAGCCGACCCGACCCAAAGAACGCTTCATCGATCCAGAGACTAGCAGGCTAGACTGGGGCCCCTTCCCTGCTGAAGATGCCGATCAGCGCGACTATCGCACTGCCTCGTGGGCGGTCGAGCAGCTGCAGAACCCTCCCGAGCAGCCGTTTTTCATGACGGTAGGCTTTTACCGACCACACGTGCCACTGTACGCATCGCCGAAGTGGTTTGACCTCTATCCCGAAGACTCGTTAGTCCTGCCGGCGATCCGCCGCGATGACCGTGCTGATACGCCCCGTTTCTCATGGTATATCCACTGGGCACTACCCGAGCCACGACTAAAAGCGATCGACGAGCAGGGCTTGCTCGCTAGCAAGGTGCGCGCCTATCTCGCCTGTGTCAGCTTTATGGATGCCCAGGTCGGGCGTGTACTCGATGCGCTAGATGCTAGCGATGTGAGTGACAATACCATCGTAGTCTGCTGGTCCGACCACGGCTATCATCTGGGGGAGAAAGAGATCACCGGCAAGAATACGCTATGGGATCCATCCACCCGCGTGCCGCTGATGTTCGCCGGCCCCGGCATCGCCGCTGGCGCTAAGTGTGAGCGCCCGGCTGAGCTACTCGATATCTACCCGACTCTCGCAGAGCTATGCGACCTGAAGGGTGCGCCAGCAGGTCTAGAGGGGCTGAGCCTGGTCCCCCAGCTAAAGGATGCCGAGGCTCCTCGCACTCGCCCGGCGATCACCTCGCACGGCCCGGGTAATGATAGCGTTCGCACCGGAGCTTATCGCTACATCCGCTACGCAGATGGCTCCGAGGAGCTCTACGACATCCAGGCCGATCCTCATGAATACACCAATATCGCCGCTATGCCTGAACATACAGAACTAAAGAAACAGCTAGCCGCCCACCTACCCAAAAATCCGGCCAAACCAGTAGTAGGGAGCAGTGCTCGCCTCGTCGAGCTAAAGGCAGACGGCTATGTCTACTGGCAGAATGAGCGGATCGAGAAAGACGCGAAAATCCCGGAATATGAATAAATAGCGAGCCAAAGACTCCATAAGTAATCCGTGTCATCTATGTTCAATCCGTCCAAATCCATGTTTGAATTCTCAGGCTTTGCTATCAGGCATGGATTAAGGGACTACTTGGATTTCTAAATTTGAATCCGGAACTCTAAGTATAGAATCTAAGTTCACAGCTAAGAACCTAGGCGAAGCCAATCAAGGAGGGGCGCACGTCTCGTCGCCCGGCAGGCTGAGCCAGATGCTTCGGCCGAGGTAGCCGGGCGA
>JAHDID010000115.1 GCA_020630975.1 Verrucomicrobiota bacterium
GGTCGAATGCCAGCATCACTGTGCGACCGCTCTTGCGGTTGAAGATGCGCGACATACGGTTCTTCACACCCCAGTCGGTGCTATTCATCCCCTTGAGGTAGAATTTGCTGGTGTCTGCCGGGGTGTTCAGACCAAAATTGTCTCCGTCTCTGATATCATCTAAGTCAGCCATAGTGTATTTC
This sequence comes from Verrucomicrobiota bacterium, assembly GCA_020630975.1. Lineage (GTDB taxonomy): Bacteria > Verrucomicrobiota > Verrucomicrobiia > Verrucomicrobiales > DEV007 > Arctic95D-9. The sequence goes on from JAHDID010000115.1 coordinate 183, forward strand.
TTCGAATGGTGAAGATGGAGTCTATCTGGTCAGACCGAGTCGTCGACCATTTTTTTTGAGCCGAGAGGCACGCAAAAAGACACCTCTAAATCAGAGGATACTCTCGACAAAGTGGCGCCCCTGGAAAGCGGCAAAATCATCGACCTTCTCGCCTGTGCCGATGAATCGAGTGGGTATGCCGAGCTCGTGTTTGATCGCCACTAGACTGCCGCCTTTGCCCGAGCCATCTAGCTTGGTCACGATGACACCCGTCAAATCAAGGGCAGTATCGAATTTCTTCGCTTGCACGACCGCATTGGTACCTGTCGTCGCATCGACTACGATCCATCTCTCGTGCGGTGCCGTTTCATCTTGCTTTTGAAGAGTCCTCTCGATCTTTTTCAGCTCTTCCATGAGATTGTGCCTGGTGTGTAGACGCCCGGCAGTATCGCAGATCAGATAGTCGATCCCACTACTGATGGCGCTGCGATGCGCGTCGTAGCATACGGCCGACGGATCGCCTTGATATTGCGACTTCACGATCGGCACGCCGACTCGCTCGGCCCATATGGCTAGCTGCTCGATGGCTGCAGCCCGAAAGGTGTCGGCAGCAGCCAGCATCACACTATGCCCCTGGCCTTTGAGATGAGCAGCCAGCTTGGCTATGGAGGTGGTCTTACCCACGCCATTCACCCCTGCTACTAGAATGACCACAGGCTTGCCATCGGTGCGTGGCGGTGGGATAGGCACATCATCGCCCAAAATCTCTACAATATGATCGCGACAGACCTCTGCTACGGCATCGGCATCGATTTTGCCCTTCTTGCCCTGGAGTTCATCGACGATCTCAGTCGTCAGCCGAATACCCAGATCGCCGGCGACTAGGGTCTCCTCCAAGTCATCCCAATCGATCTTGGGAGACGATTTGAATCGGCTGATGATATTGGAAAACAAACCCATGGTGCTCGTCTATTTGGACTCTCTGTGGATGCGATCTAGCACTCCATTGATAAATTTTGGCGACTCATCTGCGCCGAAACGTTTGGCGATCTCGATAGCCTCATTGATGGCAGCCTCTGCCGGAATATAGTCGGCATAGAGCATCTCATACACCCCGAGTCGCAATACATTGCGATCCACAGTGGTCAGCCGCTCGAGGCGGAAATTTTCTAAAGCGCCCTCGATCGTGGAATCGATCTCACTCTGGTGCGAGCGCATTCCGTGGATCAACTCTTCGGCAAACTCACGAGCGATCTTGGAAGCTTTGCGCAAGCCCCAAAAAAGTGGCAGACAGTCAGCATCCGCCTCTCCATCTACCACCTGCTCATGACCAAACCAATATTGAATGGCAGCTTCTCTTCCGTCTCTTCTAGGGCTAGGTTTGGGCATCGACTCTGTGTAAAAAACGATCCCCTTACATCTATTATGGCTATCGGCAAGCCATAAACATCAGCAACCGGTGCCTACTGGACGTTTTTCGGCTGAATAATGGTGGTCACCTTGCGTTTACTCTGGTCAGCTTTGCCAGAAACGACCAGCTCTGTGACCTTCGCTCCGTATAGCAGGCTCACTGGGCGGCTCTGCTTCTCGGTGCTCGTGAATGACTCGTAGCGCCTGTGCCAAGAGCTACGCAGCACATCGCCTGACTCGGCTGAAATGTAGTGGATGCCGATCGATTTGCCAGACGGGTCCAGCATATTGATCGTCCAGACTGGCTCTTTATTATACTCGCGGCAGCGGAGCTGGTAGTGGACGGAATCGTAGCCTACGGAGGCCTTTTGGGCCAATCCTTCAGCGATGTCGAAAGCCTTGTCCGAATCGATTTTCAGTCGATCCACCTGGATCACGACATTGGGTAACTCTTGCTGGGGCAGTTTACGGACTTTTCTGAGCCCGGCCACTTTACCGCCTTCGACAGCATACTCATTGCGAGGCTCGCCAGTCTTAGCATCGGTGGTGAGAATCAACCACTGACTGGGCTGAGTCTGACCATAGAACCCCGTCATCCCGACGATACGCTCGCCAGATGAGACCACATTGGCCTCTAAGAAAGCCTGTAGAGCCAGATGACCGGTGTCATGTTGATTGGGGGTAGCTGAAGAGATCGTCGCAAACCCTGCTAGAATCAGGGCCAACGAAGATCGTAATATCAATAGCGGTAGGATGCGCATAACAATATGGGGTTTTGCAAAATTGAACTTGCCCAAAAAATACGCTTTTCCTAAACACTTTTCAAATATTTTTTAAAAACTATTGATTTATTTTTTAGAATCGAACCAAGACTAAGTGATTTTCAGCCTCAATTAGATCGTACTCCGCGCCAAAAACGCGAAGATTCTAGGTCTGTCTCGATATCTTTGTCAGGAATGTCTTCGGGCCGGAGAGACTTCGCACTGCCATCTAGGAATCCGGCCAAAATCCTTTCATTCTTCCAGCGGGCCTTACCAGTCTCGATAATTGCATCTCGATCATCAGCCCCAATCACATTTTCTTCAGCATTTTCGATGTAGAGCACCGTGTTGGCGGTATCGAGGGTGGACATATTTTTGTTGGTATGCTCAGGAGTCTCGACTTCGTCGAAGAATGAGTCCCACATGATATCCTCATTCATCGCATAGCTATGTTTGTGGAAATCCTCCTCGGTTGGGTTCTTTTTGAATGACTGCTTACTCTCGAAAATCGTGCCTTTGAGATGCGATCCATTTTCGCTCTCAATATCTGGAACCCTATCCTCATCGTGAGCTGAGTACTTAACGGCGTAAAATACAACCCCATCCAACCACAGCCCACTGCCTGTTTTGCAAAAGTCCCATTGCTCAGGAATCTCCGGATCAGTCTCACTATAAGCCCCAGGGTACACAGGAGACGGTAGCTTTTGCGAATTTTCCGCCGACCAAGACACTGTGAGACTAGTCAGATCCTTAATAGCTGCCATATGAGTCGCCTGAAATGTCTTTTCCCTCACAGACATCAATGCAGGAATCGATAAACCTGCCAAAACAGCCACAATAGCAATAACAATGAGTAGCTCTATGAGAGTAAAAGCCTTGGCAGAAGCAGAATGATTAGATCGGAGCATAATTTTCGGACGAGGTCAGACTTAGTTCTTTAAGGTTATCGAATTTTTAGGGGGCAGGTCAAGCCACAACCTCTAATTTTGCAGGCAGTTGACAGTTTTTCTCCCCGAGTGCTAACTACACGCGATGATAGATCCCAAAAAGACAGCACTGCTGTCCCTTTGCTGCTTACTGATTCTCAGTCTACTCGCCCTGCCTGCCTGCTCGCAGTCCGACTCTGGTAGCACCCAAAACCAAAAGCCCAATATTGTATTCGTCATCACCGATGACCAAGGCTATGGCGATCTGAGCTGTCATGGCAACCCGACGCTGAAGACCCCGGCACTGGATGCGCTGGCAGCCGATTCTGTCCGCCTAGATGACTATCACGTGGCTCCGACTTGCTCGCCGACCCGTGCCGCTCTACTCACTGGCCACTGGACCAATCGCACTGGCGTGTGGCACACCATCATGGGACGCTCGATGATCCGCGAGAACGAGGTGACCATCGGACAGATTTTCAAAGACGCTGGCTACGCCACTGGCATGTTCGGCAAATGGCATCTGGGAGACAACTACCCCTTCCGCCCTGAAGACCGTGGCTTCACCGAAGTGCTGCGCCACGGTGCGGGTGGTGTGGGCCAGACACCCGACTATTGGGACAATGCTTACTTCGACGGCGCTTATTTCCACAATGGCAAAGCTCAGCCCGTAAAAGGCTTCTGCACCGATGTGTTTTTCGACTATGCCAAACGCTTCATCGACCAACAGGTAGCGGATGAAAAGCCTTTCCTAGCCTATATCTCCACCAATGCCCCTCACGGCCCGATGCACTCGCCCAAGGAGTTCGCCGAGCCCTACGAGGCTATCTACGGAGAAAACAATGGGGTAGCCCACTTCTTTGGCATGATCGCCAATATCGATGACAACGTGGCCAAAATGCGCAGCTATCTGGAGGAAAAAGGCATCGCCGATAACACAATTTTCATCTTCACCACCGACAATGGCACTTCCGCTGGACGCAAAGTCTACGATGGCGGTATGCGTGGAGCAAAAGGCTCGGAATATGATGGTGGCCATCGCGTGCCATTTTTCATCCACTACCCCGATGGCCAGCTAGTCGGGGGGCGTATGGTCGATACCATCACCGCTCACGTGGACATCGTGCCCACCCTGATCGATCTCTGCGACATCGCGGCTCCTGCTGATGTGAAATTCGACGGAGTCAGCATCCGTCCACTGTTGGAAGACACTGCTGAAAGCTGGCCAGACCGCATCCTCGTGACCGATAGCCAGCGCGTGAAAGACCCAATCAAATGGCGCAAGTCTGCTGTGATGACTGATCGCTGGCGCCTGAACAACGAGAAAGAGCTCTACGACATCGAGGCCGATCCTAAGCAGGAGAAAAACATCTACGCTGACCATCCTGAGGTGGTCGAGCGCCTCACCAAGTTTTACAACGACTGGTGGGCCGAGATCGAGCCTACTTTTGGCGACCCAGCCAGAATCGTATTGGGTAATCCCGCCGAAAATCCCAGCCGCCTGACCAGCCACGACTGGATCACCGAAGGCTCGACCCCGTGGAATCAACGCCACGTGCGCGATGCTGTAGCCAAACCCGATCAGGTAGGCTTCTGGTATCTACAAGTCGAACAGGGTGGCAAATACGAGATCGAAGTGCGTCGCTGGCCCAAGGAGGCCGGACTGGATGACACGGCCGTCGATGCGTCTATCCCTGCTGGAGCAGCCGTCGGAGGCGACAAGGCATTCCGTGAGGCCGAAGGCAAAGCGATCTCCGCCAAAACCGCCCGCATCATCGTAGGCGAGCAAGAGCACACTGCGGATGTGCCCGCAGGCGCCAGCCATGTCACATTCGAGGTCGAGATCCCAGCTGGCCCGACTCAGCTAGAGGCGCATTTCCTTGGCGACGAGGGGGAAGTGACCGGGGCGTACTACACTTATGTTAAGAAACTTTGATCTCGTGGTCGATTTTTTCCTAAATCCCCGTTTATTTAAGCGACATACAATGGAGACCATTTATCTAGCCGCAGGTGGCGGTGGAGCGGTGCCTAGCATACCGGTACCCGAGCTCGAAAAACTCGCAGAGAAAGCGACCGATGTTGCTAGCTTGCTGCAATCCGTCACAGACTATGTGGCAAACGATGCAGGCCAAGGCAGCTGGATCCTTTTATCCATTTACCTCGTCCTAGCGATCGGGATTTCCTTTTTCTGCTCTGTCTGGGAAGCATCTCTGCTATCGGTGACACGCCCCTACATCGCAAAGCTCAAGAAAGATAAACCCAAGGCTGGGAAAAAACTCGAGTATCTTAAAGATCACATCGATCGCCCTCTGATCTCCATTCTAACACTTAATACTATTGCTCACACTGTCGGAGCGATGAAGGTCGGCTCAGAGCTCACCAAACTGACGGGAGGCGGAATATGGGAACAAGTCGGCAACACCGTCATGACTCTACTCGTGCTAATCGCTTCAGAGATTATTCCAAAAAACTTAGGTGCACGAAACTGGAAAAAGTGGGCTCCATGGGTAGGAAACAGCCTATCCACCCTCACTCTGGTGATGACCCCTATCGTCAAAGTCATCAGTGCTTTCAGCAAAGGTGGCCATGGTGACGATACATTTAGCCGAGAAGAATTGGCAGTGATGGCTGAGATGGGTCGCAAGGAAGGCATGCTAGAAGAGGATGAATCCAGAATCCTCGGCAACCTGCTCACACTAAAAGACGCTACCGTCGAGGATGTCATGACTCCACGTGTCGTCATCTTTGCCCTAAAAGAATCAACCACGATCCAAGAGTTTATCGACGAACACGGCGAGACCCCTTTCTCCCGAGTGCCTCTCTACGCAGAGAATCGCGACGATATCACCGGCTTCGTGCTGAAAGATGATATCCTCCTCGCTGCTGCACGCGGACAGAGCGAGTTCACCCTAGGCGATCGCAAACGCGATGTCGCCATGATCAGCGAGCTCACCAATCTCCCAGATGCATTTGAGAGCTTTCATGCAGAGGGCTACCACATGGCCATCGTGAATGACGAATTCGGCGGTGTCGCTGGTATCGTCACCATGGAAGACATCATGGAGACCCTGCTCGGTCTGGAGATCGTCGACGAGGTCGATACCAAAGAAGACATGCAGGCCTTTGCACGCGCCCGCTGGGAAAAACGCTCCAAACAAAAAGGCATCAACATCCTCAAAGAAGAGGAGAAGAAATAAACGCAATCTAACCGTATAGCCCTATGCTCAAAGGAATCGCTCCCATCATCTCTCCTGATCTGCTGAAGATACTGGCCGAGATGGGGCATGGCGACGAGCTGGTGCTGGCCGATGCCCATTTTCCAGGCCATACCTGCTGCCCAGATCGCACTCTCCGTGGCGATGGGCTGGAGATCCCAGACCTACTCCGAGGTATCCTGCCATTGTTTGAGCTAGATGCTTATGATGACCCACTCATCATGATGGCCCCTGTGGAAGGCGACGACCTCGACCCTCAAGTGGTAATCGACTACCTAGCCGCCATACACAGCTCCACTCCCGATGCGCCAGACATCATCCGACTAGAGCGATTTGCCTTTTACGAGCGCGCTCAGTCTGCATACGCCTGCCTAGTGACTGGGACCACCGCCAAGTATGGCAATATCATCATCAAGAAAGGTGTCACGCCGTCGTAGATTCGACTTTAGTCGAATCAGTTTTAAATGCGCCTTGCACCGGGTGAAAGATTTTCGCGGTTTCTTTTCCCCTACCTACCTACACCAGCCCCCCACGACGGCGCATTATCCACTCTAGGGTCACTAGCACTAGAAATGCCACCAGTAGCGGCCACTTGTCCCAAAGAGTGATATTACGGCGCTCCTTCAAAATCTCTTTGGGAGCCCCAAAAGCGTTTAGCAAACTATCGAGCTGCCAGACCTCTGCGACTTGCCCATTAGTCATATTCGCTGCTCGATTGAGAAAGTCGCGATCCGCCGTGAGCTCTGCCAGCTCGATTGGATTACGATTCGTCAGTACCAGTAGCTCCGTAGCGATCTGGGTCATACCACTCGAGGTATCCTCACTGAGAGCTCGGTCGATATGATCACCCTCCAGCTCTACCCGGTATTCCCCCTCTTCTTTAAACCCCGCAAACGTCGTCTGATACAGCCCGGACGAATCACTTCTATACTCGAGGCGCTGCCTAGCGATGCGCTGCTCCCCTCGATACACATTGGCATACACGACCTCATCCATCAGAGGTTTTCTCGTCACATCGAGCACCTTCGCTGTCACCGATATCTCGTCGCTCGGCGTGTAGGATAGTCGATCCGTCCCCACTCTTACCATCTCATTCCCCGAGCGTAGATTCGGCCCTGCTCCCCAGCGTGTGAGTTGCCCCCAAAATCTATGGTGATAGGTGTCACCCACTCCATAGCGAAACCGCCAGGTGCGATCAAAGTTCATCATCACCACCTTGCCTAGTCCCGATCGCATCGTAGTGATCAGCGCATTCTCCTGCTCACGCTCTTTCTGCTGGGTCAGCTTCATAATCGCCTGCTCTACCGAATCTGGCGACACTCCCACATCCGACTCATCAGTCCCTCCTCTATCGCTAGCAGACACAGATTGCGCGTAGGCGAGGACTTCTGCGCCCTCCTTCACAGTAGCACTCTGCCACCGCCATCGCAGAGGTGGAAACTGCGCCCACAACTCAGCATTCAAAGAACGACTTACCGACTGCGAAGTGACCGGATGCCCCCGCCCTGCAGCTGTCAGCTCGACCTGATAAGCCTGCTCCGGACTAGCGAAAAGATCACCATCGCCTACCTCATAAGTCACCGGCAATAGATCTCGCAATACACCACTCTTAAACGCATGTGGCATGTGTCTGGGGCCGGCGACACAGACTAATAGTGCGCCCCGTTTCGTCACCGCCTCATCGATAGCTCGCCAGTCGAGACTCGTCAGTTGATTAGGAGCCATATCACCGAGTATGATCACATCGAATAACTGCCAATCCTCGGCTGTCTTGGGCAGCTCTGTCGCCTCAGCATCGCCAAACTTGCGTGTCGCATCGGCTGGCACAGCCGGAGGTGCGCGCATACCTGATACCGTGTCTGGGTTTAGCAATACATACTGCAAGTGGACCGATTTATCCCGCCCATAGAAGAGATTCCGCAAATAACGAAACTCCCACCTGGGATAACCATCGACCAACAAAACATTGGTACGATCATCTGTCACAGCCACCTTAAAATCCCAAGTATTGTTATTCTGAAAAATCTCCCTCTCATCGGGCTCTAGTTTGACCTGATAGTCGATAATGCCTTTGGCCTCCGGAGTGTGGACAAACCGAATCTCACTACGAAAATTCACATCAGTTACTTCTATCTCCTGCTCATCGACCACCTGCCCATCAGTCAGTAGCTGGGCACGCACTTTTTTCCCCAGCAGACCATCCATCTTAGCGACACTTCGGATCACCACTCGATCATCGAGATAGATAGACTCTGGGGCATTCAGGCTCAAAATCGATGAGTCAATCGGTCCCTCTCGCCCTCCTATAGGCACAGCACAAAGTGGAGAATTCTGTATCGCCAGCTGACGCAGACTATCTTCGGGGAGACCTGCAGCATTATGCCGACCATCCGAAAACAATAATATCCCAGCCAGCGACTCAGGCGAACTATTCTCCAGGACATGCTCGATCGCACCTGTCAGATCAGTCTCTGCTCTAGCAGGTAGCGACTCATCACCAGCGACATCCACCGATACGCCTGCAGCCTCTTCGATACTGCGATTGAAATGATAAAACCTCAGATTGTACCTTTCGCCTAACTGATCGACCAGAGAGGTCTCCGGAAAATATCCATTGGTCGAGCCTGCTACCATCTCTATCAAATCAGACCTCGGCCTAGCTGCCAATGCTCCGATCTGCTCACGCTCCGCCTCACTCAAAGCATCGAACAAAGTTTTATCACTACGCTCTGAGACTCCACCTATAGTGCTCAATATACGGTCCAACAGATCGGTCGTACGACTCAACTCAGCCTGATATCTCTCAGCCTCTCCAGCACCGACCGCCGCCACTGCAGCATCTAGCGCCGGTCGTACCTGACCCTCCACATCTGATCGATACTTCGCGATCTGCTCTCGACTGCCGCCATCGCGCACAGCTAGCTCCGCAGACTGTAGAAGCTCTACCAAAAGACCTACCTCCGCCTGCCTTTCTTCAAAAACAGCAGGTAACAACTCGGCTCGAGCCTCCAGCCCTGCCGCTAGAGATGGGCCACCTGCGACGGCATCGATTTCCTGTCCTAGATGGTTTTTCAGATCCGCTACCATCCTCTGCACCTCGCGCAGTGGAGCGCGCTGCTGCACTACCACCTCCGCACCAAACAACTGTGCACGATCTAGGATCTCAGATACTGACAAGCGCTGGTCAGATAATTGCATCGACTCCGAATCATCGACCAATATCGCAATCTCCCGATTGATCTCTCGATCCTCGAGAAAACTACGCACTGGCTGTAGCAACACCAAAATAAGCGTGACCAATGCCGCCAACCTCAGCCACAGCAATAGCCTACCCCTGCCGACCGCGACCAACCCCCTCTCAAAACGATAGATCGCCAAGATCGCCTCCCAACAGAAACCACCTAAAAGAGCGATCCCGATGAGTGGCCACGACGTCGCCAAGGCAAACCAATGCCCCAACACCTGAAACACAGCCCAAAACCCTACCGAAACCAATATACCGCCGACGATGGATAATGGCCAAAGAGCCGAACGCCAGCGCTCGCGAACAACCCAAGTACCCCACCACAATACCGCAGCCGCAGCAAAGACAACACCCAGCCATAACAAGCTGATATCGCCTAACAGATCGCTTCTACTGTAGTCTTCTGGATTCATTT
>JAHDID010000044.1 GCA_020630975.1 Verrucomicrobiota bacterium
GATTGGTGTTCATCCTCTGGCAAATGCGGGTGATCAGCTGCCTGGGCCAGTGGAGATTTGGGAGACGTTTGATCCTGATGCTGGTGACTTTGAGGAGGAGATCGTTTCGGAGACTACGAAGGATGGGATTTACCACCGAGAGAGCTACATCAGTGCGTATGTGAACTACGAGACGGTGCGCGTGTACTGCAAGTACTCGGTGAAGGCCGGTGCTACGAATGCACCGGGGCTGATGGATGTCCACGGGTGGATGGGGTCGCCGCGCATCAGTCAGGACTATGTGGCCGATGGGTGGGCTGTGATGGCGCATGACTATTGTGGTATCGCCAAGGGGCGCGAGCACTATACCAAGTACCCGCCTGAGCTAGTCCATGGCAATATGGATCGGGCCGAAGGTCCACCGGTGTGGTCGAGCGTGGGTAAAGACAGGGCAAGTATCCAGCACTACAATGAAACGTCTGACTACATGTGGTATGTCATCCAGCGACGAGTGCTTAGTTATCTGCTAGCACAGAAAGAGGTCGACCCGGACCGGATCGGTGCCAAGGGCTATTCGTATGGTGGGACGATTATGTGGAATTTGGGGATGGATCCTCGGGTGAAAGCTATCGTGGCTTACTTTGGTATCGGCTGGAATGAATACTACCGCAGTAAGCGGGTGTGGATGTATAACAATCCCTATGTCGAGCCAGCGAAGACTCCAGGTGAGGAGCTGTATCTAGCGAGTATGGCACCACAGGCGCATGCACCGCATATCCGGGCTGCTACTCTCTGGCTAAATGGCTCCAACGATCATCATGGTGGGCATGAGCGCAGTGGGCAGACGTTTGCCATGTATCAGGCTGATGTGCCGTGGGACATGGCGGTGCAGGCGCGGGGTCATCACAATACCGAGAAACTGGGCAATGACTGTAAGCTATGGCTGGAGAAACACGTGCTGGGCACGGATCACTTTTGGCCTGCTCGTCCTACGTCCGTTACGACTTTGACGAGTGCTGGTGTCCCGCTGCACACGGTCACTCCAGCGAGTCTTGAGAAGATCGAGAGCCTGCAGATACACTATTGTCTGAAGAGCGCCAACAATATCGAACGAGCCTGGCGCGATGCTGAGACGAGTCGTCAGGAGGATGCCTGGGTGGCTGAACTGCCGGTGATGAATGTCGACGACTATGTGTTTGCGTATGCGACCATTCGCTATAGCAACGACTGTGTGATCTCCTCCGACTTTGTCGCGACCATACCCTCGGAGCTTGGTGACGCGGTGGCTACCGATGAGCCATCGAACAATCTATCTGATGAGTCTGGGGCGTGGAAAGATTCCGCTCCTGTTGAGGGTGTCGGCGGGGTGGAGGGATTTCGGATCTTTCGTCCGCGCGGGACATCTAACAGCCAGTTCACCGATCCCAAGTGGAAGGCTCCCAAGGGTGCTCAATTAGCTTTTCAATATTATTGTACCCAGCCGCAGACCATCGTGCTGGCGGTGAATGATCAATATCAAACGACGATAGAGATCAATGCCAATGATGATGAATGGCAGCCTGTGCTATTGGCGGCTAATGAGCTGAAGAGTAAAAACAACCCTGCTCAGTCAATGTTGACTTGGGCGGAAACTAAAAAAATGGCGCTCACTCCAGCTCCCGGTTCCGACATCACCAAAGTGATTTTTTCGGGTTTTAAATGGGTGGAGGCCCCGCCGCGCCAGCTAGAGGTGGATGACTCGGGAAAGGCTTATTTATCACCAGATCTAGCTGAAAACGTAGATAGTTTCTGGCGGGTGATGGCAGATCAAGCTGTCGGAGGGACGCCGATTCGTATAGGGGGAACAGAATATTCTAGGGGATTGGGGGTTCATGCCAACTCGACAATCACCTTTCCACTGGATGGCAAGTTCGCTACTTTCCATGCCGTCCCGGGTCCGGACGATGCTCACAATGGCACGATCGAGATGAAGGTCTTAGTCGATGGTGAAGCTGTCTACAGCAGCGGAGTCGTGAGAAAGTCTAGTTTTCAGGCAAAGCCTATCGAACTATCTGTCGAAGGGGCTCAGGAGCTAACCCTAGTGGTGACTGACGCGGGAGATGGCAAAGGTGGCGATCACGCCAGTTGGGCGGAGGCTTATCTGTTGAAGTAGTGATTCTTGGTTTACTGAGCTCATGACATTGCGGTTTTTTATCTTGGTTTCGCTATTCGCGATTGGTTCGGGGTTTGGGCAGATATCGGTGGTGCCTGCGGTGCTGGTAGAGGATACGAAGTATCAGGTTTTTCAGGAAGGGCGGAGATCTACCGGGGCATTGGCAAATTTTCGGCTGCATTTGGATTATTATTCGAAATCCGAGGCACAGATTAGCGTGGGTGAGCGGGATATTGCATTGCCGCTAGGTGAGCACAGGCTGGATCTGAGCTACGAGCATTTGCCCAGTCAGGAGGGCGTGATTCATGCGGTAGTCGGTAGTAAAGAACTTTTCAGAGAGAGTGTTCCTAGTTTGAACAGCAGTCCGGCTGATTTTGTCTCCGAGGAATCGGTCCTCGATTTGGGTGGGGATTTCACTGCCTGGGTACGCTTTAAGGCGGCGGAACAAGGCAGTGGCACTTTGCTCTCAAAGTGTCGGCCCGGTGCGGTGAAATGGGTGCCTGATGCTAAGGCTCTGTTTATCCGCAACGGTAGACTGGTTTATGATATCGGTTGGGTTGGGGCTTTGGCTGCTGGCCCAAAGGTAACGGACGGGCAATGGCACGAGGTGGTGCTGATCTGTGCTGAAGGGCAGGCGGAGCTATATCTGGATGGTAGGTCTATAGGAAAAAGAAAAAACTTTAGTCGTAAAGACAAAAAAGATTTTGTGTTTAAGATCGGTAAGGCTGCTAGTGACTTTGCCGGGGACCTGCAGGATTGCGAGATCTCAGGGCTGCGCTATTGGAGTCGGGCTGTGGCGGGGGGCGAGCTGTCATCACTCGTCGGTGGGGAGCTGGAGGCTGTGAATACTCCCGATCTAAACTGGAGCGGCCAAGCTAAAGACCCTGCTAGTGCACCGGTCGAGAGTTTTTCTGGTAGGGGGCAGGTGGGGATACCAGTCGCGGTGCGATTATCCTCTACTGATGGGTTTGAGATCAAGCAGGCATGGGTCCAGCCTCTGGAGATGGTCGATCACGCCGAGATGATTAGCAACTGGAGCGAAGACTCTCTGCATGAGGGTAGAAAGATATACCAGATGTTATGCGTCACGTGTCATGGCGATCGCGAGCAAGAGGGGAGTATACCGATGGCGATGAAGTTTCACTCTGGAGTGTTTAAAAACGGTAGTGATCCGTACCGGATCTATCAAACTTTGGATAAGGGCTATGGTATGATGGTAGCTCAGCCGCAATATTCACCCCAACAGAAGTACGCTCTGATTCATTACATCCGCGAGGAGTTTCTGCGTAGTGATAATCGTGAGCAGTGCTTCGAGATAACAGATGAGTACCTGGCTTCTTTGCCCAAGGGCTTGAAGACAGTTAGCCAAGCTAAAGGAGTCGATCTTGAGTCTCTCAAGCCTTATGAGAAGATGGATTTTGGCCCGGCTTTGATGTGGACTTATCAGGTCGACGGAGAAGGAGGAAGAAAAGCGAATCCCAATATCGCTCAAAAAGGTATCAACATCCGTCTCGATGCAGGACCCGGTGGGGTATCTAAGGGTGATACCTGGATGATCTACGAAACGGATACGATGCGTGTCGCCGCAGCCTATCATGGGGATTTCGTGGATTGGCGAGGTATCGCATTCGATGGATCTCATGGTAGTCATACCCGTATCGTAGGGGAAACTCTTTTCACATCTGAGGATGCTCCTGCGTGGCAGAATCCGAAAACTGGGAGCTGGCAAGACGATCGCATTGTAGGTCGGGATGGTCGCCGCTATGGGCCTATGTCTGAGGGCTGGATTCGGTATCGAGGTATGTATTATCAGGGTGATGAGATACCGGTGCTGCACTACCAGGTAGGTGAAGTAGAAATTCTAGAACGGCCTGGGTTGATCGACTATGGCGATGCGAGTGTTTTTACTAGGACGCTGAATGTAGACGAGTCCGCGCACGATCTGGTGGCGAATTTAGCACCAAATCAAGACTCTCTTTCAGTGTTGCTAAACGCGCCTGACGGAGTACGGGTGGACCGGTCGGGGGCGACGATTCAATTACATATCCCTGCCGCTACGGCTCCGGCGAAAATACTATTAGGTTTTACCTCAGCTGCGGAAGAGTCGGTGGCTGGCCTGTTGGGTGAACCTGCTGATCTATTTGATTTGACTCAGGGTGGGGCGAGTCGTTTTGCCGAACAGGGGATCACGGTGACCGGTCAGCTCGGTGCTGAGGGAAAAGCTTTTGCCGTGGATACTATCCCAGTGCCTAATAAACAGCTAAACCGGTGGAATGCGTGGATGCGTTTGGGTGGATTCGATTTCTTTTCTTCGAATCCCGATCGAGCGGCTGTATGCACTTGGTTGGGAGACGTGTGGCTGGTCGATGGGGTATCGGGCGATCTGAGCAAGGTCACTTGGAGGAGAATCTGTACGGGGCTTTTTCAGCCTTTGGGTTTGAAGATCGTCGATGATCAGATCTATGTCACTTGTCGTGATCAGATCGCCCGTCTACACGATCTCAATGGTGATGATGAGATTGATTATGTCGAGTGTTTCAATCATCACCCTCAGGTCACGGAGCACTTTCATGAGTTTGCTATGGGGCTACAGACCGATGAGGAGGGGAATTTTTATTACGCCAAGTCGGCTCGCCATGCTAAGAAGGCCGTGGTCCCTCATCATGGTACCTTGTTGCGGGTGAGTCCTGATGGGAAGCGGACCGATATTGTCGCGACCGGCTTTCGCGCGGCAAATGGTGTTTGTGTGAATCCTGATGGCACTTGGATCGTGACGGATCAAGAAGGTCATTGGAATCCTAAGAATCGCATCAACTATGTCCGTGAGGGTGGATTTTATGGTAATATGTTTGGCTACCATGATGTGACCGATGAGTCGGACGCGGCTATGGATCAGCCACTGTGTTGGATCACGAATGCGTTCGACCGTTCGCCAGCGGAATTGGTGTGGGTGCCAGAGGATGCAGCATGGGGTAGCCTAAATGGTAGATTGCTGAATCTCAGCTATGGCTACGGTCAGATCTATACTGTCCCGCACGAGGTGCTGGCAGATGGTCAGGCTCAGGGCGGTATGTGTGCGCTACCGATCGATAGGCTGCCGACGGGGATTCATCGTGGTCGGTTTCATCCAGAGAATGGTCAGCTATATGGGGTAGGTATGTTTGCTTGGGCAGGCTCTCAAAAGGAGGATGGCGGCTTCTTTAGAGTCCGGGCTACTGGGAAATCGGCGTGGCAGCCGGTGAAGACTCAGGCGAGAGACGGAAAGTATGTGATTACATTTAGCGATGAGCTGCCGAAAAGTGGCAAGTTTACGATTAAGACATGGGATCTGAAGCGGACCGAGCGCTATGGATCGAAGCATTTTAATGAAAAAGAACTCACTTTAGCGAGCTATACGATCTTGGGGAATCAAGTGACTTTGGTTGTGCCTGATTTGAGGCCTACGATGGGAATGGAGATCCGGTGTGAGTTTTCCAATGGAATAGAGCGGGTGATCCATAGCTCGATTCACTCGGTTCAGTGAGTGCTGGTTTAACCTACCAGTTCACTCAATGTCCCTGTGCTATGGCTAAACTGGTCCAGTGGCACGCCTGACTGCTGAGCTAGGGTGAGCCAGTAGTTGGCTAGAGGGGTGTCTTGCTCTGGTAGGATGATGTGCTCGCCTCGCTTTAGCTTTACGCCTGCGCCACCGGTGTAGAGGGAGGGGCAGCCTTTTAGGCCGTGTCCGGTTCTTAGGTTGGAGCCGTAGGTGATCAGGGTGGTATCGAATAGGCTTTGACCGTGTATGTCTTTGGTCTCTTTAAAAAGGTCAAGCAAACCGGCGAATAACTCCATGAATCTGGCATCTTTTTGCTGGGATGCCTCGCGGCGGCGGGGATCTAGATTGTAGTGGGATAGAGAATGCGCACCTAGACTGAACTCCCAGCTTTTCAGAATCGAATTGATCGGCTGGCGGTAGGTGATCACTCGTGTCGAGTCGGTCTGGAAGGCGGCGACGATCAGTTTTTGAAAGGTCTTCAGCGCTGCGAGACCATCCATAGAGTCCTTAGGCTGCTTGATGAGGGGCTTCGGTTTGGGTGTGTTGGACCACTGGACTTCGCGGCTTATCGTCTCTTCGATCTGTCGGATCGACTGCAGGTATTCCTCTAGCTTATCTTGATCGGTTTTACTCAGCTTCTTTCGAGATGACCGCAGGTCTGCCACGACTCCATCGAGCACGCTGCGGCGCTCAGCTAGACGGAATTCGCGCTCCTCGGCAGATTCTTTATCCTGGCCGAATAGCTGATGATAGAGGTCGACCGGATTGGTGATGCCAGGGATGGGGTGACCTTTGTCAGACCATGATAGAGAAAGTCCTGGACCGTGTCCGTCGTTGTTATCCTTATCGCTGAGAGTGATGGTGGGGTAGCGGGTATCTTGGCCGATCTCTCGGGCGATGACTTGATCCAGCGATATCGAATTGTGAAATCGCTTACCAGGTGTGCCGTTGACATTGGCCCCTGTGAGGTAGGAGGTGCTACCGCCATGAGCATTGGTCGCACCGAGGTTGGTTAGATTCGACACCATGGTGATGTCGTCGCGGTGGCGCTCTAGAGGTTTGAGGCCGGGCGTCATGCCGATGTCGGAGAAGCGACCTGACTCGGTGGGGAAAAAAGTTTCTTTAGTGAAGCCGTAGCCACAGCCGATCATCAGAAATCGTTTCGGTGGCACGGCAGCAGCTGCGGTCGCGGATTTGCCGAAGCAAAGTGATTCCATAAACGGTAAGGCCAGAGCGGTGGAGCCTGCCTTGAGGATAGATCGGCGGTTTTGTAGGTGTATACTCATGGTCTTATTCTGGTGTATCGGCTCTACGGAAAATAGGGTGGTTTACGATGGCAAAAATCAGGTCGCCTATCTTTTCATGATTGGCGGCGGCGCCTTCGCACAGTTGGTCGATGGCTTGTTGGTCGGCGAATTCGATATGTCGCCCTAACCCGTAGGATAGTAGACCTTCGGTGATGGAGCGGGTCAGCAGATGCTTGTGCTCGAGTAGGCCGGTTCGGAATTCGTCGAGATTGTGGAAGGTGCGATCGGTATGAGGAAAGGTCCCTTCGGCACGTATAGCTATCTGAGTGGATTGTTTTTTCGATTTTGAGTTCTTTTTGCCGACATCGCCGATGGTCTCTTTATCTCGCCACTGGCCGAGTAGGTCAAAGTTTTCCAAGCCAAAGCCGAGTGGGTCGAAGCTACTATGACAGGACGCACACTGCGTCTTTTCGCGGTGGAGATCGATGATCTCGCGCACGGATAGTGGTGTGTCGCTAGCTAGGGCGAGCTCGGGTACATTCGGTGGTGGTGGCGAGGGTTCGCGATGGAGGAATTTTTCCATCAATAGAGCGCCGCGAATGATGGGCGAGGAGCGCTCGCCATTGGAACCCATGGTGAGAAAGGCTGTGGTGCCGATGAAACCGCCGCGAGGCGACTCGGGGGGAAGTGACATCTGGATGAAATCGCTACCCTGGCCTGGGGGCTCCATATCGTAATGAAATGCGAGTAGGTCATTGATGACCGTGTAGTCAGAATCGATCAGATCGGTGAGGCTACGGTTGTCCTTGACCATGGTGTGGAATAGATGCTGAGCCTCCAGTCGAGCCGACTCACGGATGCCGTTATTCCAGCCGATGTGATCGGCTTCATTGATAGCGATTTCATCGAAGCGCTTCAGATCTGCCCAGTGGCTAAAGAACCCCTCTGCGAGTGCCCAGCTGTGCGGGGACTTTAGCATGGTATCCACGGTGTGGCGGAGCTGCTTGGGGTTTGCGAGCTTCCCCTGAGCGGCAGCTCGCAGTAGTCTACCATTGGCCGGTCGGCTCCAGAGAAAGTAGGAGATCCGATTGGCGTACTCGGCATCGCTCACGCTCTGGTTATCATCGGTGGGGGAGTCTTCCATGATGTAGAGGAAGCTCGGAGAGCTGAGGATCATCGCCAGTGGGGTGACGAGCGATTCTTTGACTGAGCGGCCGTGGTCGCGGTTCATCTGGTAGATCTTGAGCACGCGATCCACATAGTCGGTATCTGGATTGCGATAGCGAAAAGCAGCTCGCATGAAGTTGACTAGGAAGCGCTTGGCTTCCTGGCTTTCGTCTTGGTAATCCGGCTTGCCTAGGGTCTTTAGATAAGAGGCTTCGAAAAACGACGATCTCCTGTCGTAGAAAGGCCCCTCCACTTCTAGGCTGTCCACCCAGATGGATGAGGACCACTCGGCTTTGTGATTTACCTTTTTCAGGTAGGCGCCGAGGCTGATATTACCTCTGTTTTCGGATAGGTTAAATCCTGCTCGATCATCGCTGAGGTGGGCGCGATACTCCATCTCATGGATGCTGGGTTTTTCTAAACTGCCGTCGACTCGAAAGTATCCAACGGTCCTTTCACCGACTCGACATTTGAGAAAGTGGCGAATCGGTGGCGTGTCCTGAGCCAGAGCAGCAGTGAATCGAAATCGATAGGTACCTCGTGGATCAATATTTGGCCGTGGAGATCCGACTGAATAAGAGCTGCTACCCGCGTCGAAAAGAAACAGCCCTCGATCGGCGTACGGGCGCTGTAGGTAGCGCTGCCGACTGCCTGCACGGCCATCGTAGCGGCGCACAAATAGCTGCAGTTGTTTTTCATCCTCGATACCTATTTCATCGTGTGTGGCACCGGCTTTGATTTTTGCCATCTTAGCATCATAGTCTGCGATATAGTTTTTTAGGTGCGCATTGGTTCGTGTCTCTGGTTCGCTTATGTGGTGTTTGGCATCGACTCTGGGCTGATCCACCCACTGCAGAGCTATCTCTACGATCGATTTGGCGGTTTTCTGATAATCACTGAAGTGGTAGCTGGAGAACTGTTGATCCTGGCCCACCGTGTCATACCCCTCAGCGATGTCATCGGGCGGTAGTAGCTCTACCGGGACCCGCAGGCCAAACAGCTCGTCGATAGTGTTTCGGTACTCGCGACTATTGATACGACGCAGTGCGGTGTCGCCACCGGACTCGGAGAGGCGTTCTTTCGACTCGGCTAGCGCCTCGGTGAGATGGGTGAGCACTTGCTGGAGGTCTACTGGGGTAGGGGCAGGCTCATCCTCGGGGGGCATTTCGCCGAGATTCAGTACATCTAGGACTTCCTGCCAGTGCAGGGCAGTGTCGCTATTGGAGATGGCCAAGCTGAGCGTGTCTAGTCGTGTCTCGCCCTTCTGTTTCTTTGGGCCATGACATCGGGTACAATGCTCCTCGATGAATCCATCCAAAATCTCAGGATCAAGCTGAACTCCCAACGATTCAGCATGGACTGATGGCAAGAGGGTGGCTCCTATCACAGCAAAGACGAAAAGGCGGCTGGTAGATGAGATAAGCGTACGGATCATTTTCCTTACTTTAAATAAGGCAGGAAATTCAGGTATTGGACAGTTTATTTTGTCTAAACAGTCGGCGTTGTGGCATCTAGTTTAGGGATGTCAGTGGGTGGATATCCTTGAGTGACACGTGAATGAGTCTTCAACCGCCAGCGGAGCTACAGGGTGAGCCGGAAAATAAGGCAATGTTTAAAATGCTCATCGCGGCATGGCAAAACGATGCTACTCGAGTCGTCACTTATCGTATGCCTGATGCAGGGCTACTCCAAAGTATGGCGGTGGGCTGCGCACAGCGCATCGCAATACTAATGTGCCGTGCCTGCTTACAGGAGGTGGTTTTCAAGGGCTCACCCATGGGCAGCACCGCACCGCCACAAAGGAGAACACGCCGTTGGCTAATCTGTGGACGATAGTGCTACAGGATGCAGGCGTCGAGATTGATCGATTTACCGATGCGAACGGGACTGCGGGATCGATTGGGGGCTGATCGATTCTTTCGGTGGCTGAGGTCCACTTGCCACCGGTGATTTATGCGACTATGCGCTGAGCGCGCTTAGGCAGCGGCGGCTTCTTCGGTATCGTTGAGTGCGTCGGCCACCTTTTCGAGTGTCTCTACGTCGAATGCCTTGGCGATAGTGGCTTTTCGATCGATGCGGCGCATTAGGCCTGTCAGGACCCCGCCTGGACCGAGCTCTAGGAAATTGGATTGGCCGTCGGCGATGAATTTGGAGACACTCTCGTTCCAGCGGACAGAGCCGCTTACCTGTCCAGCTAGTGTGGCGCGGATCTCGTTTGGAGTGCTCACGTAGTCAGCGTGTACATTGCAGATCACTGGCACCTGAGGGGTGAGGATCTCGGTGGTGGCTAGTTCTGGAGACAGCTTGTCTTGGGCGGGGACCATCTGGCGCGAGTGGTAGGCACCAGCTACTTCCAGCTCTTTGGCGATGCGTATACCGTATTCCTCAGCCTTCTCGATGGCTTGGGAGACGCCTTCTTTGCTACCAGAGACGACGACTTGTCCTGGTGCATTGTAGTTGGCCACGTCGATATTGCAGAGCGTGGCTAGCTCGGAGACTTTGTCATCGTCGCCACCGATCATGGCGGCCATGGTGCCTTCGGTGGCATCAGTGGCTTCTTCCATGAAGTTGCCGCGCTTGGCGACTAGGCGGAGG
Source organism: Verrucomicrobiota bacterium (assembly GCA_020630975.1). Lineage (GTDB taxonomy): Bacteria > Verrucomicrobiota > Verrucomicrobiia > Verrucomicrobiales > DEV007 > Arctic95D-9. Next base: position 10,679 of record JAHDID010000044.1, read on the forward strand.
CCAGTTTCGAAATCGAATGTGCCAGCGGCAGCGTGGGCAGTGAACTCGCCGAGTGAAAGTCCTGCAGCACCGACTACCTCGATGTCTGGGACTAGTTCGCGGAGCACTGCGAGACACATGAGGCCATGCACATAGAGAGCAGGCTGGCAGCGGGATGTGCGAGTCAGCTCGCTCATCGGGCCTTTAAACATCACTTCGCTCAAAGAGAAGCCGAGGATTTCATCGGCTTGTTCCATTAGCTTGGCTGCTACTGGGTATTTTTCGACCAGATCTTGGCCCATACCTACGGTCTGGGCTCCTTGGCCTGCGAAGAGAAGTGTCACTGTGTTTTGTGCCATAGCTTGTATTTGCGTGGTTTAGCGGGAAAGCAGGGGAATACAGCGCTTTTGGGGGCGCGGTGCAACGTTTTTTATGCCACAACCGTAAGATTGGGGTTCTGCTAATCCTGGGGTGTTATCATCCTAGCTGGCCATCGCTCTGCCAAAATCGGGCTGTCTCGGTGATGCCGTAGATGGTTTCTTCGAGGGAGAGCTCGTCTGTCCAGATCTTGAAGTCGGCGCAGCTAGCGTACAGGTCCTCACGGGTGGCTAGTAGATCTCTTATGGTTTTCTTTGGATCTTTTGTCTCGAGTAGTGGGCGGTCGTGGTTGCGGTGGACTCGTTCGTAGATCACATCGGGAGAGGCGCGCAGCCAGATGACTTGGCCGCCAGCGGCGAGGATGGCATGATTGGCCTCGGTGACGACGATGCCGCCTCCTGTGGACAGTACGCAGGGCTCCTGGCTATGGCAGCACTCGGTCAGCACGGTGGTCTCGAGTGCGCGAAAGTAAGCCTCGCCCTCGGTAGCGAAGATATCTGAGATCGGTTTGCCAGCTTGTTGTTCGATGGCATCATCGGTGTCTACGAAGGTATAGCCGAGGCTGTCGGCGACTCGGCGACCGACAGTCGATTTACCAGTTCCCATGAATCCGATCAATATCAGATGATTGGCGGCTTTATTTGCGAGATCACTCACGATGGTCGACCATACGCCTAACAAACCCACTTTGACAAATATCATGGTAACCGAACTGCTCCGAACCGACAATGAAGTCTCCACTCGAGAGGCTATCAACCGCGCTGTAGCCACCCTCCAGAGTGGTGAAGTGGTTGCTCTGCCTACCGAGACAGTCTATGGTCTAGGGGCCGATGCGATGGATCCGACAGCGGTAGAAAAGATCTTTGCAGCCAAAGAGCGCCCGCATTTTGATCCACTGATCGTGCATGTGCCGCATAAAAACGCCTATCTGGACATCTGTGAGGTGCCGGCAGAGATCAAACATACCATCGTGCAGCTGGTGGAGACCTTTTGGCCAGGGCCGCTGACGATACTGCTGCCAAAGAAGGGGATCGTGCCTGATCTGGTGACGGCTGGGCTGCCAACGGTGGGGGTGCGGATGTCGGATCACCCTGTGTTTAAAAAGGTAGTGAAGCAACTGGGGCACCCTATCGCAGCGCCGAGTGCGAATCGCTTCGGCGGGCTGAGCCCGACATCTGCAGATGCCGTGCTGGATCAGCTGGAGGGAGCGATACCGCTGATCATTGATGGCGGCGCCTGTGGGCGCGGACTGGAGTCGACTATCGTTCGAGTGCTACCACCAGAGGCTGGGCCCAAGCCAATTATCGAGATCGTACGCCCAGGTCCGATCACAGAAGACGATTTGAAAAAATGGGGCAAAGTGCGCTTTGCTAAAAGTAATGTGGATGTGGAGAGCAATGCACCGGAGGCCCCTGGGCAGTTGGCATCTCACTACGCGCCGAGGACGCCGTTGAGAGTGTTGTCCGACCCGAAAGATTTTTCCCCTGAGCCTGGGAAAAAGTATGGTCTACTCAGCTATCGCGGCCAGTCAAAGGATGGCTATGTCGACTTGCACGAGTGGGATGAGGTCCGCGTGCTCAGTCCGGGGTCGGGTCGGATAGCCGAGGCTGGGATCCGGTTTTTCAGCGCCATCCGCGAGATGGATCAGCTAGCTCTAGACGAGCTCGTCTCCGAGCCTCTGCCAGAGCGGGGAGTCGGTATCGCGATGATGGATAAGCTGCGCCGGGCTTCTGCGTAGGCGCAGCGAGGACTGCTTTGCCTTGGGCTGGAGTGAACTGGCTGGCTGAGACTGTCTTCAGCTCGATGGAGTCATTATCCTCATCGATCCAGAGTTCCAGTTGGCTGCCTTCGCTTAGCTTTAGGCGGTCTCTGACTTGTTCTGGGAGAATGAGACGCCCCGCATGATCGATAGATAGATAAACGCCCATGGTTATTTAATAACCATGATGTTGCCTACTATCAACTACTGTCTGCCCGGCAGTAGTTGGTCGAATAGCCCCGGTATCTTTTAGCTCACCCGCTGGCCGGGCACGGCACCGGAGTCAGGACTGAGCAGATAGATCTCGTCTTTGCCTGGGCCGGCGGCGATGACCATGCCTTCGCTGACGCCGAATTTCATCTTTCTCGGAGCGAGATTGGCGACCATGACGACTAGCTTGCCCTCTAGATCCTCTGGCTTGTAGGCGGCTTTGATTCCGGCGAAGACATTGCGGGTCTCATCGCCTCCTAGAGAGAGAGTTAGCTGGACGAGCTTGTTGGCTTTGGGAACCTCGTTGGCCTCCACTACGCGAGCGACGCGGAGGTCGAGTTTGGCGAAATCGTCGAAAGAGATCTCTGGCTGAATCGGCTCGGCATCGAGAGCATCGCTGCTGTCATCCCAGCTGCCTGCAGCGGCATTGAGCTTGGCCTCTGCTGCTGCGGCTTCTTTGCCAGCCTCGATCATGGCTTCGATCTTGGCGGGATCGACTCGCTGCACGAGGTGCTTGAATTTGTTAAGCGTCTTGCCTGTTACAGGTGTCTTGGCCTGATCCCAGCTGGTGAGAGGCTCGTCAAAGAGGGTGCTGACTTTCTCGGTGATACCGGGGATGACTGGGCCGAGGTAGATGGCTAGTTGGCGGAAGAGATTGAGCGCTACAGTGCAGACATCTTGCAGCTCTTGAGCTTTGGTCTCGTCTTTCTTCAGTTCCCATGGGGCATTCTCCTCCACATAGGGATTGGCCAGGTCGGCGAGTTCGATGATGGCGCGGGTGGCTTTGCTGAAGTCTCCTGCCTCGTAGTGGGCAGCGATGTCATCTCCTGCCTTGGCGAATTTTTCGAATAGTCCTCCATCGTCTGGGTAGGTGTCGGATAGGCCGGTCTTGGCCACGAATTTGGCCGAGCGGCTGGCTATATTCACCACTTTGCCGACCAGTTCGCTATTCACGCGAGTGGCGAATTCCTCCAGATTCAGATCGATGTCTTCGATCCTGGAGTTCAGCTTGGTCGCGTAGTAGTAGCGGAGGTAGGTCGGATCGAGGTGATCCAGGTAGCTGGTCGCGCGGACGAAGGTGCCCTTGGATTTGGACATCTTTTCTCCATCCACGGTCAGAAAGCCGTGGATACGCACTTTCGCCGGTAGCTGGAAGTCTCCAGCCTCGAGCATGGCTGGCCAGAGGATGGTGTGAAAGTAGGTGATGTCCTTGCCGATGAAGTGGTGGATCTCGCAGTCCTCATTGCGCCACCAGGCGTCGAGTTCTTCGCCGTTGGCTTTGCACCACTGGTGGGTGGTGGCGATGTAGCCGATCGGGGCATCGTACCAGACATACCAGTAGTTGCCTTCGAAGTCTGGGATCTCAAAGCCGAAGTAGGGGCCCGGACGCGATAAGTCTTTCTGCTTGAGAGGCTCGTGTAGGTAGGAGCCTTTCAGCTGGTTGACGGTCTGCTCAGGGAGCGTGTCGTCGTCGATCCAGTTGGCGATGGTGTCGCGAGCTTTCTCCACGTCGATGAATTTGTGTGGCGTCCTACGCAGCTCAGGTGTGGAGTTGGAAATTTGACTGATAGGATCGATCAGCTCGGTGGCCTCGTAGACGGCATCGCACTTTGAGCAATTGTCGCCTGGCTGGTCTTTGCTGCCACAGTTGGGGCAGGTGCCGCGGATGAAGCGATCGGCGAGGTAGACGCCCTTTTCTGTATCGAAAAACTGCTCCACATCCTCGGTGACGATCAGCCCAGCTTTGTTGAGCCCCTCCCAGATGTCTGCGCACAGTGCGCGGTTTTCATCGCTGTGGGTGCTGCCGTATTGGTCAAACTCGATGCCAAAGCCGGCAAAGTCGGCCTGATGCGCCTGGCTCATCTCGGTGATCACATCGATCTCGCTGCGCTTTTCGGCCTGCGCTCGGAGTGTGATGGCTGCACCATGGGTGTCATCTGCGCAGATGTAGATGCAGCGATTGCCGCGCATCTTTTGAAAGCGCACCCAGATATCGGTCTGGATGTACTCCACGAGGTGACCGATGTGGATATGCCCATTGGCGTAGGGGAGAGCGGATGTCACTAAAATCTGTCGCATTGGCTGGAAACGTAAAACCGTAGTGCAGAGTTAGGCCTGAATACTTTTTTTTCAACAGCCACCTTATGAGGCTTGTATTTTCCCCCAAGATCGGCTTACATGATTTGACGCGAGAGAGAAGAGTACACCACCTATTGCGCCTATGAAGGCGTGACTCTGAATTCAAGCAGCATGAGTAAATCCGATACCGATCGATCCCCCGGAGGTGCCGAGCCAGAGGACTCTGGAGCTAAGAGCGAGGGGTCTCGACCAGTTCGGCAGCCTGCGGGCTACGCCTATCAGGTGAAGCGATATAACGCCATGTCCATCGACCGCGATGTACTCGGCGTCATCGCCAGCCGTTATTTGGCCATGCCTGAGCACCCCGGTGTGGTGACCTTGCGCGATTATCAGTTCGCGGAGAGTCCGTACCAGATCGTGTTCGACTACCATCGTGCGCAGCGCATGGATGCGATCAGTCTGCCAGTGGAGGAGAGCGAGGCATGGGCATTGATTTTGAGCCTAGCGGAAAGCATGGGCCATGCGCACAAGCATGGTGTGGTCCACTGCAGTATCCATCCGGGAAATCTGATCCTCGAAGATGCACCGAAGGAGGATGCAGATGCGGATAGCCAGCGGCAGAGGATCGTTTGTGTTGAGGGATTTTGTAACGGGCTAATCGGTGATTTTCACCATTTTGAGCTGAATGAGAGCTGCTACTTTGGGGCGCCAGAGCAGCTATCGTGTATGGGGGGGATCTATGGAGATGGTCGCGCTGAGCGATGGGATGTTTACAGCTTTGGTGTGGTGGCATTTTGGCTGCTCCATGGCAGATTACCGCGTGGAGGAGCCTATCATCGCCAGTACCACGAACAGGTGCAGGCTGCCGAGGGGCGTCCTGTAGCGATCGATGCTGGGGCGCTAGCCAGTACCATGGCAGAGGAAAGGGAAGTCGAATGGGATCCCGCAATCGGGACTGGTAGGAATGAAAAAGCCTACCGTGAGCTGATCGAGTCTTGCCTGCAGCTAGATCCGCTGAAGCGCCCGATTGATATGCGCGAGGTGCATCAGATGTTCTGCGATCTGGTGAAGGAATTTCAAATCTTAGATACCGTCGACCGTGCGGCGGAGGCGATACAGGATGCTGAGAGTCGCGTGACGACTGAGAAAAAGAGGCAGAAAGGCAAGCTGATCACAGCTAGAGCGTCGGCTACGATCTTGGCGGCTTCCTTCTTCGTGGCTTGTTATTTTCTATACGATTACTTCGAGAAGACTCGTGAGACGCGATCTAAGCTGGTCGAGCTAGATCAGGAGATCGCCAACCATAAAGCTCACATCAGTATCCTAGGTGAGCGTGTGCGGTCTACGGAGGGGGAGCTGGCAGAGTCTCGCAGAGCTGCGGATGAGTCGTTTTACACGATGACTCAGTCGGTAGCAGGGACGAAGGATGCGAAGGCTCTGAATAAGCGTTTGGAAAAGTCCAAGGCCTATTACCTCGATATCCTGAAAGAAGTTAGCGAGACCACCGGGGCAGATGATGAGACTGGGCGTGCGCTACATAGTTTGGCTCATATCGAGCAGAGACTGGGGCAGCACGATATAGCCAAAGGGCATTTCCAAGATGCGACCAATGCGTTGGAGCGTGCGCTGGAAGACGATAAGTTTGCTGGAGATACTGAGGTGTATCAGGATGCACTGCTGCGCCTAGCTGATAGCTATGAGAGTATGGCTGATCTGTGTGCGATCCCCGATGGTGTCGAGGCTATTGCATCCCTGAAGCGAGCGGCAGATTATTTCAAAACCGTCCTCAAATCGGAGCCGGAGGATGTCGTGTCGGCCAGTCGCCTGTCGGGCATAGGGTTTCGTCTGGGGTTGGCTCTGGTGCAGCATGAGCGCTACGAGGATGCGCTGGACTCCTATACCGAGGCTGCTACACAGCTGGTCGGACTACGAGCGCAGGCACCCAGCACGGATAGCAATGAGTCGCTTCGCTACTGTAGGGAGATTGCTCAGCTACAGTATTACGCCGGACTGGCTTTGGAGAAGTTGGACCGAGGTCCAGAGGCGACTAGGTCCTATCTAGCGGCTATCGAGTCCGTAGAGGATCTAAAGGGGCACGATGTGGAGTCGCCGGCGCTGACATTGCTGTTGGCGAGGTGTTTCCTGCACATTGGCCACAATTTCGATGACCTAGAGGGAGTCGATGGAGGTGATCGAGGGCAGGTCTACAATGAAGCTCTCCGTCTGATCTCACCCTTGCAGGAAGAGATTCCAGGGAGTGTGGAGATAGCCGAGGTGCATAGCCGAGTACTGGCCGAGCTGGCGCTGATGGAAGCGCCTCGTATCCTAGGGAGCAAGGGCAGTTATCATCTCTCGAAAGAAAGTGTGCTGACACTGGTGACTGCTCTCGATGAGAATAAAGACCACCTCGAGGGGCATTTGTTTTTGGCTGAGGCTCGACTGAAGCATTTACGCAATCTAGATGGCAAGGATACCGATGCTCGCTACGTGTCGCTGAAAGGCGTGGAAGTAGCTGCTCATGCGAGAAAGTTGTTCTTAGACTCTGCTGACGGGATGTGTGCACCTAAGCGTAAACGGATTCATTTGCAGTTGCGCGATATCTTCCTTGCCTATGGAGAGATATGCACCGAGCTGGGGCAGGAGGATGCGGCTTCTGATTGTGCTGAGTTTGCCTCTTTTACTCTGACATCCAATGAGTAAACGGCTTGGCATCTTGCTGAGATATTTTGACAAAGTTAGAGGATTAGATAGTCTAAATATCTGAAGGTGTTTGTAAGATCGTAACTGATTCTCATGTATATCTCGATCTGAGGATCGTTGTACGGAGTGGGTTGTCAGTAATAGTCGATCGTAAATTAGTCGTTTCACCATGAGCCAACTGGACAAAGTCGAACAAGCTCTCGAAGAGTATGGGTACTCTCAAAAAGGCAAAGGCGGGCGTGTCGCATTGATTGTTATGTCGCTCCTATTAGTCCTGATAGTGGGGGCGGCCGGTTGGTTGGGGCTGCAGTGGAGCTCTACCAAGGCAAGGGCTCTGCAAGCTGAGCAGTCACTGCTCAGTGTCGGGCAGCGGTTGAGTGAGATGGAGATTCAGAATTCGGAGCTGTCCGCACAGCTGGCTGATAAGCAGACCGAAATCGAGCGACTCCGACAGGAGTGGACTAGTCAGGTGGCCCAGCTGGAGACTGAGCATAAGGAGCAGATGCAGCGTACCTACGCGCGGATGAATCAAATCGTGTATGATAGTAAAGAGACCCTCACCTACATCGAGGATATCGAGTCGCGCCTGCGCAGCGGCGAGCAGATCAGCCGCGAGCAGGCTGCTGAGCTGGCTAGTGTGGCCAATGGCTTGGCGCTGCTAAAAGAGAAGTACAAGAAGCCTATGGCAGAGTTCCGCGAGCTGGATCAGTACTTTAAAAGACAGCTGTCGACTCTCTCTACCTCGAGTAGCCCGACTTCTTATGCTGTGGCGACGCCGGTGCGGACAGGGGGAGAAGATCCTAGGGAGACGGCAGGTTTGTTCAAAAAGATCTTCCAGAATAAGAAGTTTCAAGCCGAGCGAGATGCTTACTTAGAAGAAAAGGGTAAGGAGCGAGGGATTGCTCAGGGGGTAGCCGAGGGGCGTGCTCAGGGGATCGAGGTGGGGAAGCGGGAAGCGCTAACTCAGGCCCAGCAAGTGGTGCGCAATGCCTATGCCAGAGCTCAGCGCCAGATGGGCGAGCTGTCGATCGATATGGACCGCTATGTCGTTCAGTTAGAGAGACTATCCCAGCAAGAAGGCGCAAACGCTGCTGAGATCGAGGCTTTCTTCGAGACCTCTAAGCAGATTCTCCAAATCCATACTGAAGTGATGGGGACGGAGCCGACCCGAGTGGAGGCTGTTCGTCCATAGGTAAAGGGTTGAATTGCTTGATTCTTCATCTTCATATCCGAATAAGACACAAGCTACTGGGTTTGGGTCATCAAGCCGTCTGGATATAAAAGCCTAAAAGTCCTGAATAAGCAGGGAGTTATTAGTTAATATTTATAAAAATTATGAAAAGTTAATTGAATACTTTTCTGGTTATTATAAATTTTTAGCATGTCCCGCCAAACAGACGACCCCCTTTTGAACGCCTTGGTGTTCTTCGGCAAGCTACATTCTCAGGCTGTGAATCCACACGGTGCTGTGCAGGGCCTGCCGTTGACAGATGGCCGGCTGACGCCTGAGCTTTTCCCTAGAGCGGCGGCTCGCAGTGGTTTTGACTCGCGTATGGTGAAACGGTCTCTGAGCGAGCTGCATAGCGCGACTCTACCTGCGATCCTCATCCTAAAGAGTAACGATGCGGTGATCGCTACCCAGATTGGCAAAGGCCGCAAAGCGACAGCAGAAATCATAGTCCTGTCGGTCGGGACTGGCGCTCAGGTTGTCGATTTGAAGAAGCTTGAGGAATCGTACTCGGGCTATGCGATCCTCATCAAGCCTACGTTTAAGTTCGAAAAGCGTTCGGACTTTCAGGGCAAGACCATGGGCAAGAACTGGTTTTGGGGTACCCTTTGGCGATTTAGAAGTTTTTACGCACGGGTGGCATTGGCCACTTTGATGATCAACATCTTAGCTCTTTCGTCATCGATCTTTATCATGACGGTCTATGACCGAGTGGTACCGAATAAGGCGGTCGACACTTTGATGGTACTAGCTCTAGGTGTCGGTATCGCTTACCTCTTTGAGTTCACTCTGAAGATGCTGCGTAGCTACTTCGTCGATCGAGCAGGGCATCGTATCGATATGCATCTGGGTAGTGAGCTGTTTGCTCGTATGCTGGGGATGCAGTTTGGCAAGCGACCTGCCTCTGCGGGATCGTTAGCGAGCCAGGCGCGAGCTTATGATTCTCTGCGCGAGTTTTTTACGAGTGCGACCTTGGCGGCGTTGGTAGATTTGCCGTTTATCCTTTTGTTTGCGGTGGTGATATTCATGCTCGGTGGAGCGATGGTCACGGTGCCGCTTTTGGTCGGTGTGTTTATGGTCTTGGCGATTGGAGCGCTTATGCAGTTCCCCATCGCTAGAGCGGTAAACGCGAGTTATAATGCGGCCAACCAGCGCCAAGCTCTCGTCGTGGAGGGTATCCAAGCTCTGGAGACGATCAAGACCACTCGCTCAGAGAGCGAACTGCAGTCTCGCATGGAAGAGGCTGTGCGTGTGACGGCCAAAGCCGATGGCGCATCTAGAGGATTCTCTCAGTTTGCTCTAAACTCGACAGGATTGATCAATCACATGGTGCAGATGTTTATGGTGATCATGGCATTCTATCAAGTGATCGAGGGCAATATGACGATGGGCGCGATGATCGCCTGTGTGATGCTGACGGGGCGTGCCATGGCTCCTATGGCGATGGTCGCGTCTCTGATCTCGCGTCTGCAGCAGTCTCGCCGGTCTCTAAAAGGTCTAAATCAGATCATGTCGACTCCGGTCGAGCGTGGCGACCGCGACGCTCAGTACATCACAGTCGAAGACTTTTCACCCACTATCGTAGCTCATGAGGCATCCTTTGCCTACAGTGAGGAAGCGGAGCCAGTGGTGAAGGAGTTGGAATTTTCCATCAATCCTGGTGAGCGCGTAGCCATATTGGGCAGCATCGGTTCGGGTAAAAGTACGCTTCTGCGCATGCTCATGGGACTGTATCACCCCACTGGTGGGCGTATCGATATCTCGGGTATCGATCTGCGTCAGCTGGATCCTACCGATCTGCGGATGAGCACTGGCTATGTGCCGCAGAATCCCACTTTACTATACGGTACGATTCGCTCGAACCTGAAGGCAGGTTGTCCGTGGCTGAGCGACGATGCCATCGTGAAGGCTCTTGATCGAGCTGGGCTAGGCGAGTTCATCAATAGTCTGCCTAACGGTGTCGAATATGAGATCAGTGAAGGCGGTAATACCCTTTCTGGTGGGCAGCGTCAGGCACTGTCGGTGGCTCGCGCTCTAGTGGAGGAGCCCACTATGCTGATCATGGATGAGCCCACTAGTGCTATGGATCTATCCAGCGAGCGCAGACTGCTGGCCTCTCTGAAGCAATATATGGAGGATGATCCTCAGCGGACCATGGTGATCGCGACTCACAAGCGTTCTGTCCTGGGGCTGGTCGACCGTATCATCGTGATGGATAAAGGCCGCATCATCGCAGATGGCCCTCGGGACAAGGTTTTGAAAAAGACAGGAGACTCCTCGTCTCAGCAGGCTAAGTCCGCTCCACAGCCAGCGCTGCCCAAGCAAATGGCTGCTGGTGCAGCAGGTGATGCTGCGGCCCAGTCATCTGCGGGCAGCCCCTTTCAGCAGATGACGAACGCCGATCTGCCTGCGGTAAGACAGAGGCAGGATACCCCTGCCGAGACCGCGCTGCCACGATGATAGGCTAGAAACTGATAAGTCTGAAACTTTACCTGAGATCCCCCCAACAATTTGACTGATGAATCCAAGCAATGAAATGATGCCGCCCCCTGAGCAGCCTAGTCCAAAAGACAAGCCTGATAAAAGGGCTCTAAAGGCTGAGGAGCTGGACTTTGTGCGCGACTCACGCAAGGCGCTGCATGGTGATAAGATCCGCGGTGCCAATCTGCTGTTATTTTTGATCACAGCTATTTTGATCGGCTTTGTCGTATGGGCTGCTTATGCCGATATCGACGAGGTCACCAAAGGAGAGGGAAAAGTGATCCCATCGACTTCTATCAAAACGATCCAAAACCTCGAGGGTGGTATCGTAGCCGACATCGTGATCCGTGAGGGTCAGAAGGTGACGAAGAATGATGTGCTGATCCGTATCGATGATACCAAGCGGGCATCCAATTACCGGGAGATGCTCGCTCGCCAGGAAGCTCTGCGTGCGACTCTAGCTCGTCTCGATGCTGAGGCGACAGATAAAGGAGCGGTCACCTTTCCTAAGGACATTTTGGATAAGCGCCCAGACCTGGTAGAGCGCGAGCAGGCTCTCTTCGCAAAGCGTGTCGGTGAGCGAGATAAGCAGATGAATGTGCTGGTCCGGAGCCGTAGCTTGGCGAAAGAAGAGCTGGCGATGACTATCCCTCTCGTACAAAAGCGGATCGTCTCAAAGGTAGAGCAGATTCGCCTCGATCGTGATCTGAACGAGATCGAAGGAAAGATAGAGGAGCTCGTGGGTGGTTTTCAGCAGGCTGCTATGGAGCTGCGGAATGAAGCTCAGAATGAGCTGGAAGGAATCAACGAGACGATCAAAGGTGGTGAAGATGAGGTGAAGCGTGCTGTGGTGCGCTCGCCGGTGACTGGTATCGTGAACAAAATCTATGTTTCCACGATCGGTGGTGTGATCGGTCCTGGTGAGCCTATCGTCGACATCGTGCCAGAGGATGACACGCTCGTCGTGGAGGCAAAGATCAGCCCATCTGACATCGCATTTCTACGCCCACAGCAGGAGGCGGTGCTGAAGTTCACGGCTTATGATTTCTCCATCTACGGAGGACTGAAGGGCGAGGTGATGCACATCAGTGCTGACACCATCCAAGACGAGGTGGACCAGCAGCACTACTATATGATCAAAGTGCGGAATACCGGTGGTAAGCTGATGAAGGATGGCAAAGAGCTACCCATCATCCCTGGTATGATCGCATCGGTCGACGTGCTGACCGGTCGCAGGACGGTGCTGCAGTATATTACCAAGCCATTCCACCGGATGCGCTTTAATGCGCTACGCGAGCGCTAAGCTGAATCGGTGCGCTGTCTAGTAGCCGAGACCCCAGTCTTCTGTCTGGGCCTCGGTAGGTAGCGCTTTACCAGAGCTAGGGTCGATCATCGGTCCCATCGTCAGCCGGATACCGGGTTGTAGCACCCGATATTTTTGGTCGAGACGCTCGCAGCAGTAGATAAACTCCTCTGAGGAGACTGTATCTGCCTGAAACATATCAAAGTGACCAGGGACGACTAGGCCTGCACTGACGGCCTTGGCCAAGGCTGCAGCCTCGAAACCATTGAGATTGTTGCTGATATTCGGGCCAGACTCAGGGTCGTAGCCGCTGATCGGTAGGATGGCTAGGTTGAGATTCCAGCGGCGCACCTCTTTCACTAGAGTCGGGTGCCAAAGCGTGTCACCACTATGATAAATCGCAAATGGTCCCATTGTGACCACATAACCGAGATCGTGAGAATTTCCCTCATCATCCCGGAGGATCTCGGGATTGGCGGCATTGATGCCGTGCACAGCCATATCATCGATCTCGACGAAGCTACCAGCGCTCAGTGGCATGATGTGTGGTCCAGCGCTGCCTAGCTGAGCGGTGACTCGATCTTTCTCCCCGGCTGGGACTACGAGTTTTGCATTGGGGCTGGCTGAGCGGATGGCCAAAATCGTCTCGGGATCGAGGTGGGTCAGGTGATTGTTGGTCGCTAGGATCAGATCGATGCCGGATAGCATCAGTGGATCGATGACCCGCTCGGTGAGGCGAGGCCAGCCTTTGGTCGTGCCTCCGGTGAACTGGATCGCCATCGAGTCCGACAGGTAGGGATCGATCAGGATGCCCTTGCCATTCCACTTCATCAAGAATCCAGCATGACCTAGCCACCACACGTGTAGTGCGCCAGTCACATCATCAGCAGCCTGGAAGTCCTCGACCAACTCCAGGTCTTTTAGCACGGGGATGATCATCGACTCTTCGAAAATTTGTGGGTCCAGTTTCGTGTACGGAGAGAGCATACATTCATTAGACACAATTTTGAATAAATTTCAAGTATGCGAAATATCTTAATTTTGAAAATATTGAGATTTGATTAACGAATAATGACCACCATTACAAATGTGTCCACAATTGAGAATTGGCCAGCCTGTCTAATTTGTGTTTAAGTTTTTCTTAGACTAACCGTCGGTGTCTGGCGTAACCTCCGCGAAATCACCGAATTAAACCAAGCAACACACTAAAAATGTCAGTTTTATCACTAGACCTAGAGACGATCCAAAACCCGGAACAGCGAGTGTTTCCAGAATTTTCATTAGAGCGACTGCTCAGCACAGTTTTCGAGCCCACTGAGGGCTGCAAGGTATGTATCCTCATCGATCTCGAAGATATGAGCCTGATGAAGGGCTATCAGTTTTTACAGGCCGAGGGCCACGAGGTGCAGAAGAAAGCCTACGAAGAATTTTATCTCGGTCTAAAGGACGGTGGTATGGCGAATCTAGGCATGACTGGAGGCGATATTTTCGCTTTTCCGATGACCTATGGGTCAAATCTCGACTTGCGAGATGAGTGCTACGATGTCGACGGCAATGAGCTAAGTCTCGACAAGGATATCTACACTAACTATGACCTGATTCTCTGCATATCGACATTTTCCGCGACAGCTCCGCTCACGGCGAAAGCCAAGGAGTTCGGTTTCCGCGGTGCGACCATGCACGGTCTGAACGATGTCATCCTCAACTCTGGCCTCGCAGTCGATTACAACGAGGTGAGCGCCGATGCTGAGAAGATGCGCCGAGCGTTGACCAATGCGGATTCGATCGAAATCGATTTCGCTCTCGAGGATGGCCGGGTACTTACGGCTTGGTTAGGGCTAGATGCTCAGGATGCCCAGAAATCTCATGGTCTTTGCAAAGGCAAGACGCCAGATATCGCCAACTTGCCAGCGGGGGAGGTCTACTTTGTGCCAGTCGATGCGCGTGGTCAGTTCCCGATGAAGTATGAGGATGGTACGCTGGGAGTACTTGAAGTGGTGGATAGAAACATCATCAGTTCGACTTTGATCGAGGGTGATCAAGCGACGATCGATGCACACAATGATCGACTGGCTGATGACCCGATGACCGGTACCCTAGGTGAATTGGGCTTTGGTACCCAGGTGCTGCCCGTGTCTGGCGCCGACATTCAGGATGAGAAGGTGCTAGGTACCTGTCACTTGGCGACTGGTCGCGATGATCATCTGGGTGGTGATATCGTTCCGGATATGTTCAAAGTGCACGAAAACTCCACGCACGATGACATTCTCTTTGCACCGCACAAGACGCCGAACTTCAACATCAGCCAGGTGCGGATGAATCGAGGTGATGAGCAGGAGGTATTGATCGAGGACTTCCGTGCGAGCCAGTATCTGCTAGATGCGCTGATGGTTAGCTAATCAAATCGTAGAAATGGAATGCGGCCAGTGGGGACGTATCCCCACCAGCCGCTACCGTTCCGTTTCCACTAAAGAATTGTTTAGTTTTGTTCTGCGTGGTGCTGCTGCGGTGGCTGGCACAGTCTGCGCCATAGTGGAGCCATACGCTTTAGCACTAGCTTGAGTGCGATGCCTTTGCAGCCGTTGCGGGCGGCATCGCTCATGATTTGAGCTCCAGTGTAGATGAGAGCGAGCTCATCGGGCTGTAGCTCGACAAAGTCGAAATGCTTCTGGACGACCCCGCATCCCATGCCTTCATCCAGAAACTCATTGGGGTCGAAAGGTGAGTCAGGATTTGTGAAGCAGATGATCTTTCCGTGCCCGCCTTGCGGCTGGCGCAGCATCTTTTTCATCGCAGTCGCATAGTATTCGGCGTGGCTGGCAGGCTCGAGGCCGATGTAGATGGTGTGAGTTGGGAGTTGCCACTTCAGCAATCTTCCAGGCTGTACCCCGTAGTCTATCTCTGTCTGGTGTAGGCAGGGGTAGTCTAGTCCTACAGTTTTGATGAATTTTGCGATCGTGGGGAAGTCGATACCGAGGCGGTCTTTTTTCGCTAGGTAGTGGTCGAGCACCTTGTCGAAGTAGCCTTGGATCGGGGTGGTGCTCCCTTCACCATGAGTGATCGGGATCTGAGGATTGGGGCCGAGGGCTCCAGTAGAGAAGTGCCCCGCAGATGGACGTACCGATGGGGCGTCCGGGTTTTCAAAGGGCTTTTTGGGGTGAGTGGTAACTCCATTGCCTTTTGGCGATGGCGCCCCACCAGTGTGTTCCATCTGCGGGTCACTGTTAGTGTTTTGTCGCGGAGGCTGAGGTCCGCCAGCCTTGGGCTGTTTTTTATCAGCCGATGTTGAGGTTGGCTGGCGGTAGTGTGTCACTTCTTCCACGGTGGCTGAGAGGCCACTATTGCGGTCAGGGTAAACATTGGACTGCCCGTTGAAAGCATCGGGCAAATCCAGCGCAGAGCGATAGTTGCTCATGCGGTCGGTGTCGTAGGGGGAGAAAGTCTTAGCAGGGGGCTCTGGAAAGGTTTGGCTTGGATTTTTTGCAAAGCTCTGCTCTAGCAAATACTCTTTGCGATGTTGGCGCCAAAATTCGGCAGCCTGGCGTAGCACCTTGCGGGGATGAAGCTGTAGGTCCCTAGACCAGTCGCATACCGCCTCGACGCGGGAGGCGAATTTATTCGCTAGAGCATTCTCGATACCGAGCTGCTCCAGACGGCCGCTGACTAGTGCGCGGGCTTCAGGAGGGGTGAGGGCCGAGAGCTGCAGTCTCTCATTATTGATCCGATCGGCGAAAGCGGAAGGCACCTTCGAAGCGAAAATAGACCTCCAAAGATCGTAGTTTAGGCTGAGGATCAGCACACTGTTGGAGACATTCTCCGAGATATCAACAGAGATACGGGCAATGTCTAATCCCGCCTCTGCCTGGCCGTAGCAGGCATCCATGTGGTCGATCACCATCAATACCGGGCGCTCGACACTGCAGATCTGAAGCAGCTGCAGCAGGGTGCGACGGGCTGACTCATCGTCCAGCTGGGCAAAGCCGCTGGCATCACCACGCTTGGCACGAAGAGCGGCGCTGAAATAGTGCATCCAGCTGACGAGGTCGCCGTAGGGGATGTTTGTCAGCGCCCGGTGAGCTGGCTTTACTGTTTCCAGATCATCTAGGTGATCGTTTAGCCAATCGAGTGTCGCATGGCGCTCTATCGGTGAGAGGATCGATTCCGAGAATTCTTCGCGGATAGCCTCCTGCTCGGGGCCAGGCTTTAGCATCGCCTGGGCAGCTCCTGTCACGATATCGGCTAGAAAGTGGGCAGCGACTCTGTCTAGGGTCCTGCGATTAATCCACAGCTGATCGACGACTTCTGCTAGGAGAGAGGGCCAAGAGGGTTTTTGCGCACAAGTCAGCGAAAGCACGATCAGGGAATTTTGGCGGGCATCGATGACACGACCGATCAGGTGAGATTTGCCGTAGCCAGCTGAGGGCGCGGTAATGGAGAGCACCTCGCCTCGGACAGTGCTTTTGTCTCGGTGGGCGACCAGAGTTTGCTCGATACCGATCAGGCACTCGGTGAGCTCATCACGGTGTATCTCAGCCACACTAGGTGTGGAAGTGCCGAGACTGAAGAGATCCTCCCCGAAGGGATTGCTCTCCAGTATCTGAGCGTTGCTGAAATAGTTCCGTGTTAAATCCTGCATTACTGCGGTCGTGTTTGTGTGCGAATAGTATCACGATAAAACCACAATTTTGCAAATTTATTATAAAAATAATACAAAAATAGAATCCCGATTATGATAAATATAATAAAAACAGGCTGATGGAGGGGATTGTTTTTGGTGTAACCTGTTGGTTATAAGTGGTTTTTGATTATTTTGTGAGGAAAGTGGAGTATTCATCCCATAATCTCTCTTTTGAGGTGGGCATGTACCAAAAAAGGGACTGGGTTCACCCCAGTCCCTCAAAAGTGATATTTTTGCTAAGTCGCATGTAGCGACTTAGATATGGACAATCTTAGTGTCCGTCGCCAATCACGATTGGCTTGTAGCCGCCTTTAGACTTGAACCAAAGGAACAAGCCAATGTAGCAGACTAGCATGAAAACTGGGAATATCGCGATCTTGGATAGTGACCACTTTGGAGACTCGCCAGCGATGTGAGCAACTTCCTTTTTAACTTCATCAGCTTTACCGCTGTCTTTCAGCTTGCCGATAGAAGCATCGATCCAGTCACCATCGACAGTGGTGTACTTACCGAAAAGGCCGTCGTTCTCTTTAACAGCTGCAAGTTGACCGTCCTTGACGACCCCTGGCACTGACTGCACTAGGGCGCTTTCAGCTAGCTTGGTCTTGTGAGTGTCGATCTGGAAAAGGCCAAGAAGTGGGAATCCAATGGCACCACAGGCAAGCATACCGATACCTGAGATAGCGTTTAATGTGAGAGCGCCACCCTTTGGAGTCTGCTCGGAAACGATACCCAAAGTAGTCGGCCAGAAGAAAGTCTTACCAAGACCGTAGAGCGTCGCTGCTACGATAAGGATCGCTGCTTCTGCTACACTCAGCCAGATCAGACCGCCGATAGCGAGCACTGCTGAGACAATCAGTAGACCGAGTGGTGTGAGAGCTTTCACGATAGGTCCAGCAAAGAAACGCAGGACCAGCATGATGAGAGATGTGTAGATAAGGACTGCCACAGGAGGGAAGCCATTACTCTTTGCGAAAGAGCTCATTGCCTCAGTAATCCAACCATCTGTGCCAATCTCAGTGATAGCAAGAGGAGCCATGATGATGACCATGATGCACATCAGTGGGCTACCAATGGACTTGGTGTAGAGGCCCATAGCCACTGCGGAAATGATGCCTACGACAACACCGATGATCCATGCTGTAGGATAAGTGATTGGAGCACCAGCCTGCATGCTAAAGATAGCGATCTGCAGGGCAGCAAGGGTACCCGCAACGAGAGCACCAAACGCACCAAACTCGGAGAGCATCTCCTTGTAGGTGACTCCAGAAGACACACGCTCACTGACAGGGAATTTCTGTCCGATGAGCATAGCGCCATAGATAAGAGCAGGAACGGCGATAATACCAACATTCAGCGCCCATGGTGCTGCGTGCATAGCCTTGTCGAGAATGATGACGATGATGCCCATGAGCACCAGACCGCCTGGCCATGCCGCGTGAAGGATGTTGAGCCACTTGGTCTTCTCCTTGTTGAAAATTGTAGCTACCACAGGGTTAATGAACGCCTCCACAGCACCATTACCCAAAGCTGCGATCAAACTACCAACCACGAGGAGCTGGTAAGCGGCGTCAGTGTTGCCTCCCTTTGACACGAAGTAGGCAGCCACACCCATGATCGCCCAGATCATGTGGCCTGCGAATGCGAAAAGCATCGCGGCTTTGTATCCAACCTTATCAATGAAAAGGCTGAAGATGATGATACTGAAGGCGAATGGCCAAATACCAATGCCTGCCAAGATACCGAGCTGCTGCTGATCGAGGCTGAACTCCTCTCCCCAGACACCTAGTAGCTCCAGTCGCCCTACGAAGGCGAATCCAGTGGTAATCAGGGCGATAAAACATCCCCAAAACAGGACGCCCGATTTTTCTTTAGTTTCACTCATAAATAGTAGTAGTTGTGGTCCAGGCCCAGCATTTGTGTGTGTGCCCGAAAGAAGACTGTATTAACAAACCCCTCACTAACCACAAGCACAAAAGTGTGCCGAAATGGGCTATAAACCGTGAGTAGGCTTGGTTTTTCTGGTAATTATCTAATCCCGTAGAGTGACACCCTGCCGATTTTAGATAGGTTAATTATTATGAACTGGCACTCTCCCTTCGCTCTACTCGCCGGATTTCTTCTTTCCATGCCGGTAGCCCACTCGCAAATCCGCGTTAAAAGGGAGATCGATGTCAGTTTTGCGCAGATGGATCAGGTCAGGCCTATTCTGAAAAAGGCGCTGTCCCCGACGGGGAAGTTTGTGATGCTGCCCAGCAAGGGGGCTGTGCTGGTGATCGATGATGCCGCGAATATCGCCGCAGCAGAACGGGCTCTAGCAGGGGCATTGCCAAAGCCCAATGTGCAGTTGGCTTTTGCCTTTCAGACAGGATTGCCATCGAGGCGGACGCGGATTGAGTTTGGGCGAGAGGTGTTTTTCCCCACAGCATGGGAGCCTGGGCAGATCCCGAATGTGGTGCGAGGGCCAGGTCCCTATCCTGTGACGCCGGCGCATCCCACTGGCTTTCAAAAGCGTCTGATCGGTACGACTAGCGATACTATCACCACTGACAATGGGGACGGCACTGTGACCTTGAGTGTGAATATGGAGAACACCAGCTTCGATGGATTCATCAACTACGGCTCTCCAATCAATCTTGTTGGTGGTCAGATAGGCACAGTTCCAGTAGCGGGGCAGGTGGGCGATCCGACTTTCTTTCAGCCATTTATCGAGAATCGCATCCTGATGCCGATCATCAGCACCACACGCATCAGCACCACGGTAGTCATCCGACCAAGGGTGAAACAGGGCGTCGTAAATCTCGATATGATGCCACGTCTCAGCGTCTACACAGGAGAGGGGGCGGAGGTCGACATCGATTTGAACCAGTTTTCCACCATCGTACCGGTTGGGAATAATGGGGTTGGGCGTATTTTTGGGTTTCAGAATGCTAGCGAAGACTTCAATCGACACTTTCTGAATGCCGAGCATCCCAAGCAAGGCAGTGTGGCGATCTCGGTAAAAGCGAACATCTCGGCCGGCGCTCCAGTACCTGCGCCCATCGTTGACGCTCAGTAACGAAGGTTGACCTGCTAGGTCCTACCTGTAGTTTGCAGCTATGGCAAAGAAGAAATCCAATCCGGACGACGTGATCATCATTCGGCTTTGGCCGATGACGCCGATTTTCTACCCGATGGCTATCCTAGCGCTGATCTGCGGGATCGTCAGTCACTTCGCTGGTGTGCCAGCGGAGCTCATGCAGGTAGAGGGGGCGAATACGGCGACAGTGGTGGGAGAGGCGACTTCCGCCTACCTAGCGCCCGATGTGGTCAGTGACGATGCTGTCGATGATGGAGTGAGCCCAGTGCCAGATGCGGGTACAGCACCTGCCGAGGGCAAAAGCCAGTCTGGGCTGATCAATACGATCCTGGCCATGGCGTTCTTGTTCAGTTTTGCCTTTTCGATGTTTGTCGTGTGTATCGACTTCGAGGTACGTTGGTCTCTGGTCGCATTTCTCCTAGTGCTGATGGCAGTGGTCGGAGTCTTGGTGGCAGATCGGATGGCTATCATCCAGCTGCCCAGTGCGATGTCTGTGCTGAGCAACTTCACCCTGTATGCCACGCCGCTGTTCTACTTCGCGGTCTTCGCAGTCTGGCTGATCCTGATGGCTATCTCGGCGGTGATCGCTCGCCTGCATTATGTGAAGATCGAGCACAATGAGATCGTCGAGCACGGCGGTGTCATGGAGACTCAAAAGCGCATGTCGACCTTCCGCATGCACTGGACCAAGAAGATCACCGATGTGTTTGAGTATTGGCTGCCCTTTGTGAACTCTGGGACACTCATTTTCGAGTTCCCCAATGATAAGCCTCTGATTCTGCGCAATGTGCTGAAGATCGACAAGGTGATCAAAAAGCTAGATGCCAAGAGTAGTAGCTTCCAAGTGAAGGGTGTGGAGTAAGTGGCTTTAGCCTGTGGTGTTTGCGTTGACACGGCAAAAACACCAAATCATCACTAGCAGTCCCAGCAGGGTGAGGCCGGCAGCGAAGAAAAATCCTGCTCCATACACTTTTGTCACGACCTGATCGGATATGTAGTAGCTGTAGGTCGCAGTGATCATGATCGGCCCGAGAAATCCGGCGACGCTCTGCAGACTGGTCAGCGAGCCTTGTATGCTGCCTTGTTCATCGTCGCCTACGGTCCGCGAGATCAGCCCTTGGATCGCAGGGGTGCAGATACCTCCCAGCGCACCTACCACTATCAGGGCGTAGAGCGTCATGGCATTGGTGGCTAGGCCAAAGGCCACCATCATCGCCACTTCTAGTGCTGTGCCGGCTATGGCTGAGAGGCGCTCGCCCAGCCAGGGTATCAAACGACGGGCCAGACCGCCCTGCACGATCAATGCCATGATGCCGACGGCAGCTAGTGAATAGCCGATATCCTTTTCGCTCCAGGCAAATTTTTCCTTAGTATATAGAGCCCATATAGCGGGGTAGACCTGATGCCCGAGAGCTAGGAGAAAGTAGGCAATGGCCAGGCCGAGTACCAGAGGGTAGCGGCGGAGCGCGACGATGGCGGAGAATGGGTTTGCCTGCGATAGTTTAAACACTCGGCGGTTTTCAGGCTTGAGTGACTCGGGGAGGATGCATAGGCCGTAGAGCCAGTTCAATAAAGTCAATATACCCGCTACTATGAAGGGCAGTCGTATGCCTAGGTCCTCCCCCATGGTGCGGGTGCCAAATTCGCTGATCAAGCCACCTAGCGCAGGACCTATAGCAAAGCCGAGACCAAAGGCAGCGCCGACCAGCCCGAAATTCGCCGCGCGTTTCTCGGGAGGGCTGATGTCTGCGATGTAGGCAGTGGCAGCGGAGAAATTCGCTGCAGTGATTCCGGCGATGATTCTCCCAACGAAAAACCATGCCAATGTCGGTGCCCAGGCCATGATGAAATAGTCGATCCCGGCACCCAGTAGCGAGATGAGTATGACTGGGCGTCTACCATAGCGGTCGGATAGTGCTCCGATGATCGGGGCAAAAACGAACTGCATGAGCGCGTAGATACCCAGCACCACTCCGTAGGTGAGCGCGCCCTCTGCGGCATCGCCACCGCTTAGTTGCCGCACTAGTTTGGGCAGGATGGGGACGATCAGCCCGATGCCCAGGATATCCAGCACCAGTAGTATGAAGATAAAGGCAAGTGCTGGCTTTCGGCGGCGCATCAGTCAGATGGATCAGGGAGGGGAGAGGCTGTGCGGCTACAGAGTCCAGTCGTCTCGATCCGATGGTGGTCTGCGTTGGAATTCGCCCGATGCGCGGCGTTTTCTCATCCCGTATATGCCGACACCGATCAAGTATAGGTAAAAGGCCCCGACCATAGGCAGCAGCACCACGAGAGGTATCGCCTGATCGATACGAAAGCGCTCGAGTACCCCCTGATCAGGGCTGGAGTTCGATAAGATCAGCGTCACCCACGCGACGAGAGTGATCAGGAATAGCCACACATAGTTGCGCAGCAGTCGGCGGCTCAGAGCCTCAAAGAAAGATACCTTTAGCGATGGCATGATCAGATCACCGCCCAGTTGTCGGCGCCACTTCGAGCGCGGATTCTCCGGTGTAGCGGTGACTACGGGGAAGATGAAGTGCGACTCCAGTATCCGTACCCGACCGCGGTAGGCATCGTAGAAGCGGTAGCGACGAGCCTCGATGGTCAGCAGCAGATAGAGCATCACATTTGCCAGTAGGAAGAAAAAGTGGCTGGTCTCCTCGTGCGTCCACGCAAAGGTAACGATACCCGTGGTGGTGATGATGCCCCAGTGGGTAGTGCGGTCGAATCTCTCCCGCCACGCCGTCATCCTACCCAGCTCGCCACGGTAGAAGTGCGCCATCACCGTCGCATCGCTAGACGCCGATCGCTCTGGTGGTGTCGCTTTTTTGGTTTGTTTCGGCTCTTTCTTTTCCTCCATATGCCTATCCGTCTACACCAAAGCACAAGACGGTGAAATCGCCTCTGATATGGTGCTGAAAAGCGGAGAAAAAGGGGCGCTTCTCAAGAATGGGGATTGTACCCTATTCAGTCAAAATTGTACCCTATTGAATCGGCTCGATTTAGTTCGCCGCGATGCTCATGGTGCCTAGTTTGGTAGGTAGATTGAGCACTTGGCCGGGCTGGATGTGGGAGTATTGGATGTCGTTGGCTTTGCGTAGATCCCATGCGGATACATTGAATCGACGGCTGATGCTCCAGATCGTGTCGCCCTGCTGGACGGTGTAGGTGCTAGCCGCTAGCACTGCCTCTGGGCGCGAGCGACTTCTGCCCTGGATAGGTGGTAGATAGCTACCCTCTGCCTGACCATACTGTGGGCGCACGTAGTAGCGGGTATCGCGCTCGACTTCCGGCTCGGCTGTGAGCATGGGCGGAGCTTCTGCACTGGCGACGACGATGGGTTTTTCCACAGGGCTAGGCACGACGACGGCAGGCATGGCTTTTCTCTGGGTGGCTGTAGCCGCCATATCACCTTCGGTGCGCTTGCCTGCGGAGGGAATTTTGAGAATCTGGTCGGGGTAAATTTTGCCATTTTTCAGGCCGTTGGCTTTCATGATCTCTTGGTAGGGCACTCCGAGGAGCTTGCCTATACCGTAGAGGGTGTCGCCTTTTTCCACCATGTATTCATTGTCTGCTGTCGCCGTGAGGCTCCAGCCGGTCATGGCGATACAGCCGATCGCCCACAGGTGGGATACGTAGTTGTTGTGCTTCATCGTGTTTCGGAGGGGAGTGCCTCGTCCTTATCTGGGACGTGCGACACGAGGGTTTATTCGAAAAAATCGAACAAACCCCTCCGAAAACATCGGCCGGTCGGCCTGCTTGAGAGTGGCCTAGGAGATGCGTACCTGGGGATTGTCGAGGTCGAAAGATACCCCGACAAAGCGGCCTCCAGAGCGCTGCCCGCCTAGTCTCGGCTGGCTCTCAAACTCTGGGAATACGGTCTCTGGCACATTCTCTAGAGTCGCTTCGCGACGGCGGCTGAATGGATCGCGACAGGTGAGTAGGCGAATCGCCAACGCGATGGAGACGATCAGTAGCAGACAGCTAGTGATGGCGATCCAGCGCCCTAGCTTTTGCTCTCTGAGGTGGAGAAGCTTCTCGTGTAGCGATGCGGTGGCTAGGGTGAGCTCCTCATCGACTGACTCGACTAGAGCAGGCATGGACTCGACATTGGCTAGCTCGAGATCGTCCTGGATGGTCGGCTCGACATCTGCGATGAGCGACTCGGGAGCGATAGGCTGCACCTCCTCTAGGATGGGTGCTTTTTCATATAGGCTCTGCAGGCGAAAGGTCTGTATACCTAGCTCGAGGGTGAATTTCTCTAGCTGATCGGCCACGTCGTAGACTCCCTCGACTTCGGCCATACATGCCTGGCCGATCTCCATGAAGACCTCTGTGGGTAGGCGATTGGCAAAGTCGGTATTGTATATCAGCTCGGTATTCGACAGCTGGTCAAAGCGGTAGATCATCGTCACAGCAGGACGATCGGTGAACCACTCCTGGTGGAGCTGTACCATATCCACATCGGCAGGTAGTTCCTGCAGGCCACCGAGTACGAATACAAAGATGTCGATATCGGCCGAGGCGGAGTGGTTTTCGAGAAAGCGTAGGATGTGGTTGGCTACCTTGGGGTCGATTAGTTGCTGGGGATCGATGAGGTGTTCGACAGGTTTCTGGCCGATGTAGTAGTCTGCCAGCTCGCCTTCGATCTCGGGTAGGTCGAGTACGAGGCGGCTCGGTAGTACGTCCAGCCCCTGTGGCTCGAGGTCGAGCATGTTTACCTTTGGTACCTTGGGCAGCTTTTCCTTCTCCATCTTGGCGATGTAGTCGGCGCCGCCTTTAGGGAGGCAGGCTTCGGGAAATAGGCCGCCACCGGGATAGTATCCCTTGGGGCCGTCGGCCATGTACCAGAATGGCAGGGTGAGCACCTCAAATTCCGATACGACTCGGAATGAGATGGCACCGAGCTGCATCGTGGTCAGCCACATCAAAGCTATCGTTGCCCAAAAGTGTTTCATCATCGCTGTTTGGAAAAGTGTAGGTGTCGTCGTGTGCGTGGTGGTGATCGCTAGCGAGCCATAAAGGTCTCATCAGCGGTGCTGTCCTCGTGGTCGAGCTCGAATAGGCTGGCTCTCTGGTGTTCTGGTATGATCAGGCGATTTTCATTTTCGCGGGCGAGTAGGCGCACCGCCTGTGCCTCGCGATCCATCCGGCTCAGCTGTGTGGCTTCGCGATTCAGGCTGCGCTCGATCTTGCGGAAAATCGTGGTGATCGCATTGCCGTACTCGCCGTTGATCAGTAGCGAGCGGGCCGAGAGGAGGGCGTTGAGAGTGACCTCTTCTGTGATCAGTAGCTCGGGGAGGTAGTCCATCGATAGGCCTGCCTGCTTTCTGGCAGTATCGAGGATCAGGACGATGGCATTGCCTTTCGACTCAGGACGATCCGACTCGATCTCCGAGTGGTTGAGCAGCCAAAATCCAAACTCTCCCAGAGAAATAGCGGGTGGGAAGTCTGCCAGATAGACGGCGAAGCTCAGCTGTGGGTAGCGCCGCTCCAGCTCTGCGAAGAGATCACGGACCAAGTGGATCTCTGCGATGCGTAGGCAATCGGCCGCATCGTGAATCTGCTCCAGCTTGACGATGCCGGTGCCGTAGACTGCCCGCGCCTTTTCGATGGAGTAGTCGCAGGTGTAGCAGCTGCGGGCCTCGATATCGACAGGACGATGGCAGGAAGGACAGTTCATGAGATAATGGGAGAATTTAGGAATTCTATTAAGTTTATAAAAATATTAACTTTTCTTAAATAATTCAAGTTCAATTCTGATTTATTTTAAAAATTATTCCAATCGTAGTGGCAAAGAAAAAAGGGCGCCCGATCTGGGACGCCCTAAAGTTTTATGAAACTGTCTTAATTTGATCGTGGACCCACGATCAGTTTAGCAGCTGCCTCATCCACCGCTGCCGCAGCAGCCATTGATGTCATCTTCGGTGGGCATGCGGCCATTTTGCAGTGTTTTTTGCACGTACTTCATGACTAGGCCGAACATTTCATTGATCGAGTCCTCTGCTTCGCAGAAATCGGCGGCAGTGGAGTTGTCCAAAGCGGCCTCACGGAGACGCTCGACTTCCACAATGTCGGAATCGCTGGGGCGTCTGCCTTCGTGCTGCATCTGGTGGAGCTCGGCACCTTTGGCCTGCCAGGCTTGGTAGACTTCTTGAGCGGCTTTATCGTCTTGGAAAGCTTCGATCTGCCCCTGGGCTGCGACGAAAGCGGGATCGTCGAGTAGGAATTGGCAAAGATCTTGGATCTTTTCCTCGAGGGTTGGGATAGTCTCCTCTGTAGTTGTTGTGGACATAATGGCCATCCTTACACCCGATCGCGGTTAGGCGCAATTAACGGCTCCTGAGGAAAAGCCCGCTGTCTTCTCTAATGCGAGCTGAGAGATTTCGTTTATGTTCCCTAATCATCTATATGAGACAGTTTGGCTTCCTTGCTTTGTTATCGGTTCTTTGTTTGGTGTTGGTGGGCTGCGGCCAGAGTCGACGCGATCAGGTAGAGCTCGCTCGGATGAAGTCTATCTTGCTGCAAAGCCGTGCTTACGCGACCGACCATGGTAATGACTACCCTGGCTCTCTGGCTGAGTTGCATCCCAAATACATCAATGAAGTCAGCACGCTCTACTCGCCACCGCAGCTCGAGAGCGAGACCGAGCGGCAGCCCTACTATTACCGCCTCGGCCTGCGAGTCGGTACCAAGGTAGATGAGCCTATGGTGATCTCGCCCCATGTCATCAAGGGCAGGGTCAATGTCGGCTATGTGGGAGGTTTCACACGCCAGCTTTCCTTTGAGGAGACTCAGCAGATCATCTCGGCTGGAGATATGAACTGGGTGCAGACGGCTCCTCCTTATGTCGAGCCAGGAGTCAGGGTCGAGCCAAAGCCAGTCAAGGCGCCCTCGCCCCCCTCGGGATCTGTGCCAATACCGCCGATACCTACCAATGATCCGGCAGAGACTAGTAGCGAGCCAGTTGCGTCTGGTCAGTAGTTAGGCCCTTTGGTTTCTAAGTGGCTAAGTGGCTAAGTGGCTGCGATCGTGAGCGAGTGGAGTTTCATCAGGCGTGGGTCGGAGCCATGGGCGGATGGGCTCTGCAGTCCACTCGCCGGTAGGCTCGCTGCCACGGAGGGGTGATTCTAAGTCTAAGTGGCTGCGAGCGTAAGCGAGTGGAGATCATCAGGCATGGCTTGGAGCTATGGGCGGATGGGCTCTGCAGTCCACTCGCCAGTAGGCTCGCTGCCACGGAGGGGTGATTCTAAGTCTAAGTGGCTGCGATCGTGAGCGAGTGGAGTTTCATCAGGCGTGGCTCGGAGCCATGGGCGGATGTGCTCTGCAGATCCACTCGCCGGTAGGCTCGCTGCCACGGAGGAGCGATTCTAAGTCTAAGTGGAGTTTCATCAGGCTTGGAGGCCTAGGCGCTTATCTTGCGCGCTTTGCGTTTTTCCAGCCATATACACAACAGCAGGCCGGTCAGCGTCACCACGATCGCCGAAGCCAGTCCGGTGCGTAGATTGCCGCCTAGCCAGGGCATCATTTCCGCAGGCTCAAAGGCACGCTTAGTCAGTGGACTAAAGGTTTTCACCCCAAATACCCAGCCCGCGTGTAGCCCGATCGCCAGCCACAGAGAGCCTGTGCGCAGGCGGCTGTAGCCCAGCACCATGCCTACGGCAAATAGCACGGCAAACTCGGCGGCTAGGAAATACCAATCGCCGAACTGGGAAAAGATCAGTCCCAGCATGGTGAAGCCAGACCAGGCCTTCACTTCGCCAAACTGCACACCATCGGGTGGTTTCAGAAAGTGGACGATGGCAAAGAAAACAGCGATCGAGATGAGCAGTGGCCAGGGGCGCAGTAGCGAGGAAAAGATCGATGTGAGGGCACCGCGAAACACAAACTCCTCCAGCAGTGCGACCGCGATAGCGGTGCCCATAGCGCTGCCGAGCACCTCCAGTAGGGCTTTGCCCGCATCGCGAGGCTCATACCAGCCTTGATGCAGATATAGCCAGGCGAGCAGAAAAAACGGCACTGCAGCGAGGAAAAATCCCGCCAAGCTATGTGCCCACCAGTAGCGATTGGGCTGGAGCTGTAGCCTTTCCATCAGAGTGCGTTTTTCGGATTTACCCCGATTCAGCCAGCGTAGGGTGGGGAACAGCATGATCAATGCCCCTGCTAGGATGGCACGATTGAAATAGCGGGAGAATTTCGCCCGATCCATCGAGCCATGCAGGCTATCGAGCACTGGTTTATCGGCCAGCCAGCCATTTTCCACCGTGGTTTTACCGCCCCAGTATAGAGGTGGGGCGAGGAGTGCTCCGAGCAGGATCGTGCCCAGCACAAAGACTGCGACTTTTAGTCCGATAGATTGGTGCCAAGCGGTGCTCTCACTCATAGGCCTCCCCGTTAGTCGAAAAAACCGGCAAATTCAAACGCAAGCACGCTCGGATAGTCGTAAACAGGGTATAAGAAAAAGCCTTTAACAGACGTCAATATCCGTGTAGCGTTAGTGTTAGCATATTCGACCAAAAAACTAGCCCCGAGCTTAGTTCTTTCTAACTAAGGCTACGAACTACTGAGATTTCGCATTATTTATGGCACCTCTAGCAAAAATCGACCGCGTGAGACGCATCACTCTTCTCACCCCCTTTCTACTGTTTTTCTTCAGCACGCTGCAGCCAGCCTGCGCTGATAGCTCCAAAGATCAATTTGGTGACGTCGCCTTTCGGGTGGCCAGTATCCTGGAGAGCGAGCACTACAATCGCGAGCCCTTCCGCGATGATATGTCTGCCAAGGTGCTTGATACCTTTCTGGAGATTCTCGATTTCCGCCGTGTGTACTTCACGCAGTCAGACATCGATGGCTTCAATGCCAAGTATCGCACCAGCATCGATGATAGCCTCAAGGATCAGGGTATCCCAGCTGCGACCGAGATCTATGGTATCTGTCTGGAGCGAGTGAAAGCCCGCCTCGAGTATGCTGAGAAAGTATTGGCGGAGGAAGATTTCACCTTCGACTCGGCGCGCACCGTGCGCATGACTCGCAAGGATGCTCCCTGGCCGAAGAATGAGGAAGAGCAGCGCCAGCTGTGGAGAAACCTGATCGAAGAAGAGCTGCTGCGCGACCAACTCGCGGCCGAGGCGGCTGCCGCAGCTGCGGCTGAAAAGGGCGAAGAGCCCAAAGAGCGCAAAGACCCTAAGGAGAAGATCCTCAAGCGTCTCACTGATTTTTACCAGGAGCTGGTCGACAATGATCGCGAGGATGTCGCGACTTTCTTCATCAAGTCGATCGCTCGTGCTTACGATCCACACTCCGAGTACTACAGCCGCAAGCAGTATGAGAATTTCAAGATCAGCATGAACAAGAAGCTGCGTGGCATCGGTGCCATGCTGCAGCTCGACGACGAGGAGATCCCGACAGTGAAGGGTCTCGTGGTGGGCGGGCCTGCCTGGAAAGCTGGCGAGCTGAAGGATCTGGACAAGATCATCGGTGTCGGTCAGGGCGATGAGGAGATCGTCGACGTGATCGGTAAAAAACTCAGCGACACGGTCGATCTGATTCGTGGCGATATCGGCACGACAGCTACACTTTTGGTTCGTCCTGCTAGTGCGACCGATCCGTCCGAGACCAAGGTCATCAAGATCGTCCGCGACCAGGTCGACCTGAAAGATAGCCTGGCCAATGCAGATCTGATCGAGACAACCGATCGTGATGGCAAAAAGCAGAAGATCGGTTGGATCCGTCTTTCATCTTTCTACGCCGACATGGATGGTGGCGAGACATCGACTACCGAAGATGTGCGCCGTCTCGTCTCACGTCTGCGTCAGGAGGGCATGGATGGTCTAGCCATCGACCTGCGCGACAATGGTGGTGGCTCTCTCGAAGAAGCTGTCAATATGACAGGTTTGTTCATCAAGCGAGGTCCAGTGGTCCAGGCTCAGAAGTGGAATGGCCACCGTACCAAGAAAGAGTCCACTAGCCCGCGTCCGCTCTGGAGCGGCCCGATGGTGGTGCTGACCAACCGCGCCAGTGCTTCGGCCTCGGAGATTTTTGCAGCAGCGCTGCAGGACTACAACCGTGCGATCATCATCGGCGAGAAGTCGACTTTCGGCAAAGGTACCGTCCAGCAGCTGCGTCCGGTCCTCGGTCGTCGTCTGAATATCTTCAACCGCAATCCTGACCAGCGCGGTGCGCTGAAGCTGACGATCCAGACTTTCTTCCGCATCAATGGAGAGTCTACTCAGCTCACAGGTGTCATTCCGGATCTCCAGTTGCCATCGATCTACGATGTCGAGGATTTCGGCGAGGCTTCTTTGAGCAATCCGCTGAAGGTCGATCCGATCCCACGTGCTCAGTATGAGCTATTCTCCGATGATGAGCTACCGATCGACATCCTGCGCAAGGCCATGGAGCCGCGCGTCGCGAGCGACAAAGACTTTGGCTACATCATGGATGACATCGCCGAGGAGAAGCTACGTCTGAAGGAGAACAAGATTTCTCTGAACAAAGAGCAGCGCCAGAATGAGATGAAGCTCAACAAGGAAGAGGCCGAAGTGCGCAAGCAAGAGCGTATCGCACGCTACGAGCAGCAGCGCGGCGAGGAAGAAGGGCTCTTCGAGATCCGCACTATCACTCAGGACAACTGGAACAAATCTGGTCGTCCGCCGCTAAAGGCAGAGATCTCATCCGAGGCTCTCAGCGGTATGACCCGCAGCGAGGAAAAGGAAGATGACGAGGAGGAGAAAGAGCGCAAGAAGCTCGAGTACCCACATTTGCTCGATCCCTACGAGCGCGAGTCGATCCGCATCCTCCAGGATTTCATCTGGGTGCATGAGAAAAAGAAATCTCTCGATGTATCGACCGCTACCCCGATCGCCGAGGCACGCAAAGTGACTCCGGTGCCTGTAGCAAACCCATAGGAGTTGCCTTTGATTTTCGCAAGACACATCGCTGCCTGCTCCCGGCGGCGGTGTGTATTCTACCCGATTCAATAGGGTACAGAAAAAACTCAATAGGGTACAATTGATCCTCGAGCCGTCCCTGTGTAGCGTTTCGCCATGGATGGAGCTTTCGCCAATGCCTTTGATGGGCTGCAGGTCCAGCTACAGATCCCCGATCTGTGGCAGCAGAGCGCCATCCGCGCGCTAGGGCAGGGGCAGGATGTGATCGTCTCGGCACCGACAGGTGCGGGCAAGACATTCATCTTCGAGAGCCTGATCGATTCGGGCAAATTTCTGAAATCTGGCCAGCAGGCGGTCTATACCGTGCCTACCCGTGCTCTGGCTAATGATAAGTGGCGCGACTGGCAGGCCAAAGGCTGGGATGTCGGTATCGCCACTGGCGACATATCCGAGCGACCAGATGCCTCGGTGCTGGTCGCCACACTGGAGACCCAGCGGGAAAAACTGATCTCCGGTGCGGGCCCACAGATACTGGTGATCGATGAGTATCAGATGATCGGCGATCGCCAGCGCGGCCTGCACTACGAGCTATCCATAGCCCTCGCTCCATCCGATACCCAGCTACTCCTACTGAGTGGTAGCGTGCGCAATGCTAAGAAAGTCGGCGACTGGCTGGCATCGATCGGTCGCGATGTCGAGGTCGTCCACACCGCCGATCGCCCCGTGCCGCTAGATGAGCTACCCTACGAGGCGCTGCCGCGAATTGCTCCGGAAAAGGTGAAAGGCTACTTCCCGCGCCTGGCAGTCAGCACGCTGCTGTCGCACTACGGGCCACTGCTGATCTTTGCCCCACATCGCAAGTCTGCGGAAAAGATCGCGCATAAGGTGGCCGAGGCTCTGCCCGACGATCAGCCGATCGAGCTGCACGATCACCAGCTGCAGCAGATCTGTAGCAAAGACACCGCCAAGCTGCTGCGCAAGCGGGTGGCCGTCCACCATAGCGGCATCGGCTTTGGCGAGCGGGCGGCCATCATCGAGCCGCTAGCCAAGGCTGGGCAACTGCGAGTGATCGTGGCGACCATGGGGCTCGCGGCGGGTATCAATTTCTCGGTGCGCTCGGTCTACGTGTCGGATCGCACCTATCAGGATGGCCCATTCGAGCGCGAGGTCTCGCCCGACGAGCTGCTACAGATGTTTGGCCGAGCAGGCCGCCGTGGGTTGGATGAGGTCGGTTACGTGATCTATGGGAATAAAAGCCCGCGCCTAGGCGATGCTCGTCCACTGGACTTGCGCCGGGCCAACGAGATAGATTGGCCGACTCTGCTGCGCCGCATGGAGCTGAGCGCCCAGCGTGGTGAGGACCCATTCGAGGCTGCGCGTGAGCTGTGCCAGAGACTATTCTCCGAGCAACGAGTGCGGCTGGGCTTTAGCTCCACTGGTGGGCCCGACGAGAGCGAGGCCGAGGAAGAGGCTGGCGGATTATTTGGGCTAAAGGCTGTTCGTAAAGAAGTACGCAATGGCCGCGGCGAGTGGGAGGCCCTGCAATCCGGACGAGAGGCGCAGCAGCCGCTGTCTGAGACACGCTGCTGGGCTAGGGGGAAATACCGTGCCGCCGAGTCGGCTAGCCGTCTGGTCGAGACGCTGGTGGCTCAGGCCGATCGACGCTGCCGCATCACTCGGCTCGATACCGTTAAAGGAGAGCGCCGCCGCTACGGGCTGGAGCTGATCATCGCTCAGCAGGTGGATGGCGATAGTAGTGATGCGTTTCGCCTGACCAAGGCTATCCAGAAAGTCGCCAAACTTTCCGCCGACAAAGCGCTACTCACCTACGAAGAGGCCGAGACACTCATGCCCGATCTCCTGCAGAGCTACATCCAGCCTGCCAGCTACCTGCGCCTCGCCAAGCGGGGGCAGCAGCTCTATCTGCAGGGCCATTTCGCCGATGTGCACATCGATGCCTATCAGGATTCACTGGGGCACTGGCTGGTCGATCCCGAGATCCGCAGTCAGGAGATCCAGAGCGAGACCCACTACCGCGATAGTGAGACCGGCGAGACCTTTAGTCCCACAGCTGGCACACCTGCCCACGCCTGGCGCAAGCTAGGTCTGATCGATGATCAAGGGCGCCCGACCGCTCGCGGCACCATCTGTGGATTCTTCCAGCATGGCGAGGGGTTGGCCGTGGCCGCGGCTCTCGAGGATCCGCTCTATCCTATCGTAGAGATGGTCTACCACTTTGCCAATCTACGTGCTGGCTATCGATTCGAGGTAAATGAATCCGCAGGAGCGACCGATGGCGCCTCCGAGCGCCTAGCGACAGCCTGCCGCCAAGCCTACGGCCCAGTCGACTTCGAGGGGTATCTGCAGCTAGGTCTACCGACTACCTACGGCGAGGGCGCAGCCGAAGTCGTGCGTCTCTGGCTAGAGGGGCGCTCCCATCAGTTGTTTGCCAAAGGCCAAGCTTTAGAGTTTGGCCCCGGCGATGTCGAGCGTGCCTTTGTAGAGTGGCTCAGCTTTCTCCGCCACGTCCGCACCGCCCCCGATGCCGAGATTCCCCGCTGGCGAGAGCTGAAAAAGATCGCTAAAGAGCTACTACAGAAACACGATCGAACCAGTCCGCTGCAGAACATGCCCAAGGTGCCAGCGAGTATTTTGCAGCGGTCACCACAGCATGGGATTGCCTATGGGCGGCTGTAGGGTGGAGCCGATAGTGGGCGTGTGAATTGATACTCTGGAAAGATGGCTCGGGTTGCCGAGCGACGAGACGTCGCCCCTCCTTGCCGGTAGGTTGTCTTATTTGGTGCTGATATCGTCGGCTGTTCCTTCGATGCCGTCAGGGCCTAGGCTCCAGACTGTCTTGTCCTTTACTCGGAAGTGATTGCCCCAAGGATCGAGCAAATCCACGGAGCCGCCTTCAGGGAGAGAGCCGTTGAAGTCGAAAAATATGATTCCACGAGGATTTGCTTTTGATGCTGCAGCGGTTTCAGCCCCCAATATTGCCTCCATGAAAGTGGCATCGGTTTTAGAGGTTTGGTTTTCTGTTCCAGGGTAGGGCCGACGATAGTCTGTGTAGAAGGTTATCAAGGCCGTTCTTAGGTTGAATGCTGTGTTTTTGCAATTTGCAATCTTGGCTGCATCTACAGCTGCGTTCGCACCAGGTATGACCAGTGCCAAAAGAGGTATGCTCAATAGACTGAGATAGCCGATCACCAGTCCTGCGATGGCGATACCTTTGCCTTTGGCCAACTGTTCCTTCTTGATCTTAGAAAGTGCAATATGTCCACAAATGATCGCCGGTATCCCTGTGATAAATGCGAAAACAAATGACAAACAACCCAACACCAGTGACGCCACCGAACTCGCTGGTGCGCTCTTTACTTTAGTTTTCTCTTCCATTGCTATAGGTCATATAGGCCCTATACGACCTATGGCAATGCCTTTTGCCTAGCTACTCTCGTACGCCATGTATCGCTCGATACCAGTAGGGCATTAGCCAGACGGCTACTATCATATTTACGAGTATGCCGGCGGCACAGATCTGTCCTAGGGTGGCTAGGCCGTGGGCGGAGGCGAAGCCCATGGAACCGAAACCTATCGCTGATGAGACACCACAGAAGAGTAGTGCTTTCGCGATACCTCGGCGGACTTCTGCTAGGCGGCCACCGGAGCGGCGTAGGGCAAAGATCATGTGTATACCGAAATCCAAGCCTGTCCCGAATAGTAGCGGGAGACCACAGATATTGAAACTATTCCAGCTGAGCGGCGTCCATAGCGTGAGGATGACCATGGCGCAGGCGGCGAAGGCTAGGCTAAACATCGCCAGCAGCCAGTCGCGCCAAGAGCGGAAGACGATCGCTAGCATGATGCTGAGGATACCGATCATCGGTAGAAAGACGCGCTTCATGTCCTGGTTGATCCGCTGGTTCAGCGAGCGCCCTAGGGAGCCCATGCTGGCTACGGCACTGTGTTCATCGCAGATCGCAGAGATCCATTCCTGGCTCTTGGCGTCGGTGGGGCGTACGGAGCCTAGCGCAGCTAGATCGTTGTCGGCTTTTCTCTGAAATAGGCGAGCGACGGACCACTCGGCAAAGCGCCCGTGTGGCAGGCTATAGCTCTGGCCGGCGTCGAGATCGGCCAGAGAGGTGGACCAGATCTGTAGGACTTCCTCGGTGAGAGCCACGCCTTCATCAGAGAAGCCTGCAGCACGGATCTCGTCGAGCAGGCGATCACCATCTGCCACGATGGGGCGGAGTGTCTCGGCATTGGCCTGCTGATGACTGGGGATGGGTAAAAAGCCCTGCGGTAGCATGGTGCGGTGCAGTAGGCCGCTCTCTGTCGCCGTAGCGAGTCGCGTGCTGGCTGCATCTACGTGCTGGAGCAGACTCTCCATGGAATCGCCGGTGATGACCATCGGCACCGAGGTCTCTTCGCCGCGCAGGTGAGCCTGCATGGCCTGCCAGGCCTCCATGGAGGGGCTGCTGCGGATGCGGAATGGGTGAAACTCTGCCTCTAGGCGAGGAAAGGCTTTGGTGTAGATGGAATAGGCGGCTAGCACGGGGATGGTGAGGCCGCAGATGATAGCGATGATGAGCTGAG
Organism: Verrucomicrobiota bacterium; assembly: GCA_020630975.1. Classification (GTDB taxonomy): domain Bacteria; phylum Verrucomicrobiota; class Verrucomicrobiia; order Verrucomicrobiales; family DEV007; genus Arctic95D-9. Next base: position 46,041 of record JAHDID010000044.1, read on the forward strand.
GCCTGCGACGGCGGGGGGCTACTGGTATCTCGATTTCCTTCAGAGGGCGGTGCTCGCCGGCGAATTTCGCAGCCACCCAAGCGTAGCCGTAGAGCATGATCAGCGCGCCGATGGCGATACCGATGGCGACCAGATTGCCCATCTCGGCGATGCCGGGTAGTGAGCTAAAATTCAGCGAGAGAAACACGGCTGCAGTAGTGACCGCTGCCCAGGCGATGGCGGAGCCGACTTTGGCTCGGAGCAGGCTGGGGCGCTGGATACCATCATTGATCGCCTCGCGATAGAGGACGATGGCGTAGTCCACTGCCAGTCCCATGAGGATGGCGGCGAAGCCCGCGCTCATCACGCTGAGATCGCCGTAGAGTAGGCCGCCGATATTCAGCGCTACGATCAGCACTAGAAAAAGCGATGCGATCAGCCAGCCTAGGGGCTGGGTCTGGCGGTGCATGATCCAGAAGAGCAGCGAGATCAGCGCCATGGTCGCCATGACGGATATCGTCATATCGCGCTCCATCTCTTTGCCCACCTCGGCCATAAAAGCGGGAGTGCCAGTGAGACCGATTTTCACATCCTCATTGATCGCCTCTCTACTGCGCCACTCGGCGATATGAGCTTTCATCTGGTCGAGCCACACTGCAGCGCTGCGGTAGTCGGAGAAATCGACCCCGGCTCCCTCTAGGTAGAAAAGGCGGTAGGTGCCGGACTCATTCGACATGGCATCGGCCTCGGAGGCGCCTGAGTCGAGAAAGCCGGGGAGCTGCGAGATGCCGAGGGGATCGTAGCTACGGATCATAGTGGTCTCGTCGATCAGGCCATCTGCCAGAGCCTCTAGCGTCTGGCCGATCACTGCCTCGGATGCACGTGGCTGCAGCCGGCCAGCTAGCTGTGCGACGTCCTGGGGTGGGGCATTCCACCACATCCAGGCGAGCAGACTGCCGCCCTCCAGAGCGAGGCGATCGAGTGGCATCTCCTCAAAGACTGCCGATACCAGCTGCTCCTGGGTGCGCAGGTCAGCCGCGAGTCGGCTAGAGATCTCCTCTGTCGCTAGCGGGTCGTCGGTCTCTACCGTCACGATCAGCTGGCCATCGCGGCTAAAGTAGCTATTCAGCCAGTCCATGCCTCGTACCTCCACCAGATCGGGTGGCAGCAGCTCGAAGACATTGGCTGAGAATTTCACCCGCTTGAGGCTGAAGAAAGCCAGCGCCCCCAGAGCGATCATAAACAGGAAGAGTGGCAGCTGTCTTTTCATGGTGGCTAGGGCAGGCGGAAGCGCGCCACTGTGCTGTATGTTGGCCAACAAAACCACGGATTTTTGTTTCAACTAATCGGCAAAATGGTGTGTCATAGGCGGCGTATGCCGTCTGATTTAGCGAATTCCATAGAAGCCTTTCCGATCGATCTCCCCAACACGGCACTGCCGTTTTCCACCCGCCTAGCACGGGAGAATGCCTGGTCGCAAAGCTTTGCCGAGCGGGTGATAATCGAGTACAAGCGCTTTTTGGTGCTCTGCGTCGAGGCGGGGCATCCTGTCACCCCATCCGACGAGGTCGATCAGGCGTGGCATCTGCACCTCTGCTACACGCAAAGCTACTGGGTCGATCTGTGCGAGCAGACCATCGGCCGACCGATCCACCATGGGCCGACTCGTGGGGGCAGCGAGGAGCAAGCCAAGTATCGCGACTGGTACCTCAAGACTCTGGCCAGCTACGAGAGGATCTTCGGCGAGCCTCCACCTCAGGATATCTGGCCGAGTGCGGTGATTCGCTTTGGCGGGCAGGATTTTCGTCGCATTGACCGGACCAGCTACTTTGTGGTGCCGAAGAAGGGGATTTATCAGATCGGGTTGATCACCGTGGCGGGGCTGTTGCTGGCCGGGTGTTCGTCCGCATGGCTGGACATGGCGAATCCGTTTGTGTTTATCGTGCCCGGTTTTGTGCTGGTGGTTGTGTTGATAAGCAAATTCGGTCGACCTGGTGGCGGAAAAGGGGGTGGTTGTTCATTTAGCGGCTGTGGCGCAGGCAAAGACTCCGGCGATAGTGGTGACGGCGGCTGTGGGAGTGGTTGTGGCGGCTGCGGTGGCGATTAATTCTCGGATTTTCAGCAACCAATTCGAAAGAATGAAAGGAAATGGGTGTTTTCTTTCATTTGGCATTAAAGAATGCAAGCCTGCTTTCATTTCGGATTATCAAATGAAAGGGAATGGGCGTTTTCTTTCATTTTAATTGCTCAAATAAAAGTTAAAGCCTAATTCCTTTAATTCTTATGAAGAGAGGCATCACAGGGCACTATGTTTCGATTTCCACTGTGGGAGATGAGTTAGCTCGTGCTTTCTTGCCAGATCCATTGCCACCGGTTCCGCCTATCGAGGTGGATGGTAGGATGGGAGCGCTTTTGGATCAGGCCTCGACTGCTTTGGGGAGGCTAGATGGTATCTCATCGTTGTTGCCGGAGCCTCATTTGTTCCTATACACCTATATCCGGAAGGAGGCGGTGCTGTCCTCGCAGATCGAGGGGACTCAGTCGTCTCTCTCAGATCTGCTCAGTCACGAGGTCGACCGGACCCCATCCGGACTGCGCGATGATGTGATGGAGGTCTCATGCTATGTCGATGCTATGGAGCACGGCTTGAGCCTGCTGCGCGATGGTATGCCGATCTCGCTGCGCCTGATCCGAGAGATACATGGTCGTCTGCTAGCGCATGCCAGAGGCTCGGCTCTGCAGCCAGGAGAATTCAAGAGATCGCAGAACTGGATCGGTGGCACTCGGCCTGGCAATGCTAAGTTTGTGCCTGCTCCACCGGAGGAGACCTTAGCTGCTATGGGGGCGCTAGAGAAGTTTTTGCATGATGACCCTATCATCACCCGGCCGCTACTAAAGGCGGCGATGGCTCATGTACAGTTTGAGACGATTCATCCTTTCCTCGATGGGAATGGACGTCTGGGGCGATTGTTGATTACCTTTATCCTCTGTAGCGATGGGGTGCTCCAGCTGCCGATGCTTTACCTATCTCTCTACCTCAAACGCCACAAATCGACTTACTACGAGCTACTGCAAAGGGTTCGTACCGAGGGTGTCTGGGAAGAGTGGATCGAGTTTTTCTTGGATGGGGTCATCACCACTTCCGGCATAGCTGTGGAGACAGCTGGTCGTTTGCTGCAGCTTTTTCAAGCTGATCGAAATAGGCTAAATGGCGAGTCGGCATCGGTCCTGCGCATCCACGAGCACCTGCAAAAGCAACCTGTCCTCTCAGCGGCTAAGGTGAAGGAAATACTAGAAGTATCGACTCCCACAGCGGCGTTGGGCCTGAAGAAGCTGGAGCAGCTAGGAGTGGTGCACGAGATCACCGGTGGGAAGTATGGCAAGGTGTATGCCTATTCCGATTATCTAGCGATTTTGAATGAAGAGTAGGATCTTACGGATTGGGTGGACGGTGGGTGTTTAGACTTCGATAATCGACTTAGACTAAGAATCGCCCCTCCGTGGCAGCGAGCCTACCGGCGAGTGGACTGCAGAGCCCATCCGCCCATGGCTCCGAGCCACGCCTGATGAAACTC
>JAHDID010000116.1 GCA_020630975.1 Verrucomicrobiota bacterium
CTAGGCCGCTTGCCAGAGCCTGAATTCACCCACAGATTTTCCTAGAGAGCCACTTAAGCAGAGCAGTGCGGGCACCCTAGGCATTTCACGATCTAGATTCGTTCAAACATTACTCCCACCTAAAACCCAAATCGTATATCTGCGGACCACCCAAATTCTGATACCTCACCATTACTTTATCGCCAGATCTCACGTTAAACGATTTGGACAGAGGCAATCTAGCATCACCAAAACCAAATCCGACGCCCCATACCTCCCTGCCATTAATATAAACAAGAACGACGTCATCACTAGCTTTAACATTAAGAGTAAATTTAGCATCCACATCAGCTTTCCTAAGCATATCCACCTGTTGATAAGCTGCCCCCCATGAAAAGGCTCCTTCATAGTCGCTGCGAGGAATCGTATTGGGACGATGTGTCCTCGAATTGAAACCAACATTATCACTCACTTTATTTAATCCGAAAAACGCACGACCGCGATATACCACAGGTTCAGAAAAATTTCGAAACCCTGAATCTACCGTCCCACGACGCTTCGAATAAGAGGAAGTCCCAGCATACCAATTCATGGACCAAAATCCAACAGGGTATTCTGACGGCGAATTTGGCTTAACTAATTCATAACGCCTAGGCTGATTACTTCTTGTCGAAGAATTACCTTGCCCACCCGACGTAAGTTGCAAAATCCTCCAATTACTATTACTGGGTGATGCCCAGTAAAGCTGAAGCGCCACCATAGTACGTGGCCCCTGGAAATATTGCACTTCTATATCGTGAGAACCACGAGCAAGGTACACTGAACCCTCCCGCTGTCTCACACCGTGCACCCCATCATTATCAACAACAAGCCTACCATCAATATAAACCTTTGAACCATCATCTGATTTAGTCATAAATTTATAGGTTCCAGGATTAGTAATATTAAATCGAGCTCGATAGCGGAGTGCAAACCATTCAAAACGATTTGTCACGCCAGGAAAACCCTTTGTAAAGCTTTGATTAGGAACATTGAGCTCCTTCGCTCGAATCGAACCCACTGGATTCATCCTATTCAAATCAGGAAGCCTTCCAGTCCCAGGTGGGAGAAAGAAAACATCGCCAACAAAAGCACCATCTCCATCCTTACCTCCAAAGCCGCCACCGCCGCCGCCGCCATCAGTGAGATCTGGCAGATCGCCCTGCTCTATAGTAACACTAGCCTCAGCAAAACCACCATCACCATCGGTGATACGATACCTCAAAGTCTTAGTCTCAAACCCTGAGGTTGGATCCACATTCGGTTCAAGCTCGAAACTCATACCATGATAAGCAATCCCTGCGTCATTGATACTTCCGATACGAACAGGTCTAGTCGTGAAATTATTCGTAGGAATAGCTCCATCCCATCTAAAACCTAGATCTACTAGCCCCATGTTACTCACATTATCAAAACCGCCTCCAAGTCCCGAACCCGATCTAGGAGCTCCAGCTCGCCCAGGAGTCAGGATCACGCCCCCCCACTTGGCAACCACACGAGTCGACGTCAGACCGATTTCCACCGAAAACGACATAGGAGAAGCATTAACCCAAGGAGTATAGCGAGTAGGCAACCCTGGTGTGGCATTAGCGTCTCCTTCTGTCACGGCATAATCTATCCTTCCATCTCCATTAAGGTCGATTGCGACTGAATCATCAAATCTACCTCCAAACTTCACATCGAATGCAAGCTTATTACCCTGAAGTTTATGCCCCTTCATGCCTTCGAACCGAATCGCTCGACTATCATACTTCTCGTTACCATAACCAACTCGATCCGTTATCCTTGGCTCCGTCCATACAATATTGTCTTGACGAATTGTCTCCGAGCCCAACTTAGCTTCGTAACGAATCTTTCCACCCTCGACCTTTAATCGACCGCCGTTTGCCGTCAGAGCAATTGAATCAGTCGTATTGATATCGACCCAACCACTACCATCATGAATGTGAGTGATTGTGACCGCATCGCCGTCGGGATCAAAATCATTCCGAGTCAGATCGAAGGCATTGTCTTTGAGGTCCGTAATCTTGATGGTATCATCGATTGCCACTGGAGCATTGTTGATCGTTACAGAGGCCTGATCTTCGCCTCCTCTACCGTCGCTTATCTTATAGATAAAGGTATTCGGGTCATTACCTGGCGCACTTGTCGGAATAGGCTGAAACTGAATCTTGTTGCTCGCAAAGGACACCCAGCCCATAGCAATCCGAATACGTGCATTGCGGTTAGCCTTTACATCAATAGTCTTGCCTGCACCGATGATGTGGGTTACCACCAGTTTATCCCCATCCTCATCTCTGTCGTTTTTGAGCACATCAATACTCTGAGGACTACGAGAAGATACGTTAATAAAATCGTCCACTGCAACTGGTGGCTTATTCGGACGGGACGAGACATTCACAAATGTAGTGGAATAACCACCGTTACCGTCGGAAATACGGTAATTGAACACATCGAATGCCGTTAGCTTACTCTGAATGTAGCGGATCTTATTATTTTCGATAGTCGCTTCGCCATAGATAGGCTTTGTCACCTCTACAATTGTCAGATCATCACCGTCTCTGTCTTTATCATTCTTCAGGACATCTAGAAGATTAGACGACTCCCTAGCCACCTCGAATTTATCACCCTTTGCTTCGGGTGGAGTATTCCCACCACTACCGCCCGAGCCACTGGCTGATCCACTCGCACTCGCTGAGCCACTCGCGCTGGCTGAGCCACTAGCACTCGCTGAACCATTCGCACTGCCTGAACCACTCGCACTGGCTGAACCACTGGCACTACCTGAACTCCAACCAGTCGCTGATCCACTAGTACCACCCGTTCCGGTAGCACTCGCTGAGCTACCTGCCGTCCAGCCTGATCCGCTTGCACTCGCAGAGCCAGCCGAACCTCCTGTCCCACTAGCACTCGCTGAGCCCGACGTCCCTCCTGTACCACTAGCACTCGCTGAGCCAGCCGAACCACTCGCACTAGCACTAGCGCTGCCGTAACTGCTAGCACTCGCTGAGCTACTCCCCGGGAAATTCCCTGTCGAACTGTAACCACTGGCGCTAAGCCCACCACTAGCCGAGCCACTCGCACTAGCCGAGCCACTCGCACTAGCAGATCCACTTGCACTGGCAGACCCACTTGCACTAGCCGAGCCACTCGCACTGGCAGACCCACTTGCACTGGCAGATCCGCTGGCACTTGACGCCCCTGGATTAAAAGGTGATCCAGGTCGGCTAGTGGTAGGCCCAGTAGCACCTCCACCTGTAGCCGTAGAGGAGGCACGTGACGATGCTCCTGTGTATCCAGTAGATCCAGCAGAAGTCCCTGTGCCATTAGCCAAATAAGTCACAACGCCATACTTATTGAAATTAAGGTACTGCATTGCCTCTTTGATATCCTCCTCGGTCATATCCGGAACTTTGAACACTGATTGAGTGATCAAATCACCTGCAGGAGGCGTCAGCGCTGTGCTGCCCACGATTGCCCGATCAATCGTTCTTCGCAGATTCCCGTCAGTGTTGAAATTGTAGCCAAATTGCTCCGCAGACCCAATCACAGAAGCGATACGCTGAGCATTGGTTTGGGCCTTGGCGTTCCGCGCTGCGCCGTTGATTTTACTGTAACTTGGTATCGCAATAGCTGCGATGATTCCTAGTATGGCAATCACGATGATCATCTCCACTAGGGAAAAGCCACCTTTGTGTTTAAACTGCTGATCTTGAGTCGTCATAATGCTGGGTTTGTGAAAAGGGTAAAATAGTACTACCAAACAATCTAAAACTCTATTTCAGTTGTAAAATCCTCCAGTTATTATTATTTGGAGACGCCCAATACAACTGAAGTGCAACCATGGTGCGCGGCCCTTGGTAGTATTGCACTTCAATATCGTGAGAGCCTTGAGGCAAGAAAACTGAACCTGACGCAGTTCTTACAGCGTGGAGGCCATCATTATCAACCACCAGCCTGCCATTGATGTATACTTTAGATCCATCATCAGACTTAGTCATAAACTTATAGGTTCCTGCATTAGATATGCCAAATCTAGCTCTATATCGAAGCGCGAACCACTCAAATCGATTCGTGACTCCCGGGAAACCAACCGTAAAGCTTTGATTGGGTATATTTAGCTGATTCGTTCTGATAGAACCAACCGGATTCATGCGGTTCAAATCAGGCAAACGTGGGGTTCCTGCAGGCAGAAAGAATACATCCCCGATAAACGGGCCGTCATCATCTTTATCACCAAAGCCGCCACCGCCGCCGCCGCCATCGGTGAGATCTGGCAGATCGCCTTGCTCGATCGTTACCTTAGCCTCGGCAAAACCTCCATCGCCATCTGTGATACGATATCTCAATGTCTTAGTTTCAAATCCAGACGTTGGATCAACATTAGGAGCCAACTCAAAACTCATATCGTGAGAAGCTGGTCCCGCATCATTGAGACTACCAATCCGTATGGGTCTAGTGGTGAAGTTATCTGTCGGAATCGCACCATCCCATCTAAATCCAAGATCGACCAAGCCCATATTACTGACGTTATCAAAACCACCACCAGTTACACCGCCTGGCGCATTGGCCCCACCCCGTCCTGGAGTAAGAATTTTCCCTCCCCACTTAGCAACTACCCTGGTGTTGTTTAGACCTATCTCCACAGAAAACGACATAGGCGATGCACTCACCCAAGGCGCATAGCCGGGTGACAACCCTGGAGTCGCGAAGGCATCACCCTGAGTTACTACGTAATCGATCCTACCGTCACCATTTAGGTCAATCGCGACGGAATCGTCAAACTGCCCCCCAAAGTTCACATCGAAAGCCAGCTTATTACCTTGCAACTTGTGACCTCTCATCCCCTCAAATCGAATCGCCCGACTATCATACTTCTCCCGTCCATAGCTTGCAGGGTCTGAAATCCTCTGCTCAGTCCAAACGATGTTGTCTCGACGGATCGTCTCTGAACCAATCTTCGCCTCATAGCGAATCTTACCACCTTCAACTTTTAGGCGACCACCGCTAGCTGTCAGAGCCACCGAATCGGTCGTATTGATATCGACCCAACCACTACCATCATGAATGTGGGTAATAGTCACAGCATCACCATCGGGGTCAAAATCGTTTCGTGTCAGATCAAAAGCGTTATCTACTAGATCCGTAATCTTGATGGTATCATCAATTGCTACAGGAGCATTATTAATCGTTACAGACGCTTGCGCATCACCTCCTCTACCGTCGCTTATCTTATAAACGAATGTATTCGGGTCATTACCTGGTGAACTTGTCGGAATCGGCTGAAACTGAATTTTATTGCTCGCAAAAGAAACCCAGCCCATTGCAATCCGAATACGTGCATTACGATTCGCTTTCACATCAATAGTCTTTCCTGCACCGATGATGTGGGTTACCTCCATCTTATCCCCATCATCATCTCTGTCGTTTTTGAGCACATCAATACTCTGAGGGCTACGAGATGATACGTTAATGAAATCGTCCACTGCAACAGGTGGCTTATTCGGACGGGACGAGATATTCACAAACGTGGTTGAATAACCTCCGTTACCATCGGAAATACGGTAATTGAACACATCAAATCCGGTTACAGTCGTCTGCTTGTAGCGGATCTTATTGCGCTCGATAGTCACTTCTCCATAGAGAGGCTCCGTCACCTCGATAATTGTCAGGTCATCACCGTCTCTGTCTTTGTCATTCCGAAGCACATCTAATAGGTTAGATGACTCCCTAGCGACCTCGAACTTATCGCCCTTGGCCTCTGGTGGGTTATTTTCCCCACTACCGCCTGAACCACTCGCACTGGCTGAGCCACTTGCACTGGCTGAGCCACTCGCACTGGCTGAGCCACTTGCACTGGCTGAGCCATTCGCACTGCCTGAACCGCTCGCACTCGCTGAACCACTGGCACTACCTGAACTCCAACCAGTCGCTGAGCCACTAGTACCACCCGTTCCCGTAGCACTCGCAGAGCTACCTGCCGTCCAGCCTGATCCGCTCGCACTCGCACTCGCAGAACCAGCCGACCTTCCTGTGCCGCTAGCACTTGCTGAGCCCGACGTCCCTCCTGTGCCACTAGCACTGGCAGAACCTGCCGAACCACTGGCACTGGCGGAACCTGCCGAACCACTGGCGCTCGCACTAGCGCTGCCGTAACTGCTAGCACTCGCTGAGCTACTCCCCGGGAAATTCCCTGTCGAACTGTAACCACTGGCGCTGAGCCCACCACTAGCAGATCCACTTGCACTAGCAGACCCACTTGCACTGGCTGAACCACTTGCACTGGCTGAACCACTTGCGCTAGCTGAACCACTCGCACTAGCAGAACCACTTGCACTAGCAGAACCACTTGCACTAGCAGAGCCACTTGCACTAGCTGAACCGCTGGCACTAGACGACCCTGGATTAAAAGGAGATCCAGGTCGGCTAGTAATAGGCCCAGTAGCACCACCGCCGGTAGCCGTAGAGGACGCACGTGACGACGCTCCTGTGTATCCAGTAGATCCAGCAGAAGTACCCGTCCCATTTGCCAAATAGGTCACCACTCCATACTTATTAAAATTAAGGTATTGCATCGCCTCCTTGATATCCTCCTCAGTCATATCCGGAACTTTGAACACTGATTGAGTGATCAAATCACCTGCTGGAGGCGTCAGCGCTGTGCTGCCAACAATTGACCGATCAATCGTTCTGCGTAAGTCCCCGTCTGTATTAAAGTTATACCCAAATTGCTCCGCAGACCCAATCACAGAAGCGATTCGCTGAGCATTGGTTTGGGCCTTGGCGTTCCGCGCTGCGCCATTGATTTTACTGTAACTAGGAATCGCAATGGCTGCGATGATTCCAAGTATGGCAATCACGATGATCATCTCCACTAGGGAGAAGCCACCTTTGAATTTAAGCTGCTTTTCTTGAGTCGTCATAATGCTGGGTTTGTGAAAAAAGGAAGTTCTCTGATCCAGAAAACGGCTGAGCAGAGGCGTAAATATATTATTATTATAATTATTGTAAAATTGATAAATAGTCATTTTTAGTTTTATTGAATATTAGATTCATTATTTAAAACATTCGCACCCGTGCAGCTGTCTGCTGAGCTAGCTAGGCAAGAACAATGCGATTCTATCGATTTGACTTGGGAGAAATCATTTCCACCCTCAGACTGACCTTCGAGATCCTTAATCCGATGAGACCATTACTATTTTTCACTTTTTGCCTGCTCACCTCTAGTCACCTCCTTTGGGCCAAGGAGAATAGAGAGAAACCAAATATCCTGCTCATCCTCACCGATGATCAGCGCTACGATGCGATGGGTTTCACCGGGCACCCATTCCTCCAGACTCCTCACACCGACAGACTAGCAGCCGAGGGGGTGCATTTGAAGAATGCGTTTGTCACCACATCGCTCTGCTCTCCGAGCCGTGCCTCGATCCTGACCGGCATGTACGCGCACAATCATCGCGTGGTGGACAACTACAACCCGATCCCAGAGGGGCTGCGCTTTTTCCCAGAGTATCTACAGGAGGCAGGCTATGACACCGCTTTCATCGGCAAATGGCACATGGGCGGCATGATCGATCACCCTCAGCCTGGCTTCGATCACTGGATCAGCTTCAAAGGTCAGGGCGTCTACTATGGCGATCCCGAGAACTCTAAAGTCAAAGGCCGCTACGTGCCCCAGGTCAGTCGCGAGGGCTTCAATGTGAATGGCGAGCGCATCCCACAGGAGGGCTACATCACCGATATCCTCGACCGCTTTAGCAAAGAATGGCTAGACGAGCGCGACGACGAGAAGCCCTGGATGCTCTATCTCAGCCACAAGGCCGTGCACGCCGACTTTCTACCAGCCAACCGCCATGCCTTCTGCTACGACGACGCGCCTTTCACCAAACCAGACACATGGTTCGACAATCCCAACGACTACACAGACGTCCCGCTCTGGGTACAAAATCAGCGCAACAGCCGCCACGGGGTGGAGTATGCCTACTACACCAATCTCAACATCGAGACCTACTACAAACGCTACTGCGAGACCATCCGAGCGATCGACGATAGCGTCGGCAGCATCATGAAGACTCTCGAGGACCGTGGTGAACTCGACAACACACTGATCATCTACCTCGGCGACAATGGCTTCCTCTTCGGGGAGCACGGCCTCATCGACAAACGCTGCGCTTACGAGGCATCCATCCGCATCCCCATGGTGATGCGCTGCCCCCAGTTATTCAAAGGTGGACAAACCATCGAAGAAGTCGTCGCCAATATCGACGTCGGTCCCACCCTGCTCGATGCCGCAGGTATCGAAAAACCCAGCCAGATGGATGGCGAGTCATTTCTCCCACTAGCCACAGGCGAGCCCACCGACTGGCGCGACTACCTGCTCTACGAGTACTACTGGGAGCGCAACTACCCACAGACCCCCACCATGCACGCCGTCTGTGGCAAGCGGTACAAATACATCCGCTACCACGGCGTGTGGGATGTCGACGAGCTCTACGACCTACAGACCGATCCCGAGGAGAAACACAACCTGATCAATGCCCCTGCACACGCCGACCGCGTCATAGCGCTGAACCAGAGACTCTTCGAGCTGCTCAAGGAAACCAAAGGTACCGAGATGCCCATCCTAGAAGATCGCGGCACCAAGTTCCTACACCGCAAAATCGAAGGCACCCAAGGGGCTCCCTTCCCCGAGTGGTTTTACCAAAAACCCGAGCCATCTTGGCAGTCCAAATAAGCTCTTCAATACACAGGGACGATCAGCATCTAATCCATACATGAAACGCATCCTATCTCTAGATGGCGGAGGCAGCCGAGGGCTGTTCACGCTACAGATCCTGAAAAAAATAGAGAACTCGCTGCCTATCGATCCTGCGACTGGCAGCCCGTACAGCCTCAATCAATACTTTGATCTGATGGCTGGCACCAGCACAGGAGCCATCATCGCCACCCTGCTCCGCTGGGGTTTTACCCTCGATGAGATAGAAACATTCTACCTCGATAAGCTACCTGGCATCTTCGACAATGGCTTTCGCATCCCCGCGCTAAACTACGTCTTCAAGCCCGACCAATTGCGCAAAGAACTGCAGGCTGTCTTTGGCACGGCACCACAGTGGCAGCCAGGCCAGCCACTCCCAGATAGCTCCATGGGCTCTAGCAAACTCCACGGCTACCTGATGGTCGTCATGATGCGTGCCGATACCCTCTCCCACTGGGTACAGACCAATCACCCCGACGCCCCGTACAACGATACCTCTCGCCACGACTGCAATCTGCAGATCCCCATCTGGCAGATCATCCGCGCCAGTACCGCAGCCCCATACTATTTCCCACCCCAGCGAGTCTGGTTTCCACACAAAGACGGCCAACCCAAAGTCGGCAAAAACGGCAAGACCACCGATGGCCGCTACTTCTACTTCGTCGATGGCGGTGTGACTGGGTATAATAATCCCGCTCATCTCGCCTACCGCATGGCGACACTGCCCGAGTATCACTTTGGCTGGGAGTCGGGACTCGACCAGCTCAAAGTCATCTCCATCGGCACGGGCGACTACGATAGCCACGCCTGGCGCCCTCGCCCGGACAAAGCTTGGAAGATCGCGGCAAAGTCTGGCATGGAGAATTCGCTCACCTCGCTCATGGCCCTCTCCGGCCTCGAGCAGGATATGCAGTGCCGCATGGTCGCCCAGACACAGTGCGGCCACTACATCGACCGCGGAGTCGGCGACATGCAGGAGGCAGACCCGAGGCGCGACCGCTTCTCCTACTGCCGCTACCAAAAGCAATTCTCCGGTGAAGAACTGGAGCTGCTCGCCAAGCACAAGATCAATACCCGCTTTGTCTCCACGACCACCGCGTCTCTAGATTTTTTCATCCAGGAAGGCCAAGCCTACGCCAATGAATTTGTAAAACCAGAGCACTTCATCT
>JAHDID010000155.1 GCA_020630975.1 Verrucomicrobiota bacterium
TGAGCGTGCTTCTGCCGTTCCAGACTGCCATGGCAAATATACTGAGCATGGTAGATATCGAGCAAATCCGCACTCTTGCAGCCCTAAATTGGTCTAACCGGAAGATAGCACGCACCTTGGGGTGTGATCGAGGCACTGTAGCCAAGTATCGAGACCGGCCACCGGATGAGACTAGCCCTGTCGATGTGGTAAAAGCGACTGAGAAACCAAAACCAGCCACCAAAGTGATCGCCGGGTCTGGCGATGAAATATCTGAGATCACGATATCGAGCCGTAGCACGTGTGCCCCCTATCACGACACGATAGTAGAGCTGCTGGATAAAGGCCTGAGTGCCGAAAGGGTCCACCGGGAGCTAACGACTGAGCATGGATACCAGCACTCCTACCCAGCCGTGTCGCGCTACGTGGCCAAACTGAAGACCAAAGCGCCGAAGCGGATCTGGAGGATGGAGTGCATGCCGGGCGAGGAGGCGCAAGTGGACTTCGGTATGGCTCGTACACTGCGCTCTGAGACAGGCAGGCTCCGGCAGACCAATGTGCTCCGAGTGACTCTCAGCCACTCTCGCCGTGGGTATACCGAGACGGTCCCTAGACAGGATACGGAGTGTTTTATCCGTGTGTTGGAGAATGCGTTTCGGCATTTTGGAGGCACTCCAGCTACCGTGCGCATCGATAATCTGAAAGCCGGAGTAAAGCGTCCAGACTGGTATGACCCCGACCTCAATCCCAAGCTGGCTGACTTCGCTAATCACTACGGCACGACTATCATCCCGACTCGCCCCTACACCCCAGAGCACAAAGGCAAAGTGGAGAGTGATGTGAGCTATGTGAAGACCAGCGCTCTCAAGGGGAAAGAGTTTAGCTCTCTGGCAGAGCAAAATGCCTACCTGCGTGAATGGGAGCGAACGATCGCAGACACACGTATACATGGAACTACCAGACAGCAGGTGATACGTCACTTCCAGGTGGTGGAAAAAGACGCGCTCCAGCCTCTGCCCGATACGCTCTTCCCCGCCTACCAAGAGGCTATCCGCAAGGTGCACAAAGATAGCTATGTAGAAGTGCAGCGCTCCTACTACGAGGCACCTCCCGAGTATATCAGCCGACAGGTGTGGGTGCGCTGGGATAGCAAGATGGTGCACATCTATGATAAGGATATGAATAAACTCATCAGCCACACACGGCTGGAGCCAGGCAAATACAGCTCCTGTCTCGGTGCTCGCGGCATGCGCCCTGGAGAGCCTACATCTACGGCAAACTATTGGATCACCCGAGCCTCTATCCTGGGAGCTTCAGCAGAGAGATGGGCCAAAGCAGTCGCTATCAATCGCCCTGAGACCGCGATACGTGTCGTCCAGGGCCTGGTATCACTCTCAAAGGATGATCGGCATCCAGCTGTGTATATCGATCGCGCGTGTCATGTGGCACTATCCTCTAGCGAGTATCAGCTGGGAAAGGTGCGATACTATCTCCAACAAATAGAGAGCGACCCTGGCAGCCTGCTAGAGCAGCAGCAGTTCTCCTTTATCGATGATCACCCAGTCATCCGGCAGCTCGATGTGTATCAACAAATAGCGGCTAGCCAGTCA
>JAHDID010000156.1 GCA_020630975.1 Verrucomicrobiota bacterium
TTCCGGGTAGAGGGAGGGGTCACCCCCTCCCGCCCCCACAGATCCGGACGAGCCGAACTACAGCATCCGGTTCCTCCAGAGTAGAGTTTCACTAATAGAGTGGGTGATAAACCTTCGGCTCAGGCAAGGGGTGGGCCGCCAGGTAGAAGTTGAATTGTCTCCAACTCATGTCCCGTTTTCGGCCTGTCCGATTCAGCCATTTCCGCCATGCGATCCTCGCATGGAAGCTGAGGGTGTACAGCGATCCTATATTATCACTGACTCCATAGTAGTGATAGAGCCCGCGTAGTTTCGCACTTAGTATCTGGTGTTGCTCAGCTCGTGGCAGGTGGCGATTTTCTTTTATCCAGTCTGTCAGCGCTTTTTTCTTCGCTGTCTGGCGCTTGGATTCGGTCTTTAGCTTGATCACCCGCTTGCCACTACGGCTTTTCCCCCAGTAATAGGTGAATCCTAAAAAGCTAAAGGTCGACTGCTTGTCACCGCCCCTGGGCTGCGTGAAATCAAGTAGTCGTGTCTTTTCAGGATGCAGCTCTAAGCCATAGCGATCTAGCCGCTTGCCTAGCGCTGCCAATACTCGCTCTGCATCTTCTTTTCGGTCGAAATACATCACGGCATCGTCTGCATACCTCACCATACCACCATTGCTTTTCAGCCGCGGTTGCACTTCTTTTACAAACCAATCATCCAACACCTCGTGCAGATATAGATTGGCTAGCAATGGCGAGACATTCCCTCCCTGCGGGGTCCCTTCTTCGCTAGCTTCCCAGGCTCCGTTTTTCACGGTGCCTGCTTTCAGCCAGCCCAACACCAGAGTGTTTAGCACTCCGTCTGTTATCCGTTTGCTGAAAAATTCGCGCATGTGCCTATGGTCGATCGTGTCAAAGAAACGCCTGATGTCTAGATCTATGACCCAGCCACCTCGCCACCCCAAGTCTTTAAACAAGGTGTGGATCGCCTCATGCTGGCTTTTCCCGGGTCTAAACCCATAGGAAAACTCGTAAAACATCTCCTCAAACACTGGCTCTACCAGCATGACGAAACCCTTTTGAAGCACTTTGTCCTCAAAGCTCGGGATCCCGAGCGGGCGGAGTTCATCACTACCCGGCTTGGGTATCTCGACTCGTTTTACGGCGGGAGCTCGATAGGTCTGGCTCCGCACTCGGGTTATCAGGTCCTCAAGGTTTTCGGCGAGATTTTCGCCATACTCTTCTTTTGTCACCTTGTCGATACCCGCAGCTTTGTTGGCTTTCAGTTGATGGTAGGCATCCTCTAGCCACCAGCGGTCCATGTGATGGTGGATCGACTGGATCGGCTCATCTCGATATTTTCGAGCAAGTTCCGCTATCCGATTTAACTTTGGTTTCACTTTAGATTCTTTTGTTTCCATACTCAAGACTCTGTGTTCTCTATGTCGTTTTATTGATTTCCATATGGTTAGTGGTTCTGTCTTTATCGGTTCTCTACTCCAGGCACCCCAGCCTCATCTGCCTCGTTTGATTAGCACTATAGTTTGCGAGTTGTGGCCACGTTTTCCACGCAG
>JAHDID010000117.1 GCA_020630975.1 Verrucomicrobiota bacterium
GTGTTTTGCCCATAGTTCCAGCGCCTTGAGAGAGTGGCTGATTATCTCTCTGGATGCGCCAAAGGCATCGCATTCGGCATTTTAGCAAATGCCGCTACCCCGACTGGGAGCGGCGGTTTTCAACCGCCGGACAGGCTGAGCCGATAGAACAAGGTAGCGGAAGATCCAAATCTTCCGACCACAGAGCCTCCAGCCAATACAATCGCACCATAAATCGGCATTTTCAGAAATGCCGCTACGGCTCTCTCTTTCTTACCGAAACTCCGCAGCCACCGCGTCCCAAATGTCAGCCTCTCCGCGCAGCCCATGCTCGCCCAGCCGATCATAAATCTCACTCGCACTCGGCTCGACGAGGCCTTCTCTGACGAGCTGCTCCTCATCAGCAGGATGCTCGGGCAAAATCAAACATGTCAGATGCCAGCAGGCCCAGGCTCGCCAGCTGCGTATCGTCTTGCGTGGCTCGACCATACGAGTAGCGAGGTGCTGGTAGTGGCGGCGTGGATTGCCGATGAAATCCTCCTCTCGGCGATTTTGCAAAACCCATGCGACTGCGGCGTAGGGTAGTGGTGATAGGGGCGATTCAGAGCTGGTACTGCTAATAGGCCTAGGCATCTCGTGCAGATCCGCTCCCATTGCCCGATTGATCAATAGGAGCGCTTGGGCGGGCAGACCCTGCCGCCAGAGCGACTGGGCGCAGCGCAAGGCTAGCTCGTAGAAATCCAGTCCACGACTAGCACCGACTCGCTTCATGTCTGCGGCTCGCAGAGGTTCGGCCACCGTTGGTAGAAATGGGCACTCCGGTAGCCCGTCTAGGTGCATGAGCGGAGGCGGAGCAGGTACTGTGGGTAAGCCGTTTTTCATCCGGCAGGGGGCTGAGCTGAACTGACTAAGTCTTCTCTCCAGGGATCACCGGTGGATGCTCGAGGATGAAGTCTACGATTTCTTCTGGGTCGTCAGAGATCGCCAGATAGTCGGCATAGGGGCGGTCGCCGGCCTGCTTGGTGAGCGTGTCGTAGGCACCATTCTCGGTGTAGTGTTTTTTATTCAGAAACACCATGGGGCTGATGTGCTCGTAGGTGCCGTAGTGGTTTTGGCAGGCATCCTGAAACACTTCCTGCATGGTGCCAGCGCTACCCGGCGAGAAGATCACGCCATGCGTGGCCACGGCTAGCAGGCCATCCTCGCGCAGGCTGTTGCTGAAGTATTTGGCGATCCAGGTGGAAAAGGCATTGCTCGGCTCGTGGCCGTAAAACCAGGTGGGTATCGCCACGCTGTCGCAGCCATCGGGGTGCTGATCGAGGACCTGAGTGGCGGCCTCGACATAGCCGGGATCGCTGTAGATCGGGGCCACGGAGATCTGCTCCAGCGCTTGGTCGAGAAAGTCGTCGTCGGCATTGGCGATCCAGGCACCTAGGTTGGCTGCCTCCATCATGCCGGGGCCCCCGCCACTGGCTACGAAGTGGCCGCGCCGAGTCAGCTCGCGGGCGACGGTGACGACTTTGCGAAACCAGGGATCGGTCCGCGATGTACCGTGTCCACCCATGATGGCGACGACTTTTTTCGGCTCATCGATATTCTCCGTGCGACCGCTGAGCAGGTCGCCCAGAGCATCGTCGATGGAAAAATCGTGCAACCGCTGGGACAGCGCCTCTAGCACATGGGGCTGGTGTCGCCCCTCAGCAACAAAGTGATCGTAGATGCGTTTGTCCAGAGAGTCATCCTGCTCGGGTGTCCAGCCGCGCATCAGCTCCTCGCGAGTGTAGAGGCTAGGGCGATAGACCTCGTAGGGCAGCCGGGGTAGTCTAGGAAAGACAAGGGCTCCGCCCTCGCGTAGGCGCTCCTGAAAGCCCAGCGACGGGAATCGGCAGCCTAGAAAGATCGCTCCGCTCACTTTGACCCGCTGCCAATCGATCTCCACATCGCCCAGGTCGAGGCCCTGTACCACACAGTCGCGCAGTTGGTTGCCTTGGCCCAAGTAAGCTTCTATGGAGTCGATCTCGTGTATCTCTCGCATGCGAGGACTAACGAGGCGTGCCGGGAAAACTCAACCAAATAGCGTACGCCGATGGTGAGTGAGTCGGTGGCAAAGCCGTGGAAAGCCGTTTTTCAGCGGCTGGCACCCCATCCAGAGCCGGGGGCTCGATAGATAATAGCCGGTGATGAGACCACCAGAGCACAAAAAAGGGCACAGCTCCATCCGCAGGGGACTGTACCCTATTAAGTCAAAATTGTACCCTATTGAACCGTCCTCCAACAGGGCTGAAATCCCAGTCGGGATTAAGCAGAAAGAGCGTTGATCTTCTGCGCTACGCGGCTCTTGATGCGGCTAGCAGCATTTTTGTGGATCACGTTTTTCTTCGCAGCGATGTCTGCAGCAGAGGCGAGCTTATCGTAGTCTTCCTTGGCTTTACCAGCGTCGCCGCTCTCGATTGATGCGAGCACAGCCTTGCGTGAAGCCTTGAGGCGGTTCTTGATGACGCGGTTGCGACGAGTGCGCACTTCGATCTGACGGATCCTCTTTCTTGCTGAAGCGTTGTTTGCCATGTCTGGTGATTCTTTTTAAAAAATGCGAATGGAGAGCGCGGAATCTACTCGATCACTTTGATTCGTCAAGCGATTGTCTACAATGAGGGCTCGATATCGAAATAACTGGACTCAAAACCGGTCCGATCCAAGTCGAAATCGGCAATATCTGAGACACTGAGCCGCTCCCACAGTGGGTCGGTGGTGGGCATGGCGAGCAGCATGACTGGAGTGTCTAGCTGAGCGATCTCGATGATTTCGTCGTTTTCGCCCAGAGGTAGGTCGGGATTGTGCAGGCCAGACCAGAGGCGCCGGTCGACGATCTGAACCTGCGAGCCCCAGCCGACCTCGTCGTACAGCTCGATGATGTCTTTCGACTTCATCCGCACACAGCCGTAGCTGGCTTTGGTGCCGATGTCTTTCTCTGCAGCCGTGCCGTGGATGTAGATGCAGCGTGAGTAGGTGTTCTTGTTCTTACTCTCCAGACCGTGCAGCCAGAGGATGCGCGAGACGATGGGGTCGCGCCCAGGTGCGTCTGGCTCTAGGACTTCGCCGGTCCATTTGCGGCTTTTAAAGACGGCTCCGAAAGGTTTCCCCCCGCCGATCTTCTCCGCCACTTCGAATTTTCCCAATGGCGTCTTGTAGCTGCCTTTTTTGTCGCCCAGGCCGAATTTGGAGGTCGATACCGGGTATTTTTTGATCAGTTCGCCGTGCTTGTACACCGCCATCTTTTGCTCGGGCACCGAGACCTGTATGGCATGGGTGGTGTTTTTGAAGGCACTGGTCTTCACTGTGCAGCTAGACAGGGCTAAAGCTGCCAGTGGGGCTATCAGCAATAGGGGATTCTGTTTCATAGAAAAGAGTTGGTCAGTTCTGCATCAACGATCGAGTGAGTGTGATTATTAGAATCAGAGCTCAGGTAGCGTTGCATTTTCGCCGAAAGCGCCCTTTAGTGATTTTACGAAAAGCCTAGGGCTAACTGGGCTGAATCGTAACTACCTACAGCCATGACAAAGCTGATACCTCGATCCTCTCAACTATTGCTCTTCGCTTTTATCCTATCGGTCTGTCCCGCCTACGGACAGGACGATGGCGGTATCCTACAGATCCCGGAGGAGCTGCTCGAGGATGAGCATGTGCGCGAGGAGTTTGGTATCAACGAGTTTACCACGCCATCGATCCGCAAAATATTTGAAGAGCTCAAGGCGCTGCGCCCGCTGCCCTACGATGAGCTAAAGCGCGTGGTCCCCGAGAGTATCGATCCCGACCGCACCAGAGTGGCGGTGACGCTCGGCTTCTTGATCGCCGATGGGTTCTTTGCCGTGGAGTCGGAGCAGTTTCTCGATCTCGAGCCGGTCGGTCTCGCTCTGCTGGACCATGCCAAAGCTCTCGGCGCAGGCGAGCGCATCAAGAAGCACACCAAATCGCTACTCGATCAGCAGAATCTCAAGGACTGGGAGAGCCTGCGCGCGCAGCTATCTCGCACCCAGCAGGATGTGGAAAAAGAGATGGTCCTCATCCGCGATACCGATCTAGCTCACCTGATCGCTCTGGGCGGCTGGCTGCGAGCCTTTGAGATCGGCTGTGCAGCTGCGGTGGGCGAGGACTACTACACAGCGGAAAAGGCCGCTATTCTAGCCAAGCCAGAGTATGTGAACTACTTCATCGTGAGTCTAGAGACCATGGCGCCGCGTATGCAGCAGGCCGATGCAATCGTAGAGGTGATCGCTGCGCTCAAGGAGGTCTACGAGATAGTCGATCTGCCTGAGCAGGAGGTGCTGACCGAGGCCCAGATCAATGAGCTGGCCAGCAAGATCGCCCCTCTAGTCGATAAACTTTACGGAGAGAAAGAGAATGGCGAATAGCAGCAACGCAGAGGTGGAGATCGTCAGCATCTTTATTTCGGAAAAACATAACTACAAAGGTCGCCACGGTCAGGAGGCACTGAGCTCGGAGAATATTTCGCTAGCCGAGGCCAATCTCGTCGAGCGCATGGGCATCGAGGGCGATCGTTTTTTCGGTCATGCCGAGGATTTCAAAGGTCAGGTCACGTTCTTTGAGGAAGAGACCTTTCTCGACTTGCGCGAGCGATTCGGAGTTTTCGATCGAGGGCCCGAGGCGTTTCGCAGGAATATCCTCACCCGTGGGATCGATCTGAATACGCTGATCGGTGAGGAATTCGAGATACAGGGTATCCGCTTCTACGGTATGGAGGAGGCGGCTCCCTGCTACTGGATGGATCAGGCTTTTTGCCAGGGCGCTCACGAAGCTCTGAAGGGCAAAGGCGGACTGCGTGCCAAGGTGCTAACTAGCGGTGTGCTGCGCTGTGCCGAGTAGCGGGTGGTAGATATGAAAACGGCTGTGCTAGGGCTGATCGTACTGCTCGTAGGGGTGTGGCCGGTGGGAGAGACGCTAGGTAGTGATCTCGATCTGGTGAGGAGTCGCTACCTAGAGTGGGTGCTGCAGGCGGACGATACCGACTACTCGAATCCCCACATCCAGACTCGGTATAAAAATGGCATCCGTATCACTAGGCGAGTGATCGATAAGCTCGACAAAGATTTTGATCTCACCACAGATGCGGGGCTATACGATACGCGCAAGACGGGGCCAGATCAGCAGGAGGTGGAATACCTAGTAAAGACGGCGCTACCTATATTGGCGCTCGCCTATCAGCTGCAGGGCGATCCCGCCTCGCCAAATCCCTACTACCAGAATGCCGAGGTGCGAGCTCGTATTCTACAGATATTCGATCGGCTACATGCACGAGGCTTTCGGCAGCCGATGCTGATGCCGTGGAAGGCGCACCAAGTAGATGGCGATCCTACGGGCAAAGCGGTCATCGTTGATTTTCAGCTACGCACGGCTGGCTACCCACTGGCGACATTTTTGATGCGCCAGGAGCTGCAGGAGCAAGGGCAGCTGGAGCGAAATCTCGATACCTGTCGCGAGATCCTGTCTCACGATGATAAATTTGGCGATCCTGGTGCTCTCAAACAAAATGCCGACGGCATCCGCGTGGTCATCCACAATGCACTGCCCTATGCTCTAGCAGCTAACGATACTGAGCGGCTCAGACATTTCGCCAAGCAGGTAGATCGCTCGGCCATGCCTGAGTCCAATGCCGCCGATACGATCAAGCCAGATGGGCTCGGCTTTCACCATCGTGGGGCCTATGTCAGTGGTTACGCGGGCTATGCGATCGCTCAGTCGGCATTTGCGGCATGGCTATGCCGAGATACCGAGTTTGCCTGCCAGCCAGAGACGATAGCTCATCTCACCAAGGCGATAGAGACCGTCCAGATCGTATCGGCCAAATATGATGTGCCGCCCTCTCTCTCGGGGCGTCTGAGTAATATCACGGTGATTCCGCACATCATGCTGGGCTTTGGCTATCTGGCCGATATCGATCACCCTCGGCAGGAGGATTGCCGTGAGATATTGGCCTACCTGGCCGATGCCGACTATATGAAAAGTCGGCATGCCGAGCGATCGTTTCTGCCGCAGAGAAATGAGGTGCCACCTGGGCCGGGAGCGATCGCGTCTTTCCTAAAGATCAGGCGCAAGGCGTCTCGACCGGTACAAGGGGCGGCACCCACGGGACACTGGGCGCTCAACTATGGACCGATCAGTATCCATCGCAGAGATGACTGGATGGTCAGCGTGAAAGGGCACTCTCGATACTGGTGGGCATTTGAGAGGTCGCTGGTCGATGCGCGGATGACGGATCGACTAGAGAATGTGCTCGGCTTTCACGATGGCTCAGCCTCGATACGCATCTATTCACAGGGTAGTCCGATCAGTGCTGAGGCGAGTGGCTATGTGGAGGCGGGCTGGGATCCCTGCCTGATCCCCGGTGCCACGACTCGACTGATACCGCCCACCGAGCTAATCGCTATGGACCAGGCTCATCGGGGCAAACGCGCCCTACAGCGCCCTTTCGCCAAATCGGCATTCAGTGGCGGGGTATCTCTCGGTGGTAGGCATGGTTTGTTTGCGATGAACTACCAGGAGGTAGCGCCCGATCAGCGCGAGAAACCGTTGAGTGCGGTGAAGGCGATGTTTTTCTTTGAAAACCAGATCGTCGTCGTCTCCGACAAAATCCGCAATGGCGATGGACGCTACCCAGCGGTGACCACGCTCTACCAAACTCATCTACCTAGCGAGAATACAGAGACCTGGGTACAGGGCAATCCCATCACCGGAATCGGACGAAAAGAAATCGTCACGAGTGGGCGGTCACTGACACTGATGGATCCGGTAGGCAATGGCTACTACCTACCTAGAGCTGACCGAGTGGTGATACGGCGCGACAAGCAGGTATCACTGGATGATTCGGCTACCTCGGAGACCGAGGGTGATTTTGCCACCGCATGGTTTGATCATGGGACACAGCCCGAGCATGTGTATTGTGAGTATGTGGTCCTAGTCGATAGCTCGCCTGATGAGTTAGCCGCTTTTGCTAAAAAAGCGCGAGCGACCTACTCCGTCATCAATCGTAATAGCCGAGGGATCATCGTCGAGCATCACGAGTTGGGTTTGACCGGCTATGCACTGCCGATGGCCAATGAGACCATACCCAATGGAAGTATCGAGCGAGTCAGCGCCCCCTGTCTGGCGATGATCGAGACCCACGGCGAAAACCAAATATCAATGAGTGTATGCAATCCTGATCTCGGCTGGAAAGAGGGCGTGCGTTACCAATACAAAAACCGCGATGGTTCCTCGCCACCGCCTACCGAGCCCGTGCCAACGCCAGTCACACTATGGCTCCGTGGTGAATGGAAGCTGAGCCAATCTCATGATGAGGTACAGGTACTCAAGCCCGCGGATGGAGTGACGGAGGTCCGGGTACAGGCATCTGATGCGCGGTCGATTGAGTTTTTGTTAGAGGGTGGGTAGGGGATTTTGAGGCGGTTGATAGCGCCACAAATTTCTCGCCATACATTCAGCTTGTTGGTAGTGTTGTTCATCGATTTCCTTCAGATCATTCACCAGATTATTGCCAGTTTTCACCTGCTAGTTAGAGCGGAATTTTTAACGTTCTGCCAGACAGGGTTTATTCTGTGGGCGCTTCTGCCAGTTATTCGACCTAAACGCTCTTTGTCGGCGGTCGGCGTCGTGCCTGTAGGTGGCGATATCACTACGATTTTTCAATCTGCACTAGGTCAAGAATCAGAAGGCCAGAGTGCTTTCGAGGAAGGTGCTACCCGAGATAGCATTGAAAAAGATGTTAGGCCCACGACCATCAAGCCCATTAAGACAGCTTTCTGCAGTTACGATCTTCAGAGAAAGTTTTCGCAATCGCAAAAAACAAAACCATCTCAGTGTCCTGATGGTCAAAGGGTTATGGTGTTTTGTGACGTTTCTCGGAAGTCCTTGGATCGTCAAGGTAACCAGACAAATTGCTTCTACGAAAAACCATCTGTGTCGCCATCTAAGGTAGAGGAACTCCCCAGAGTTCCCTTTCACACCCTGGGAAATAGCCACAAATCGATCAAAAGGGAGATGGGGAGCCTCCTCTTTGGCTTTCGCAGCTACGATCCAGAGGTCGGGAGATGGCTATCCAGAGACCCTATCGAGGAAGACGGCGGTTGGAATCGCTATGTTTTTTCATTTAACGGCCCCACTATCTACGTAGATGTTCACGGCTTGGCGGTTACTAAAGATGAATGTAATAATGTGAAGTATAAACTCAGTTCTAGTCCAGGTTCATTGTCTGGGCAAATTCGCCGATTAACGGAAGATATGGCAGCAAACGGGTGTGCAATCCCGCCTGTTGGTTGCACATGTTGCACTGACCCTAGTGAATTAGGTGGATATGACGGCTCGGCAATCGACCTGTGTTACAACAATATTTCAAGCGTGACAGAGTTGATCGAAAATGTTCAACATGAGGTAGTTCATGCTTGGCAGGATTGTCATGGCAGAATAAACCCGCCCTTCGATTGCGATCAAGCTGCCTGCCTTGAAATCCAAGCATACCTGAACGATGGTGGGTGTCAGCGGGCGAAGCGTGAAGGGAAAATATCCTCTGTAAGAGAATGTGTAATCGAAGGAGCTACAAACTCGGCTGAAGGTCATTGCCCTTCTCGTGCAGATGCCGAAGCTAGCGTCCGAAGGCAGTATAATGGCTGCAACAGTTCAACACCTTGAGTATAATGAAATTACTTTCTTTTATTCTTTTGGCACACTCCACGATTTTTTGCTTTTTATATGCGAAGAATAGTATTGACATTCCTGATGTCATTCGCATTAGAAAAGCAGGAAAGTATACTATACTTAATAAAGATCAACGTGGGCGGTTTCTTGAAATATGGAAAGTAGGAACTCCAGTAAAAAAGGTGTTAAAACAAGATCGGCTTGTCAAAATAAAGATTTCCGATATATCGGTTCAGTTTTGCAAAATCGGAAAGGAACAGTCACTTGAGCCATATTTGACCATACCTATTGGTGAACATAGTTTTCTTCCCAATAATTATAGACTTCCAGAAAGTAAACAAAACGAATTTGTTGTACTTATTAAACAAGCTATTTCTCATTAGGTTTCAAGTAAGGGCTCAGAAGTATCAGGTAATTTCAAGTAGTTTTTTGTATTTTTCTCAGGCCTAGTTAATTGGGCATGGTGGTGCATCCAATTATTTATTTAAAAATAAACGGTTTATATATAAAATATCACACTACACGACAAAAATACCGCCTATTTTGGGCTGTGACAGCCATTCAAAT
>JAHDID010000045.1 GCA_020630975.1 Verrucomicrobiota bacterium
AATTTACCTAATATGCAGTTGTCAGAGATCATCTCTCCAGATAGGTCTCAAGAGAAGATCCCATTCTTCTCATTAATCCCATTCTTCCCAGACATAGTCGGGAAGTATGAGAGTGATGTGAATAATAGGACCTGCCTCCAGAGCCGAGGGCTTTTCGTTTAAGAGCCTTTCACTCTGGTGGTCACAGCGCAGTGGCACCACCCGGTCCCATCCCGAACCCGGAAGTGAAACACTGCAGCGCCGATGGTAGTGTGGTGATAGACCATGTGAGAGTAGGTCGCCGCCAGGTTAATAAGAAAGAGCCGGACTGGAAACAGTCCGGCTCTTTGCGTTTCTGGGAAAGCTAGTTTTGGGCTCTAGGCCTTTGCGTGAAGTGCGCAGCTATGGCTATAGGTCATATAGGACCTATTCGGCCTATAGCGGAGGATCCGGGGCTGGGGTTTTCTCTCGGGGCCTATTTAGACGATGCCGTAAGCCAGCATCGAGTCGGCTACCTTTACGAAACCACCGACATTGGCTCCATCCACGTAGTTTACCCAATCGCCTTGAGTGCCGTACTCCACGCATTTGCCATGGATCTCGTGCATGATGGCCTGCAGTCGAGAATCGACCTCATTGTGGCTCCAGGCGAGTCTGAGAGAGTTCTGGCTCTGCTCTAGGCCGGATACCGCTACACCGCCAGCATTCGCAGCTTTGCCTGGGGCAAATAGAGTTTTGGCGGCTAGGAAAGCATTCACAGCGTCGGTATCGCTCGGCATGTTGGCGCCTTCGCTTACTGCGATCAGACCATTCTTGATGAGTGTCTTTGCCTCGTCGCCATTCAGCTCGTTTTGGGTGGCACAGGGTAGCGCGATATCGACCGGCACGGACCAGGGGCGCTCGCCTTTATGGTAGGTGGCCTTTTTATATTTATCGGCGTATTCAGAGATACGGCCGCGGCGGACTTCTTTCAGATCTTTCAAGAAGTCGAGCTTCTCCCAGTCTAATCCATCGGGATCATGCACGAAGCCTCCCGAATCGGATAGGGTCACGACTTTGCCGCCGAATTGCAGTGCCTTTTCTGCCGCGTAGGTGGCGACGTTGCCAGAGCCAGAGATAGCTATGGTTTTGTCCTTCACCGTATCGCCTGCGTGGTTGAGCATATTTTCCGCGAAGTACACACAGCCGTAGCCGGTTGCTTCTTTGCGCACGAGAGAGCCACCAAAGGACAGGCCCTTGCCGGTCAGCACGCCCACGTAGCGATTCGCTAGCCGCTTGTATTGACCAAAAAGGTAACTCACCTCGCGTGCGCCTACACCAATGTCACCAGCGGGCACATCGGTGTCTTCGCCAATGTGTCGATATAGCTCGACCATTAGCGATTGGCAGAATCGCATCACCTCGCGGTCGGATTTGCCTTTCGGATTAAAATTCGATCCACCCTTTGCACCGCCCATAGGCAGGCCAGTAAGCGAGTTTTTGAAGGTCTGCTCGAATCCGAGAAACTTCAGGATGGATTGATTCACCGATGAGTGGAAGCGGATGCCACCTTTGTAGGGGCCGATTGAGTTATTGAACTGCACCCGCCACGCGCGGTTGGTGCGGATATTGCCCTGATCGTCCTCCCAGCAGACGCGAAAGATCACGATGCGATCTGGCTCGGTCATTCGCTCGAGGATATTGGCTTTGTAGTAGTGATCGTGCTCCAGCACAAATGGCATCAGAGAGCCTGCGACTTCGTGTACCGCTTGGTGAAATTCTGGTTCGCCCGGATTGCGAGATATCAGGCCGGACATGAATTGGTTCACTTCCTTTTCGATCGCAGGGCTGCTGGATTGGCTCATGGAAACTTTAGAGAGAGGTGGGTGGGAAAATGTTGAATGCGAAAGCTCTATTCCTGAATGAGATAGATTTTGAATGGCACAGGAGTCGTCTCTTGGTACCAGATATTTCGGCCTTCTTGGACGTAGGTGCGTTGATCGCCATCCTGTTCTTTTATGGTGATCTGGTTGGGTGCGGGCCGTGCAATGATCTCGTAGGGCACGCCCTCGCCTCCTAGACCGACACCTTCCTTGCTGTACTCAGTCTCGGTGAACTTGAATTTCAGATTGTCGAGCGGCTTTAGGAATTTAGCCACAGTCGATTGAGCTGACTTTTTACCGGCTGCGTAGGCGAGCTTGCCCGTCAGGCTGCTGCTATTGGGATCGAGATTCAGCTTGGCGATGGCACCATCGATAAAGACTCCGGTAGTCTTCTCGCGATCGACGATCCAGTCACCGACTAGCCAATTCACCTCAGCAGGGTTTTCAGGCTGCAGTTTATCGCAGGATGTCAGGAGCAACACAGTGGAGATAGCGGCGAGAAAGCAGATGGGTTTCGTAATCATCGCCCTCAGGCTAGATCCGAAGTCTTTGCTCTGCAAGCAGCTAGGCCTATTGGCTTGTTAGTCCTCCATGTCGGGGAAAGCGACGGTGGCGATCGCGATCACTGCGATGCCTTCGCCTCTACCGACAAAGCCGATTTGCTCGTTTGTGGTGGCCTTGATGCCGATGTCCTCAGCCGGTAGGCTGAGCACGCTGCTGATCTTTTTCTTCATTTGATCCGCGTGTGGCAGGATCTTTGGAGATTCAGCGATGACGGTGGCATCGATATTCTCGAGAAAGGCGTGTTTCCCCTCTACTAGGTCCTGGGCTTTCTTCAGGATCTTCATGCTGGAGATACCCTCTAGCTCAGGATCGGTCGGTGGAAACCAATAGCCGATATCGGGCTCGCCCAGAGCACCGAGGATGGCATCGGCTATCGCGTGCGAAAGCACGTCGGCATCGGAGTGCCCATCTAGCCCTTTTTCATGGGGGATCACGATCCCGCCCAGCACGAGGGGGCGCCCCTCGACTAGTCGGTGTACGTCGTAGCCTATGCCATTTCGATATCTCATAAAAGCTACTGCCACATAACGAGCATTCCGCCCGGCTTGCCAGCGGGTTTTTCGGGAAAATTAATGATATTACTTTTCGCGTGGATGCGACTTAGAGCACTTCATCGAGCGGCAGTTTGCCATTGTGCGCCACGATGCTCATTTTATCCTCAGCTGTGCTGGACTGCTGAGTCTGCACGAAACCACCACTGCGCTCGACTAGTAGTTGGCCTGCTGCGATATCCCAGAGGCTGATCTGCTCCTCGATATAGGCATCGAGCCGGCCGCAGGCGATGTAGGCCATAGCTAGCGCGGCAGAGCCTAGCATCCGAGTTTTGCGCAGCCGATAGGCGTACTCGCGGTACTTTGCTAGCCCCGCATCCATCGATTCTTTGGTTTTAGAAAAGCCGATCATAGCGATCGCATCAGCTAGTTCATGGCGGCCGCTGACTTGTATCGTTTTTCCATTGCGAGTAGCGGGACCGTCATAGTCCACGGCGAACATCTCGTCCATCATTGGATCGTAGATCACGCCTAGTTTCAGTTCACCAGCCTCGCGCAGGGCAATCGATACACAGAAATGAGGGATACCGTAGAAATAGTTCACCGTTCCATCGATCGGGTCGACGATCCATTGAGAAGAGCTCTCCTGATTGCCACCTATGCCCTCCTCGCCGTAGATCGCATGATCGGGGAAGCGTTCGAGGATCCTCTCAGTGATCAGTTCCTGGGTCTTCACATCCAGCTCCAGCTTGATGTCGTGCGCCTTCAGCTCGTCGACATTCAGGTCGCTCTCGTAATTTTCGCGGAGCAAAGCGCCAGCCTCACGGGCAGCGGAGATAGTGAGTTCGAGTTCTGGAGACATGATGAGGAGTTGATAAAGGCAGCTGAGGGTAATTCAAGGGTGAGGTCCGCTTAAATGGGGCCGAAGGAGGATGGAAGTGGAGTGAATACGCCTACTAATACAAGGTGCTCGGCTTCAGTTTCTTGTCCAGAATGTTACAATTTTCGTATTTTTGGTGATTCTTTCTGAAATTGGCTTGATTTGGACACTGGCTCGTTGAAAGATCGGCGATTCCCTTATGAAAAAATTCTGGTTCCTCTCGCTAGTTTTAGCAGCAGTGGTTGCGACAGCTTTTGTCTTTTTAAACCAATCAGCCGACCCAATAGCCACCTCTGACTCTCCTGAGGCAGGTGATCGCGGAGTAGAGGCTGTAGCGCCAGAAATCGTAAAAAAGGTCACTGTTGATCCAGTAGAAGAGGATGCCACTCTTGAAGTAGCGGCTCCAGCTACGGTATCGTTGTCTCCGGTTGCCACGCCGAAACCGAAACGCCTAGCAGGGAAGCGCGCTACCATGCCTCAGCAGGCAGATGATGCAGCCCTCGCCAAGGAGGCCGATGAGCAGGCGCCACCTGGAGTGTTTCGATTCGCTAAGCCGATCTACGTGAACTACACGCCGGAGAATTCTGGTGAGTGGACTGAAGGGGCTGACAATACCGCCGTCTGGTCCCTAGAGGTCGAGTCCGAGGCAGCTCAGTCGCTCAACTTTGGTTTCACGAAATACGCTATGCCCGCAGGTGGCGAGCTGCGACTTCTAGAGGAAGGACAGACAGAGAGCCGCTACCGTTCCTTCACCGCAGCAGATAATGAGTCTCACGGCCAGCTCTGGACTCCTCTCCTCTCCGGCGATGTCGTTACTGTCGAGGTGAGCGTGCCTACTGAGAAAAAGGATGATCTCCAGCTCGTGCTCAGTCAGGTGAATCACGGTTTTCGCGGTATCCAGCCGCCGAAAGCAGGGGATTTGGAGAAAGTTGGCACTGGAGCCTCTTCAGACTGTCAGGTGGACGTTGCTTGCGATTCATCGACTTACCCTGCTGCAGGAGCTGTCATCGAGGCTTATGCCAATCAATCCCGTGCCGTAGGAGCTGTCACTTTGGGTGGTTTCGATGCCTGTTCAGGAGCGGCCATCAATAATGCTCGCAATGACAATACGCCTTATTTCTTAACCTGTGCTCATGTCAATATTGATCGCAGTAATGCTCCGTCGATGGTGGTTTACTGGAATTTCGAGAATTCGACTTGCCGCCCACTGGGCGATGCTAGTAATGCGGCTCCTGGTGATGGATTGACTACTGATTTCAGTAGTGGGGCGACCTTTTGTTCATCCAGTCGCTTGTCAGACTTTTGCCTAGTCCAGCTCGATGATCCGATCGATCCTAGTTACAATGTTCACTTCGCTGGCTGGGATCGGAGCACTGCTGATCCACAGTCTGCGGTATGTATTCATCATCCCGATGTGGCAGAAAAGCGCATCAGTATCGATGATGATCCTGCGTCGACTACTAAGCGATTTTCCGACCAAAAGAAGAGCGATGGCAGATTTGTCCGAGTCGGTGACTGGGAGCATGGCTCTAGCGAAGGCGGGTCTTCGGGTTCGCCCTTGTTTAACGAAAACGGCCTCATCGTCGGGCAGCTTTTAGGCGGTTTCTCCGACTGCGGCAATAGTGAGCCGGACTGGTTTGGTCGAGTATCGGCATCCTGGGACGGTGAGGGTGCTTACTGGAATCGTCTGTCCGACTGGCTGGATCCTGATGATACCGGTGCGACCTCGTTATCAGGTATCGACCAGTCGAATACCCTATCCGTCAGCGAAGTCTCGGTAACAGAGGGCGATAGCGGCACGACTGCAGCGGAGTTCACTATCACGCTCGCGCGTATCAATGATGATGTGGTGACAGTAGACTGGCTGAGTGCTCATCTCGATACGGATGATAGTGACTTTGTACCCACGACAGGTAGCCTTTCCTTTGCTGCTGGCGAGACTACCAAGACAGTGACTATCGATATCATAGCAGACTCAGACGAGGAGGTAGATGAGACCTTCTACGTGGCGATTGGAAATGCGGTGTCTGCGATAACGACCTTCTACTATGGGATAGGAACGATTTCCAATGATGATTTCGCTTCTGTGCCTGTTATTACTAGTGCCACTACTGAAACACTAGGCGAGGGGGATCTTCTTTACTATCAGATCGTAGCCGATCATACGCCTCAGACTTTTGCCATATCAGGTGAACCCACTGATATGGAAGTTGATGCTGATGGTCTGGTGACGTGGACAGCTACGGCTGCGGGGACTTACTCTGTGCTGTTGGATGCGACTTCTCCGGCGGGGACCGGATCTGCCACTCTCACTGTCGAAGTTCTGCCAAGATCGATTGGTGAGGCTGTCGATAATTCGACCTACACCTACACCGATACGGGGGATTTTCCCATGCAACACACGACATTCCTCAGCTCGAATGGTGGTGATTCGATGACGACCCCTCGATTGTTGGATGGAGAGTCTGCGGGTTTTCAGTTCACCGTGAATGGACCTGATCATTTGGTATTTGATTGGCGTGTGTCGTCTGAGTATGGGGCCGATTTCTTCTCTGTAATCGTGAATGGTCAGTATGAAAAATGGATCCACGGAGAAGTTGATTGGACAGAGGCTGTTGTGGAGTTGCCTGCGGGCACAAATACAGTCGAGTTTCGTTATGCCAAAGATATAACGGATTCGGGCGGGTATGATGATGCTCACGTTGACAATATTCGGCTGGCTTCTTCTGAAGGGCGTCCTTTTGTGACGAGTCGCAATTTGTCAGAATGTGTAGAGGGGGCGCCATTTTCGACGCAGGTCACGACTGATAAGGGGGCGACATCGATCACGGTAGAGGGTCTGCCTGAGGGATTGGAGTTTGATCCGAGTAATAATTGGATCGGTGGTATACCGGAAGATCACGGTATTTTCGAAGTCGCTATCACGGCCGAGAATGCCAGTGGTAGTAGCTCGCATGTGTTGGAGCTAGATGTGGCTCGGCGGATTTCTGCTAGTTTGCCATCGCACTTTGGTGGTCTATCTTGGGGCGTCTTTGATCGTACAGGGTGGAAATTGAGTGATGAGACGTTTCCGCGACCTAGGAGTGCTGAAATAGCCGACGGGCGGAGTAGCTATATGGCCACGATAGTGAATGGCCCTGGGGAGTTGACTCTCAGGCTTGAAGCGAGTTCTGAGCAAAATGGTGATTACCTAGATGTTTACGTGAATGGTCAGTTGGAGCAGTCGTTGTCGGGTTCCGTGACTCAGTATGTGTTTTTGGATCTACCGGATTCTCTGTGTTGGGTAGAGTTGGTCTACAGTAAGGATTTATCAATATCATCGGGTGATGATGCAGGTTTTCTGAATTCGGTTATCACTAGCCGTATGCCGCCTTTGCCGGTTGAATTTACTGCGACTCAAGGTTTGTCGAATCATGTCGTGCTCTCGTGGGACGAGCAATCGTTTACGGATTATTACATCTATCGTGCTCCTGTGGATGATAGCAGTCAGGCTGTGGGGCTGGCTGCGGTGGATAGCGATACTTACACGGACACGACCGCGGATCCAGCTAAGGAGTATTATTACTGGATGCTGGCGCAGAATAATTACGGTATTTCCTTCTTATCGAATTCAGAATTGGGCTATCGTAGTGGTGCTTTGCCGACCGCTCCGCTCAATGTGTCTGCAGCGGATGGTGCGCTCACTTCGATAGATGTGTCATGGGATGCTGTGGTGAATGCGACTGGGTACAGAGTTTTACGGTCGACTAGTGCTTCTGGTCCTTGGGATGTATTAGCCGAGGTGGATGCGGGTACGCTGGCTTATTCGGATAGCTCAAGTCTCACAAATGGGGTTTTGTACTACTACTCCATTGAGGCGAGAAATGTCATGGGGTATGGGGTGGCAGGCGTCGATACCGGTTCGCTCCGAGCGGCAGCCCCCACATCTCTACAGATTACTAGCGAGAATACCGGCGGTGTCACCATGCAGTGGACTGCACCTAGCTACGCAGTGAGTGGCTACACTATTCTCCGCTCTGAGACGAGTGATGTGAGTGCTGCGATTCAGGTGGGATTAGTGGCTGGGGATGTGTTGGAGTTCCGAGATGTTAGTGGGGAGTCTGGCCAGCAGTACTATTATTTTGTCGAGGCGACTACCGATACTGGAGTTCAGTCGGTGCCATCTGCTGCAGCGTCTGGTTCGACTGCGTTTGTTATCGCTGTTGGCGGCGGATTGATGGATGTGGCAGGTCAGCAGCATCTCTTTATTCAGTTTACTCAACCGCTATCAGATCCGCCGGGTTATCTTTTCGAGCTTTCTGAGGATATGGAAACTTGGACGCCTGTCGATCCTGTAGATATGCAGTCAGTCGGCACGGCTGAACCCTACGATGCTCGTCATGAGAAGATTAGCATGCGTCTGAATGCACCGATTTCGCCGAGTGTTGATAAGCAGTTTCTGAGAGTGACTGCGCAGCCTCAGTAGGGGGGCGAGAAGGATGTGGCGGTGAGCGTCTAGCGAGTGGCGTTACGTCGTCTATGGCGGATTTGCCAGAATAGGAATCCAATGCCTAGCAGGGCAAGCCAGTGAGGTAAGATTAGGGCTTTGGCGTCATTATCGGTAGAGAGTGTGCCAATTTGAAACCGACCTAGCAGCGTTCGGAGGGTGTTGATTTCTGGGAATTCGGGGGTGTCATCGAAGTTGTGTTGGTTTGGTGTCTCGATGAGTCGGTCAATTTCAAAATACCAGTTTGTGGGTGTATTGGTGGGGCAAACAATAATAAAAGTGCCGCATCTATTCACTAAATATACAGCAGCTACAGGAGTCGAAAAAGTAATGCCTGAAAAAGCGAAGCGGCTGTCGATCCAAAGAGTGGTGACGAGTAAGAATGGTAGCAGCCAGGACTAATTTTGCCTTCATTCGCAGAGATTTCATAGCTGGGTGTTTTTCTTTTTCCGTCTGAGCTGGTGGAAGTATCCAGTTCCTGTGATTAAAAGAATAGCTAGCCAATGTGGGAATATGAGGACGAAGATGTCGGGTTCGTCAGAAGCGGGCCCGATACAGAATCGCCCTGTAAGAGTGTTCGAGATGGTGGGTTTTGGGAATTCTTTGGTGTAATTTTCGCTAGGTTGGGTTTCAGAATCCCGATAAATACTGCAATCCCAACCCCAGTCGGAATTTTCAGTCGCGAAGATTAGGGCTCCACACCAGTTCGCTGCATAGACGGTTCCATAGGGAGAGGATATTTCTGAAACGGTAGCAGCAAGGCGACTGTCGACCCAGAGAGCGACTATCACGACAGTTGGTATGATCCAAACGAGTTTCACACCGCTATGATAGGATAAGAGGCGGCTGGAAAGCCACCTCTACATTGGAGAAATCATCGTCAAAGGATGAGATTTATTTCTGACGCATCAGGTAATACTCTACCGAGTCGACCAGTGCACGCCAGCTGGCTTGGATGATGTTGGAGCTTACGCCTACGGTATCCCAGCTGTCTTTGCCGTCGGTGCTTTCGATGAGCACGCGGGTCTTGGCGGCGGTGCCCGACTTGCTGTCGATGATGCGTACTTTGTAGTCGCAGAGCTCGACTTTCTCGATGGCGGGGTAGAATGGCACTAGCGCTTTGCGCAGGGCGGCGTCTAGAGCATTCACGGGGCCGTCGCCTTCGGCTACGCAGTATTCGTCTTTGTCCCCTACGCTTAGCTTCACAGTAGCTGAGCAGGTGTCGTAGTCGTGCTCGCCGTCGCGGCGGTAGGTGCAGTGGTATTCCTTGAGCTGGAAGAAGTCCTGGTGATCGGCTAGGTGCTTTTCGATGAGTAGGCGTAGCGATGCCTCGGCGGCCTCGAACTCATAGCCCTGCTCCTCGAGATTTTTTACCGCCTCTAGGATGTCGCGCACCTCGGGGCTGCCTTTCTCTAGCTCGATACCGAGTTCCTCGGCTTTCATCAGGATATTCGATCCACCGGATAGCTCCGATACGAGGATGCGCTGGCGATTGCCGACGGTCTCGGGGCGGATGTGCTCGAAGCTGTGGGCTACCTTTTGCACGGCATTCACATGCATGCCGCCTTTGTGGGCGAATGCGGTGGAGCCGATGTAGGGCGCACGGATGTTGTGGGCGCAGTTGGCCATATCATCCACAAAGTGGCCTAGGGCGGTCAGCTCGGAGATGTTTTCCACCACGGGGCGGTCCATCTTGAGCTGTAGATTGGGGATGACAGAGGTGAGGTTGCAGTTACCGACACGCTCGCCGTAGCCATTGATGGTGCCCTGCACCTGGGTAGCGCCAGCACGGATCGAGGCGAGTGCATTGGCCACGCCTACGCCGGTATCGTCGTGAGTGTGGATGCCCACTGGGATGCCGAGCTTTTCCATGACCACTTGGGTGATGTCGTAGACCTCGTCTGGCATGGTGCCGCCATTGGTGTCGCACAGCACTAGCCAGTCGGCGCCGCCTTCTTTGGCTGCGAGTAGGGTCTCCAGCGCGTAGTCGGGCGAGTCTTTATACCCGTCGAAAAAGTGCTCCGCATCGTAGCAGACCTCGCGGCCGTTTTCTTTGAAGTAGGCGGTGGTGTCGCGAATCATGGCGGCATTTTCCTCCGCTGTGGTGCTGAGCACCTCGGTCACGTGCAGGAGCCAGGTTTTGCCAAAAAAGGTTACCACTGGGGTACGCGCGTCGAGCAGGGTTTTGATCTGATTATCGTCTTCCACAGCCACGTTTTTGCGACGGGTACTGCCAAATGCGGTGATCTTCGCATTTTTCCACTCCATGTCTGCTGCCTGCTCGAAGAAAGCCACATCTTTGGGATTCGACCCTGGCCAACCGCCCTCGATGTAGTGAACACCAAATTCATCGAGCCGCTGTGCGATGCGGATCTTGTCCAGAGAGCTGAAGTTCACTCCTTCGCCCTGAGTGCCGTCGCGCAGGGTCGTATCGTAGAGCTTTACGGCTGGATGGTTGGCGGATGATGTTGGTTTCATCTTCTTCTTTGAGTTGTGTCGTCGTGGTGTGGTTAGGGAAAAAACGAATTTCCACCTATTTGAATAGGGTACAGTCCGGATTCAATAGGGTACAATTTTGATTCAATAGGGTACAAAAAGCGATTTTCGGGCTGCTAGGTAGTGGGTGGGGTGGTGATTGATCCCGGCTCGAGTCCCTTCTTCTTTTTGGCATGCATGACTCTCTGATCGAGAGAGAAAGAAAGACCGAATCGCAACCACCACTACCCGCTTAGCGGATGGTGATGGTCTTCATAATTATCTCGATGATGGCTGCGGTCGCCTGAGTCATGCGTGCCGGTAAGGTTGGGCAAAATGAGCGGGATGCAAACGGCGATTTCACCTCTAACTGCACAAAAAAACACTTGATCGATACATGTCTGTCTTTACTCTATTTTATGGGAAGGATTGTCACCAGTGTCAGAGTTCAAAATGCATTGGATCTGGAGTGTCAAAAAGAGTTCACCGCGCTCGTCGATACTGGAGCTGCATACCTATCTCTGCCGGCCGCATGGATTGATGATTTTGGAGACTTTCAGCGCATCCGTGAAGAGAGCCTAGTCAATGCTACTGGGGATAAAGTGGTCGGCAAGATAGCCGGACCGGTTGCTATAACGATCAGTGGATTCGAGTTGGTCTATGGCGATGTGCTGTTCGTCGATATGAAACCGGATGAGAATGGCAATTACGAGCCTCTTCTCGGGTACATTCCGATGGAGCAGTCAAATGTGGCAGTCGATATGGTCGCTCACCGGTTGATGTTGGCCAAGTTGGTGGATTTGAAATAAGCAGTGTGGTTTGAGCAAATCAGCTGAAACACCATCTACGCCAGTCGACTTTTCCTCCATTCGCTGCCAAGATACCGCTATGAAATCGATCTGGGGACTCACTCTTTGCCTGTTTCTCACCTGCTCTCTGGCTGCCAATGACTGGCCTAGCTGGCGAGGGCCGTCGCACACGGGGAGCCTGACTGTAGAGGGTGATTACCCGACCGAGTGGACTCCGGAGTCGGCTGTGTGGCAGGTGAAACTACCAGGCAAAGGTGCCTCTTGCCCCGTGGTGTGGGAGGAGACGATCTACATCACCGCGCCGGATGAGGGTATCGATACCGCTTTGGCGTACGACGCTCAGGGCAAGCTGCTGTGGCAGACCAAGTTTGGTCCCGAGACTCCAGGCAAGCACAAGCAACTCGGCACCAGTAGCAATGCCTCGCCTGTCACCGATGGGACCGGAGTTTTCGTTTACTTCAAAAGCGGTACCCTCGCTTGGCTGGAGATGGATGGTAGCATCCGCTGGCAGCACGATCTGGTCGAGCAGTATGGCAAACAGAAGCTCTACTGGGACCAGGGGGCGTCGCCCATTCTAGTGGGCGATCTCGTCATCCTACCGCGTCTGCACGGCGGCGATTCGTGGGTGGCGGCTTTTGATAAAAACACCGGCGAGATCCGCTGGAAGACCGAGCGCAATATCGAGGCACCAGCAGAGAATGATCACGGCTACGGGACGCCGGTGCTTTTCCAGCATGGCGATCGGCAGGCGCTGCTGGTCTGGTGCTCGGATCAGCTCAGTGCCTATGCTGTCGATGATGGTTCGCTGCTGTGGAGCTGTGAGGGTTTCAATAAAGAGGGCGCCAAGCTATGGCCACCTATCGCGACTCCTGTGATCGCAGGCGATATCGCCATCGTCCCTGTGGGGCGCGATGATCGCATGCAGGCACAGGTGCATGCGGTGCGGCTCGGCGGCGAGGGCGACGTGACTGCTACGCATCGTCTCTGGGAGCGAAAGGACTACGGTGTCTTTGTCTCGAGTCCGGCTCTGTATGATGGCCGCGTCTACTGCCTGCGGCACAAAGGCAAGCTCGTCTGCCTCGATCCCCAGACCGGTGAGCCGCTATGGACCGAGCAGCTACCGCGTGCAGCGGCTCCCTACTATGCCTCGCCAGTCATCGCAGGTGGTATCCTCTACGCCGCTCGCGAGGATGGCACGATCTTTTCCGTGCGGATCGGCGAGAGCTACGAGCTACTCGGCGAGAGCCCTATGGGCGAGCAGATCCTAGCGACACCTACGCCATTCGATGGCCAGCTGCTGGTGCGCACCGAGGGGCATTTGTATTGCGTGAAATAGTTACAAAATTGAAGTAATCTAGTCTCATGAGCGCAGTGCTGATTTCACCAGAGGACCTAGCCAAGGCGGAGGTGGATCATCATTCTTTTAATATCGCCGTCTGGGATCAGTTAGTTCTCGATCCTCAGTTATTGGCGCTAGATTTTCGTATCGAGACCAATCGTTACGGGCAGATCGTTATATCTCCACTACCAGGCCCTATGCACGGCAGCTATCAGTCAGAGATAGCGTTTCTCCTTAGATCTCAAAAAGTCTCAGGCAGAGTCATGACGGAATGTCCCGTCTCTACCGCTGAGGGAGTAAAGGGAGCGGATAATGCATGGTGCTCTGATGCGATATGGCAGTCGATAGGCGAGCCTCCTCATCGGCAGAGTTGCTTTACAGAGTGCCCGGAGCTGCTTGTCGAGATCTTGTCTCCATCAAATACCCATGGTGAGATCGAGAATAAAAAACGTCTCTATTTTGAAAGCGGGGCGCAGGAGGTTTGGATCTGTGATCAGT
Organism: Verrucomicrobiota bacterium; assembly: GCA_020630975.1. Classification (GTDB taxonomy): domain Bacteria; phylum Verrucomicrobiota; class Verrucomicrobiia; order Verrucomicrobiales; family DEV007; genus Arctic95D-9. Next base: position 13,384 of record JAHDID010000045.1, read on the forward strand.
TAGGAAAAGTGACTTTCTACACAGCGGAGGAAGAGCCGATGGCAGCTAGTTTGCTATTTCCTGATTTTCCTGAGCGGGTGACGGTCGGATGAGCCGCCAGACGAAATACACGGTCTGCATCTGTATTTTTACGATGCTCCTCTTTGCGGTCTCCTCCCGTGGATATCTAGCTGGATGAAAAATCGCACGCGGAGGCGCAGAGTCGCAGAGGCTTCCGAGGAAAACTAACATTCGTTAACTGGAATTTGATAAACTCATCTTTAGCTATGGAATTCCAAAAAAGAGCAAGTGACTTCCGAGCGTAGAAAATAACCTCTGCGTCTCAGCGCCTCTGCGTGCGATTTCAGAGCACCGCTGGACACGGAAAGGTTGGTGGCGTAGGCGCTGGCGCCTGCCGAGTTAGTGGAAGTGACCTTATTTTTAATGGCGCTTTGGTAGAAATCGGACAGAATCGTTTCCATATGCATTTGCGACTGTCGGTTTATTTGGCTTTGATCTTCTGCTCGGCATTCTTCGGGCAGTGGGGTATGTCGCAGACCGGCTTTTCTGTCGATGGGCGTACGATAAAGTGGGATGGCGAGCGCATCTTTCTGCGTGGTGTCTGCTACCAGCCCACACCTATCGGGCAAAATCCCTCTCAGGCCGCACCGTATGGCGACTACTTCACAGCTGGCTACAGCTCGCTGTATGAGCGGGATATCCCGCTGATGCGCGCCATGGGGTGCAATCTGATCCGCGTCTACGGCTGGACTCCCGGGGCAGATCATTCGGACTTTTTGGAGCAGTGCTACAATGGTGGCGATCGCCCGATCATGGTGCTGATCAACCGCTGGATTAATCCCGGCACGAATTGGAGCGATAGCAATGCCATCGACCAGATCGAGGCTGAGTACTTGGGCATGGTCACCGAGGCCAATCAGCACCCCAATGTGATGGGGTTCCTCTTGGGAAATGAGAACAACATCTACAATGGTAATGGATCGAATGGGGCCTTCTGGGCTGCGCACGACACTATCGCTGAGACGCTGAAAGCGGCTGCTCCGCAGAAGTTGATCTCGATGCCGATCACCGATGCCATAGGCTCGGTCTCTAGCTACGACTCGGCCATGGAGCATCTCGATTTTTGGAGCATGCAGATCTACCGAGGCGAGTCGATGGGCAGTCTTTTCACTCAATATCGATCGGCCAGTAGCAAGCCGCTCGTGATCACCGAATTTGGCATGGATGCCTACGATGCGCGGGTGGATCAGGAGTTCAGCGATGATGCCAGCTACACCGCTCAGGTAGTCGGGCGGCTGTGGGGCGAGATAGCCGCCAATATAGCGACCTGCGCGGGAGCTACTGTCTTTGAGTGGGCCGACGAGTGGTGGAAATCAGCCGGCTCGGCTAGCAGTCAGGATAGCGGCGGTTTTGCCAATGGCGGCTACATCGATCAGCAGCTCAATGAGGAGTGGTGGGGGATCTACAGGATCGCCGACAATGGCGCGCAGCCAGACATCCTGACCCCGCGAGCGCTACAGGGTACGCTACAGCAGGCGTGGACCCTGCCGGATATCCAGCTGTCGATCGCGACTGTCGGCGGCTTGCCTCAGCTGCGTGTGCCTAGCGTGCGGCGAGATCTGATCGTGCAGATCGAGGCTTCTACCGATCAGCAGACATGGGTGCCGATGGCTGCGTCCGATGCCACGACAGGGCTGGTCACGGCTCAGTCTGGAGAGGTGCTGACGATCTCTGAGGTGGGTGGAGATGTTCTGATCACCGATCACATCGATGCGCCTAGGCGTTTTTACCGTATGGCAGTCGGGCAGATCGGTCCTTGAGTAAATTTGCAAAATTACGCTGAAGAGTGCTTTTCTAAGAGTTGACTTTTGCCCTCATTGGTTGAACAGAGCATATGGCGTTATCCCCTCTGAATGAGCAAGCAAATGCTGTCCTCATCAAAAAACTTACCAAAATTGAAGATATACTTGATGCGGATGTGATTGCTATTTCAAGTGAGATTCGGTTCGGGTTGGAGCGTGTTGTTCGAGACGCCATTGAAGCGTTTCCGAAGCGCCGGAAGCGGGTTGCTGTTATTATTCACACAATTGGCGGTATCGTGGAAGTTGTTGAAAGAATGGTTAATTCGCTTAGGCACAACTACTCGGAAGTCTATTTTTTAGTTCCAGATATAGCGATGTCTGCAGGTACTGTGTTTGTGATGTCAGGGGATAAAATCTATATGAGTTATTTCTCATGTTTGGGACCCACAGATCCACAGGTGGAGAAAGAGGGGAAACTAATCCCTGCACTTTCTTATCTCAATCAATTTGAAGAGCTGAACTCAAAAGGAGTCGGGGCGCTAACTACTGCAGAGTATGCACTGCTAAATAAACTTGATTTAGGAGAGCTAGACACTTTCAAACAGGCTCGTTTGCTTTCAACGAACCTCCTAAAAAATTGGCTATCGACATATAAATTTAAAGATTGGACAACTCATTCCTCTACTGGGAAAAAGGTAAGTCAAGAAGAGCGAGAAAGTAGGGCTGAAGAGATTGGCGATAAACTTAGTGATAATGCATTTTGGCACTCCCATAGTAGAGGGATTTCTAGAGAAGTTTTGATGAAAGAGTTGAACCTGCAAATCGAGAAAATGGAGGATACCGAATCCCTTAATCAAGCGGTTGAAGAATACCACGCTCTTATGCAGGATTTCATGAAAACAATCAATTTAGCTTCATTTATCCACACTCGCTGTTATATTTAACTTGCTATGGCTGATCTTACAAAATCCGAAGCGGAAGTTACGCCTGATACATGTCCTAATGTGGATGCGGCGGTTGTAACAGATTTTGAAGCACTCAGGGACTCAGCTTCCTTTTCCGTCGAAAGTGGGGCTTCTTATGGTATTTCTAAGCCGTTCTCGGAGTCGAACACGTTCAGTTTCAATTCTTTAGGCGTCAATCCCTCTTCTAGTAGGTTGTTTAAGTAATTGGCACCGCACAGTGGTCTCTTCAATTGCGCCTTCGTACAGTGGAAATATCCGTGTTACGGCTATTTTACCACGGATCTACGGTTGGATTTCGGTGCGACTCTGTGGAAACATGATACGTACCTGTTTTGTGACGATGGTTCGTGTATTTTTCTATCTTTTACCCGCTACGGCAGCCCTGCTTCTCGCAGCCTGCGGAGGTAGCTCTGAGCCGATCGAGATCACCGATGTGCGTGAACTCGATCCTGAGAATACCTTCGAGCAGCCAGTGATCGCGGAGAGCGATAAGCAGCGCTTCCCTCGGCTGACAGCCGGTGGTGAGGACATGGCTGGCGGCGGCGAGAGCAGCGATGCCTCGACCACACTCGACTGGGTAGTCCCCGATGGCTGGACCGAGGTGCCTGCTACCCGCTTTCGCGATATCAATCTACGCTTCGGCGAGCAGAGCGAGGGCGAATGCTATATGACGCGTGGTATGCAGGGCGATCTGGCGGGCAATGTGAACCGCTGGAGAAAGCAAGTAGGTCTCGAGGCGCTGACGGCAGAGGAAATCGCCGAGCTACCGACCTTATCTTTATTTGGCCGTCCTGCGACTGTGGTGTCGGTAGATGGCCCCTACACTGGCATGGGTAGCAAGCCGATCTCGGATGCACGTCTCCACGGTGCGATTTTGAGCGTCGGAGGTGCCACGGTAACCGTAAAAATGGTAGGCCCAAAATCGCTTGTGGCCGAGAATGAAGGCAAATTCGATGAGTTTTGTGCTTCGCTCAGCTTGAAAGGTCAGTAACTCGAAACCGGATCAGACCGCTATGGACATACTGCGCTCCATTTACAAATTCTTCTCTTCCTTCGCACTGGCGACCATCGTGCTAGTGCTGCTGACACTTATCACGCTGCTGGGTACGCTCGATCAGGTTTACCTAGGCTTGTTCGTTTCGATCAAGACCTATTTCCATTCGTGGTTTGTCCTCAGCGAGCTGCCATCGCGTGTGGGTATCCCGATTCCGCTGCCATTGCCTGGTGGCCTGCTGCTGATGATATTGATGTTTATCAATATGGCGCTGGGCTCTGTGGTGCACGTGCGCAAGCGTCTCAGAGGTCTGCCCAATCTGGTCACCCACTTCGGTATGCTGTTTTTGTTCATCAGCGCCTTCGTGACTTTCATCGGCAAGCGCGATGGCTACATCGATCTCTTCCCGGGGCAGTCGAGCAATATGATCAGCAGCTACAAGACGTGGCAGCTTGAGATCCTCGAGTTCAATGAGGAGGAAAAGCCGACCAAAGCTCACGTCATACCGTGGGAGCAGCTAGTCGGTATCAAAGATGGTCGAGAGCAGGAGTTCACTTCGGCTAGTCTGCCGTTTTCTTTGTCCGTCGATAGTTTTATACGCAATGCACGGGCGATTCACTCGACTCATGCCGACGCCTATCGGGCTGGTGGGCGCGAGGTAGATGGCTACAAGCTACTATCCGTACCGCGTGACAAGCGCGAGGAGCGCAATTACCCCGGCTGCTTTGTAGCGGTGAAGCCGAAGGATAGCAAAGAGGAAGAAAAGCCGGTCCTGCTATCGGGTCTGTCCTCAGCCTACATGGCAGGCGTGTCGCCCAAAGTCGCTGGCTTTCAGGTCGGCGGCAAGCAATACGGCCTGCAACTGGTCAAGACCAGCTGGCAGCTGCCCTACCACATCAAGCTCGATAAATTCATCTTCGAGAAGCACCCAGGCACGGACAAACCGAAGAACTACGAGAGCCGCATCACCCGCCTCGAGACGCGCGACGCTGCAGAGGGCAAAAAGGTGGCGGTGCGTATGAATGAGCCGATGCGCCACGATGGATTTGTGGTGTTTCAGGAGAGCTTTGGTCCGCCCAATCCCGAGGACGGTGTCTACTACAGCCAGTTCGCTATTTCCGACAATCCGAGTGATCAATGGCCGACCATCGCGTTGGTCATCATGACGATCGGATTGACCCTTCAGTTCCTCTGGAAGCTGATCGAGTACCTCAATAAAAGCCAAAAACGCAGCCGCAAAGCATGAGTACCAAACGCCAACTCCGAGAACAAGCCGAGGCCGAGCAGCAGGCTGTGCAGAGTGATAGCCGCACTCAGACGATGATGTGGGCTTACCTAGTGGTTTGCGCGCTACTAGTCGCTGCAGTGGTGATCTCTTGGATATCTGCCGATGTTTTGATCAAAAACATGCGCAGCTCGAAGAATGTGCAGACCTCCATCGCCTCCTACACACCATGGCCAGACGAGGTGCGTGCTGAGTTTCAGAAAATGCTGGTGCAGAATGGTGGTCGGGTGAAGCCGATGAATACCTTTGCCCGCTACAGCCTGATGCAGATCAACAATGGCGTGAAGGTGAAATTCCAGACTAAGGACGGCGAGCAGCACAAGATCAAAGCCGATGCCTGGATGCTCGATGCGCTATTCCGCACGGATCTGGCCAAGGAGTATCCGATCTTCAATGTCGACGATACGGCTGCTGTCAGCGAGCTAGGGCTCAGCCCGAAGCCAGGAGACTCCGAGCATCGCAAGCGCGATCGCTACTCCTACAATCAACTGGTGACCATCCGCCCCAAGCTGGCGGAGGAGACTTCTAGGATCTCCGAGAAACAGCAGAAATACACCGATAGCGATGAGGATCCTGCCTACAAGCTGACCCGCATCGAGGAGCAGCTACTGCGGCTTGGGCGAAACATCAACTTCTTCGAGCACATGGCCGGTCAGTTTGGGCTGGTGAAAAAAGGCGAGCAGATGGTCTACCCCGGTATGCTACCAGCTAGTCTCGCAGAGTTCGCCGGTCGCATGGACGTGGCCGAGTTTCTCGAGATCATGCCGCAGATGTCGCCACAGCAGTTATTCGGCATTGTGCAGGGGCCGGCCGATACTGAGGAGGCAAAGCTGCTACAGGCGCCGTTTTCACTGTTGTTTTTCTACGCCAATTCTGGGCGCTATCTAGTAGCCTTTCCACCGATCGACGATTTGGATGATGAGTGGGGCGGTATTGGCGAGGGCTTGTTTCTGGCGATGGCCGATAAGTCGAAGCGCGAGTGGGTGACCAAAAATCTCCGTGCCGTCGAGGGCGTTTACACCGGCCAAAAGGCGATGTTTGCTGCTTTGGCGAAGTTGCCTTCCGGAGCCGACGAGGCGTCGCGAGCCGCTATCATCAAGCCTGTGGCTGATTCGATTCGAGCGCTTGTCGATGGTCAGAATGAAACGGCCCAGAGCCGCTACGATGCGAGGATCGCTAGATTCGACGAGCAGATCGCTGCAAATGATGAGCCGCTAGAGGATCTTCGCCTGAAGCAAGAGAAAGCCCGTCTGAAGCTCGAGGGAGCGACGGCGCTGAAAGAGGTGAAGCACTACAATAAAGGCTATTTCCACAGTGCTGTGGGCTACTATGGGCTAGGATTCGTCGTGCTGGCTTTCAGCTGGTTTCTGCCCGGCACACGGGTGTCGAAATATCTGATCTGGGCGGCTGTCGCTCTGATTGTGTTTGGTCTCTACTACAATACTGCGGGCATCGTGATGCGCTCGATCGTGCGCGAACGTCCGCCGATCACCAATCTCTACGACACCGTCATCTTCATCACTGCCTGCTTGGTGCTGCTGTCGTTGTTGCTCGAGCTTTTCACTCGCAAGGGCATCGGCCTGATCGTCGCTGCTGTGGGCGGCATGGCGGGGATGTTTCTCTCCTTCCGCCATGAGACAGCTGAGGCTACCGATACCATGGATCCGCTCCAGGCTGTGCTGGATACCAATTTCTGGCTGGCGACACACGTGACCACGATCAATATCGGCTATGCTGCTGGTCTGCTGGCCATGCTGCTCGGCACCGTCTATTTGCTGATTCGTTTTCTGCGCCCGATAGGTCGGGTCTTTTCTGCTCTCACAGGGGGCGAGCCGCTGCCTGAGGGTGGCATCTTCAAAGAGGATAAAAAGTCTCGCGATCTGCACCGCACCATCACGGGGATGACCTATGGAGTGGTGTGTTTCTGCCTGCTCTTCTCCATCGTCGGTACCATCCTCGGAGGGGTTTGGGCCAACTATAGCTGGGGCCGCTTCTGGGGCTGGGATCCAAAGGAAAACGGCGCTCTGATGATCTGCCTGTGGTCGCTAGTCATCCTCCACGCTCGGATGGGCGGCTACATTCGCGACATAGGTATCGCGGTGAATTCTATTTTCCTAGGTATGATCGTCACCTTCTCCTGGTGGGGTGTGAACAATCTGGGCATTGGTCTACACAGCTATGGCTTCACCGAGGGTGTCTGGAAGGCGCTTTTCATCTCTTGGATTGTCAGTCTGTTGATCATGGCCTGTGCCATCCCGCTGTGGCTGCATGAGCGATTCAAAAAAGCGGCGAAGAAGCAGCGTAAGCAGGATCAAAACAGCGTCTCATCTGAGACCGATTTACCACCGGAGGGAGCTCCTGCCTGATTGATAGGCAAGCGGTTGAAAAAAGTTAAACTCGTTTGGGATTCCGGCTGGAAAACCCACCATAACTGGGTATATCTAGCGCATGGCAATTACTCTAGGAATTTTAATCGCAGCAGTTTTTCTGCTCCTCGGAGCAGCGGCGTTTCGCTATCTGGTGAAGGGCTAAACCGTTGGGTCGCTTTATAGGCTCGCTGTTTTTTACCTAGGTTGGTTGCCGCTTTCGGGTGAAATCGAAGCTGGCAGTGACTTTTTTTTATAGGCTTCGGTCTTAGGCACTGGCTGGCGGGGATTTATTTGGCCCCACACACACCACACCAATCTCTTACTAATGGACGAAAACGAAAAAAGAAACGAAGTCGCAGCCACTATCTTCAGTGTGCTGATGGGACTCGCCGTGCTCATGCTAGTCGCATGGGCTACGCTGGGTAGAAGCTGCTCTGAAAAAGGTGGCCAACTCGCAGACGGCACCAATGCTCTGCTACCCGCAGCTGCAGTGGATGCAGGAGACGACGATGCTGATATCGACGAGGCTGCACAGCAGGCCAAGGTAGACGCTGCGTCGGCGCAAGGCCGGATCGCAGAGCTAGAATCTGAGAAGAGCGATCTAGAAGATCGAGTCGCAGAGCTCGAAGCTAAGGGTGGCGATGTCGCTGCATCAGGCAATGCCAACGTAGCCGCTGCTGTCGATACCTCTGGTTTCGACGCAAAGATCAACGGTCTACAGGGGGATCTCGATGCGGCTAACGCAAAGATCAACCTAGCCAACACTGAGCGTGGCAACATCCAAGGTAAGCTAGATGCCGCTCTCAAAACCAATGCGGATCTGGAAGCCCAGCTCAAAGCACAGGGCGACTCTGCTGATAGCCTGAAGGCACTACAGGTCGAGCTAGACGGTGCGAAGAAAGCGAATGCTGATCTCCAGGCAAAGATCGACGCCAATGCTGATCTGTCTGGCAAGGTCGACTCTCTGACCGCTGAAAATGATGAGCTGAAGAAGCAGATCAAAGCAGGTTTCGAGGATGCTGGCGCTGCGGCTATGGCTGCGACTGCCGAGAAGGATAAGAGCCTGATCGCAGATCTGAAGACTAAGCTCGCAGACATGACCAAGGGCAACGAGACCGTCACCAAGGAGCGCGACGGATTCAAAACTCAGATTGCAGACTTCACCAAGAAGTTGGATTTGGCCAATGGCGAGCGCGATGCGTGGAAGTTGAAGTTCGAGAAGGCAGACGCTGAGAAGCCAGCCATGGACGACACTCAGATTAAGGCGCTGACTGATGAGAATGCGAGTCTGAAGGCTGCGGCGACTAAGATGACCAACGACTCCAAGGAGCGCATCGCTAAGCTCTCTGCTGATAACAAGTCTCTCACTGCTGAGCTCGCAAAGCTGAAGGCGAATCTCGCTGGTATGAGCTCTGGCTCGGATGAGGTGAAGAAGCTGACTGCTGACAATAAGGGGCTGAGCGAGCAGATCGCAGCTCTCAAGGCAGCTGCTGCCAAGATGGGTGGCGACACCGAGGCCAAGCTGGCCAAACTGACTGCTGATAATAAGTCTCTCTCCGACGAGCTGGCCAAGCTGAAGGCAATGGCTACCGACAAGCCTGCAGAGGATGGCGAAAAAGTAGCCGCTCTTACCAAAGAGAATGGCGAGCTGAAGCAGGAAGTATCGACACTGAAGAAGAAGATCGTGACCATCGAAAACAAGGACAAGCTCAAAGCTGCTGCTCCTGGTCCGGGTCTCGACCTGCCGCTGCTGGTCAACGATCCTAGCAACCTCGATGGTGAGCTGATCCCGCTTTTCGTCGAGCTACGCGGTATCGCAGACGATCCAGAGGCTCGCACAGCGACTTACTCCAAGATCGCAGAGGTTGGTAAGGCTAGCCCAGTGAAGACAGTGAAGTTCGAGTCTGGTAGCTCTGCTGTGCAGTGGAATGACCAAGAAGAACTGAAGAAGTTGATGTCTGATGATGACAACGCCAAGTATCTGGTAGTCGGTTACGCTTCAGTCGATGGCGATGCGGGCTCCAATGCTGTGCTTTCGTCCAAGCGCGCTTCTCAGGTCGGCCAGCTGATCGTAGGTGATCGCGAGAATAACGACCGTGTGCAGGCTGTATACTTCGGCCAGACCAATCGTTTCGACAAAGCCTACCGCAGCCCTAACCGGGTCGTAGAGGTCTGGAAGGTCTCCGAGTAATCAGTCTTTAAGACGTTTACCAAACTTTTTTGGAAGGCCCGCTCTCATCTGAGAGCGGGTTTTTTTGTGGCATCATTAATGCAACAGAATGTGGAATGTGGCGGCGAGTGCCAACGAGGGCCCACAGAGCCTCTAGCCCATTACCTACGCAAGCGGCCTAGCACGGCGCAAACCCACTCACTGGCGTTCGCGGCCACATTCCTTTTTGATGGAGTCGAAAAAGAATGTGGCGGCGAGTGTCAACGAGTGGCCGCAGAGCCTCCAGCCATTACCTACATAAGCGGCTTAGCACGGCGCAACACCACTCACGGGCGTTCGCGGCCACATGCCTTTAACGGAGTTGAAAAAGAATGTGGTGGTGAGTGCCAACGAGTCACTATCGATGGCTTATGTGCAGTGCACTACAAAACGAAACTGGGCGAAAAAATCGCCGAGTGATAATGACTATCCTCTAAGTTTCGGCCTAGTTTACTCGCCGTCTTTCTTTGGCATGTTGAGCTTTGGCGCAGCTTTTTTGGCCGGTAGAGTCAGCTTTTTGGCTGGAGCACCGGCAGCGCCTGGGGCGGCTAGTTTCCTAGCTGGTGCAGCACCCGCAGGAGGTGCCAATTTCTTGGCCGGAGCGGCACCTGCACCTGGAGCGGCTAATTTTTTAGCTGGCGGAGCGAGCTTCTTGGCTGGTGCAGCAGCAGCACTAGCATCATCACCCTCTGTAGCGGCTGGTGCTGCTAGCTTCTTCGCCGGTGGAGCGAGTTTTTTGGAAGCAGGAGGTGCGAGTTTCTTCGATGCAGGCGGAGCTAGTTTCTTAGCGGCTGGAGAGCCTAGCTGAGGAGCGCCTACCTTCTTTTGAGTCAGCTTCACAGTCGCACTACCAGACTCAGACTCTGCGGCTGGAGTGGGCGATACTGGAGACAAAGGCTTGCTCACGGGTGGTTTCACCGATGGGATGCCAGCTTTCTTAGCAGCGGCCGGTAGGCCGATCTTTTTGACTGGCGGAGATAGTTTGGGTTTCTCGGCTTTTTTAGTCTCTTCGATCTCGGCGATCACTGCTTTCACATCGATGGATTCGCCTTCTTCAGTTCCGACGAAATAGGCGGGGATTGTCTCGCCTAGGAGTAGCGCGTCGCGATCGTTCAGGGCGATGCGGCCATTCTTGACCGATACTTCGTTTACCTTGGTGCCATTGGTCGATCCGACATCGGTGATCTCGTAGCCGCTCTCAGTCAGATAAAACTCTGCGTGAGCTGTAGACACTTCGCGGACGAGGATCTGGATATCGTTGTCAGGGGCACGGCCTAGCGTGACCTTCTCCCCAGATACATCATAGCTGACAGGTTCTTTGTCAGGTATCGCCACCAGGAGATGAAATGTTGTCGCCATGATGCATTGCTACAATAAATCGAACCCTTTTGCAATGCTGATCCCTAACTTAACACCACAGCTTTAGTTGTATTTAGCAATTATCCAGCCAGCGCTCGACTGCCGATAGGAAAGCGGCATTGTCGGGCTCGCGCAGAGGCTCGTGGCGGATCTCGGGGAATAGTTTGATCGTCTTGTCTGAGGCAGGCATACTTTCAAACCAATCGATGGCGTATCGAGCCGGGCAGACGCGGTCGCCCTCGCCCTGGGTCAGCAGTATGCGCAGCGGATCGTCTAGGGTGAGAGCGGCCTCTGCGACCTGCTCTTCCCACAGCAATAGGTCTCTGCCAAAGCGCACCGAGATCTGTGAGTGGCATCCCGCGAAGACTTTTTTGATCCGGGCGGTATCAAAATCGCTGATGTGGATGCACAGGGATGGGCGCACACCGGTGGGAACTGTCATCTCCGGCACCCAATCGGCTAGGACACTGGAGGCGAGCTGTTTTAGCTTGGACTGGCCGTGCGATGGGCAGAGCAGTGGCGAGCTACACCATAGCCACTCCAGGTCAGGCAGTAGCTCGCGGTGATGGGTGAGAAAAGCCGCCGCTAGAAAGACACCTGTCGAGTGGCAGTAGAGACCTACGATCGGACTATCGATCGATGCGATCAGCTCGCGGATCACGTCCATGGCAGGTCGCACACCGGGGATATCGCCCCGCCGACCGGTTGATTGGCCATTGCCTGGCCAGTCCAGCCCCTCGACCGTGTAGCCGCGTTTTACCAGCATCTGCATAGCTACCTCGTGGCAGCCGATGTGGTCGCCCAGACCGTGCAGCACGATCACCGTGCCAGCCGACTCTTGGGAGGTCGTGGCTGGGGAAATGGAGATCCTGTGGATAGCTGTGCCGGTGGCCTGAGACGGCACCGTCGAGTGGCGTGGCTTCATAAATGGACGTCAGATGAGAAAGCTCGCATTCTAGATGCAGAATTCCAGTTGCGGTTTTCGCTGTGGGATGTTTATTCTCCGTCCCGCGAGCAATACAGCTCGTGGCCTATGCGCGATTAGCTCAGGGGTAGAGCATCACCTTGACATGGTGGGAGTCACTGGTTCAAATCCAGTATCGCGCACTCTCTCTTTTTTTCCCTCACACCTCTTACCCGCAGCGGGGAATTACCGGTTGTGATCACCGATTTGGATCAGGCCGACTTTGGCCATCCACACGAGGCCTCTTTTGGCGGCAGCTGAATCGTCGTTGGCTTCTGTGAGCTCACCGACCGTGGCGTTGGGGCTTTGGGCCACGGCTTCGTAGAGGGCGGTGAGTGGCTCGCTTTCCAGAGGGGTGAAAAAGCGGTTCAGCGCTAGCGAGCTGACGGCATCGAATGTGGCGCGATCGGCCGAGTGGTGCAGCTGTACCGTCATCTCGCCTGTGAGCGACTGGGTGGGGTAGCTGTCGAAGGTGCGGAAAGGATCGTCGAACAGAGGGTGCGCAGGCCGGTCGGCTGGCCGCGCGCAGACCTCGGGGGTGTCGCTGGCGCGGATCTCTGCCAGATCCGACCAGAGCTGCTGAAAGCGGGCAATGATCTGCGACCAGTCGTAGGTCTCTCGGGCGCGCTGCTGGCCAGCGGCTCCCATGCGGCTGCGCAGCTGGGGATCTAGGATGAGGGCAGAGTAGGCCTCGGCGCAGCGCGCGATATCGACAGAGGTCGACTGGCAGGCCACGCCCATGTATTTGCTGTAGCCATCCTGCTGGGTGCGGTAGCGTTCGCCGAGCGGCATGCCCTCGCCGGGTGGTGGCGCGAGCGTGGGCACGGTGTAGCCATCCACCTCGTGGCGCACGGTATCGCGGTAGCCATCCCAGTCGCTGACCACTACTGGCACGCCAGCGGCCATGGCCTCCAGTGGTGTCAGGCCGAAGCTTTCCTGAATGTTGTCCGATAGCGAGGTGAAGATATCCGCTGTGTGATAGATGTGATCGCGGATCTCAGGTGAGCGGCCATCGATGACACGGTACTTCACCGAGGGGCAGAGCTGCTCAGCGGCAGCGGCATAGATCTGCTCGCCGTCCTTTCTGCCAAACCAGCCTGAGAGCAGTATACAGACCTTCTTCCCGGTTCGCTTAGCGGCTTCTTCCAGCGCGATAAACATCGGCGCAGGGTGGGCTTTGCCATGGGCCGTCAGGCGACCGACGAATAGGACTACGATCACATCTTCGTCTATGCCTAGGCGCTTGCGTGTCTCCAGAGCCGCTGTGGCTCGCTGGGTAGTGCGCTCGTAGGCATCGCACTCCACTCCGAGCGGGATGATGGGGAGCTGTACTTTGAGCTCGGCTTTCGGCGCGGCGAAGCGGTCGGCGATGTACGCGGCATAGCTATCGAAGACATTTTGCACGGTCTTTTGCACAGCGGTGGAGGTACAGATGAGCGCATCCCAGGGCTGGGTGGGCGCGGTAAAGATACGGCCAAAGGCCTCCATCTGAGAGATCTCGCAGATGGTGTGGGTGAGACCGGTCAGGCTGTAGGAGCGCTGATCGTGGCCGCGGCGGGTCCAGGCATACTCGGCGATCGATGGCTCCGAGGCATGCAGGCAGCCGACCTCGCTCACCTGATGCTGCCGCTGGGGCGATACCCAGGCTTTGAGAGGGTTGGTCGCTTTGGGCCCAAAGCTATCCACCTGCTCGATGAAGCGGTCGAAGCCGTCGCGATCGTAGCAAAAGCTGTAGTAGGACTCGACATCTGCATGGCGGACAAAGGAGCGTAGGAAGCTTTCGTTGGCACTTTTGCGACCGACGAGGTGGGGACCATCGGTGCGAAAGCCTTCGGGTACGAAGCGGATAGCTGCGTTGGACTTTGACATGGGGTTTTTGAGATTTGTTAACCAATCTTAACTAAAATTATGGTTTTGCGAGAAGATTGTACCCTATTCAGTCCAGACTGTACCCTATTGAATCTGGCTGTTTTGTGGCCCTAGTGGCACCCGTCGCCACATTTGGGATCACTCGTGATTTCGGCGGTGGGAGAATTGGCGGCTGAGGACGAGCGGCTTCACGGCTGCGCCCATGCTGTAGTTCCATTTTTTCAGGTTGGCGATCATCTCTTGGATGAGGAGCTGGTCGCTGGCACCGATCTCGCGGCCTAGGGCGTAGCCGGCTAGCTTGGTGCAGAAATGGTGCAGGAATTGGTCTTCCTCCTTTTTCATCCAGTCTTTTAGCCCGTCGATGCCGACTAGCTCCATGCCATCGCTGGTCTGGCCACGGTCGTCGATCGGTTGGCCGTGGGCATCGGTATCGCGCCAGCGGCCGATGGGGTCGAATTTCTCCAAGGCGAAGCCGAGCGGATCGATACGGTCGTGGCAGCTGGCGCAGGCGGCATCTTCGCGGTGGCGCTCGAGCTGCTCGCGGAGGGTCAGCGGGGTCTCGCCCTCGGCGGCTTCCTCTAGCTCAGGGATATTGTCTGGTGGCGGCGGAGTCGGGCGGCCGAGCACTTCGCGTAGCACCCAGTCGCCACGCAGCACGGGACTGGTGCGCACAGGGTAGCTGGTCTGCGCGTGAAATCCGGCCATGCCAAAGATGCCGCCGCGCCGCTGAGCGGCCACATCGATGTAGCGAAACTCATCGCCTGTCACGCCGTCGATGCCATAGTGAGCGGCTAGCTTTTCATTGAGGTAAGTGTAGCTAGCCTGGGTGACATCGGTGATCGGGCGGCTCTCCTGAATGAGCTTGGCAAAGAAGCGCCACGCCTCCTCGTGCATCAGATGCTTTAGCTGCCAGGTGAACTCTGGGAAACGCTCGCGGTCGATGGTATTTAGCTGGTGCAGGTGATAAAAGCCCAGCCACTGACCGCCAAACTCCTGAGCCAGCGCGAAGCTGCGGTAGTCGGCCAGCATGCGATCGACGTGGTCGCAGATGGTCCGCCAATCGCCGAGCAGCTTACCCTCGCGGGCGCTTTTCGTAAGGGCCGCGTCGGGTGGTGTCGACCAGAGCAGGTAGCTGAGCCGAGCGGCATACTCGTAGTGCGAGATAGCCGTCTGGGTGTGCTCGCTGCTGCCCTGCTCGGCGCGGAAGAGAAAATTCGGCGATACGAGGATACTCACCAGCGCCTCGCGAGCGGCTGCCTCTCGGGTCATCTCCTGCGAGCGGCATTGGGTGTAGATTTTGCGCATGGCAGCGGCTTCCTCATCGCTAGCCGGGCGGCTCCAGGCGCGGCAGGCAAAGGCGCGTAGGTGGCCGATCAGCTTGTCGTCCCATTGTTTATCCACACGCTCGGGCATGTTTTTGTAGGCCAGAAAGCCGAGATCCGAGCGGCTATTGCGATACCACCATCTGGTGCCCTCATCGGGGATGCGCTCGAGCAGCTGGTCGTTGGTGAAATAGTAGACGCCTTCGATGGTGTTTTGCCAGCGGTAGAGATTCCACTCCACTTGGTCGAGCCGCTTACCTGGGTTGTTGGGGAAGCGCTTTTTCATCACCGAAAACTCATCCATCAGAGCGGTGTGAGCTGGGGATAGGCGGTGCCAGATAGTCAGTGCTCCGGGGATGATAGCGGGCACTGCCTCGGGCTGCTCGCCTGCTACGAGGGCCCACTGGGCGCTAGCTTTTTCCCGCTCGGGAGCGTCCTGCTCGAGCTTGCCTTTGGCCTTGAAGGCGACGGTGCCCTCCGGCACGGGAAAGCTAACGATAGATGGCGCCTGCACTGCGAAAGTCTGCTTGGCCATCTCGCGGCCGCTGGGGTGGGTCCTTTCCAGGAGCGAGTAGGGGCCTAGCCATTTTTTCACCTCCTCATCACCGGCCTCCTTGGTACGCCACATCCAGTTGAATAGATTGTCCCACTTGCCGTCGGGCCATTGGAAGTAGAGGTCGCTCCAGTAGACGATATCGCCAGCATTGCCATCGCCGACATCGCTGACCAGTAGGTGGACTTGCTTGTCGCCGGGCTTCAGTTTCACTTCTGTTGCGAATTGGTTTAAGCCATCGACATCCTGCTGCAGGCGCTGTGGGCTAGCCCAGTCCCAGTCTTTCTGCGTGTACCAAGAGCGGCGCTGCTCGGCGATCGCATGGATCTCTTGGCCTAGGGTGGGTGGCACTGGATCTTCGGTCTCGACTAGGGGCGGCGAGAGAGCGGCAAAGGCGTCGGTCGTCAGGGCCAGGTAGCGTGACTCGGGCTGTGGCTCGGTGAGGACGGTGTACCAGTTGGCGAGAAAGGTGGGGTCGAGCTGGTATTCCTCTGCCAGCTTTTGTAGCGACTCGGTGCCGAGCTGCTCGCGGTGGTGCCACTGCCAGCAGGCGAAGAGGTAGTCAGCCTCGCGCAGGTCTTCGCCCTCCTGGGGGAGCCGCTCGCCGGCTTCTTTGCGGATCCATTTGCGCAGGGTTTGCTCGACTTTGTCTTTGGCTAGGTCTTTGCTCCGCTCGCCGACCACTTCTTTCTGAAAGGTGATACCGGTCTCGGGCAGCAGCTCGGCATGGCTGGCTATCTTGCGGGCACGGGCCAGGTATTTTTCCAGCTGCTCGGGGCTGACGAAAAGCACATCGCCGGTATTGGAAAAGCCCTCGCCACCACCGCCATCGGGCACGAAGCCCTCGGCCCAGTCCTGCCACAGGCCAGTTAGCTCGCGCACGCTGTGTTTGTATTCGGCATTAGTCAGCCGCCGCATGGTGACCATCCCGGGATCGCCGGCATTTTCCTGGGCGGAGCGCTGTAGGGCAGCGGCTATCCATGCGGCTAGATCGGCACGCTCCTCTGGGTTGGGCTGCTTTTTGCGCTTTCGCGGTGGCATTTCGCCGGACTCCACCGAGTAGCGGGCACGCTCCCACAGCTTGTAGCCGTGTGGTGTCACGCGTCCGTCGCTATCGTAGATGCCATCTAGAATCACATCGCCCTCGGCCGTATCGCGGTCGTGGCAGTCCAGGCAGTAGGCCTCCATGATGTCGGCCGCTTGGTCGAAAGAGATCAACGTTTCCTCCTCGGCCGAGAGGGCTAAGCTGCAAAGCAAAAGAAGGGCATGGCAGAGTGATCGCATTTTTGGTCACTTTTAATACGCGTGATACTGAGAAGAAACTAGGGACGGATATTGGGTGCTCAATCTCAAAAACCAACGGACAAAAATTCGTCCGACTTGTTGGTTGAGAGGGCCTTTAGGGTCGCTTAACTTTATAACGTGAAGGGACCGTTTCTGCACATCTGTGTGGCGTTTGCTGCTGCACTCACGGCGAGGGCTGAGTTTTCTACGATCTGGAGCATTGGTGAAGTCGATAATACGACGACCGGCTTCAGCAGCGAGAGCTATGCCCCAGAGGCTTATCCGGGTAGTGCGACTGCCCGAGATGACCACTTCTATCAGGCGGGGGATTACCCAGCGCCTATTGGCACCGTGGCGACGGACGAGCCTTTGGCGAATTTTGAGTGGGCGGTGACGACCAATGACCCATCGGTGAATCTGTACTTCAATCTGCCCGATGGCTACAATAGAGCATCGACGCGGTTGCGGATCACGCTGCGGATGATATGGGGCGGGGCCAATAATGTGAGCGAGGCGACTCATATCCTCGGTTTTGACCTGAATGGCACTCGATTTTACACCACGGAGGCTTACTCAGAGTACGTCACCTTTACCACCGAGGTGACGGCTTCTACCGGTGCGGTGAATGGCGAGGAGATGGTGCTGAGTATCTCTCGTATCGGTGGTGATCCTGAGGGGTGGACCGCTTTTGACTATGTGACCATCGAGGCAGATCCGACTGCGGAGCAGGATGCGGACTCGGATAATATGCCGCGCTACTTCGAGGAGGAGTTTCACTTTGACGACAATGAAGCGAGCGACGCTGGCATCGATCATGATCAGGATGGCTTAGTGTCGTATGATGAATTCCTCATCGGCACAGACCCTAGAAACCCAGACTCCGATGATGATGGCTTAAAGGATGGCAATGAGTCGACTTTCCAGGCTAAGCCCTTGGTGACAGATACTGATGATGATGGATTGAAGGACGGGGAGGAAGTCGCTGCAGGGAGTCTGCCGCATCTGCCCGACTCAGACGGCGATGGGGCTAGTGATTCGGTGGAGATAGCTACTGGATTTAATCCGCGAGATGAAACCTCGACTCCCCCCTCAGCAGGCAGTCTCATCGGGATAAACTTTGTGTCTATGTACGGTGAGACCGAAGGCACGCTCCCAGCCAATTACACATCGGGTATTATTCCACAGAGCAATTGGAATAATACCTCGGCACTGGTCCAGTGGGGTGTCGCAGATGATGCGCCTCTACGCACGATGGATACCAGCGATATCGCTAGCCCAGTAGCGTCTGCTATAGTGGATAGTGCTGGTAATACCCTGCCGGTGACGATCACTGCTGAGCATAATGGTGCGGACTCCACATCGAATGCGCTTAACCCTAAGGTGCGGCTGTTTCATGGGTACCTAGAGAATAGAGCGGCTGACCCATCTTCGGTCCAGTTAGCCAATATTCCTTTCACTAACTGGGATCTCTATGTCTACGTCGGTGCAGGCTACACAGGGCCGACAGTGGCGCTGACGGCTAATGGTAAGACCACAAGTGTCCGTCCGCTATCGCGCAACCCTGTGGATGACTACATCGAGTGGCAGCCGACTGCTGGGCCGCATGAGCCATTGGCTAATGTGATTCGTTTTTCAGATCTGACGGGGGCGACTCTCGATCTGACAGCTAATTATCAAGATGGAGCCTGTGGTATCGCGGCTATTCAAATCGTGGATACCACTGTGGATAGTGATGGTGATACGATACCGGACTGGTATGAGCTGAGATACAAGACCGATGCCTCGGTAGCCAATGCCGCTGCTAATACTGATGGCGATCAACTGACATTGCTACAGGAGTATCATGCTGGAAGTAACCCTAACTCTGCAGATACAGATGGGGATGGTCTGCTAGATCATACGGAAACCAATACGGGGACCTATGTGGATGCAAGTAATACGGGGTCGAATCCTAACTATGCGGACACCGATGGTGATGGTCTCAGTGATGGTGCTGAGGTGGCAGGGACTTATACCCATACCACATCGCCTGTTGATGGAGATTCGGATGGTGATGGACAGAATGACTATGCAGAGACCAGGATCGGCGGCGATCCGAATACTAGTGGCCCGACAGCCATGCCTGTGCCGACAGTCACTAGTGATCAAGTGACGTGGCAACTGGATGATTTACAGATTATTTGGGATCACAATGCTTGGGTCGGACTGGAGTGGGGCGGCTGGAATCGTTTGTTTTGGCGCTGGACGATCGCTAATACCACAGCATCGACTAATGATGCCTTAGTTATTGGTTTGCAGGGCAGGGCGTCGGCTTTGACCTATCTGTTTCACAGTAACGATAATGGAGGTTTTTCGGGAGAGGGAAATGCCTCTGATGATGTTTGGCTGTCGGATTGGGAGGGCTCCAATGATCTTTCATCGGCTCTTGGATTTAGCGGTTACGGTAGCTACGATATATCGGACCCATTGACGGTTAGTTTGGTCGCCGATCGCGATGATTCGGACAATCTCTGGGACCTGACCTGGACGATTAGGAATCAGAGAACTAACCAGGTTGTGGAGCAGAGAGTGACTAATGACAGTACTCCGCATCCGTCCCTTTTGGATGGTACGTTTCAGTGGGAAGAATCTTCAGAGTTTACGCTGGCAAATGGTATCGAGGCGTATCAGTCAGCCACGCCGCTGGAAGATCTACCCAAATATGCCAACTACAAGGATAGTGATGATGATGGTATGCCTGACGTGTGGGAGACTCGGTATGGTCTGCCGATCAATACGGCTGATGGTCATTTGAATAGCGATGGTGATACTCTCACCAATGTACAGGAATACCTAGCAGGGACGAACCCGACTGAAACGGATAGTGATAATGATGGCACTAATGACAGCGATGAGGTCATCTCCCTGAGTAATCCTAACTCCAGTCCTGAGACTTTAGATATCGGTCAGCTGTTCCCCTATGGAGGTGATCTGGATCAGAGTGGGTACAGCGATGCGTGGGAGCAGATGTGGAATGTGCAAAACCTACTGCCGGCTGACGATGCTGATCTGGATGGCTATACGAATAGCCAGGAGGAGAAGTTTGGCACTAATCCCTATGACTCAGCATCCGCTCCATCGATCAGTATATCGGTAGTCAATGGCTCTGATATTAAATTGGATTTCTCCAATCTGCCTAGCAAGACTGAGGTGCTGATGTCGACTGTCGATATGGAGGAGCCGTTCGAACTGTTTAATACCACTCCGACGAATGATTCGGGGAATTGGACTGCGACTATCAGCTCTGATGATGAGCAGCGCTTCTTTAGGCTTGAGGCGCTGGATATCGATGCGGATTCAGATGGATTGTCTCTTTTTGAAGAAGTTTGGCTGGGTAGCTCTGACGCGGCAGAAGATAGTTTGCATGTCTCGCTGCCTGTGGACACTGATGATAATGGCGAGTCTGATGCGACGCTGCCCGGTGATCGCTATGCCTATATCCAAAGAATGGCAGAACTCGGTGTCGTAGAGAATGCCGGCTCGCTGGTGGATCCCGGTGCCGATGAGGCAGCCAGATTTCTCGTGCAAGCGACCTTTGGCCCAGATCTGAAGGCGATCGAGGAGGTCCGCGAGCTGGGTATCGAGGGCTGGCTGAATGATCAGATGTATCAAAAGCCGCCGACTTGGCATCGTACTTTCATCGAGGAGGTCGAGGCGGACTTTCGTGGGCCGCGCACCAAGCTGCATCTCTACGCCTATGATGAGATGAACGATTTCGTCCACGACAGTGTGAGCATGTCGACCTTTGGTCGCGCGACGGTGATGGGTGAAGACCAGCTGCGTCAGCGGGTCGCCTTTGCGCTCAGCCAGATATTTGTGGTGTCGCGGCGCGATGCGAATCTCGTCGGCCACTCGATGGGGCTGGCTACCTATTACGATCTGTTTGTCGAGCATGCCTTTGGCAATTACATGGATCTGCTCACGGATGTGACTTATCACCCTGCGATGGGTGCTTACTTGTCGCATATCGGTAATCAGCCGCCTGCTCCAGAGATCAATCGCTATCCGGATGAGAACTACGCTCGTGAGGTGATGCAGCTTTTCTCGATCGGTCTTTGGAAGCTGAATACCGATGGCTCGCGTCAGCTCGATGGAGGCGGATTGCCGATACCTACCTATAGCAATGCTGAGATCACCGAGATGGCACGGGTGTTGACGGGGTTTTGGTATGGGCAGAATAACTGGGGCAGCGGTGGCTGGCAGAGTGGCGACTTTGTCCTGCCGATGGATCTGCATGTCGATTATCACGATTTTGGTAGGAAGGAACTGCTCGATGGTTTCATCATTCCCAAGCGAGCGCCGACTCTGGAGAATGCTAAACGCGACGTGGCTGATGCGCTACGTATGCTCTATGAGCACCCGAATACGCCGATTTTTATCAGCCAGCAGTTGATCCAGTTTTTGGTCACCGACAATCCGTCGCCTGCCTACATTCAGCGGATTCAGGATGTCTTTGTAGACAATGGTGCAGGTGAGCGCGGCGATCTGGGGGCGGTGGTGAAGGCGATTTTGATGGATCCTGAGGCTAGGCCAGCATCGGTGAGCGGCTCTGACTATACCGGTAGACTGCGTGAGCCGGTGATCCGCAATATGCATCTCGCTCGGGTGATGAATCTGCAGCGTCACGAGGAGCTGGTCTGGTGGGATTGGGGCGACTTCTCAGAGGCAGCATTTCAGGCGCCTCTTTACTCGCCGAGTGTGTTTAATTTCTATCGTCCAGATTATCAGCCGCCGGGTATTCTGGCAGACGGTGGTAAGGTGGGGCCGGTATTCCAGATCACCAATAGTTTCTCTGCGATCGCTTTCCCGAATCGACTCTGGTCGGTCGCGGCCTACGGTTTCGACTACCATAGCAATTATGAGTACCCGCCGGACTATGGTCAGGCCATGTTGCTGACCGATAATCCTGCAGCTCTAGTCGAGTATGCCGATCTGCTCATCTGCCAGGGTATGATGTCTGCGGCGACCAAAGCGACGATCCAGGCATCGGTAGAGACGGTCCCTGCCTATGATGCAGCAGGTCGAGTGCGGGTGGCTATCTACCTAGCGGCTATGTCACCTGAAGGAGCTGTACAACGTTAAAACTAATCCAATATGTCAGATCTACTACATAGTCGCCGACAGTTCTTTCGCCAGTCGTGCGGTGCCATGACATCGACTTCTGTGCTGTCGTCGTTGTTGAGTTTGCGCTTGGCCAATAAACTCTCTGCTCAGGGCGAGGGGACCGATCGGAAGACGTTGGTCTGTATCTTTCTCCCAGGAGGGATTGATTCTTTTAACGTCTTGGTGCCGACGGATGACACTCGCTACAATGAGTATGCTGCATCGCGTAGTAATTTGGCTCTGCCGAAAGATGATCTGCTACCTCTGAACCAGGTAGCTGAGGGCGATGGTAATAGCTATGGGGTTCATCCAGGGCTGGCCGATGTGCAGGAGATGTTTAATGGTCTGGGGGGCGATACCTCCAAACGTCGATTGTCGTTTGTGTCGAATGTCGGGACACTGCTACGGCCTACGACGATTGCTGATTTCAATAGTAATAGTTTTCTGCCGCGAGCGTTGTTTTCTCACATCGATCAGATCGAGCAGTGGCAGACTGCGATTCCGCAGGGCGGTGATAATCTGACTGGCTGGGCTGGTCGTGTCTCGGACTTGCTGCACGATAGTTACAATGGCGAAAACTCTGCCAGTCTGTCTTTCGCGGGGAATAATGCCTTTCAGGTGGGTAGCGATAGTATCCCATTTGTGGTGACCCCGAGTGGGGCGCTGTCCTTTGCCGGAGGCTACGATAGTAATAGTATCTTGCCCGAGCATGTGAAGAATGAGGGGATGACTGATCTGCTCTCAGCCACTTACACCAATCTGGTCGAGCAGGCCTTTGCGACGACGACGAAAAATAGCGTCGATGCGCAGTCTCGATTTCAGACAGTGTTTGATTCTTTTGATCAGACGATCACGACTAGTTTTCCAGGTAGTTACATCGCGTCTCAGCTAAGTGCTACGCTGCGCACTATCGCTCTACGCGAGGCACTCGGGCTGCGCCGTCAGACCATCTTTGTACAGTATGGGGGCTGGGATCATCATGGTGAGCTGCTGGAGACTCAGGATAGTATGCTGCGCACGCTGGGGCCAGCTATGAAGGCTTTTCAAAACGGCCTAGAGGAGCTCGGTTTGCAAGATGATGTGATTAGCTTCACCGCTTCAGACTTTGGCCGGACCCTGCGTTCCAATGGTCGTGGCACAGATCACGCCTGGGGTGGTAATCAGATGATATTTGGTGGTCCGGTCAATGGCGGTCGTGTCGCGGGTACCTTCCCGAGCCTAGCGCTCGATGGTGCTGATGATGTAGGGCGTGGCGGCCGTCTGTTGCCGACCACAGCGATCGATGAGTTTTTCTCTGAGATGTTGACGTGGTTTGGCGTGTCGAATTCGGATATGACTACGATTTTGCCCAACTATGGAGAATTCACTGGTCGGCCGGCTCTGGATCTAGTTTCGTAAAATGGCGAGTCGGCGCATAGGAGTAGTGGTAGGTCTGCTGCTAGTGCTCATCGGCGGTGCTGTCTTTTTTGCATTGCGGCTTTCAGAGGAGAGGGAGGTATCTACTCCCAAAAGTCATCCTGAGGTCGTTAGTCGCCCGCCTACGTCAGAAGCTGTTTTGACTCCAGCTACGCAGACGCTCCCAGGAGAGGATATGCTGCAGACTTATTTGAGCGAGGAGCAATCGGCTGTGCAGGATATGCGTCAGATCCAAGCTTTGGTGACTAATGCTCTTTTCATCGTAAAGCGCAGTGATCTTCGTGAGTATGCTACAAATGAAGATCTGGCTGATTTTTTGCGAGGAAAAAATCAGTATCAGCAAGCGATGCTGCCAGCGGGCCATCATGCCTTTGATGAGCGTGGGCGTCTCATCGATCGGTGGGGCAATCCATTGGTCGTCCATCCATTCAGCAGCAAGCACATAGAGATCTTTGCAGCAGGTCCAGATGGGGTGCCGTGGAATGAGGATGATGTGGGCAGAAGGCCGCAGCAGGGTTACGATTTCTTAAAGCCGTAGCTGGGTAAGAGGCTTGGGCTAAATCAAAGAAAATTGCAATTTATGGAAATTATTGTAATTTTAAATTGAGTGGTGTGACCGCTCACTGAAACCCAAACCCAAATCCCCATTATGTACGGACTCGTTAATCGTGCGATACAAGAACTCGTCACCACAAATTTCGGCGAAGATAAGTGGCAAGAAGTCAGAAAAGTCGCCAAGATCGAAGAAGAGATCTTCATCAGCAATGAACCCTACCCCGATGAAATCACTTACAATCTCGTAGGTGCAGTCGTGGAGACTACCGACCTCTCCTGTCGAGATGTGATGCATGCCTTCGGCGAGTATTGGATCCTAGAGACAGGGCGAAAACAGTATGGCGATATCGTCGAGGCAAATGGGGACAACTTTGTCGACTTCCTGTCGAATCTACCCGATCTACATGCTCGGATTCAGCTGATGTTTCCACACCTGCAGCCGCCAATATTTGAGGTGACGGATGTGGATGGCAACTTCATGCATCTCCACTACACTTCAAAGCGCAAAGGACTCGAGGAATTTGTCGTAGGTTTGGTCAAAGGGACAGGGAAGCTCTTTCAGATCGAGCCTGAGTGTAAGCTGATCCAGCCGGCTACTGAAGACAGTGACGAGCGCATTTTCAGCATTAGTTGGGCGTAGCCGCTACCGGCAGCATGATCGAGTTCAGCTCAAGTGAGTTCGAGCGGACTTTTCCGTTCTACTTCAGTTTCGGTGATGATCTGGAGGTGTTTTCTTGTGGCCCTAAATTCGAGAAATTGCTAGGTAGAGACCCTGGTCATGTTTCACTACATGATCTATTTGAAATTCGGTCGCCAAAGATCGAGTTTTGTTTTGAAGAGATTGCGAACAATCTGAATCGTTTATTTATCTTCGGTCTGAAAGAGATCAATGTCTCGATGCGTGGGCAGATCTCCCGAGTTGCCGATGGGCATTTTTATTTCTTAGGAGCCCCTTGGATAGTAGATGGGCGCAGTCTCAATGAATTTGGATTGAAGTTGGACGACTTCGCTTTGCATGATCCGATCAGTGATTTTCTCAATGTGATCGGGGCACAGAGAGTTGCTTTGGAGGAAACTCAAGAACTCACGCAAATCTTGAGAACCAAGCAGGAGCAGCTCCAACAGGCGCGAGATGAAGCCGAGCAGGCGGATCGAGCGAAGTCCTTGTTTTTAGGTAATATGAGCCACGAGCTCAGGACGCCGATGAATGCGATACTGGGATTTGCTCAGCTCATTGAGCGCGAGGGCGGCTTATCCGAGCGGCATGCCGAATCGATGGGTCGAATCCTGAAGAGCGGGCAGTATCTGCTGGATCTGATGGACGATCTGCTACTGATGTCGAAGTTGGAGTCTACCTCCGATGAGCTGTATCCAGAAGAGACCGATCTCTATAAGACCGTATTTGGGATTTGGGAGATGTGTTCTGCCCAGGCGGTGACTAAAGAGTTGAGCTTTCCTTTTGAGTTTCACCCAGACCTGCCATCGGTGGTGAATGTCGATCACCGGAAGTTGAAGCAGATCCTGCTCAATGTATTGGGTAATGCTATCAAGTTCACAGATGCTGGATCAGTCCTTCTGAAGTGTGAGCCTCTAGGTGAGGACAAGATTCAATTTATAATTAAGGATTCTGGAATAGGTATCGAGGCTGATCATTTGGAGCGGATCTTCCAGCCCTTTGAACGCGCTGGAATGGGGCGCCATAGTTATTCTGGAGCTGGTCTAGGGCTTGCCATTTCTTTCCGGTTTATCGATTTGATGGATGGTGAGATCGATGTGGTGAGTGCCAAAGGCGAAGGGACCACCTTTCGGATCTCTATACCCATAGAGGTAATTGATACTCAAGCTCACACAGCAGTGGAGAGCTATATCTGCGCTGAGCCTGTGTTTGATGAGGATGTGCTGGCAGCCGATCAGGAAGAGTGTCCACCGTCGTCCTGGGTTTCAGGCATGGTAGAAGCGGCTTCGAATTTTGATTTTAGTGCAGTTGAAAAGCAGTTGGAAGCGATAGGTGAATCCTATCCCGTGCTTCATAGGTCGCTGTCAAAGCTGGCGGCGGATTTTATGTATGATGAAATAGTGGAAAAAGTAGGGGCGAGTTGTGCGCTTCCGCGTTAAATTAACCATAGAAAGGCAAGTGGTATGAAAGAGGTGAAAGAATCAGAATTGGGGACGGTCCTTGTAGTCGATGATCAGCCCCAAAACCTGCGAGTGCTGGCGCAGTTGCTGACCATGGAGGGTTACTTAGTGCAGGTAGCGCGAAGTGGGGATCTGGCGCTGAAATCTATCGAGCGGCAGGCGCCCGATCTTATTCTGCTAGATGTGGATATGCCAGTCATGTCAGGTTTTGATGTGTGTGAGCGGCTGAAGAAAGATCCCGCGACCAGTGCGATTCCGATTTTGTTCGTCAGCGCTATGGAGGAGGCCGATACCAAGATATCCAGCTTCAAATGCGGTGGTGTCGACTACATCACCAAGCCATTTGAGGCAGGCGAGATCTTAGCGCGGGTGTCGACGCATCTTCAGATCAGTCGATTGCAGAAGGCTCTCAAAGGCACGGTCGATCAGCTGGAGGAGCGCAATCAGCGATTGGAGATGTTTGGCAATACTCTGGCTCACGATCTGCGGTCGCACCTGTGCTCGGTGCTCTACGGTAGCCAGCTACTGATGGAGAGCGAGACCGATGGCGAAGCCGGTGGTGAGAATCGGGATATCGCTGCCTCTGTGCACGATGCTGGGCGCAAGATGGAGGACATCGTATCGGCGCTGCTTTTCCTCGCGACTAAAGATAAAGGGGCCGTGGTAGCTGCTCCGACCAAGATGGAGCTCGTCGCTGAAGAGTGTCTGAAAGGCTACAAAGACCGAGTGAAGGAGCTAGACGGAAAGATACGAGTCGATCACCTACCCGACTGCCGGGCGCATGCCCCGTGGATCCGACGTATTTTCGACAACTACATCAGCAATGCGGTGAAGTTTGGTGGAGTGCCACCGGAGATCAGGATTTCATCCGAGGTGGTGGATACCGATTTGGAGGTGCCGAGGCACCGCTACTGGATCGAGGATAATGGCCGAGGTATCCCAGAGGATAACTTGCCGGAACTTTTTGAGCCATACTCGCGCCTCGATCCCGACCGCCCCGATGGTGTGGGTATCGGATTGAGCTTGGTGAAAAAGATCGCCGAAGCGATGGATGGCTCGGTAGGTGTGGAGAGCGAGATCGGTAAAGGATCGCGCTTTTACGTCGAGTTGCCAGGCTAGCTGGCTGGCTACACCGGCATTTCGATCACTTCGAGTATCTTTAGCGCATTGGTAGTCGTCGCCACTCCTTCGCGGATCTGGTAGTCGAAAGTCATCGATGGTTTGCCATCGGCATCGCGCTGGAAGTCCTCACGAAAATGGATGAGATCTGCGTGAGCAGTGAGAGCCTCCGACTCGGCTAGTGCCAAGTCGTGCGTGGTGATCGCGCCGATGCCGCGGTGCTCGATGAGGTGCGCCACCACACGCTGCACGATCTCTCGGCGCTCTGTGGTATTGGTCCCCTGCAGGATCTCATCGAGGAGGAATAGGACGGTACGCCCGGCCTTTCGCTCTTCGATGGTGAGATTGACGATGTCTTTGATGCGCTGCAGCTCCGCCATGAAAAACGAGATACCATCGACTAGGGAGTCGCTCACCCCCATGCTAGTCGCGATGGTCAGCGGCGGCAGGGATAGCGACTGAGCGCACACAGGAGCGCCCATCTGCGCCAGAGTGGCATTGAGTCCCAGTGTGCGTAGCAGCGTACTTTTGCCTGCCATATTCGATCCCGTCACCAGTAGGAAGCGGCCTTCGGGGCCTACCGATACATCATTGCACACGCGGGAGTCGGGCCCGATCAGCGGGTGCCCGAGTGCTTTGGCATCGATGCTGCCTTGTTGTTTGATCTCTGGCTGCACCCAGTCGGGCTCGTCGTAGGCGAGGCTGGCCAGGCTGACGAGCGCCTCGACTTCGCCCAGAGTCTCGAACCAATCGCGCACGTTGTCTTTATTTTCCGTCAGCCAATCCTCTAGCCGCTTCACCACTCGCAGATCGTAGGCGACGGTACCGATGAGCGGCAGGTGGATGATGGTGCCTCTGGCCGATGCGGCTGTCGCGATTCGGTTGAGCTCTTCCATCGAGGCGTTGGCGTGTTCGACCCGCTTGATCAGGTCGGCTAGGGCACCGGCCTTCTCAGGGCACTCCAGTAGGTGGAGGAAGATATCGCGAAAGGCGCGGATCTTTCGGTCGCTCTCCGATATGGCGGCTAGCGATTCGCCGATCTGCGCCCGTCTGCGCGATACGAGAGTGAAATGGAAGCCCACTGCGATCGCGATCATCGGCACGATGGGAAAAAAGATGGTGGCTAGCAGACTGGCACCGGTCACCCAGGGTGCCCATGGCAGGTAGCGTAGGATGGATTTTTGTTCGCTCAGCCAGATCGGTAGGTCCAGCCAGTCGGGATAGACGGATGCGGTCTCATCGACGAGATCCTCGCCCAGCACCGCTAGCTCCTGTCGCCACTCGATGTGAGGGGCGAGAGCCTTTGCCGCCTGATAGCGTGCCTCGGCCTGGCTGGGCTCGGGCATCTCGACTAGCCATTCGGCCAGAGCGGCTCGGCCCTGCGGGCTTCTCTGGGTATTTAGCAGGTGAAAGAGTGAAGCATGGCCGAAGAGATCCAGATCGCGAGCCACGGCCTGCTCCTCGAGTGCCTCGGGAGAGAGCGGCACGGGGAGCTCGCTCCACTTTCGGTCGAGACGATGCGTGTGCTGTTGGTTTAGCTCCTTCAGCAGGCGAGCCCGGCGTAGCGTACGATCGAGCCGTAGGTGGCGAATCACAAAGTGCACAAATGCCGCTAGGCAGACAAAGGTCAGTAGGAAGAGTAGTGCCGTGAGCACCTGGTTTTTCACCCAGATACTGGCGATCGACCCCAGAGCGACAGCTGCTAGGAAAGAGCATAGCCTGAGGTTGGATAGTTTATCAGACTGGGCAGAGAGCGTGTCCTCCTCTGCGGCAAATGTCTTTTCCCTCGATTGGTAGGTTTCGGCAGGCGTCGCAGCCATGATTCAATAGGGTACAGTGGAAATTGAATAGGGTACAATCCTGACTCAATAGGGTACAATTTTGACTCAATAGGGTACAGTCGTCGAGACTTAGCCCTGCCAGCGAAATTCCACCAGCTTCTCAATATCGGTGTGTAGGCTGCGGTGCACTGGGCAGCCTAGAGCGGCTTGTTTGAGACCCTCGACGTGGGCGTGGTCAGCAGGGAGCGGCACCTCGATCACTGTATTGAGTTTTGCGATCATACGAGGCAGTTCACTGGTCATTTCTTTCTGCACCACAGCGGTAGCGCCTTCGATATCGATGTCATTATTTTTTGCATAGATGCCCATGATGGTGAGCATGCAGGTGGCCATAGCTGTGCCGACCAGATCGGTAGGTGAGAATTCTTCTCCCTTGCCGCAGTTATCCACTGGGGCATCGGTCTCGAGTTTGGCCTGAGATGGACCGTGCACAGCTGTGGTGTGCAGGTCGCCTGTGTAGGTGACGGTGACTTCTACCATGTCGGCAAAGTCGGCTAGGAGGGTGGGGTTGCAAGTGGCGGTCTTTTCAAAAGTCAAAAATCACACTCATCATTCCGCTCAGAAAATTGGCGGCCGAATGACTGGAGTGGTGATTTCTCAAGCGGGTTCCACAGTCTCACAGGAGTTGTTCTAGGTCGGGCTCTTGTATATTGTAATGGTTCAGTATCCATTCAGTTAAGAGCTTTTGGTCGTAGCCAATTAGACTTTCGACTTCACTTATGGATTCTTCCATTTTCCAAACCAAGCAGGTGCAACATCCTCTATATAGGCTGATGACGAGCATATGTTTCTGTCCTTGGGAATGAAACTGAAATGCTGTCTCATCGATGGGGTGAGGCATAGGTGTTTGAAACAAGGTGTATGGCATTGCCCTCGATCCTTTGCGGGGGTTATTCCAAGTCAATGGCTTGGAATTGAAATAAGCTGCGGTCCTGACCTGTTTGGTTTTATGACCTACAGCGTGGATCTCGCTGGAAAATCCAGATCTCAAGGTCAGTAATCCGATGACCATACAAATTGCCCAGAGCCTCATCCTGCCAGTGTATCAAATGGCTGCACTAGCAGGCAAGAGTTTGGAGTTAGAATTTTCTGAGCGTGATTGAGGCTATTGATCCCCATCGATTCTTCGCCAGTTTATTCTTATGCGATTTATCACTTCTCTCGTAGCTGTTTGGATCCTAGCCGCAGCCGTTTCTTTTTCTGCTGAGCGGCCGCCGAATGTGATCTTGGTCCTAGTCGATGATATGGGCTGGATGGATCTGGCCTGTCAGGGATCGGACTACTACCAGACGCCACACATCGATCGGCTGGCGGCAGAGGGGATGCGCTTCACCGATGGCTATGCAGCCTGTGCGGTGTGCTCGCCGACTCGGGTAGCTGTGCAGACGGGGCGCTACCCGCATCGCTCGGGGGTGACAGATTGGATACGCTCGCGCTTCCAGCGCGGTGGTATCGGCACGCCAGAGGCCAATCCTACCGAGTACGTCGGGGGCAAAAATCGCAAGCTTCTATGCCCGCCGAATCCCTACTGGATGGAGCACGAGGAGATCACCATAGCCGAAGCGCTGGCGGCAAAGAACTACAAAACGGCCTATGTCGGCAAATGGCATCTGGGCGACGAGGCCTGGTACCCAGAGGCTCAGGGCTTTCATGAAAACCGGGGTGGCTGCGACTACGGTCAGCCACCGTCGTTTTTTGATCCTTACAATAACCCCAAGCACAAGCACGAGAGCATCCGCGAAGGGATCTACAAACTCCCCGGCAGAGAAGAGGGCGAATACTTGACCTACCGCGAGGCGGACGAGGTCGAGGCTTTGATCCGCGAGTGGGCCGATCAGCCATTCTTCATCCAGCTATCTCACTACGCCGTCCACACTCCGATCCAGGCCCCCGAAGAGATGGCCGCTAAGTATAAGCTCGAGGGGAAAAGTGATGCTCATGCCAAGTATGCCGCGATGGTCCAGTCCGTAGACGATGCCATGGGCCAGATCCTCGATACACTCGACGAGCTGAAGCTGAATGGCGATACCATGATCATCTTTACCAGCGATAATGGCGGTCTGATCGGCCGTGGTAAAACGCCAAGCCCGACGACCAATGCCCCGCTCCGCAGCGGCAAAGGCTACGCCTACGAGGGCGGTGTGCGTGTGCCATTCCTCGTGCGCTGGCCAGGACAGATCCCAGCTGATAAGGTATCGGCACAGCCGGTGTGCTCTATCGATCTGCTACCCACGATCCTCGACGCAGCAGATGTCGCGCTACCGAGCGACCGAGATATCGATGGGCTCAGTCTACTGGCCCATCTGGAGTCAGGCGGCGAGGCAGCGCTAGAGCGCGATACTCTGATCTGGCACTTTCCCCACTACCGCCACGATCCCGGCCCCTACTCCATGATCCGCAAAGGTGAGCTAAAGCTGATCAAATTTTGGGAGGGCATCTACGAGCTCTACGACCTGAAAAACGACATCGGCGAGACCAAGAACCTAGCGGCAGTGATGCCCGCAGTGGTCGAGGAAATGGATCGCCTGCTGGTCGAGCAACTGAAGGCAGAAGGGGCAAAGCTACCGAAGGAGAATCCTGAGTATGCTGGGAAGTAGAAAGTGTCTGTGGGATGCAGTTTTGTGAGGCTGATAGAAAAGAATGCACCTATGAGCTGATAGTCGGCGAGTGGGAATCTGTATTTAGCGAGATACCAGATTTCGAAGGTGAAACGTGTACGTTCACAGCTGATCGAAAATTTTTTTATGAGACTAGCATGGATGGTGAAATGTACCGGAATGTGTATCCCTTTAGACTGAGGGGTTTAAAATTGGAGTACACTAAAGAGTATTGTCTATGGACTTCTGCCTGGATGGAGCGCGGAAGTTTAGTGTTTCAGCCCGAGCATGGGATGCGAACTGTGTATCGGAGGGTCGATTCGGCTCTGGAGAAATAGAGCAATTCGAGCTCAAGGAGGGGCTGCCTTTAGCTGCCCGGCTACCTCGGCTGAAGTCTTTGGCTCAGCCTGCCGGGCAGCTAAAAGCAGCCCCTCCTTGAGCCCTATGGATTCTCCCTAGCTGGGATCAGCTCTAAAATCGCTTTCCCGAGTTCCCGCTTCTCTTGCTTGGCCAAAGCCTGCCGGCTGCCGTCGGCACCAAAGATGATCACTTCATTCTCATCCTGATCGAAGCCGATGTCTTTGCGGGAGACATCGTTGGCGACTAGGTAGTCGCAGCCTTTGCGCTCGAGTTTTGCTAGGGCGTTTGCCTCGAGATTTTCGGTCTCGGCGGCGAAGCCTATCAGTGTGCCCTCGAAACCAAATGGACTCCGGCAGCTGCCGAGGATGTCTTCGGTTTTCTCTAGCTCTAGAGTGAGATTTTCGGAGGTTTTTTTGAGCTTCTCGCTGGCGATTTGGGCTGGGCGGTAGTCGGCGACGGCAGCGCAGTGGATCGCCACATCGCAGCGCAGTATCGCGACTCGTACAGCGGCATACATCTGTGCGGCAGACTCGACCGAGATGAGCTCGGCCTCGGCTGGTGCGGTGAGTGAGACGGGGCCGGAGACTAGGAGCACCTCGTGCCCGGCGGCGATGGCGGCCTCGGCTATGGCATAGCCCATCTTCCCTGAGGAGCGATTGCTCAGGTAGCGGACGGGATCGATCGCCTCGCGTGTGGGTCCAGCGGTGATGAGGATGCGCATGACTTTCTTTTTCTCTACGAAGTTAGACAATCTAAACTTTTAAATCGGTAGAATGTCTTTGGCTCAAGTAGCGTTTATTTCCCCGAGCATCCAGCCATTACCGATTAGTGATTTAACCAGCTCGCCATCCTCCCAATAACGTTCGAGGGATTCT